>NZ_WJWV01000003.1:0-647430 GCF_009661045.1 Aeromicrobium sp. S22
ACGGCGACCTGTCGTGGCGCACCCTGGATTTTGAGACCGAGGTGCTGGCGACCGGCGACTTCCAGGGCACCCCGGTGATGAACTACGCCGACCCCGACATCGCGCACACCCGCATCCACGAGTTCCGACACTTCCACCCCGAGCGCGACCACCCGGCCGACAAGACCGTGATCATGCGCGAGTTCAGCCGCTTCGCCGGCATCGGCGACGAGCCCTACTACCCGGTCAACACCCCCCAGGACCGCGAACGGCTCCTGGCCTACCGCGAGCTGGCCCGCGGCGAGAAGAACGTGCTGTTCGGCGGACGCCTCGGCACCTACCAGTACCTCGACATGCACATGGCCATCGGCTCGGCGCTCAGCATGTTCGACAACAAGCTCGCACCGTACTTCCGCGACGGTGCCGCACTCGACGACCATGGCCTCTAGGGCAGACAGCCATGGATAGTCACCGAGGCTACCCGCGCCGGCGGCTTCGCCGGTGGGCTGCTACTCCGGAAGCCGCAAGACGGGTGTCTCGCATTCCGCTGGCACCGGTCGTGAGTGTCGGGTGAGACTCTTTCACATCGTCGCATCAAGAGTCCATTGGCGTACCGGGGTTATGCGTCGCACCCGTCGTCCCGGGGTGCACCCTTCTGGGCGGCCAGCCGCAGACAGGTTCTCACCCGGCGGGCGGTTCGCTGGAGTTGTTGAGGTATCTTTGCCGAGCCAGAATTATCTCCGGCGTGATTAGGATCGTTTCCATCTACGTCTCAGAGGATATTTGTGACGACTGCCGCAACCATCGTGACCTACAATCGCCCCGACGATCTGCGCGTCTGTCTCAATGCACTTCTTGCGTTGTCGACGCCTGTGGACGAAGTCATTGTTGTAGACAATGCGTCGACGGACGAGACGCCCGAGATCCTCGCTTCCGAGTATCCAGAATTGACGATTCATCGAACACAAGCGAATCTCGGGGGAGCGGGCGGTTTCGCACTAGCAATCGAACTAGCCATCGCCAGCGGCCACTCCCACGCTTGGCTCATGGACGATGACGCTGTGCCGGCACTCGATTCATACGATGCTCTGTATCGGTTGATATCGGATCGTGGGATTCAGCCCCCGCCCGCGTTTCTCGCCTCACGGGTTGTTCAGCCCGACGGAGCTGATCTGGTTTCTCACATGCCGACCCCCACAACTGACCCCCAAGGCGCGGCTCTCGCTGCCAGTTACGGGTGTGTCCAAGTCGAGTATGCGTCCTTTGTTGGCGTGCTCGTCGACCTCTCATATGCGCGCAAAACCTACTTGCCGGTCGCTGAGTTCTTCCTTATGGTTGACGACCTCGAGTATACGTCTCGCCTGGGCATGATGTCCCCGGGCTGGCTTGTACCGTCTAGTTGCGTGGCACATCCTGATAAGAAGGTTGAGGACAAGTACAACCCCCGGTGGTGGATCGGAGTTCGGAACTCTCTATGGATCGCGCGCGACAGGCGGCTGGGGTCACCATTCGTTCGTCGCGGTCGGGTACGTGGGACGGTTCGTCCGATCGTTTCTAGCGCGATTCGGAGTCCCTCGAAGATCCAATACTGCAAGACTCTCTGGTCGATCCTGGTAGCGGTGGTCAGAAATCCGCCGAATCTACGCCGGCCCTAGAGGTCTTCGACTAGTGATTGCGCTTTTCTCGAAACTTGGTTGGTACGGCGCATCGGTCGTCGTCACAATGCTGGTCGGTGTCGCGACGATCCCAATTGTTATTCAGACGGTAGGAGCCTCGTCCTGGGCTGGCTTAGCTACCGGTCTAGCAGTCGGAAGCTCGGTGTCGGTGCTGGTGTCGTGGGGGTGGCCCCTGTCAGGCCCCGCTACTGTCGCGCAGTTGAAGTCTGACCGAGAGCGCGGTCAAATGTGGTTTGACTCGACAATATCTAGGCTCCCGCTACTGCTGATTGGTGGGGGGGCAAGTTGCCTCATAGTCCAGTTAGCGGATCCGCCAGCAGTCGGCGCTGCATCCGCGAGTGCCATCTACGCGACCCTGACTGGGATGACGTCGAGTTGGTTCTTCGTGGGACTGTCCGACCCCAAGAGGCTATTTCTCTATGAAAGCATGCCACGAGTTGCAGGCACAGTAGTGGGCGTTGTTGTCGTCTTTCTCACCAAGGACATCCTTCTCCTACCTGTGATTCAGATCGTCTCAGCTATCTCGACGATGCTTGTGGTCTATAGTTTTGTGCGATTGACGCAACTGAAACAAGTTCCCACATTTCCATCCCGGCAGCGTATTTACCAGTTGTTGGCTAGCCAATGGTCGTTGGTGACCACCGCCGGCATGGCCGCTGTTTACAGCGGAATTCCAATGATCTTGGTATCGCGCTACGACCCCGCAAGTTTGATCGGGTACGGCATGGTGGACCGGCTTCGCGGATATGCTGTCGCTGCCCTAACTCCTGTAGACCAAGTATTGCAAGGGTGGGTTCCCCGCGCGAAGCCAGAACACTTGCGAGACCGTATCAAACGCGCCGTCGCAGCTTCGTCCTGTCTCGCGGTTGGCGTTGCTGGCGGATTTGTACTGTTGTCGGGTCCTGCAGCGCGGTTCCTAAGCGGGGGCGAAATCGAAGTGCCGTTTAGCCTCGTCCTGCCAATGGCCCTCGTCCTGCTGCTAGTCACCATCTCCCATTGTCTTGGGCTTGCATGTCTCATGGCCCTTCGCGCGCACCGCTCCATCTTGCGTAGCACGATGTTCGGCGCGCTGGTCGGGATCCCCGGGATAGCCGGCGCCGCTATCTGGGGAAACGCCGAGCAAATCGCATGGGCGGTCGCATTGGTCGAGCTGGGCGTGACGGTCTATCAGGGTTTGGCCCTCCGACTGGCCATGCGAAAACTGGGTGCTGGGTTCAATAATGCTTCCGAGTTGTCGATTTGATCTTCGCCCGTCGTATTGCAGCGAGACCCCGCTCCGGCAACTCTGTCCGCAGTCCGGGACACCTGTCCCATGTATGAAGGACAAGCGCTCGACGGTAGAGACATTTGTGGCACCCGACCAAGCCCAGGCGTCAACCGGCTATCCTAGGACAGCATCCGTGCTCCATATGAACCCGCGATCAGGCGAGTCATTTCCCGAGGCCTGAAATCGTACTCCTGGAAGCGAGACCTGTGCCGTCCGGACTATCTATCCGCGTACTCCCTGAGTTGCGATCGATCCAGGTGGAGAGGTCTGAGGTCCTTACCCCATCGCTCCACCTATACTTCGCCGAAAAGTACGACCTTTCGGCGACGTCAGTGCCCGGGAACTTTCGGCAGGTGGGACTGCTACGCGCGATCGCCATCCTTGCTACAAGCAAGGCCGTCACTCTCGAGCTCCCCGAGCCTTTGTGGTTGAGGGAGTTGCCCCGAACAGCAACGATGGCTCTCGTATGGCGGCTACGCGGGTTGTTGTCGGGGCGCCGGAGGCGAGTGGTCACCTACGCAATCGAGAACAACGATCTGGAAACTCTCGTTGGGAAGCGTTCCGGGGCGGCTCACTTCCTCGTGGTAGCTGGTTTGCGTATTTACATCCGTCATTTTGTAGACCGAATGGCGTTCGGTTCCCCCTCCGCGGCGTCCGCCTATGCTTCCCTCATTGACGGCGATGGTGGCGGTAAGAGCGATAAGTATGGACGGTTCGTGGAGTTGCCAGCACCGCGGCGCGGCGGCCATCTAGATGCTCCCTCCGCCGACGCGATATTCGTAGGTGAGCTTTCGATCCGCAAAGGTGTCGAACACCTTATGGCCGCGTGGGAGCTGGTCGAGAAGCAGTGCTCCGGCGTCCGTCTTCGTGTCGTTGGCACAGGTCCTTTAACCGACAAAGTCGTTGCTTGGTGCTCTGTGTCGCCTGAGACGCGGGACTATGTGGGCTTCGTGGAGCACCGCGCCCTTGACGCCCACATCGACCAGTGCGCGGTGCTCGTGGCGCCCTCCCGGCGCTCGGGCCGTTGGCGGGAGCAGATCGGGCTGCCCATAGTGGAGGGCCTCGCGGCTGGTCTCACCATTGTCACTAGCCGTGACACGGGCCTTGCGGGGTGGCTGGAGGCACAAGGTCATCAGGTCATCAGGTCTGAATACGAGGTTGCCGAGCTTGCCGATGCCGTGCTCGGAGCACTCGCCACGCCGATTCCCAAGGAGTCAGTGGTTGAATCGCTGCCGATCGAGCCACAACGCATCAGTGCGGACCGATGGCTGCACGAACCGGGGGAATCATGAACGACCTGCAGGCAGTCCAGACCGTCGTTGTGCATCACAACAGCATCGAGACTCTTCGTCCGTGCCTGGAATCGATGGTGGCTCAAGGCCTGCCGCCCAGCCAAATTCATGTAGTGGACAACAGCGAGATGTTGGCCGATGTCAGTGAGGCGGTCGCCAGCGTTCATCCGGCCATCCGCGTGAGTTCGATCGCGAACCGCGGGTATGCTGCCGCGATCAATCATGGCGTTGCGTCCACACCGAGCGACCCCGAGACATCGCTACTGCTCGTCGTTACCCACGAGGTCACCTTTTCCGAAGGTGCCGTGGAGGCTATGGTCCGCGAACTGCAAGACCATCCGGGCCTAACAGCCGTGGGCCCGGCCCTTCGCAACGCCAGCACGGGCGCTTCATGGTCTAACGGCGGATTCCTAACTCGGGTGCTGAGCCTTCCGCGACATCACGATGGTCGCAAGCGCAGCGGTAGGGCGACGTTGTGGCTCGACGGCGCGGCCGTTCTCTACCGGCTCGAAGAGCTGCAGAGGCATCCCATGAGCGAGCACTATTTTCTCTACATGGAGGAGGTCGATTATCACCTCCAGATCAATCAGAGGGGTGGGACGGTCAAAGTCCTGCAGCATGCCCAGGCGGAGCAGTCGTCCCACGGCACACCGGCTTACTTTCTCGCACGCAATGTGCAACTTTTTCAAGCATCGTGGGGAACCCTCGGTCTTAGGTCAGTCGCGGTTCTGTGGGAATGTTCTAAGTGCTTCGTTCGGGGACTCCGGGCCGGCGCTCCACTCGCTACTCTGCGTCAACTAGCGGCCGGATATGGCGCGGGACGGAAGGTCTTGGCTGAGAGAAGGACCGGCTTGTGAACGTCGTAGTAATCAATCCGGTCAGCGTTGCGCTTGCTCACTACAACTTGGAACTACGCGCCACGCTCGAAAGATCTGGCGCCTCCGTCGAGATTCGGGCACAAGCCGAGCCCAGTGCGTCCTCGACAAGTAGGGTTCGGTGGTTGCTGCGACACTATTTGTCTATCATCGCCGCGGCACGCATATTGCGCCCCAGTGATTCACTGGTCGTTGCCTGGCCTGCACTGGGACACGTCGACTCAGCCTTGGTCGCCTTGGTTACACGGGGCCGGGGTGTGACAATTATCCACGACCCCGTCCCGTTAGTTCGTGCACTAGGGCATGGACGAACACTAGTAGCGATCGTCCGACGTATACCTGGCGTTCGACTCATCGCTCACAGCCAAGTGGCCAAGTCCGCGTTGGTCTCTCAGGGGTTTCGCCACGTGACGCTGCTGAACCACCCACTTCTCACGGAGCGCGCACAAGTTGAGCCGCGCAACAATGTCGGACGTCCTTCTGTGCTGGTCTTCGGGCAGTTCAAGCCTGATCGCGACATAGACCTCATGGCCCAACTGTCCGAGTCAATGGGTACCGGCGTCGATTTCCGAGTCAGTGGCCGCGGGTGGCCGGACATCGATGGATGGGCCATGGACCGGCGATTCGTGCCCGAACTCGAAATCGATCCATTGATCCGGTCTGCCTCGGCGGTCCTGATTCCGTACCGGCGGTTCTTTCAGAGCGGAGTGGCGATACGTTGCCTTGAGCAAGGCACGCCAGTCGTCGGCCCCGCCGAAAGCAGTCTGGCTGAGGTCCTCCTAGAGGATCGTCTGCTTGGACAAGACGAGGACGTATCGAGTTGGATGCGCGCGATTCGCGCCGCCATTGATACCGATCGAGAGGACTGGGCCAAGGTGCGCCGCCGTTACCTCGAAGGCACGGACGCACAATGGACCGAATGGATCAACGGGTGGAAGAAGCGCTGACAAGCTTCGACCGCTAGCGCGCTGCTTCCAACTGACTCAGGGCTTCGCCAACCCTGACGACGTATGCTTCGAGGCTGTACTCCCTAGCCCAGTGCTCTCGTACTTCCGTCTCCCGCCCTCGCCACGCCAGGCCAGTCTCTACCAGTTGGTCGAGGAGGTCAGCTTGTTCGTCCAGCGTGGCAATAAACGTGCCGTCAACGTAGCCATCCATTCCGCCAGATCGCGTAGTAATGACCGGCGCACCTATCTCCAGCGCTCCAACCGCGACCATGTGGCCCGCTGCACGCGATCCGTCGACGAGTGGCAGGAACACTACGTCGGCTTGCGACATTTGCGCACCGAACTCGCTATTGGTTAGGCGCCCAGTGCGGGTGATGGTGGAACTTCCGTTCGACCACGAAGCGGGCTGTTCGTCCAGAGTGATCGTCAGATGAACTTCGAGCTGGCTGGACTGCACACGAGCAATCAGATCCTCGAGAACCTGAAGGTCGCGGTCTGAGGAGCCACCAACAAATATACGTACAGCCGAGTTAGCTTTGGGCACCCGCGGTGGGTACTGCAAGGTGTTCCCATACCGGACAGCTATCGCTCGCCCGCCGGCTTCCCGCCACGATCGCGCCTCGCTCTCGACCATTGTGACCACGGGAGACGAGCCCAAAAGGCGCCGCAAAATGCGGTGATTTCTCGACCCCGCCTCGGCGTAGATGCCCGTGACGCTCACATGACGCCAGCCGAGCAACCGTAGCGAAACCCCGACCCATGGATTGGCCGCCAGCACCGGCCCCCGGACCCCGCTGAAAGCAGCTTTCAAAGCGATGAGAAGAGAGTCAATTCCCATGCCCAAAATCCTCGACCGAAGTCGTCGACCTGAAGGGGCAGCATGGTCGAGGTGAATGACCCTGGTCGCCACCCCCGAGTTCATCCAAGCCGCGTCGCCTGCGCGCGACCCCGCGCCAAGCGCGACCAGGACATGTCCCCGGCTCATGAGCAAGTCCTTTCAATAGGCACGATGCAGCCACGAGTCTGCGACGAGCCGTCCGTGCCGGGTCGGTAGTGAGCCCAGCACCGAGGACGGCTCAATCGGGTAGGTTAGCGCGTCTACCAACGCTCTAGACAGGTCGGTCTCAGGCGCGTCCGACGCGATGATGCTGTGTCCGTGTTGATGAAGCCAATCGGCCAGTCCTGTCTCAGAGGTCGTCACTATGGTTCGTCCCATTGATAGTCCCTCTTCGATCGGCAGACCAACTTGTTCGCGCCACCTCCTCGCGCGAACTGAGGGCGCCACAACGACCGCAGCTTGCCCTACGACCGAGAGGATCCGGTCGTGTGGCAATTGACCCAGGTATCGGCGTGACCCAGGTCTCGCGGCAACCCACTTCTCGACGCTTTCGCGCAACGGCCCAGCGCCCACCACCACCAGCGAAGCTGAAGGCAGCCGCTGCTCTACCTCACTCCAGGCGATCATGAGCTCCGGCAGGCCCTTACGCGCGTCAAGGTGTCCTACGAAGATCGCGGTGTTTGGATCGGCGTCCGCCTCATCGGCGCCCAATGAAGGCGTCGGCAGGCCGAGGATCATTGAGTGTTCGATACGTCTGAAGAACGGGAGCGTCGCGTACGAGTCAGCGGCGGCTGGCGTCCCGAGTGCAACTCTCTCGAAAAATATGCGCATGAACGCGCCTAGAGCAAAACGCACAAGGACATCCAGCGGCCAGGGAATCGAGCGACCAAACAGAGCCTCACTAGGAGAATTGTTTTCGATTGCGTACGTACGTGCCTTGCGATTCCGCAGGCGGAGCAATCCCCCTAAGCGCCACGCAACAACCAACGTCATGTTTTGCGGGAGGAATCTCGCCCAGAGCGGCTCCGGAACCTCCAGTACTGAAGCGTTGGAGGACAGGAGCCTCCATGCCGCACGGCGAAGCGACATGCGCTCAAAACCTGGGGGTATCGACGTCTCGAAGAGGTCGTAATTAGTGTCAAAGAACCAGTGCATCGCTGGAGTCATGAGGAGTCCTTGCTCCACTTGGACAGCACGCAATTCCGGTAGAACTCGAATCGCGGTTTCCTGTAAGGAACGCATTGTGGTCTCTCAATGAGGTTGCTGGTTGGGCAGCGCTAACCCAGACGGAAAACCGGGAGGATCCGGCTATGAATGTAAACACAGGTTGCAGTGGAGTGCCGCCCAAACGTTCGTATTGGAAACGTCGCGGAAGTCACCCTTGGCCCGGGCATCGTGGTCACCTCAAAGAGTGGTCGCAGGACCTAAGATCCAGCCTGCCGTCCCCCGCGCCACAAATCGGCTAAACGCTCTAGGTCAGCGACACTGACCGACATCAGAACAGGCGAGAAACGCCGAGGCCGGTTGCCGCGACGTCCAGGCGTGGGTCCATGGCGGGACGGCGGCAGGCGCATCCCGACGTGACGAATGAAGGCGGGCGTCTGAGCTGCGGCTAGCGGCCGAGCTCCTCGAGCAGGGCGATGAACCGGGCCGCAGGCTCGGCCCGGTCGGGGCCGCCGAGGTAGTAGTCGGCGCGCTCGGCCCGGACCGCCGCGAGCGGGTCCTTGCCGAAGGCCGCGTCGAGGGCCGTGTCGAGCTGCGTCAGGTCGCGGTCGATGACGTACGCGGCCTGGGCCGTGGGGTGGGTCGCGCGGAACTCGTCGGGGTCGGCGTACTGCGCGGCGTACATCACGAGCGGCTTGGTGCTCGCCATGAAGTCCACGACGATGCCCGAGACGTCCGAGACCATCGCATCGACGTCGTTGAAGGCGTCGATGAGCGGTCGCTCCATCGCCTCGGCGCCCCACTGGTGCGGGCGCCCGGTGCGCTCGTGATCGGCCTCGAGCAGCTCGTTGACGCGCACGATCATCGCCTCGGCCTCGACATGGTTCTGTCCGGCGAAGTGGCGCCGGAAGTGCACCGTGCAGCCGCGGTCGAGCAGCGCCTGCACGATCTGGTCGGCGACGGCCAGCGACGAGACGTTGAGCGAGTCGTCGGCGTGGCGCCACGTGGGGGCGTAGAGGACGACCGGCGGGCGGGAGCGACGCTTGCGGCCGGGGAGGATGCCCTCGGTCTGGGGGCGACCGATCACGCGGATCTTGTCGGCGGGGATCGCGAGGCCCGCGGCGGCGAAGCGGTCGATCGCGGCCTGGCCGGCCACCGCCACGAGGTCGTACTGCAGCACCCGGTCGGACGCGCTGAGCGGCTTGTCGCTGTCGCCGTGCCCGAGGAAGACGTGGGTGGCGGTCGAGCCGGCGATGAAGTCGGCGTTGGAGGCGGCGCCGTGGGGATAGAACGCGCCCGTCACCGAGGCCGGGATCGTGCCCTGGACGATCGGCGTGCCGGGATACATCGCGGCGAGCTCGCGGAACAGGGCGGGCGTGCGCGCGACGATGACCCACGGGATGCCGGTCCGCTCGATCCACGGCGACCACATGCCGATGTGCACGCCGACCTTGCCGGCGTACGGCACCGCGAGGCGCGGTGCGAATGCGTCCACGGCCTCCTGCGACTCGCGGCACCCCGAGGCGTACCGCCCGGCGATCGCCGCCATGAGGCCGAGGACTGCGGCGGCCAGGAGGGCGGCAGCGACCTGGAACGCCGGGGCGAACAGGATGCACGCGACCGTGATCGCCGTCAGGACGGCGGCCGCGATGGCCCACGCGCGGAAGCGCAGCGGGGGAGCGGGGCTGAGCCAGGTCGGCTGCCCCGGGACGTGCGCGGCCAGCGGGGGCCGGGCGGTGAGGCTGCGGCGGACGAGCAGCCCGGTCGAGAGGGCGGCGAGGAGCACCACGACGGCCACGAGGATCACGGGTACGACTCTAGGTCGTGGCGCGCGGGGCCCGTCACCGGCCACGGGCGGAGACAGGCTCCGTTTGGGTGAGTCCCGTCACGAAAGTGACGACCGGGCGCGCACGGACCGTATGCTCTCTCGGCAAGGTGATTGCCTTGTGCAACTACCTTGTCGAAAGGGTCCTCGTGGCCAACCCGCAGAACCGCTCCCACTACCAGCTGACCTTCGCCGTGCTCGCGGTGTCGGTCGCGAGCTTCGCGCTGCTCCAGTCGCTCGTCACGCCGGTCCTGTCCGAGATCCAGGTCGATCTCAACACCGACCAGACGACCGTGACCTGGGTCCTGACGGCGTATCTGCTGTCGGCCTCGGTGTTCACGCCCATCATCGGCCGCATCGGCGACAAGGTCGGCAAGGAGAAGCTGCTCGTCGTGGCTCTCGTCGGCCTCGCGATCGGCTCGATCATCGCCGCGCTCGCCACGAGCATCGGCCCCATGATCGTGGCCCGCATCATCCAGGGCGTCGGCGGCGGCGTGCTGCCGCTCGCGTTCGGCATCATCCGCGACGAGTTCCCCGAGAAGAAGATCCCCGGCGCGGTGGGCATCATCGCCTCGCTCGCGGCCGTCGGGGCTGGTGTCGGCCTGGTCCTCGCCGGACCCATCGTCGAGGCGCTCAACTACCACTGGCTGTTCTGGATCCCCGGCATCGTCACAGCCGTCGCCGCGGTCGCCGCGTTCTTCGTCGTCCCGGCGTCCCCCGTGCGTACGCCCGGCAAGATCAGCGTCCTGCCCGCCGTGCTGCTGTCCGCGTGGCTCGTGTGCCTGCTGCTCGCACTGAGCCAGGGCCGCAGCTGGGGCTGGACCTCCGGCCGCGTGCTGGGCCTGATCGTCGCGGCCGTCGTCCTGGCCGTCGCGTGGGTCATGGTCGAGGAGCGCTCGGAGTCGCCGCTGATCGACATGACGATGATGCGCCTGCCGGCGGTGTGGACGACCAACCTCGTCGCGCTGCTCGTGGGCTTCGCGATGTACGCCTCGTTCGGCTTCCTGCCGCAGTTCACCCAGACGCCGACCGAGGCCGGCTACGGCTTCGGCGCCTCGATCACCGAGTCCGGCCTGATCCTGCTGCCCTCGTCCGTCACGATGTTCGTCGTCGGCCTGCTGTCCGGGACGTTCGTGCGGCTCATCGGCCCCAAGACGGTCGTCGTGATCGGCAGCCTCATCGCCGCCAGCTCGATGGCGATCCTGGCGTTCGCGCACGACGAGAAGTGGGAGCTGTACGTCGCCAACGCCATCATGGGCGTGGGTGTCGGGCTGATCTTCGCGTGCCTGTCCAATCTCATCGTCGCGGCCGTCCCGCCGGAGCAGACCGGTGTCGCGAGCGGCATGAACGCCAACATCAGGACGATCGGCGGCTCGGTCGGCGCGGCGGTCATGGCCAGCATCGTCACCGCCTCGGTGTTCCCCAACGGGCTGCCGAAGGAGTCCGGCTACACCAACGGATTCATCATGCTGACGATCGCGTTCGTCGTCGCGGCGCTCGTCGCGCTGCTGATCCCGCGGGTCAAGCGCGAGGTCATCGAGGAGCACCTCGTCGGTGAGCCCGAGCACCCCGAGCTCGGCATGGTGGCCGCCGGCACGCTGGTCGGCGACAAGAGCGAGTAGGAGCATCCGGTCCCCGGCGTGGCGCCGGGGACCGGTGACGTGCGGACCGGGCCGGGACGTGATTGGTTGTCGTCATGCGCACCCGCTCCCAGGTCCTGGCCCCCGCCGTGCTCGTGCTCGCCGGAGCTCTCACCGCGTGCGGAGGCAGCGACGCGAAGGACTCGAAGGCGTCCCCGGAGCCGACCCGAGCCACGACGACGGCGACGCCGGACGTCAAGGACGGGGTGGGCGCGGATGCCGACCCGGCGCTGGTCAAGCTGGTCTGCGCGCCCGACAAGGACGGCGTCTGGTCCGCGCGGATGACGCTGGTCAACAGCACCGACGAGCCGGCCGGATACCTGGCGCGGGTCGCCGTGCTCACGACCGCGACCTCCGACGTGCTGGGCCGGCAGACCTTGAGGGTCGAGCTCGGGCCCGGCGAGCGGGCCGTCGTCCCGTTCGACCGTCTTGCGGAGGGCGGCAAGGAAGGCCGCTCGTGCGAGCCCCGCGTCGTGCGGATGGACGACTGACCTCTGCGGAACATCGGGACCGCCGATGTGGTTGACGCCTGCATGAAGAACGTCGGCTTCCTTTCCTTCGGCCACTACCAGGCAGTGCCCGGGTCCCAGACCCGTACGGCGTCGGACGTGATGCTCCAGTCGATCGACCTTGCGGTCGCGGCCGAGGAGCTCGGTCTCGACGGTGCGTACTTCCGGGTGCACCACTTCGCCCGGCAGCTCGCCTCGCCGTTCCCGCTGCTCGCGGCCGTCGGCGCCCGGACCAGCCGGATCGAGATCGGCACCGGTGTGATCGACATGCGCTACGAGAACCCGCTCTACATGGCTGAGGACGCTGCCGCGGCCGACCTCATCAGCGAGGGCAGGCTGCAGCTCGGCATCAGCCGGGGATCACCCGAGACCGCGCTGCGCGGCTACGAGGCGTTCGGCCATGTGCCGGCTGAGGGCACGTCGGACGCCGACATGGCCCGCGCCCACGCCGAGCTGTTCCGGGCGGCGATCGCCGGCGCCGGGCTCGTGGAGTCCGACCCCCGCATGACGGGCCGTTCCGTGACGCTGCCGGTCATGCCGCAGGCGCCCGGTCTCGCCGACCGCATCTGGTGGGGCTCCGGCACCCGCGCGACCGCCGAGTGGACCGCCCAGCAGGGGATGAACCTGATGAGTTCGACCCTCCTCACCGAGGACACCGGCGTGCCCTTTGACCAGCTGCAGCTCGAGCAGATCGAGCTGTTCCGCTCTGCCTGGGCGGCCGCCGGCTGGGAGCGCGAGCCGCGCGTCTCGGTCAGCCGCAGCGTCATCCCGGTGCTGGACGCGCAGGACCGTGCGTGGTTCGGCGAGCGTTCCGGCGAGGACCAGGTCGGTCACCTCGACGGCGGCCTCGCCCGCTTCGGCAAGTCGTACGTCGGCGAGCCGGACGTGCTGGCGGAGGAGCTGGCTGCCGACGTCGCCGTGCAGGCCGCGGACTCGCTGCTGCTGACCGTGCCCAACCAGCTCGGCGTCGACTACAACGCGCGGCTGCTCTCAGCCCTGGCCGACCACGTCCTGCCCGCCATCGGCTGGAAGCCCCGCACCTAGCCGCACCGTTCGCCAAGGAGGCCGCTCGCGGCCGACTGTGAGCGAAGCGAGGCGAACCGCTTGGACCCCGTCCGCCTCGCGGCCGAGCGAGTCGTTCGCCAAGGAGGCCGTTTGCGGCCGACTGTGAGCGAAGCGAGGCGAATTACCTGGGTCTCGTCCGCCTCGCTGCGCTCACGGTCGCTTCGCTCCCTGGCGAACGGGAGGGCGCGGAGGCGAACCGCTTGGGTTTCGTCCGCCTCGCTGCGCTCACGGTCGCTTCGCTCCCTGGCGGACGGAGGGAGCGAAGGCGAACCGCTCATCCGCCGGACCCGCCGAACAGCTGCGAGTCGTCCTCGACCCTCACCCCGGGCCCGTCCCTGAGGAGCATGCGCTTCTTGCCGTGCGTCCAGCCCTGGATCTTCTTCTCGCGCCAGAACGCCATCGCGATCTGCTCGTGCTCCTCGTAGTAGACGAGCTTCACGGGTAGACGCCGCTTCGTGTATTCGGCGCCCTCACCAGAGCGGTGCTGGCTGAGACGGGTCAGCAGGTCGTACGTGCTGCCGGTGTAGTAGGTCTTGTCCGCGCAGAGCAGGAGGTAGGTGTAGGGCATGCGGCATCGTGCTGCGGCGTGGTTGTGGGGGCAATGGGGTTTCCACAGGTGGAGTGTTCGCCTCGCTTCGCTCACGGTCGGCCGCGGGCGGCCTCCCTGGCGAACGGTGGGGGTGGTGGGTTCGCCTCGCTTCGCTCACGGTCGGCCGCGGGCGGCCTCCCTGGCGAACGGTGGGGGTTGGGGTTCGCCTCGCTTCGCTCACGGTCGGCCGCGGGCGGCCTCCCTGGCGAACGGTGTGGGGGTGGGGGGAGAGGTCAGTCGGGCATGCGTCGGGTGGCGCTGAGGGACAGGAGTCCGGAGGACGCGAGCAGGCCGGCGGTCAGGTAGAAGATGACGCCGACACCCGTGGCTCCCGCGACGGCTCCGGCCCCGAGGGGGACCGCGAACTGGGCGATCCGGTTGCCGGCCAGGCGCAGCGACAGCGCCGTGGCCCTGTTGTCGCGGTGCGACACGGTCGTCACCCACACCATCGTCAACGGTTGTCCGATGCCCCAGAAGAAGCCGATCACGAGCATCGCCGCGCTCAACGCCACGACATTCGTGGTCAGAGGGATGAGCGCGACGGGTATGGCCGAGACGAGTGTCGCCGAGACGATGAGCCAGCGGCGACCGACGTGGACCAGGAGCGCAGGGAGTGCGATCCGCGACAGCACCGACGCCAGGGCGCGCATCGTCAGCAGGAAGGTGACCATGCCGACGCTCAGACCCAGGTGCTCGCCGAGCACCGGGACGTAGGCGGTCAGGAGATCCAGACCGGACAACACCGTCATCGACGAGTACATCGCCGGCTTCATGCCCGGCTGACGAAGGATGGTCAGGCTCGACTGCTGGGTCCCGACCTGCTCCCGGCGCGACCGCACCGCGCGAGACGCGGGTGAGAACGCGTAGGCGAGTGGGACGGCGGCCGTGGCGACCGCCGCCATCACGATCAGCGAGAACGTCGTCTTCAGCGTGCCGTCACCGCCTGAGCCGCTGTTCGACAGCGTTGCCACGATGCCCGCCAGCGGGAAGCCGAGGAACTGTCCCGCGGAGACGCCGAGGGTCAGCTGGCCGAAGCGCTTGTCCATCAGCTCTGGGGGTGACCACAGCGGGATCAGGCTCTGGCACGCGATCGTGTGAAGGATCTGGCCGAAACCGAGCAATGCGCTCGCCCCCGCCAGGACGCCGAGGTTGGTGCTCGTGGCAGCGAGGACGACTGCGCCCACCGTCAGGACGAGTCCGCCCCGGAGGACCCGCATGCCGTGACCGCGATCGACGGCGCGACCGATGGGCAGCGCGACGAGGAGCGGCAGCACCGCGAACGAGGCCGTGACGATGCCCACGGACAACGCGTCCCCGCCCAGCGCGAGTGCCCGGTAGGAGATGAGCGTGCGCACGCCGTTCAGAACCGCGTGGGACGCGATCGAGATCAGGACCAGGGAGGTGAACCAGGAAGGGCGGCGGAGCGGTGACCTCACGGGGCCTGGGGTGATCCGTCGCCGGCAGCGTCGCTGACGGGACCCGCCGGGCGGAGCGCGGCATGCGTGGCACGCAGGTCGCACGCGTGCATGATGTGCTCATGCATCGCGCGGCTCGCCCGCTCGGCGTCACCGTCCTCGATCGCGCTCAGGATCGCCTCGTGGTCGTGACGCAGCTCGGTGGTGAAACCGCTGACGCTCCACAACGTGACGGACGGCGTGAACCGGCTCCACAACATCTCGATGCACTCGATCATGACCGGCGACGTCGCCTGGTAGATCGCGAAGTGGAGCGCCTTGTTGAGTCGTGAGAGCTCGGCGGAGGAGGCAGCGGAATCGGTGGCCGCCAAGAGCTCCTCGTTGGCGACGCGGATTCCGGCCAGCACCTCGGGTGTCATCCGTTCCATCGCGACGGTGACTGCGAGCGACTCCATCTCGGCCCGCATGCGGTAGAGGTCGGTGGCCATCTGGGGCGTGTAGTCGCGCACGGTGGCGCCGCGGTGGGTGTGGTAATCGATCATGCCGTCGGCCTCGAGGACCCGCAGCGCCTCGCGAACGGGTGTGGCGCTCACGCCGTAGCGGCGGGCGAGCTCGACCTGGCGCAGCTGGTCGCCGGGATTGATGAGCCCGTTCCTCAGGTCGGCGCGAAGGCGTTCCAGGACGTACGCGGTGCGGCTACCTGGGATCGCGACGTCGTCGCTGGCCATGGCGCTCCTTCAGGGAGATTTTGATCGTCGAGGGGATCGGAGGCTCGGGTGCGAGCCGGCGTCGTGCCCACGGATGACTGTGCCGGATGGAGCAGCAGTCTGCCACAGAAGCGTACAGAAAAGAATCTATAGAATATGTAGACAAGCGCAGAGATCGTTTCTAGAGTGATGCCGGACACGCGGCCGTGACAACGGTCACTCCCTCTGGACATTGACGATCGGAGCACCAATTGAGTCAGCTTGACTCTCTCGACGCGACTGAGCGTGAACGCTGGGGCGTCCTGGTCGCCGACGCCTGGGGCCTGATGGCCGCGGGTGCCGAGGCGCCCGGACTGCGCGCGATGCTCGCAGCGTCCGCTGAGCTGGGGGACGGTGACATCGCCGTTCCCTACACCCCCCGCACGTGGTCGCCCCAAGGCGCTGCCGCGGCGGCATCTGCGCTGATCCATGCGTGGGACTTCGACGACACCCACGACACCGCCGTCGTCCACACCGCAGCGATCGCCGTGCCCGCGGCTCTGGCTGCCGCCCAGCGCCGCAACGCCTCGGGGCGCAGCTTCGCGGACGGGATCGTTGTCGGCGTGCAGGCGCTCTCGCGCCTCGGCGGCCTCGTCGGTCCGCGAGCCGGTGTCATTCGCACGGCCGGGCTCGGCGCTCCCGCCGCTGCGGCAGCCGCCGCGGCGACCTGGGGACTGGATCGGGCCGGCATCGAGAACGCGATGTCCCTGGCCGTCGGTGTCTCACTCGCGCCCGGCTCGCGCCAGGCCGTCGTCGACAGCTCGCTGGCCAAGCGGGTCCAGCCCGGTCTAGCCGTACAGGCCGGACTCTATGCCGCGGCGCTCGCCCTGAACGGCGTCGAAGGACCCCGGGGTTGGCTCACCGGCGACCACGGGCTGCTCCCGGGTGCAGATGTCACCGTCGCCGACGTGCTCGACGGCCCCTTCGCCGGCGCCGAGCTCGCGATCAAGCCCTATCCCGCGTGCCGCTACGGCCACGCCGCGATCGCCGCCGCTGAGCAGCTGTACCGAGCGCACGGCGCCCAGACGGACGACAAGCTCGTCGTCCGTCTGCCCGAAGGTGCGTCCTACGCGATGGTGGCCCGCCCGTACGCGGATCGCGGAGAGCCGATCATCGACGCACAGTTCTCGGTGCCGTGGCAGGTGGCCTCCATCTGGACCTCCGGCCGCTACGACGTCGCGACCCTCGCCGGCCCGGACGTCGTCGACCCGGTCATCGCCTCGGCCGCTCGTGCCGTCGAGGTTCGCCAGGATCTGCCGGCCAGCACCGTGATGAGCGGCGCCACGGTCGAGCTGCACCGCGCGGGCGTCGTTCACGTCGCCGAGTCCCCGATGCCGGGCGGCCCCGAAGCGCCCCTCGACCGTTCCGCCGTCGACGCCAAGATCCGCTCCTGCCTCACCGTGGCGGGCCTCGACCCGGATGCCGAGTCCCGCCGCATCTGGGAGCTCGTCGACGGTGTCGCCGACCTCAGCCCTGCGGACCTGCGCCGCACCCTCACCGAATTTGCCCCCGCACGCCAGACCGTGGCGTGACACGACGTACCGAAGGATCATGATGGATTTCACCCTGACCCCCGAGCAGACCGCCCTCGTCGACTCCGTCACGAAGCTCGCCGAGAAGGAGTTCGCCCCGCAGGCGTTCAAGCGCACCGAGTTCGCGTGGGACAGCCTGAAGGTGCTGGCCGACAACGACCTGACCGGCCTGACCCTGTCCCCTGAGATGGGCGGCCAGGGCGCGTCGCTGCTGGACGCGGTGCTCGTCATGATGGCGATCACCAAGGTGTGCCCCCACAGTGCGGACGCGCTGCAGGCCAGCAACTTCGGCGCGATCCGCCAGGTCGCCAAGTTCGGCTCCGACCGCGTCAAGGAGGAGGTGCTGCCCAAGCTGCTCGCGGGTGAGGCCATCGTCACCGCCGGCATGAGCGAGCCCGAGGCCGGCAGCGCGCTGACCGAGCTGCGCACCACCGCCCGCTACGACGGCGACGAGGCCGTCCTCAACGGTCAGAAGATCTACAACTCCCACGGGCCCGACGCCTCCTACTCCGTCGTGTGGTGCCGCTTCGGCCCCACCACCAAGGACATCGGAGCCGTCCTCGTCCCGTTCGACGCCCCCGGGTTCTCCCGCGGCAAGCGCGAGCTGCACATGTCGGGGGAGTCGCACTGCCAGCTGTACTTCGACGAGTGCCGCGTGCCCAAGGAGTACGTGCTCGCGGACTCCGGTGCCATCCGGTCGATGATGTCGACCTTCGGTGTCGAGCGGATGGGCAACGCCTCACGCGCGATCGCCCTGGCCGAGACCGCGTACGACCGCGCCGTCGAGCACGCCAAGACGCGCACGCAGTTCGGCAAGAACCTGTGCGAGTTCCAGGGCCTGCAGTGGAAGTTCGCCGACATGCGGGTCCAGCTCGACGCCGCCAAGCTGCTGCTGTTCCGCGCGGTGTCCGACGCCGAGTCCGGATCGCCGGATCCCACGTACGCGTCCATCGCCAAGCTGCACGCCAACGAGACCGCGTTCAAGGTGGCCAACGAGGCGCTGCAGATCTTCGGCGCCAGCGGCTACTCCCAGGAGTTCCCGATGGAGTACATCGTCCGCCGCACCCGCGGATGGATGATCGCCGGCGGCTCGATGGAGATCCTGCGCAACACGATCGCGCAGTCGGTCTTCGGCCGTCGTTTCGACCAGCGTGCAGGAGCTGTGGCCAAGTGAGTGACGTCCAGATGAACCTGACAGCGCAGCTCGCCGACTGGGCCGCGGCGCAGGCCGACCGCCCCCTCGACGCCGCCGCGCGCCACCACGTGCGCCGGCTCTGGGTCGACTACCTCGCGGCCGTCATCCCCGGGTCCTCGGCACCGACGTCGCGTCAGGTCGCGGCCCATGCCGCGATCCAGTACCCCGGCGACCAGGCCGAGGCCGTCGGCACCGGACGCCTGTCGGCGCTCGGCGCCGCGCTGGTCAACGGCACGAGCGCCCACTGCCTCGAGGTCGATGACGGCTACACGCCCGGCAGCGTCCACCCCAGCACGGTCATCTTCCCGGCCGTCCTCGCCGCGGCTCAGGCCGCCGGCAGCGACGACGAGATCACCGAGCGCGCCCTCGCGGTGGGCCTGGAGGTCGTGTGCCGCCTCGCCGCAGCCGGACACCCGGCCACGTGGCGCAACCACTTCCACAACACGCCGGTCACCGGTGTCCTCGGCTCGGCCGTCGCCGTCGCGGTGCTGCACCGTCTCGACGCCGAGCAGATCGAGCACGCGCTCGGCATCGCGGCCTCGCACGCCGGCGGACTGTTCGCCTTCCTCGGCCAGGCGGCCGAGGTCAAGCGCCTGCACCCGGGCAAGGCCGCACGGGACGGCATCGCGAGCGCCGAGCTCGCCGCCGCTGGTGTGACCGGTCCGCGCGGTGTCCTCGAGGCCCCGCACGGTTACATCGACGCGTTCGCGCGCGGCGACTTCGACAACGAGACGCTGGTCGGCGACCTCGGCGAGAAGTGGGCCTTCCTCGACACCTACGTCAAGCCGTACCCCTGCTGCCGCCACCTGCACGGACCGATCGACGCCGTCCGGGCGCTCAAGGCCGAGCACCAGGTCAAGGCCGGCGATGTCGAGTCCGTGACCGTCCGCACGTACACGGTCGCCTCGCACCACGCCGCCCGCACCGTCGACGAGTTCCTCGATGCGCAGATGAGCATCCCGTTCGCGGTCACCGTCGCGCTGGCCTTCGACGAGGTCGGGCTCACCGAGTTCGGCGACGACGTCCGGCACGACGCCACGATCCGCGCCCTCGTGGACCGGGTCTCGGTCGTCGCGGACGCCGACATCGACGCGGTCTACCCCCGACTGCGCCCCGCGATCGTCGAGATCACCCTGCGCGACGGATCGGTCCTCACCCACCGGGTCGACACGCCGTACGGCGAGCCGTCCAACCCCGTCAGCGACGAGGACATGACCGGCAAGCTCGTCCGTCTCGCGGGCCCGATCATCGGCTCCGACCGCGCGACGGCCCTGGCCGAGCAGACCTGGACCGCCCCCACCCACCGGACGACGCTCGACGTCGCCCTGTCGACCTCTGAAACCCCCGGAAGCGAGTGACGACTCCATGACCACCGTTCTGTCCCAGACGGCCAGGCCCACAGTCGGCAGCGCCATGCTGCATCCGCGGTCCGTCGCGATCATCGGGGCCTCCGACGACATCACCAAGACCACGGCCCGACCGCTCGCCTTCCTTCGCAAGGCCGGCTTCAACGGCCGGGTCTACCCCGTCAACCCCCGACGGGAGACTGTGCTCGGCGAGCGGGCGTGGCCCAGCATCGCGAGCCTGCCCGAGACGCCGGATCACGTGTTCGTCGTCGCCGACACCCGCTTCGTCGTGGACGCCGTCGCGGAGTGCGGCGCGCGGGGTGTTCCGGTCGTCACGATCCTGTCGGGTGGTTTCGCCGAGGCCGGTGAGGAGGGCGCGGTCCGCCAGGCCGAGCTGCTGAAGGTCGCCCGTGAACACGGGGTCCGGCTCATCGGTCCCAACAGCATCGGCGTCGTCAACCCCGGTGCGGGCCTGATGCTGACCGCGAACGCCGCGTTCGCCGAGGAGGCCATCCCCGTCGGCCGCACGTTCGTGGCGTCGCAGTCCGGCAGCGTCATCGGTGCCCTCATGACCCGTGCCAAGGCCGTGGGAATCGGGTTCGCCGGGCTCGTGTCCACCGGCTCGGAGATCGACCTCACGCTGGGCGAGATCTGCGCCGCCACCGTTGACGATCCCGAGGTGGATGCGTACTGCCTGTTCCTCGAGTCACTCGACAACGCCGCGTCGCTGGCAGAGTTCGCCGAGCTCGCCCACGAGCGCGGCAAGCCCGTGACGGTCTACAAGCTGGGCCGCTCGGACGCCGCCGCCGAGCTCTCCGTGTCACACACCGGCGCTCTCGCCGGTGAGGACAGCGAGGCGTCGGCCTTCTTCGAGGCCTGCGGATTCGTGCGCGTGGAGAACTTCGAGTCGCTCATCGAGGCCGGAGCCGTGCAGCGTCGCCTCATGGGCACGATCCGGGACGCCGACGCCCCGCGGGTCGGTGTCATCACCTCGACCGGAGGTGGCGCCGCCTTGGCGGTCGACGAGCTGGAGATGCGTGGCATCGCCCTCACCCGTCCGTCGGCAGAGACCTTCGCGCGCATCAACGAGGCGGGCATCGCCGTCTCGGAGAGTCTCATCATCGACCTGACCCTCGCGGGCACACGGCACGACAAGGTGCTGAACGTCCTCGGGATCCTCGAGGACAGCGAGGAGTTCGACCTCCTGGTCTTCGTCATCGGCTCCTCGGCGCGGCTCAACCCCGAGCTCGCGGCGAGCGCGATCGAGGAGTTCGCGGACCGTCGGCTGCCGGTCGTCGCGTGGGCCCTGCCCGACGCGCTCGAGACGCTGCAGCGGCTGCACCGTGCCGGCGTCCCCGCGTTCCGCACGGTCGAGTCCTGCGCCGAGGCGGTTGCCGCGACGCTGCGCTCCCGGGCGCCTCGGGGCGAGGCGCTCGCGGGCGTGAAGACCCCTGCGGCCGGTGGCACCCGGGTCCTCGACGAGCAGCAGTCCGCCGAGGTGCTGAAGCAGGTGGGTGCGCGATTCCCCCAGAGCCTCGTGCTCGGCCCGGGGGAGCCCGTTCCCGCCGACCTGGCGTACCCGGTGGTCGTCAAGGTCCTCTCGGACGCGATCGCGCACAAGTCCGACGTCGGCGGTGTCGAGGTCGGGATCCGTGACGCCGACGGCCTCGAGCAGGCCCGCCGACGCATCCTGGACTCGGTCGCCCGGCACCGTCCTGACGTCCTTGCCGACACCGTCCTGGTGCAGGAGATGGTCGTCGACCCCGTGCAGGAGATGCTGGTCGGCTATCGCGTCAGCGACACGGTCGGACCGCTCGTCGTGCTGGCCGCCGGCGGCGTCACCGTCGAGCTGTACGGCGACAGCGCCGTCCAGATGGCGCCTGTCGACCGGGACACCGCTGCCGGGATGATCGAGCGGGTGAAGGCCACGGCGCTTTCGCGCGGATACCGTTCGGCGCCCACGGGCGATCTGGACGCGCTCGCCGATCTCGTCGTCGCGGTCTCCCGCCTGGCGATCGAACGCCCCGACGTCGTCGAGGCCGAGATCAATCCCGTCGCGGTCCTCCGCGACACCGAGGGCATCATCGCCCTCGACGCGCTGGTCACCGTTCTCGCCGACCAGGGCGAAGACTCCACCACCACCACGGATGAGAGCTGATCATGGACGTCACCATTTCGAACCTTTCGCTGTCGTACGGCGACTTCAGGGCGGTCAAGAATCTCTCGCTCGACATCGCCGACGGTGAGTCGATCGTCATGCTCGGGCAGTCCGGATGTGGCAAGACCAGCACGATGCGCTGCGTCGCCGGCCTCGAGGACCCGTCCGGAGGCAGCATCAGCATCGGTGGGCGGACCGTCTTCGACGCTGAGTCCCGCACCCGCGTGCCGGCCAACAAGCGCAACGTCGGCCTGGTGTTCCAGTCCTACGCGGTGTGGCCGCACCTCACGGTGCTCGAGAACGTCGCATTCCCCCTGAAGCAGCAGAAGCTCGGCAAGGACGAGATCCGCCGCAAGGCACTGGAGACTCTGCGCATCGTGGGGCTCGAGGCCGTGGCGGAGAACGGCGCCAGTGCCCTGTCGGGCGGCCAGATGCAGCGCGTCGCCCTGGCCCGCAGCCTCGCGATGGAGCCGGCCGTCATGCTCCTGGACGAGCCGCTGTCGAACCTCGACGCTCGCCTGCGCGACGACCTGCGGGTCGAGCTCCGTCGCCTCCAGATCGAGCTGGGTCTCACGTCGGTCTACGTCACGCACGACCAGGGCGAGGCCCTGGCCCTGGCCGATCGCATCGCGGTCATGCAGCACGGGCGCATCACCCAGCTCGCATCTCCGACCGAGATCTACGAACGCCCCGCGTCCGCGACGATCGCGGCGTTCCTCGGCGTGCTCAACATCTTCCCGGTGGGCCGTCCCAAGGGTCACCACGTGGAGTCGGTCGACCACGACATGCAGTTCGTCACCGAGACGGCCGTCGACCACGACGTCTTGTCGAGCGTCAGCATCCGCCCCGAGCATGTGCGGGTGTCGACCGAGCGTGACGACCACGGCGTCAGCGGTGGGGTCAACACCTGGGAAGGTCGCGTCGAGGTCACCGTGTTCCAGGGCGCGACCACGCGGTGCGCGGTGCGCCTGGACGCGGGGCCGGTCCTCGAGACCACGGTGCCCGGCTCGGCCATCAACGTCTTCCGCCCCGGCGACCGCGTCTTCGTGCACGTCGATGCGCGCGACGTGAAGGTGCTGCCCAACGAGGTCCCGGAGCTCGCGTCCGGGTTCCCGACCAAGTGGACCGATTCCGCGCCCCTCGCGGCGAGCGGCGCCGCCCAGGGCGGTGAATGAGATGGCCAGCACCCTCGTGACGGCGCCGGCGCCCGATCCGGCACCGCCGGCCGCGCCCCCGGGGCCGGCGCGGATCAGCTTCTGGCGCACCTGGCTGGGCTCCGGCCTGCTGATCGCATTCCTCGCGTTCCTGATCCTGATCCCGGCCGGGTTCGTCCTGCTCGCGGCGATGACGGGCTCGGTGCCCCGCCCCGGCAACATCAGCTTCTCGCCGACGTTCGACAACTTCAGCGTTCTCGGGGTCCCCGAGGTGCGCAAGGCGTTCCTCAACTCGATGATCATGGCGATCTCGGCCACGCTGCTGGCTGCCCTGATCGGTGGCGGGTTGGCGTTCCTGGCCGCCCGCACCGACATCCGGGTGCCCAAGTTCGTGTACCTCGTCGGGCTGATGCCGATGTTCCTGCCGTCGTACGTCGGCGCGCTCGCGTGGTCGATCCTCGGCAGCCCCAACGCGGGTCTGCTCAACATCGGTCTGCGGGACCTGGGGCTCCCCGCGTTCATCGACCTGTACTCGATGCCGGGCCTGATCATGGTGTTCGCGATCTACTACGCGCCGTACACCTTCTTGATGGTGCACGCCGCGCTCTCGCTCATGAGCCCGGACCTCGAGGAGGCGGCGCACATCCACGGCGCCACCACGCGGACCATGCTGCGTCGGATCTCGTTCCCGCTGGCACTTCCCGCCGTGCTGGGATCGGCGATCCTGACCTTCACCCTCATCTTCGAGAACTTCCCCGTCGCGCAGGTGCTGGGCACCCCCGGTGGCGTCGACACGCTGCCGACGTTCATCTTCCGGCTGCTCAACGCGACGCCGTCGCGTGGCAACGAGAGCGCGGCCATCGCGGTCGTGCTGGTCGCGGTGGTCATCATCGCGACGATGCTGCAGAACCGGGTCATCGCCAAGCGTTCCTACACGACGGTGAGCGGCAAGGGCGTCCGCAACAAGAAGATCGCTCTCGGTCGCTGGCGCACGCCGGCGTTCATCGCCGTGCTCGTCTTCTTCACGCTGTCCATCGTGCTGCCGCTGCTGGCGCTGCTGGTGACAGCCGGCCAGACCAGCCCGTACATGTCGACGCTGGGTGACCTGTTCGAACCGGGCGGTTTCGACCTCGGCATCATCGGTGAGGTCGCCCGATCGGCCGACTTCTTGTCGGCCACGTCCAACAGCGTCGTCGTCAGCCTCTTCGCGGCAACCGCCGGCACCATCTTGGCGTTCCTGTGCGGCTACACGGTGTACCGGACCAAGGTCGGTGGCCGCAAGCTGATCGAGGGCATCTCCATGGTGCCGCTCGCGATCCCGGCGGTCGTGCTGGGCATGGGCCTGCTGTGGACCTGGCTGGTCATGCCGATCCCGTTGTACGGGACGCTCGCGGTGATGGCGATCGCCTTCGTGGCCGTCCAGTCGCCGCAGGGCTTCCGGGGCATCGCCTCGTCCATCATGCAGACCGATCGCGACCTGGAGGACAGCGCCGTCATGCTCGGTGCCAGCCGCTCACGGGCGATCCTCGCCGTCACGGTGCCGCTCATGAAGGTCGGTCTGTTGTCGACGTTCCTGCTGCTCCTGATGCTCAGCATGCGTGAGCTGACGGTGCCGCTGTTCCTCTACACGACCGACACCAAGATCCTCTCGATCACGATCTACGACGCCTTCGAGAACGGAGGGGCGTTGCGCGGCGCTGCGGCGATGAGCCTCCTGTACTGCCTGTTCATGTTCATCCTCTCCTACATCCCGCGACGTCTCGCCCAGAAGTGAGCCGTCAGCGACCGGGCCCCCGCCGGGGCAGCCCGCACCACACCCCCGCACGTCAAGGAGCACGCCCATGAGAACCATCCCCAAGTCCGTCGCCGTCGCCGCAGCCGCGGTGATGTCGCTGAGCCTCGCCGCGTGCGGTGGCAGCTCCTCGTCAGGCGGGGCAGGTGGCAGCGCCAGCGCCGCCGAGGAGATCCTGGCGATGCCGGAGATCGACGACTCCGACGGCCTCGTGATCGGCGGCGAGAAGGTCGCGGACGCCGATCTGCTCAAGGCAGCGCGCAAGGAAGGCTCCGTCGCCTGGTACACCGCGTCAGGGGCTGAGAGCGCCGAGGTCACGGCGGCTCGCTTCGAGGCCGAGACCGGCGTCAAGGTGAAGATGACCCGGATGCCGTCGGGCAAGCTCGCAGAGCGAGTGCTGAGCGAGAGCGGCGCCGGACGTCTGGATGCCGGCGTCGTCACGATCACCGATCCGGTGATCGCCGAGGAGTTCGCCTCGAAGGGCGTCTACGCGCCGTACAAGGTCGCGTCCTACGACACGGTCTCCAAGGTCGACGGCGTCGTCTACGAGGACGGTCTCTACTACGCGCCTTACTACTCCGCGTACGCCTTCTCCTACAACAACCAGGTGGTCAAGGAGGCCGACGCCCCGAAGGACTGGGCGGATCTCACGGACCCGAAGTGGAAGGGCAAGGTCGGCATCGTCCACGCGGGTGCCGGTGGCACGGTGCAGGGTCTGGCCCAGTTCCAGGAGGAGAGGCTCGGCAAGGACTACTGGGGCAAGCTCGCCGCCCTGAAGCCGCGCATCTTCGACACCACGAGCACGCAGCTCGAGGCCCTGGCCCGCGGTGAGATCCACGTCGCGACGTCCGGTTTCAACAGCACGTACGGCGCCGAGATCGCGGGTGCGCCCATCACCCTCGTCGTGCCGCCCGGAGGCGTCTCGGGCACGTACAACATGCAGGGTGTGACGAAGGCCGGCCTCGACAGCGCGGCGGCGAAGCTCTTCCAGGACTGGAGCATGTCGTCCTCCGGGCAGCAGTTCGCGGCCGCCCAGGGCTTCGTCGCGGCTCGCACCGACATCCCGGCCACGAAGACGGGCGACTACACGTTGCCGACGGCTGACTCGCCGGACTTCGAGCTGTACACGCCGGAAGACGCGCGTGAGCTGGGCGCCGACATCGTGGCTCGTTGGAACAAGGCCTACGGCTACGGCGGCTGACGCGTAGAACACAACCAAGAGGGGCGGGGGGGGGGGGGCCCCCCCCCCCCCCGCCCCTCTTGGTGTTGGTCCGGCACGCACGCCGGACGGCGCTCAGGCGAGGATGAGGCTCAGCTTGTCCACGACGCACGCCGGGCGGTCCTGGCCCTCCACCTGCATCGTGAAGCGGTACGTCACGAGCCACGAGCTGTCCCGGTCCACGACGTCCACGACCGTGCACGAGGCTCGCAGGGTGGAACCGACCGGGACGGGGGACGGGAAACGGGCCCGGTCGACGCCGTAGTTGATGCGGGCGCTGCCGAGCTCGACGACGAACAGGTCGTCGCTGAGCCCGGAGACGAGGGACAACGTGAGGTAGCCGTGCGCGATGGTGCCGCCGTAGGGTCCGTCGGCGGCCCGCTCCGGGTCCACGTGGATCCACTGGTGGTCTCCGGTGGCGTCGGCGAAGGCGTCGATCCGCTCCTGCGTGACGACCAGGGGCCGACTGGGCCCCAGCTCGACCCCGACGAGCCCGTGCAGCACCTCGGCCGAGTCGATGACGACGGGAGCGGCGCTCACGCGCCGACCCGCTCGAAGACCGCGGAGATGCCCTGGCCGCCGCCGATGCACAGCGTCGCGAGGCCGTAGCGACCGTCGCGCCGGTGCAGCTCACGGGCCAGCGAACCGGCCAGTCGAGCGCCAGTGGCTCCCACGGGGTGGCCGAGCGAGATGCCTGAGCCGTGCGGGTTGAGCCGCGGGTCGTCCGCGTCGAGGCCCCATGTGCGCAGCACGGCCAGCACCTGTGCGGCGAACGCCTCGTTGAGCTCGATGATGTCGAGATCGTCCATCGTGATGCCGGCGCGGCCGAGGGCGGCGGCCGTGGCAGGGACGGGACCGATGCCCATCGTCTCGACCGGGACGCCGGCGACGGCCCAGCTGCGGAGGGCGACGAGTGGACGGAGGCCGAGGGCGGCGGCGCGCTCGGGGGTCGTGACGATGCACGCGGCTGCGGCGTCGTTCTGACCGCTCGCGTTGCCGGCCGTCACGGTCGCGTCGGGGTCGACCTTGCCCATGATCGGGCGCAGCGCGGCCAGTGTCTCGACGGTCGTGTCAGCCCGCGGGTGCTCGTCGACCTCGACCGTACGTTGGCGGCGGCCCGTGCAGACGGTGACGGGAATGATCTCCTCGTCGAAGATGCCGGCCTTCTGGGCGGCAACCGCGCGCTGGTGCGACTGGGCGGCGAGAGCATCCTGGTCGGCGCGGGAGATCGAGTGCTCGCGTCGCAGGTTCTCGGCCGTCTCGATCATGCCGCCGGCCACGGGGTAGCGGTGGCCACCCGCGGTCTGGCGTGCGCGGGCGAGGGCGTCGTGCATCGTCACGCCGGTGCGAGCGGCACCCCAACGGATGTCGGTGGAGTAGAAGGGGACGTTGCTCATGCTCTCCGCGCCGCCGGCGACGACGAGGTCGGCCGCTCCGGTCTGCACCGCCATCGCCGCGTTGACCACGGCCTGCAGGCCCGATCCGCAGCGACGATCGATCTGCTGGCCCGCGGTCCGCAGGTCCAGACCCGCGTTCAGGGCGGCGACGCGACCGATCGCGGGGGCCTCGGAGTTCGGGTTGCAGTGCCCGAGGATGACGTCGTCGATCGCGTCGGACGGCAGCCCGGTGCGCTCGACGAGGGCCGCGAGCACGGCCCCGGCGAGATCGGCGGCCGTGGCCGGCGCGAGGCTCCCCCCATAACCCCCGACGGGGGTGCGGATGGGCTCGCAGATGACGGCTTCTCTCACGGTGACTCCTGGATGTGGTGGTGGACGGTGATCTCGGCGCACAGGCGGTCGTGCTCGGACAAGGTGGCTCGGGTCGCGTCGGGGCCGGCCTCGGCGCGCAGCTCGCCGCGGTGCCCGGCGATCAGGGCCGAGCGTCCGCGGTGGTCGACGCGGTGCATCGCGGCGCCGCTGCGGCGGACCGTCTCGGCCAGGACGATGGCCAGCAGCGGGCCGTGCACGACCAGGCCCTCGTAGCCCTCGACCCCGGTCGCGTACGGGTGGTCGTAGTGGATGCGGTGGGTGTTGCGGGTGAGTGCGCTGAAGCGCATCAGCATCGGGGCGTCGCCGGTGAACGTCCACGGCTGGGCGGACGTGTCGAGGCCCGACCGCCCCGCCGGCAGGACGGAGGCAGGCTCCCGCGGCGTCGCACCGGTCGGGCTCGTCGGGGCCGGACGGTAGACGATGTCCTGCCGCTCCTCGAGGGCGATCCCGTCCTGGTCCTCCACGACGTCGCGGACGGTGACGAAGCGGAGCGGGCCCGAGCGGCCCTCGGTGTCCTTGACGTCCTGCACGCTGCGGGACACGTGCACGGTCGAGCCGATCCGCAGCGGACGGTGCACGACGAGGGACCCGCCGGCAAACATCCGGCGGGGCAGATCGGGCCGGGTCGGCAGGGAGCCGTCCTCGGCGTGCCCGTCGCGGCCGAGCGAGGCCCATGGACGCCAGCGGGCGAGTGCGGCCCAGTGCCACAGCGGTGGCAGGGGAGCGCCCGCTGCCACGTCCAGGTCGTCCGCGCCGAGGAGGTCGGCCAGTGCGTGGACGGTCTCCGGGTCGACGAGCAGCCCGGGCGGCCTCACATGAACCGTCCGCCGGTCACCTCGGCGACGGTCCCGGTCATGTAGGACGACATCGCCGAGGCGTAGAACAGGGCGACCGAGGCGATCTCCTCGGGCTCACCGGCGCGCTGCATGGGGATCTCGGCCATCTTCTGGTCCCACGCCTTCTGCGGCATCGCGCGGGTCATCGCGGACGCGATGAGGCCCGGCTGGATCGCGTTCACGCGGACACCGTGGTGAGCCATCTCCTTGGCGGCGGCCTTGGTCATGCCGATGATGCCGGCCTTGGCGGCCGAGTAGTTGGTCTGGCCCACCATGCCAACCTTGCCCGAGAGCGACGAGATGTTGACGATCGCGCCGGACTTCTGCTCACGCAGGTGCGCGGCCGCCAGCCGCGTCCCGTTCCAGCAGCCCTTGAGGTGCACGGCGATGACCTGGTCGAACTGCTCCTCGGTCATGGTGCGCATCGTGGCGTCACGCGTGATGCCGGCGTTGTTGACCATGATGTCGAAGCGGCCCCATCTGGCGAGTGCCGCGTCGATGGCGCCCTGGACCTGGTCGGCCACGACGACGTCGCAGGCGACCCCGATCGCGACGTCCTCGCCGAGCTCGGTGGCCGCGGCGACCGCGGCTTCCCCGTCGAGATCGGCGACGACGACCTTCGCTCCGGCGTCCACGTAGCTGCGGGCGATGGCCAGGCCGATGCCCTGCGCACCTCCGGTGACGATGGCGACCTGCGAGTCCAGCAGTGCGTTCATGACGGGTGCTCTCCTTCGGTTCGTGCCTCGCCCGTGCGGGCGAGGATGGTGCGTGCGCGGGCGAGGACGGGGGCGTCGACCATGCGGTCGTCGACGACGGACACGCCGGCGTCGGCGGAGGCCAGGACTCGCCGGGCCCACGCGATCTCGTCCTCGTCGGGTGCGAGGGCGGCGTGGACCGGGGCGATCTGGTCGGGGTGGATACAGAGCTTGCCGGCGCAGCCGACCGCCGTCGCGGCCGCGAGATCTGCCCGCAGCCACTCAGGGTCGCGCAGCTGGGCGGTGACGCCGTCGACGGGACCGGGCAGGCCCGCCGCCGTGGACGCGATCAGCAGCTGGACGCGCGCGGCGTCCACGATCGTCCGGTTGTCGGGGGAGACGCCGAGCTCGGCGGCCAGGTCGAGGTGGCCCAGCGCCAGCCGGTCGACGCAGGGGTGGGCGGCGATCCGTGGGGCGTCGAGCAGGCCGCGCGCCGTCTCGACGAGGGCGACGACCCGGAGCCCGTCGAGTGCCGAGAGGGCTACCTCCTCTGCCTTCGGCAGCATCACGAGCAGTCCGTGGCGCCGCACCAGGTCGAGGTCGTCCGCGTGCCACGGCGTGCCGACGGCGTTGATGCGCACGGCGGGCCGCAAGCCCTCCCGTACGGCATCGTCGATCGCGGCCCGGGCGGCATCCTTTCGCTCGGGCGCCACGGCGTCCTCGAGATCGACGACGACGAGATCGGCGCCGCTCGTGGCCGCGCGGGCGAACCGGTCCGGACGGTCGCCGGGCACGAAGAGCAGCGAACGGGCCGTCGTCATGACGTCAGGGCGATCACGCCGTCAGCCGCGAGACGGCCGAGATCGGCATCGGTCAGACCCAGCGACTCGGCGAGGACGGGGCCGGTGTCGGCGCCGAGCCGGGGCGTGAGAGCCGGCTTGCGCTCGGTCTGCGCCCAGCGCAGCGGTGAGACGGTGGTGGGCATGGGGCCCACGCCGGGCTGGTCGACGTCGTGCAGGACGGGGTCGCTGGAGGCGCGGGCCGAGGCCGCGGCCTCGACCACCGACAGGTAGGGCGCCCACAGGACGCGGGCCTGGTCGAGCAGCGGTCGGAGCGCGGTGAGGTCGCGGGCGATGAACCAGGGGCGCAGGATCGATGCGATCGTCTCGCGCACCTCGTAGCGCGCCGACTCCTGGCGCAGGTCCAGGTCGAGTGCCTTCTCCAGGGCGGCGAAGACGTCCCGCGTGCCGGTGACGTCGCACAGCGCGTCCCACTGTCCCTCGGTCAGCGCCACGACCATGATCCGCGAGCCGTCGGACGTCGCGAAGTCGGTGCCGAACGAGCCGAAGACGTGGTTGCCGTGGCGGGGCCGATCGGCGCCGGCCTCCTCTGCCTCGGCGAACCAGCCGAGGGCTCCGACCGCCGAGACCGCGACGTCGTAGAGGGCCACGTTGATCGCGCTGCCCTCTCCCGTCGTCCGGCGGCGCTCGAGGGAGGCGAGGACGCCGACCGCCGCGTGCATGCCCGTGAGCAGGTCCCAGGCGGGGAGCACGTGATTGACGGGGGTGTCGAGGAAGTCCGGCCCCGTCATGGTGGCGATGCCGATCGAGGCGTTGACGGTGTAGTCGACGGCGGGTCGGCCGTCCGCGAAGCCCTCGACGTGGACGGTGATCATGTCGCTGCGCAGTGCCGCGAGGTCGTCGTGGCGCAGCCGGTGCCGGCCCACCACGTTGTCGACGTAGACGCCGCGGTGGTCACCGGGGCGGGTGGTGAAGGCCGTGAGCAGCTCACGTCCGGCGGGGGTGCGGTAGTCGATCGCGACGGAGCGCTTGCCCTTGTTGAGATTGGTCCAGTAGAGGCTCTCGCCGGTCGCGCTCAGGGGCCAGCGGCCGAAGTCGCTGCCTCCGCCCGGCAGATCGACCCGGACGACGTCGGCACCCAGCTGGGCGAGCGTCATTCCGCAGCTCGGTCCGGCGACGAACGTCGAGCACTCCACGACCTCGAGGCCGACCAGCGGCTGGGCGCTCATCGTGCGAACTCCGGCTCGCGCTTCTCGCGGAAGGCGGCCTTCCCCTCGGCGGCGTCGCGGCCGTGTCCGGCCAGGGCGACGCCGATCCGCTCCTCGCGGAGGAATCCGGTGACGTCGCGATCCTCGGCGACGCGGCTCATCCAGCGCGTCACGGCGACGGACTCGACCGGCCCGGCCGCGAGTCTCGCGGCGACGTCCAGCGCGACCCGCGTCGCAGTACGCGGAGCAGCGAGGATCGTCACCAGCCCGGCCGAGAGCGCCTCCAGGGCGGTGAGCGGTTCACCCAGCAGGAGGTGGCGGTTCGCGCCGTGGCGTCCGAGCCGTCGCGTCAGGTGCCATGCGACGCCGGCGTCAGCGGCGAGACCGCGCTGGGAGAACGGCGCCTGGAAGGCGGCGTCCTCGCCGGCCACCAGAATGTCGCCGGCCAGGGCGAGCCCCCACCCGGCGCCGAGCGCGTAGCCCTCCACCGCGACGACGGTCGGGCACGGCAGCGCCGCGAACCGCTCGATGACGCCGTGGATGAGCTCGAGCCGGCCGGCCGGACCGAACAACCCGTCGCCGGCACCCGGCATCGAGGCGACGTCGCCGCCGGAGCAGAAGAAGGTGTCGGCCCCGGTGAGGACGGTGCAGCGTGCGCGCCGCGCGTCGGTGTCGAGCGCGTCGCGCAGGGCGTCGATGAGCGTCTGGTCCAGGGCGTTGCGTCGCTCGGGCCGGTGGAGGCGCAGCTCCAGCACGTCCTGCGGATGCCAGGTGCATTGCAGCGATGAGGTCACCGTCACATTATCTACATTCTATAGAATGTTGGCAATGGTTAGGCGCTGACAATTACCGCGGTCAGGGTGTGTTCGCCAAGGAGGCCGCCCGATCGAGCAAGCGGCGCACCGCGGGTGCCATCGCGAGCAGCGAGTAGGCCGCGTAGCCGATCATCGTGCCGACCGTGTTGCCGATCAGGTCGTCGACATCGGCGACCCGGCCCGGGCTCACCGTGAGCGAGCCGGTGAGCTGCACCGTCTCGATGCTGAGGCTCACCCACAGGCCGAGGAGCGCGGCCCGGCGCATCGACGTCACCCGGGTCAGGAGCGGGAGCAGCGCGCCGAGCGGCACGAACAGCGCGACGTTCAAGATCATCCCGATCGGGTCCTCGGCGACGTCGACGAACGGGGTGAGGTGAACGGACGCGCGCCACGGTCGCGCGTTGTCCATGTCGATCGGCAGGGGTAGGAGCACGTGACCGAGGACTACCGCACCGTAGACGCACGCGACGATCGCCACCGTGGCCCGCGCGCCGGTGAGCCGGCCGTGCCGGTGCAGCCACCACAGGGTGACGGCGACTGCCGCTGCCGTGACCGGGATCAGCACGGGCAACGTCGGGACTTCGTGTGTCTGCACAGATCTGTCTTCCCCGGTGTCGGTCGTCGCCCGCTCACCCTACGCAGCAAAGTCCCCGCGATGTGGTGTTCGCCAAGGAGGCCGCCTGCGGCCGATTGTGAGCGGAGCGAGGCGAACCTCTTGACCCCGTCCGCCTCGCTCCGCTCACGGTCGCTTCGCTCCCTGGCGAACGGTGGTGTTCGGCAAAGAGGCCGCCTGCGGGAGTGGTGTTCGCCAAGGAGGCCGCTTGCGGCCGACTGTGAGCGTAGCGAGGCGAACCTCTTGAACTACACGCGAGACTCAAACGGACAGATCCTCTCGTCCCACGGGGCCAGCGGTGCAACTACTGCTGAGAGTGAAATCGACGATTTGTCGGGTAAGCAGACCGATAGCCTGCTGATCGAGGACGTTCAGGAGGTCCCGTTGAATGTCATTGGTGGAGGGCTCATCGGAAAAAGCCGGCAAGTTTGGAAAGGGTGTGAGGGGCGGATGAGCGGCACAGTCACATCGAACCTAGCGATCGCCGCATGCGCGACCGCGCCGCTGTGGGCCCTAGCGGCACTGATAATCGAGCGTCGCCAGTCTCATGCACCGTGGACTTCAAATCGGTTTGCCACCATTTGGATCGGTGGCTTCGTTCTAGTCACGGCCCTCACCACTCCTTGGCTGATCCATCGGATCAACTGAGGGTTTAAGCGCGTACGTCGCGGTCGCGAGCAATCCCGGCCCAGGCTCGATCTCTGTTTCTTGAGATACAAGTTTTGAGTGGGGAGCTGGAAGTTGCTGCTCGCGCGAGAGGTCTCACACCGCAAACAAGTGTGAGGTACCCCGGCGGTCAGCCCACCGTAGCCCCGCTGCATTGTGCGCACGTCCAGGTGACGAAAGGAAGGGTCCGTGCGTCTTGGAGGGTGAACAGCAGGCGTCAGATCATCTGCCGGCAACATTCACCCGGCAGACTGGGGCCGTGACCTCAACGAGCCGCTTGACCACCGAGGAGATCCTCGCCTCCGACCGCCGCCAGCCCGATCCGGCGCTGTTCGGTGGAGGGGTGGCGTCCGACGCCGAGCACGCCGCGCTGCGCGCATCCGTGCGTCAGCTGACGACGCTGCTCGGCGAGGCGCTGACCCGCCACGAGGGCGCCGAGCTGCTGGCCCTCGTCGAGAAGGTGCGCCGGCTCGCGCGACAGCCCGACGACGCCGAGCTGCGCGAGGTCCTCGACGAGATCGACCCGCGGACGGCGGTCGTGCTCGCGCGGGCGTTCACGGCGTACTTCCAGCTGGTCAACACCACCGAGCAGCTGCACCGCTGGCAGGAGCTCGCGGCGGACGCCGAAGGCCCGCTGTCGGCGACGATCGGTCGCATCGGCGACGCCCTCGAGGAGGGCAGGATCTCGCGCGAGACGCTGACCGAGGTGCTGGAGCGCCTGGAGTACCGCCCGGTGTTCACGGCCCACCCGACCGAGGCCAGCCGTCGCAGCGTGCTGCGGCTGCTGCGCAAGATCGCCGAGACGATCCGTGCGATGGAGGACCCGCGCCGCGCCCCCGCCCGGGTGCAGGCCGACGACCGCCGCCTCGCCGAGCTGGTCGACCTGCTGTGGCAGACCGACGAGCTGCGCGTCGTGCGCCCCGAGCCCAAGGACGAGGCCCGGACGTCGGTCTACTACCTGCGCTCGATCGCCTCCGAGGTCGTCCCCGACCTGCTCGCCGAGCTCGATCGCCAGCTCGGCCGCCTCGACGTGACCCTGCCGACCACGGCCCGGCCGTTGCGTTTCGGCACCTGGGCCGGCGGCGACCGCGACGGCAACCCCAACGTGACCCCCGCGGTGACGCTGGACATCCTGCACCTGCAGCACACCTCGGGTCTCGCCGAGCTGATCGGCATGGTCGACGAGATCCTCACCGAGATGACCGCGTCCACGCGGATCGTCACCGCGTCGGACGCCCTGCGCGAGAGCCTCGAGGCCGACGCCCACGCGCTGCCCATCACGTGGGAGTCGATCCGCCGGCTCAACGCCGACGAGCCCTACCGGCTCAAGCTGAGCTTCGTGCGTGTACGTCTGTTGCGTGCGCGCGAGCGCCTGGTCAACGGCACCCCGCACGAGCCGGGCCGCGACTACCTGACGTTCGACGAGCTCGTCGCCGACCTGCAGCTGGTGCGCGACTCGATGCTCGCGGCGGGTGACGAGCTGACCGGCAACGGCGCGATCCTGCGCCTCATCCGCACCGCCGTCGCATTCGGCGCCGGACTCGCCACGATGGACGTCCGCGAGCACAGCGACAAGCACCACGCGGCCCTCGCCGAGCTCTACGAGCGCATCGGGGAGGTCGACTACGCGGCGCTCGAGCGTCCCGAGCGCATCGAGGTGCTGTCGCGCGAGATGGCCTCGGTCCGTCCGCTCACCGGTCTCGCGGGCGGCGGCTCCGGGCCTGCCGCGACCGCGTCGCTCAGCCTGCTCGGCGTCATCCGCGACGCCCTCGACACGTACGGACCGGAGGTCATCGAGACGTACATCGTGTCGATGACGCACGACGTCGACGACCTGTTCGCGGTCGTGGTGCTGGCCCGCGAGGTCGGGCTCGTCGACCTGGTCGGGGACGAGGTGACGGCGCGCATCGGCTTCGCTCCGCTGTTCGAGACCGTCGCCGAGCTGGAGGCGGCCGGCCCGCTGCTCGAAGCGCTGCTGGGCGATCCGACGTACCGGCGCATCGTCGCGGCCCGCGGCGACGTGCAGGAGATCATGCTGGGCTACTCCGACTCGTCCAAGGACGCGGGCATCGCGGCGTCACAGTGGCAGGTCCACCGGGCCCAGCGGGCGCTGCGCGACATCGCGCGGGCGCACGGCGTCACGCTGCGCCTGTTCCACGGACGCGGTGGCTCGACCGGACGCGGCGGCGGCCCGACCGCCGAGGCGATCATGTCGCAGCCGTACGGCAGCCTCGACGGGCCGATCAAGATCACCGAGCAGGGCGAGGTCATCTCCGACAAGTACTCGCTCCCGGGGCTCGGCCGGCAGAATCTCGAGGCGGCGCTCGCCGCGGTGCTCGAGGCGTCCGTGCTGCACCGCACGTCGCTGCTGCCGAGCGACGTCCTCGACGGCTGGAACGGCACGATGGACCTGGTCGCCGAGCAGGGCAAACAGGCGTACCGGGCGCTGGTGCGCGACGAGGCGCTGGTCCCGTTCTTCGTCTCCGCCACGCCCGTCGACGAGCTGGGCAAGATGAACATCGGCTCCCGGCCGGCCAAGCGTCCCGGCGGCGCGGGCGGCCTCGACGACCTGCGCGCGATCCCGTGGGTGTTCGGCTGGACCCAGTCGCGGATCATCCTTCCCGGCTGGTTCGGCGTCGGCTCGGGCCTCGCGGCAGCGTTCGAGGACGGCCGCGGCGAGACGCTGCAGGAGATGTACGGCTCGTGGGCGTTCTTCCGGACGTTCGTGTCGAACGTGCAGATGACGCTGGCCAAGACCGACCTCGACATCGCCGCGGAGTACGTCCAGGCGCTCGTGCCGCAGGACTCCCGGGCGATCTTCGACACCATCCGGCGCGAGCACGAGCTCGCGGTCGAGCAGGTGCTGCGGGTGACCGGCCACGGCTCGCTGCTCGAGTCGGCGCCGGTCCTGCAACGGACGCTCGAGCTGCGCGACTTCTATCTCGCGCCGCTGCACGCGCTGCAGGTCTCGCTGCTGCGCCAGGTGCGGGCGGTCGACGAGCCCGACGACGACCTGCAGCGGGCCCTGCTGCTGACCATCAACGGCATCTCCGCGGGTCTGCGCAACACCGGGTAGGCGCGGACCGGCTGCCGATCGATAGGTTGCGGGTGCCCGGTCACCCCACCACGAGGAGCAGCATGCGCGCGATCACCCAGACACGGTTCGGCGGGACCGAGGTCCTCGAGCAGGTCACGGTGCCCGACCCCGAGCCGGCGGCCGGCGAGGTGCTGGTCCGCACCGGGGCCATCGGCGTCAACCCGTTGGACGTCGCGGTGCGCGAGGGCTGGTACCCGATGATCGGCGAGCCGCCGTTCACCCTCGGCTGGGACGTCGCCGGGACGGTCGAGGCGCTCGGCGAGGGGGTCACCGACTTCGCCGTCGGCGACCGCGTCTTCGGCATGCCGCGTCTGCCCGGAGCGGGCAACACGTACGCCGAGAAGGTCGTCGTCCCCGCCACGGACCTCCTGGCGACCCCGGACTCGCTCGACGACGTCCACGCCGCTGCGCTCCCGCTCGTCGCCCTCACGGCGTACCGCTCGATCGTCGAGGTCGCCGGTCTCCAGCCGGGGCAGCGCGTGCTGGTGCAGGCGGCCGGCGGAGGCGTCGGCCACGTCGCGGTGCAGCTCGCGAAGGCGCTGGGGGCCGAGGTCGTCGCGACGGCCAGCGCCGGCAAGGTCGACTTCGTCCGCGGACTGGGTGCGGACCAGGTCATCGACTATCGGGAGCAGGACTTCACGACGCTGCTGTCCGATCTCGACCTCGTGATCGACCCGTTCGGCGGTGAGAGCGTCGAGCGCTCGCTGGCAGTCGTCAGGGACGGCGGCGTCGTCGCGTCGCTGCTCGACGTCCGCGAGGAGGACGTCGTCGCGGCCAAGGAGCGCGGGGTGGTGCTCAACCGCATCCGGATCGTGCCCAGCCGTACGGCGCTGCAGGCCTTCGTCGACCTGATCGACTCGGGCCGCCTCGCGGTGCACGTCGCCGGCACGTTCGCGCTGGACCAGGCGGGCGCCGCGCACGACGAGCTCGGCCGCGGTGTCGCGGGCAAGCTCGTCCTGATCCCCTGACCCCGCCGGGCGCCGCCCTCGAAGGGGCGCCCAGCGGGACCTGCGTAGGGGCTACTTCTTGTAGGACAGGTTCAGGAAGAAGCTGCCGCGGGTGACGGCCGGCGTGGAGACCTTCGTGCCTGAGACCTTCGAGGTGCCGTTGGAGTTGGTGTAGTACTGCTCACCGATCAGGCGGTCGTTGCGGGGCTGCGCCTTGAGTGCGGCCAGCACCTCCGGCAGGGTCGCTGCGGGGGAGTCGCTCTCGAAGTAGTACTCCTCCTCGTCCTCCTCGTCCATGACGATCGTGAACTCCTCGTCGCTGCCCTCGTTCAGCGGGAAGTAGCTCTGCCCGCCCGAGATCGCCGCGACGCCGGTGCCGACGGCCCACTTGTTGACCTTGAGGTCCAGACGGGTGACCAGCGGCTTGGCGACCGAGTCCGGGCTCGCCGGACGCAGCGTCGCGCGTACCGGCAGGGTGCGACCGCGCTTGGCCGAGACCTTCTTGCCGTTCTTGACCGTGACCCACGTGTTGACGGTCTTCTTGCCGACCTTGGTGCTCTTGCGGTACTCGACCTTCGCGATGCGCAGGGCGTTGTAGTCGGGCTTGAGCTCGTTGTCGATCGTGACCGAGTTGATCGTGATCTTCTGGTCCGAGGCGGTCTGCAGGAACTCGACGTCGCTCGCGACGTCGAACGGCATCTGCTCGGCCAGGAACGAGTCGTACGAGATGCGCTGCGTCCGGGTGAAGGTCGCGCGCTTGCCGCCCCGGGGGGTGTAGTCGATGGTCCACGAGGCGATCGCCTCGCCACCGTTCACGTACGCGTCGAGGCCGTCCAGGATGTCGTTGTAGACCTGCGAGGCGACGGCCGTCGGCAGCGCCTGCGCGGCCGAGACGTGGCTGACGGCCTGCGTGCTCCTGCCCGCGAGGGTGGTGTTGGTCGTGACGGTCGTCTCCTGCGGGAGCTTGCCGAGCACGCCCAGGATGCCGCTCAGACGGTCCTGGGTGATCTGGCCGAGCGGGGTCGTGTCGATGTTGGCCATCTTGAACGACGAGTCGGCCGAGTCCTCCTGGATCAGCGCGGCGGACGCGGCGTGGAACGTGCCGGTGGCCTTGTCGCCGTCGAAGTTGTCGGGGTGGCCGAACGCGAAGACCTTCGTGCCGCAGATGGCGGTGATGGTGCCGACGGAGGCGAAGGTGACGTCGCCACGCGACCACGCCGCGGCGATGTTGCCGCCCGGGACGATCGCGGTGGCCGGATCGAGCTCGGTCGTGGTGGCGCCGGGGACGAACTTGGGAAGCGCCGAGCCGTACTTCTTCTTGAGCTGGCGTGACTTCCTGGTGAAGCTGTTGGCCGCGGAGGCGGGGGTGCCGACCGAGACGCGCGGCACGGTGAGGTGCGGCAGGGTCTTCGGCACCGAGGCGTCGTCGGACGTCGTGCGGGTCGTCGCGGCGATGCGCTTGCCGGCCGACGCGCTGATCGTGACCTTGCGGGCCGCGGGTGCCGCCGCCGTGCCCTCGATGCTGAGGATGTCCTTGGCGGGGGTGACGCCGGCGATGACGCTGGGGCCGTAGCTGAAGCCGTACGCGACGGCGCCGATCAGGTTGTCGTCCTGGTCGTAGACGGGCGAGCCGGACATGCCGGCCCAGATGCCCGCGTCGACGTTGACGTTGCCGTCCTTGTCGGTCTTGGTGATGCGCGAGCCCTCCATCTGGAACAGGAGGATGTCCTTGCCGCGGCCCGCGCCGTTGTCGAGGCGATCGACGTACGTGCCGGTGAACGCCTCGGGCGTCACGCCGCGAGTCGTCGTGAGGCCGCGGACGGCCTGGCCCGCAGTGAGGTCTCCGGTCCAGACGGGGGTGCCGACGCAGAGGTCGGTGTTGACGTCCTCGGGCGCGGCCTGGGCTCCGGTCGCCGAGGCGACGATGCCCGCTGCGACCAGTGCGAGGGTGGATGTGGCACTGGCGGCGACGCGCAGCGGACGTGATGCCATGAGTTGGTCTCCCGATGGGTAAGTGATGACGCATCACCTTATGGCTCCGGGCGGCATCGCAGGGAGGATTCGAAGGACGGGTCCCCGGATTTTATCTTCGGGCAGGGGCACGATAGGATCGGCAAGGCCCTTCGGGGTGTGCGCCCGTAGCTCAACGGATAGAGCATCTGACTACGGATCAGAAGGTTAGGGGTTCGAATCCCTTCGGGCGCGCAAGTGGTGCAAGGCCCCGCGATCCTCACCGGATCGCGGGGCCTTTCTCATGCGGTGCGTATGCCACCGTCCGGCCGTCGGGCGGTGCGTACGCCACTTTCCGGCCGTCGGGCGGTGCGTACGCCACTTTCCGGCCGTCGGGCGGTGCGTACGCCACCGTATGAGCCCACATTTGCCGTCATTCGGTGGCGTAAGCACCGCCTGCACGGCATTCGGTGGCGTAAGCACCTCCCGGATGGGAGACGCGTACTTCGCGCTGACGAGGGACCGCATCACCGGGACGCCGTCCCAGCGGTCGTCGTAGGTCTCGGGAGGGATCGCGGCGTCCCAGCGATCGGCGAACGCCAGCAGGTCGGACGACCGTGCGATTAGCGTGGCCCGCTGCGGGAACACGGAGGCCATGACTGAACCGCAGAGCATCACCGCCGACCATGTCCGTTCCCTCCTCGCCGCCGGCTCTGGCGCGACGATCGGGTTGATCGAGGGGCGCGTCGAGGTGATCAGCGCCGAGCAGGCGGGCACCGACGACTACGCGGGCGCCCTGGAGGTCGTGGCGCACGACGATCTCGTCGACCAGATCGGCGAGGACGCGAGCGACGAGCGGCTCGCCGCCGAAGCGGAGGCGCTCACGATCCAGGTCCAGCAGATCGGCGGCTGACCGCCCGGGGGACCGATCTTTCGGCGTTCGTGCTGCTGGGACGGCCGGAACGCCGAGAGATCCGTGAGGTCCGGGCCGACCTGACGACGTACGTGCTGCCAGGGCAGCCGAAACGCAGAAAGATCGGTCGCCACAGCCGAAACGCAGAAAGATCGGTCGAAGGCGGGGACGGCGAAGCCCCCCACCCGGGAACGGGTGGGGGGCTCGTCGAGCTCAGGGAGCGGGGATCAGGCGTCGGCCTCGAGAGCGGCCTTCACGCGGCGGTGCGCCTCCCAGATCTCCTCCGGCAGACCGTGGAACGCGGCGAGGTGCACGTCGCGGTTCTCGATCTCCTGCTGCCAACGGGCGTTGTCGATCGTGAGGATCGTGTCGAGATCCTCCGCCGGGATGTCCAGACCCTCGAGGTTGAGCTCCTCCTTGGTCGGGATGATGCCGACCGGCGTCTGGCGCCCGGAGACCTCGCCGGCCTTGAGCTGCATGAGCCACAGCAGCGGACGGAGGTTCTCGCGGTAGCCGGGCCACAGGAAGCGGCCGTCGTCGCCGCGCTGGAACCAGTTGACGTGCGCGAACAGCGGCATCTCGTTGGCCTGGCTGATGATCTTCAGCCAGTGAGCCGCGTACGCGCCCTCGGGGTAGGACATGAACGGACGCATCGACATGGGGTCGTAGCGCAGCTGGCCGTCGACACCCTCGGCGGCGAACGTCGCCTCGGCGCCCAGCGTCAGGCCGTCGTAGACGCCCTCGGCGAGATCGGTCATCGCACGGATCAGCGGCTCGCGGTCACGCGTACGACCGCCGAAGATGATCGCGTCGATCGGCACGCCCTGCGGGCTGTTGAAGTCCGGCGCCACGTTGGGGACGTTGGACAGCGTCGTCGTGAAGCGGCTGTTGGGGTGCGCCCACGGCGAGTCGTCGCCCTCGGCGCGCTCGGAGATGAGATCGCCCTTCCAGTCCTCCCAGCCCGTGACGTCCTCGGGCGGGTTGGGCGTCTTGCCCTCCCACCAGACCTCCTGCGTCTTCGGGTTGTACGCGATGTTGGTGAAGATCGCGCCCGAGCCGGCGTCGACCGAGTGCAGCGCACCCGGGTTGGTCGCCTCGTTCGTGTCCTTCGCGACGCCGAACACACCGAACTCGGGGTTCATGCCGTAGAGCTTGCCGTCGTTCTCGTCGACCCACAGCCATGCGATGTCGTCGCCGTAGAAGTCGACGTAGTAGCGGTCGCCCAGGGCGTCGGGCGCCAGCGTCATCGCGAGGTTGGTCTTGCCCGAGGCGCTCGGGAAGCCGCCACAGATGTGGTACTTCTTGCCGGTCTCCTTGTCCGTGATGCCCAGCAGCATGAACTGCTCGGACAGGAACTTGCCGGAGGCCCAGCCGTCGTATGCCGCCTGGCGCAGGCCGTGGGCGATCTTGCCGAGCAGGGCGTTTCCGCCGTACGACGAGCCGAAGTGCAAGATCGTGCGCTCGTCGGCGACCGTCACGAAGTAGCGGGCGTCGTCGGGCGTGCCGTGTCCCAGGTTCTCCAGGTCACCGGTCACGTGGACCGCACGCACGAAGCTGTTGGGGTCGGCGAGGTCGTTGATGTAGTCGATGCCGACACGGGCCATGCGGATCATGTGCATGACGACCGTGCGGGAGTCGGTCAGCTCGACACCCGCGGCGTACGCCTCGAGGGGCGAGCCGGGAGGGGCCATCAGGTAGGGGACGACGTACATCGTCTTGCCGGCCGAGGCGCCGCGCATCTTGCCTTCCAGCAGCGGCTTCATCTCCGAGGAGGGGCGCCAGTTGTTGTACGCGCCGGCGTCCTCGGGGTTGCTCGTGGCGACGATCGTGCGCTCCTCGGAGCGCGCGGTGTCCTTGTGGTAGCTGCGGGAGTAGTACAGACCCTCACCGGCCGGAAGGAGCTCTCCGGCGTCCAGTGCCTCCTGCGCGAGTCGTGCGTCGTCCGATGCGCTGATGACCTCGACCCGCTCCGCGCCGGTCAGGTCGGCCCAGTAGCTGACGTACTCGCGAACGTGCGGGTTGGTCAGTCCAGCCTGGTCCAGTGCTGCCTCAACATCTGCCATTGACTGCATTGCCTCTCATGATGTGACTCCGCGCGGGCGCGCCTCGTGCTGCACCGAAGGCTACGCGGGAGACACCCTAAACGCTCGCGCTCGTAAGATTTGTCACTCTGAGTCTTATTTCACGTGCGGGGCTTTCGGGGTGTGGCACGCGTCTCAGCGGCTGGTCGCGTCGTCGACCGTGGGGTAGAGATCGAAGACGTCTTCCATCCCCGTGATCGACAGGACGCGACGCACGACCGGGTTCGCGCCGGCGATGCGGAAGGCGCCGCCCTCGCGGGTCAGCTGCCACCCGCCGACGAGGGCCCCGAGGCCCGAGGAGTCCATGAACGCGACGTCGGTCAGGTCGACGACGACCCGCGGGGAGCGGTCGGCGATGCACCCGACGATGTGGGCGCGGAGCTCGCGCGCGGAGTCGATGTCGATGTCACCGGCCAGCTCGACGACATGGAAGTCGCCCGCGGACCGGTCGGCGATGGTCAGGCTCATGCCAGGGCTCCTGTCGTGCGGAGGGCGACCACGGTCAGGTCGTCGTCGAGAGTGCCCGGGACGGCCGTCAGCAGGTCGGTGATCCAGGTGTCGAGCGTGCCGGTGTGGTCCGACGTGACCGCAGCACGTCCCAGCCGCTCGATCGACGAGTCGATCTCGACACCGCGGCGTTCGACCAGTCCGTCGGTGTACAACAGCAGGACGTCGCCGGGTGCGAGCACGAGCTCGTCGGTCCCGGCCTCACCGAAGTCGACCCCGAGCAGCGGGCGGCCCGCGGGCGCCACGAGGGTGCTGCCGCCGTCCTTGAGCAGCAGCGCCGGCGGGTGCCCGGCGTTGGCGATCTCGACGCGGCCGGTCGCGGGGTCGACCACGAGCACGACGACCGTCGCGGTCTGACCAGGCAGCAGCGCGGCGACCAGCACGTCGAGCTTGTCGACGCACGCGGCGGGGGAGCTGCCGTCGATCATGTACGCCCGCAGGGCCGTGCGCACCTGGGCCATCGCGGTCGCGGCGGTGACACCGTGGCCCGCGACGTCGCCCACGGTCAGCACGATCCGGCCGTCGGGCAGGCTGAACGCGTCCCACCAGTCCCCGCCCAGGCGGCTGCCCTTGGCGGGCCGGTAGCGGGCCAGCACGTCGACGCCGTCGAACTGCGGTGTCTCCTCGAGCACCACGGCGCGCTGCAGCGACTCGGCCAGCGCCGTGTGCTCGTGCGTGCGTCGCAGCAGCTGGGCCGAGAGGTACTGGCGAAGGCTCTCCACGACGTCGATCTCCCAGGGCCGCCACGGCGCGCTCTGGCCGCGGACGACCTGGCGCCACTTCTCGAACGACTTGCGGGGGCTCAGCCGGACCTGTGGGTCCTCCGCGAGGGCCAGCGCCTTGTTGGTGGGGTCGCCGCCCCAGTCGACGGTCTGCTCGACCTCGGGCCGCAGCCACATCATCCACCGGTCCGGACCGTTGCCGAGGTGCAGCGCCCCGGCCGCGACGGCGGACGTCTCGGCGAGCTCGGGAGCGAGCGCCCCGAGGTGGTTGCTGGCGGTGACCTTGTCGTCGTCGGCCCCGACCGCGCGAGCGATGCGGTGCAGGACGGGCTCGCTCGGGACCTCGCCCACGGTGCTCAGCTGGCCGTCGACCCAGAGCGCGACGCCCGAGGCGTCGACCAGCTCGAGGAGCCGCGGATCGGACAGCAGCGCGTCGTAGACGGGCCGCGGGTCGCCGGCCAACGATGCGGTGAGGCGGGCGAGAAGCACGCTCGCGCTCAGCTCGTCGGCGTGGTTGTCGGCGCGCTCACGGTCGTCGATGAGCTGCGACGCGGTCTGGCCGAGGAACTCCGCAGCCGAGCGGGCGTCGAACGGCACGCGATGCGGTCCGGAGTAGTGGTGGCACGCGACGAGGCCCCAGAGCTGTCCGTCCTTGACCATAGAGACCGACATCGACGCCGACACGCCCATGTTGGAGAGGTACTCGACGTGGATCGGCGAGACGCTGCGCAGGACCGAGTGCGACAGGTCGAGCGGCGCGCCGGTCGCGGGATCCAGGACGGGCTCCAGCGCGACCGGCTCGTAGAGGATGTCGGCGATGAGCCGGGTCCAGTTGACCGTGTAGAGCCGTCGCGCCTGCGCCGGGATGTCGGTCGAGGGATAGTGCAGGCCGAGGAACGGGTTGAGGTCCTCGCGACGGTCCTCGGCCACGACCTCGCCGTTCCAGGCATCGTCGAAGCGATAGACCATGACGCGGTCGAAGCCGGTGACCTGCCGGATCTCGTGGGCGAGCTGCTCGCACAGCCCGGCGGTCGTGGACGTGCCGGTCAGGCGAGTGACGGCCGCCCGCGCCGAGCGGTAGGACACCGTCTGGGACGTCTCCTGGCCCCAGACAGGCTCGACCTCCACGACCGTGCGGGTGCCGGACCGGTGCACGACCAGGTCGACCTCGGCCGAGCCGAGCCGGCCCAGGTTGGGTGCGAGGGTCGCGCGCAGCGGGGCCGACAGGTCTCCGCCGGCCAGCGCGGCCGCGACGGCCGTGGCCGGTCCGGCACCGAGCACGTCGCGGACCTCGAGACCGAGGAGCTCGTCGATGGGCCGCCCGAGCAGCTGCTCGGTGTTGCGCGAGCCCATGACGACGCGGCGCTCGTGGTCGAGTGCGAGCAGGAGCCCATGGGGCTGGATCGCCCCCGGGATGTGGATCGGCTCCCTCTCGCAGTTGGTCAGATCGGCGGCCGGATAGGCGGGAGAGTGGTCGAGAGGACCGAGAGGATCGGGGATCAAGGCGCAGCTTTCTGCAGATGGCACCGCCTGGTGGCTCAACCGGTCCGTCCAGCATAACGAGCCGGGGTGACAGAGCAGGTCGACTCAGGCAAGATCTCGGGGCGACTCCGATATCGTTCGCACATGCACGCGTCGAGTCGTCTGACCGCCCCGCTCACGGAGCTCGTGAGCCCATGAGCGGCGACCAGCGGGACCTGTTCGACCACGCGCCGTGCGGCTACGTGGAGCTCGACGCGGACGGACGGATCGTCGCGGCCAATCACGCATTCCTCGCCATGGTGGACCGCCCCCACGACGACGTCGTCGGCAAGGAGTCCTTCTCGGACCTGCTCTCCCCGGGCTCCTCGGGCGATCACGAGACCCACGTCCGCGCGGAGCTGCAGGCGCACGGCAGCGTCCACGAGATCGCGGTCGACCTGGTGCGACCCGACGGGGCCGAGGTCCCAGCCCTGATCAGCGCCAACCTGCGCGGCGACGGCCGCAAGCAGACCACGCGGATGATCGTCTTCGAGGCCCGTGAGCGGCGCCGCCACCACGAGGAGCTGCTGCAGGCCCGCCGGGCAGCCGAGGAGGCCGAGCACCTGACCACGGCCCTGGCCGCGACGCTGCAGGCGACCTTCGTCCCGCCGTCGATCGGCGACGTCCCGGGCCTGGAGATCGCCGGGGCGTACCGGCCGGCGGGCGACGGCACGGTGATCGGTGGCGACTTCTACGACGTCTTCCAGATCCGCACGGGCGAGTGGGTCGTCGCCCTCGGCGACGTGGCCGGCAAGGGGGTCGAGGCCGCGGTCCTCACCTCGTTCGTCCGGCACTCGATCCGCGCCCTCGCCGTGCGGTACGACTCGCCCGCGGAGGTGCTGCGTGAGCTCAACACCGCGCTCCTGGCGCACGGCAGCGACCGGTTCTGCACCGTCGTGCTCCTGCGCCTGCTCAAGGAGGACGACCAGTGGCTGGTGTCGGTCAGCTCCGGCGGCCATCCCCTGCCGCTGCTGGTGGCCCAGGAGGGCGCGGTCGTGGAGATCGGCGCCTCCGGGTCGCTCGTGGGCGTTCTCGCGACCCCGCAGCTCGACGACGGACGCGGCACGATCGGCCCCGGTGACCGGGTCGTGCTGTTCACCGACGGGGTGACCGATGCGCGGCGCGACGACGAGCCGTTCGGCATCGAGCGGCTGAGGTCGCTCGTGGCCACCCCACTGCCGACCGCGGCCGAGACCACCGACCTGATCCTCGACGAGGTGCTCACGTTCCAGGAGGGCAGCGCCCGCGACGACATCGCGATCGTGACGGTCAGGGTGCTGGGCCCCGACGAGGAGACGACTTCGGACGTCCGCGCGGCCGCCAGGCGGATGGACCTGGAGGCCAAGAACCAGGCGCTGCTCGCGCTCCAGGACGAGGCACCGGCCCCCGACGTGGAGCCCGACCAGCAGCACTGATCTGCCGACGCTCAGCGGATGACGTCGACCTCGGTCGCCTGCAGCTCGGGGCGCACGCGGACGAGCTCGTGCGCCCCGGTCCACGGCCCGGTCTCGAGGGAGTCCGCGGCGACCTCCACGACCGTCGACGGGTCGACCAGCAGCAGGTCCGCGGGCGAGTCGGCGGGCCAGCCGGGCACGTCGGTGGACGCCAGGCCGGCCGACCACGGGTGGTCGTCGGCGGCCCGGGCCAGGTGGGCGCCCATGCGGCGACTCTGCGGCAGGGTCAGCTCGGTGGTGCAGCCGACGAGCTCGGCGGTGCCGTCAGGACCGGGCAGCCCCAGCACCAGACGGCGCGGGGCGCGCAGCGACCCCGAGATCGCGACGACGACGCCCTCGACCGAGTCCTGGATGCGCAGCTTGAGCCAGCCTCGGTCGCCCCCGGCGTACGTCGTGCTGAGCCCCTTGGCGACGACGCCCTCGACCCCGACGTTGGCCTCGGCATAGTTGGCCATCCACTGATCGGCCTCGACGCGATCGCGGGTCTGCGGGACCACGTGCAGCGGTGCAGGCACGTCGCCCAGCAGGATCGTGAGCGCCTGGCGGCGTACGCGCAGGGGACTGTTGCGCATGTCCATCCCCGCGCCAGCGAGCACGTCGAAAGCGATGAACGACGCGGGGTGCGCGCCCATGCGGCCGTCGGGGACGTCGCCGTCGAGGCGGCGCTGCAGCTCGCTGAAGTCACAGGTGCTGTCACCCCACACCACCAGCTCGCCGTCGAGCACGACGCCCGACGGCAGGGAGTCGATCGCGGCCGCGGCGATGTCGGGGAAGGCGCGGGTGACGTCCCGACCGGTGCGGGACTGGATGCGGCAGTGGCCGTCCTGCACGAAGATCAGCCCGCGGTAGCCGTCGAACTTCGGCTCGAAGACCGCGCCACCAGGGAGGTCCTCGACGTCCGGCAGGTCGTGAACCGGCCGCGCGAGCATCGGCTCCTGCGGGTACGGCAACACGGAGAACTCCACTTCCTGGGCGTGCACTTGGAGATCGTGAACTTGTCGATTGTCCCACCGGCCCCCGCGGTGGTCCGGGTACGTGGTGCTTCGGCGTTCGGGTGTCGTCAGGTTCACTGTTTCCCCTCTCACTGAGACAGGGAGTACCCCCTGTTCCCGAGCACAACCGGGCTCAGTGGGCGCAGCCGATGCAGAGTGTCGCGCGGGGGAACGCCTCGAGCCGCGGCCGCCCGATCCCACCCGCGCAGGACTCGCACACCCCGTAGTGGCCCGCGGACAGGCGATCGAGGACGTGCTGCGTCTGGGCGAGGATCGCCGCGAGGTTCTCGGCCTGGACGGCGTCCTGCAGCATCTCGGCGCGCTGTGACGCCACGTCGAGGTCGTCCACAAGCACCTCGAGGGGCGGTGCGCCGGCGGTGGTGCCGAGATCGGATGCGATCAGCGCGAGCTCGGCCTCGATGCGGAGCACCGCGGACTCCAGACCCTCACGGATCGAGTCCAGCTCGTCGGCGGTCCAGGGTGACGGGGCGGGTTGCTGGAGTTCAGCGCTCATGAGACACCTCGAGGTCGAGCGGGGAAAGGTTTATCTGCCTTACCCCGCCCGACCTCGGGTCAATCAGGTGCGGACGTCAGGACTTGCCGACGGAGCCGTCCGTGCCGTCGCCGGTCAGGTCGGCCGCGGTCGGAGCGGTCGAGGAGGACGGCGGCGGGGGCGTCGTCGGCGCGGCCGGCGGGGGCGTGCTCGTCGGCGGCGTGTACGCGTGGTCGGGCTGGCCGCGACGCTTCAAGATCGCGAAGGCGGCAGCACCGGCACCGGTCAGGACGCCGAGTGCGGCGACCTTGCGCAGACGCGTCTTCTTGGGCTTGGACCGCTCGGGCAGCTTCTCCTGCACGTTTTCGGGCAGGCGCTCGAACAGGTCGTCGCGCAGGTCGAGCAGCTGGTCCTTGTCGGGGATCGCAGCCACGATCTGGTCACGGACGCCCGGCGCACGCTCGACGACCTGCTGACGCAGCTCGCCGGCCTGCTCGACGAGCTGGTCGCGAACCTCGGGCGCGCGAGCGACGACCACCTTGCGCAGCTCGTCGGTCTGGTCCGCCAGATCGCTCAGCTGTGACTCGAGCTTGTCGCGGAACGTCGTCGGGGCGGTCTTCTTGAAAGGCCTGGGCATGTGCGTGCTCCTGTTCATCGGGATCTGCAGTTCAAGTGATCTTCATCCGGTGGATGAGCCACTGGTTCTTGTTGGTGTGGATCAGCGCGTACTTGCGACGGCCGCCGAGCCCGCCGTCCTTGGTACCACTCAGGGTGGCAATGACCTCTCGAGCCTTCCACTTCTCGAGCTCGTACGTGCCGTGGTCCCAGATGGTGACCTCCCCACCTCCGTACTCGCCCTTCGGGATCGTTCCCTCGAAGGTCGCGTACGACAGGGGGTGGTCCTCGGTCTGCACCGCGAGATGATTCTTGCCGGTGTCGGTCGGGACGCCCTTCGGCAGGGCCCACGACACCAGGACGCCGTCGTGCTCGAGCCGGAAGTCCCAGTGCAGGCTGCTCGCGTGGTGCTCCTGGATCACGAAGGACCGGCCCTCGGAGGGCGCGGGGCGATCGGCCGGGACGGGCTCCGGGGTCTTGTCGGGATCGCGCATCGAGCGGTACGTCTCGAGGCGGTCCGGCTCGTCGGGATCGGCGGCGTGCTCGGACAGGTCGGCCATGGGGTCCTTGCGCCGCTTCATGCGGGCGACGACCTGGTCCAGCGTGAGCTGCTCCAGCGAGTCGGTCATCTCGCGCCACGTGCGGGGCACCGCGACGCGCGGCGTGGTGGTCCCGCGCAGCGAGTAGGGGGCGATCGTGGTCTTGTTGCCGTTGTTCTGGCTCCAGTCCACGAGCACCTTGCCGCCGCGCTCGCTCTTGCGCATCGAGCTGACCACGAGATCGGGCAGCTCGGCCTCCAGCGCCTTGGCGACCTCCTTGGCGAAGGCGTTCATGTAGTCCGAGTCGTGCGAGCCGTCCAGCGGTGCGTAGAGGTGGATGCCCTTGCTGCCGCTCGTGACCGGGTACGTCGTGAGGTCGAGGTCGGCGAGCAGCTTCTTGGCGCGCTTGGCCACATCGACGCACTCGGGCAGGCCGGCGCCGGGACCGGGGTCGAGGTCGAGCACGAACCGGTCGGGGTTCTGGGGCGTCCCGTCGCGGTCGACCCGCCACTGCGGGACGTGCAGCTCGAGCGCCGCGACCTGGCCGGCCCAGGCGAGCGCGGCCGCGTCCTCGAAGACGGGGTACGTGTTGACGTGCTCGCGGTGGTGGATCTCGACGCGGCGGATCCACGAGGGCGCGGAGTCGGGAAGGTTCTTCTCGAAGAACACGCTGCCGGGCGCACTGTCCGTGCCGACGCCGTCGACCCAGCGCTTGCGGGTCACGATGCGGCCCCGGATGTGCGGCAGCAGGTAGGGAGCGATCTGCTGGTAGTAGGCGATGACGTCGGCCTTGGTCGTCCCGGTGTCGGGATAGATGACCTTGTCCGGATGCGTCAGACGCAGACGACGCCCAGCGACCGACACGGTGTCGGCGGCGCTGCTGCGGGCCATCGGGGTCCTTTCGCCGTCGGGTCGCTCCCTCCGGGCGCGGGACGCGTACCCGATCGCGGACGGGTGAAACAGCCCGAACGGGCTCGTTCGGGGGTGAATAGTTCATGAGAACTAGATGAACTGGTCCTCTCCGACCGGTTCTGGCTTGCCAGCGGGCACCCATCGATGCCATGGTGTGGTGGTCGGTTGAGCAACTAGCCGTACACGGATCGAGACCTCTGGGGGTCATCGTGAACTCTGCTCCCGTTACATCCAGCAACTCCGCGTCGTCCAGCTCCCACGAGCAGTCGGACGACACCGCGGCACTCATCGAAGCAGCTGCTTCGGCCGGACCGGCCGAGCGCGCAGCACTCGAGGACGAGGTCGTCCGTCGACACCTCGGCCTCGCGCGCCACCTGGCCGGCCGCTATGCCGGTCGGGGCATCGACCGCGAGGACCTCGTGCAGGTCGCCAACTTCGCCCTGGTGAAGTCGATCCGCGGCTTCCGTCACGACCGGGGAGAGTTCGTCCCCTTCGCGACGGTGACGATCCTCGGTGAGATCAAGAAGCATTTCCGGGACCACGGCTGGGGCGTTCGTCCCCCGCGGCGGATCCAGCAGCTGCAGGCCGACATCTCCTCCGCCTCCGAGCGCATCTTCCACGCCGAGGGCCACGCGCCCGACGCCGCGCAGATCGCTGCGGAGCTCGGTGCGGACCTGGCCGACGTCAACGAGGCCATGGCCGCACGCGGCTGCTTCTCCCCGACGTCGCTGGACCAGCCGGTCCGCGACGGCGGACAGCCGCTCGGCGAGACCCTGCGGTGGGACGAGTCGGCATTCTCGTTCATCGACGACTGGGTCACGGTCGGCCCGTTGTGCCGCGATCTCGCCGACGACGAGCGCGAGCTCATCCGGCTGCGATTCGTGGAGGACAAGACCCAGCAGGAGATCGCCGATCTCGTCGGCGTGAGCCAGATGCAGGTGTCCCGCCGGCTGGCCAAGCTGCTGGACCAGCTGCGTACCAAGGCCGCAGTCGCCGACGTCGCTTGATCGCACGTCCTCGAAGCTGGCCCCGGGCGTGATTCGCCCGGGGCCAGCTGCGTTGATAGGGTCGTACGTACCGGTTCAGCAGCAGCCGATCGCTCTGTGGACCCGGAAAGGCATCGCTCCTATGGCTCGCACCCCCGTGGTGACCCGGCCGGACATCGTCCGTGCCTGCTCAGGACGTGCCGCGTTGCCAGCCGGGCTCGAAGGTGCGCTCCGCGAACGACGGCGCGGAGGTCCACACGACCTGGTTGCCCACCTCGTCCGCGATCGTCAGGGCGAGGTCCTTCGGCGCGGGCGCGGACTGCACGACCGGCTCCCCGAGCACCGTCTCCATGCGGGGCTCCAGCGGCGCGTGCCAGATGAGGGAGACGTCGTGCTTGTCCCCGCACTGGCGGCACAGCTCCACCAGCCGGTCCGACGTCGCCTCGTCGGCGGGCTTCTCGCACACGGCCACGACGTGGGCGGCGGGCGAATCGACATGCACGAGGTCGCGGAACGCCTGCTCGCCGGCCATGGTGTCGAGGCGGACGACTGCGTTGGTCGTGCTCGTCAGCCAGCCGAGCGCCGTGGTCACGGCGTGCGTGCTGCAGCCGCGCCGGTCGAGCTCGTGGGCGAGAGCCAGGCCGAGGGCGTCACGTACCCCGAACACGGTCACGGTGGGGCCCGCGGAGTGCAAGTCGGTGGTCACGCGGTCGTCCCTTCGGGTCGGAGGGCGAGGCGGGGAACGGCGCCTGCCGAGTTCGTCAACGGGCGTGGCGTACCCCCGCGGACCGCGAACAAACCGTCAGTAGGTCGTGACCTGTATTTTCATCTGGTGCTGTGGTTGTCTTGACCGGCATCTCGAAACCCCTGAGGAGCTCATCCGTGGACAGCTCGACGTTCTTCGCGCAGATGGCACTGGACCTGCACGACGAGCCCAATGCCGAGCGGACGATCGAGCGGATCGCGGAGTACGCCCAGGTCGCCACCGGCTGCGACGACGCCGGCATCATGCTCGTGCACGCGCGCAACCAGATCGAGACCGCCGCCGCGACGTCCAGCCGCGTCGGTGAGTCCCACAACCTGCAGATCATCCACGACGAGGGACCGTGCCTCGATGCGATCGACGGCGAGGCTCACTACTCCTCCTCCGACGTGGCCCGCGACCCCCGCTGGCAGAAGTGGGGGCCCTCGGTCGCCGAGCTGGGCATCCGCAGCGTCCTGAGCGTGCGCCTGGAGACGCGGTCACGCCGCTACGGCTCGCTCAACCTGTACGCCGAGCGGGTGGACGCATTCGACGACGACGACCTGGCCGTCGCGACCGTCTTCGTGCGTCACGCGTCGGTGGCGTTGGCCAATGCGCACAACGAGGAGGGCCTGCAGCTCGCGATCGACGCGCGCAAGCTCATCGGCCAGGCACAGGGCATCCTCATGGAACGCTTCGACATCGACGCCGACCGGGCCTTTGAGTTCCTGCGCCGCCAGTCGCAGACCCACAACGTCAAGCTCCGCTACGTCGCGGAGTGGGTCGTGCAGCACCGCGGCTCGCCCGATGCGACCTTCTCCGGTCCCGTCCCCGACGGCGTCGCGGGCCGCTAGCTCGCCTTCTTGGCCTTTTTCCTGGCCGGGGCCTTCTTGGCTGCCGCCTTCTTCGCTGCGGGCTTCTTGGCGGCGGCCTTCTTCGCGGCCGGCTTCTTGGCAGGAGCCTCGTCGTCGTCGTCCGCGTCGTCGTCCTTGGCTGCGGCCTTCTTGGCGGGCGCGGACTTCTTCTTGTCGATGCTGCGCTTGAGCGCCTCCATCAGGTCGACGACCTCGGCGTCCTCACCCTCGTCGTCGCTGACGCCGAACGTCGCGTCCGTGTCGAGCGCGTCGCCCTCCTTGAGCTTGGCCTCCACGAGGGTGCGCAGCTGCTCCTGGTAGTCGTCGGTGAACGCGGCGCTGTCGAAGTCGCCGGCCAGGGACTCCACCAGCTGCGCGGCCATGTCGCGCTCCTTCTCGCTGATCCGCGGGGTCTCGTTGAGCACGTCGAAGGCCGGCGAACGGACCTCGTCGTCCCACAGCAGCGTCTGCAGCAGCAGGACGTCGCCGCGTACGCGCAAGGCGGCCAGGCGGGTCTTCTGCCGCAGCGCGAACCGGACGATCGCGGTGCGGTCGGAGTCCTCGAGCGCGCGACGCAGCAGCGTGTACTGCTTGAGGGTCTTGCCCTCGGGCTCGAGGTAGTAGCTCTTGTCCAGGCGCAGGAGGTCGACCTGGTCGGCCGGCACGAACTCGACGACCTCGATCTCGTGGTTGCGCTCGGCCGGCAGCGACTTGAGGTCCTTCTCGGTCAGCACGACGGTCTGCTCGCCGTCGTCGTAGGCCTTGTCGATGTCGCCGTACGCGACGACCTCGCCGCACACCTCGCAGCGCCGCTGGTAGCGGATGCGGCCGCCGTCCTTGGAGTGGACCTGGTGCAACGGGACGTCGTGGCTCTCGGTCGCGCTGTAGACCTTCACCGGCACGCTGACCAGCCCGAAGCTGATCGCGCCCTTCCAGATGGATCGCATGGGGTCATTAGACCGCGTCTTGCGCAGTTCCCGCACCTCGGCGGTGCTTCTGCCACCTTTTGAGCCGGGCGCGGGGGGTGTTGCACCCCGTGTGGGGGCAAGGGGGGGCCCAACGGGGGGGCCCCCCCCCCCCCCCCCCCGCGGGGGACGGGTCAGCGGGGGAAGAAGCGCAGGCGGCGTCGGGGTGGGGCGGGCTCGGCCGCCTTCGGGATCTCGACGAACCCCGGGTCGTACGTCTCGAGGCCGTCGGCGATGCGCGTGCGCAGCTGGGCGGCCGCCGCGGCGGGATCGTCGTACGGGATGCCGCTCAGCTGGTTGGGGGAGTGCCGCCACCACTGCAGGGCCAGCAGCTCGCCGCGCAGGTCGGCCTCGACCCGCGGCCGGATCACCCTGGCCGGGACGCCGCCGGCGATCGAGTACGGCGGGATGTCCTTGGTGACGACGGCATTGGCGGCGACGATCGAGCCGTCGCCGATCGTCACGCCGCGCAGCACGACGACGTTGGCGCCGAGCCACACGTCGTTGCCGATCACGGCCAGGTCACCGCCCACGCTGCGGAACGACTGACGGCCGCCTGCCTCGGGGTCCACGACCTCGGCGGCGTCCGCGGACGGGTGCCAGCCCCACGTGGCCTTCTTGTACTGGAACGCGGACACGCTGAGCCAGCTCGTCGGGTGACCCGTCGCGCCCAGCAGGCTGCCGGGGCCGATCTCGCAGTAGCGACCGAGCGTCGCGGCCTGCACCTCGACCTCGCGGCCGAACTCGGTGAAGGCGCCGATGCGGGTGTCGGACCGGATCACGAACGCGCCGAGGAACCGGACCGGCGGCTCCACGAACAGCCGGGACCGACCGATGCGCTGGACGTGCTGCGCCCCGCGGATGTGCTCGACCATCGTTCCCCCTGCTGATCGACTGAGTCCATGACCGGATGCCGCCTCAGGCTATCGAGTCCGGTTGCCGCCCCCCTCTCGGCGACCCCGTGTCGATCCCCCGGATGCGGGCTACGCTCGGGCCAGGCCTCGCCGACCTGCCGTCCTGGCCGACCCGAAGGAGCCCCCATGAGCAGTCCTGCGTACCAGGTGACCGACCCGTCGACCGGTGAGGTCGTCGAGTCCTTCGATCCCGCGACCGATGCCGACATCGAGGCGGCCCTCGCCGCCTCCGCCGCGGCGTACGCGTCGTGGAAGGACGTGCCGATCGCCGATCGCGCCGTCGTCGTCAAACGCGTCGCGGCGCTGTTCGCCGAGCGCGCGGACGAGCTGGCCGCGATCGCGCAGACCGAGATGGGCAAGCCGGCCGGGGAGGGCGTGGAGGAGGCCGAGTTCTGCCAGGCGATCTTCGACTACTTCGCCGACGAGGGCCCGACGCTCGCGGCCGACCAGCCGATCAAGCCCATCTCCGGCGGCCGGGCCGTCGTGCAGAAGCTGCCGATCGGACCGCTGCTCGGCATCATGCCGTGGAACTTCCCGTTCTACCAGATCGCCCGCTTCGCAGCGCCCAACCTGATGCTGGGCAACACGATCGTCCTCAAGCACGCCGAGTCGGTGCCGCGCTCGGCGCTCGCGGTCGAGCAGATCATGAAGGACGCGGGCGTGCCCGAGGGTGCGTACGTCAACGTGTTCGCGACGCACGACCAGATCGAGACGATCATCGCCGATCAGCGGATCGCGGGCGTCTCCCTGACCGGCTCGGAGCGCGCGGGCGCGATCGTCGCGGCGCTGGCGGGCAAGAACCTCAAGAAGTGCGTGCTGGAGCTCGGCGGCTCCGATCCGATGGTCGTGCTCGACACCGACGACCTCGACGCGGTCGCGGGCGACGCGTGGGACTTCCGCATGTACAACACCGGCCAGGCCTGCAACTCCAACAAGCGCATGATCGTCATGGACGACCTGTTCGACGACTTCGTCGGCCGGCTGACCGAGAAGGCGCGCTCGCTGGAGTCGTTCTCGCCGCTGTCGTCGCGCAAGGCCGCCGAGACCCTCGCCGAGCAGGTGCAGGACGCGGTCGACAAGGGTGCGACGCTGCACGCGGGCGGCACGCTCAGCGACGGACCGGACGCCCACTACGCCCCGGCCGTGCTGACCGGGGTGACCCCCGACATGCGGGCGTACTCCGAAGAGCTGTTCGGCCCCGTCGCCGTCGTCTACAAGGTCGGCTCGGACGAGGAGGCGCTCGCGCTCGCGAACGACACGACGTACGGACTGGGCGGCTCGGTCTTCAGCGCCGACCCGGCCCGCGCGGAGAGGCTTGCGCAGCGCCTCGAGGTGGGCATGGCCAACGTCAACTCGACCGCCGGCGAGGGCGCCGAGATCCCGTTCGGCGGCGTGAAGCGCTCGGGCTTCGGCCGCGAGCTCGGGCCGCTCGGCATGGACGAGTTCGTCAACAAGCGCATGTTCTACATCGCCGACTGACCCCGGCGGTCCCGCTGGGCGGGCGTGCGCCCAGCGGGGACGTGAGTCAGTCGTTCCAGGCGATGCTGAGGTACTGGGTCTCCTGGAACTCCTCCAGGCCGGCCCGGGCGCCCTCGCGGCCCATGCCACTCTGCTTCATGCCGCCGAACGGTGCCGCGGGGTCAGAGACGAGGCCACGGTTGATGCCGACCATGCCGGCCTCGATCGCCTCGCCGAGACGCATGCCGCGCTGGAGCTCGCCGGCATAGACGTACGCCGCGAGGCCCATCTCGGTGTCGTTGGCCAGGGCGACGACCTCGTCGTCGGAGGTCCAGGTGACGATCGGCGCGATGGGCCCGAAGATCTCCTCGCGCACGATCTCGGCATCGGCCGGGACGTTGCTGAGGACCGTCGGCGGGAAGTAGAAGCCCTTGCTGTCCTCGGGGACGGCGGCCTGGTGGGTGATCGTCGCACCGGCCTCGAGCGCCCCGGCGAGCAGCGCCTGGGTGTCGTCGACGGCCTTGGCGTTGATCATCGGGCCGATGTCGGACCCCTCGGAGGCCGGGCCGACCCGGAGCGCCTCGACCTTGGCGCCCAGCTTGGCGGTGAACTCCTCGGCGACGTCCGCGTGGACGTACAGCCGGTTGGCCGCGGTGCAGGCCTGGCCGCCGCCGCGGAACTTCGCGATCATCGCGCCCTCGACCGCGGCGTCGACGTCGGCGTCGTCGGTGACGATGAAGGGGGCGTTGCCGCCCAGCTCCATCGAGGAGTTCACGACCCGCTCCGCAGCCTGCTTGAGCAGCACCCGGCCGATCTCGGTCGAGCCGGTGAACGAGATCTTGCGGACCCGGGGGTCCTCGAGCCAGGTGCCCACGATCTTGCCGGCCGACTTGGACGGGACGATGTTGACGACGCCTGCGGGCACGCCGGCCTCGACCATGAGCTTGGCGATCGCGAACGCCGTCAGGGGCGTCTCGGACGCGGGCTTGATGACGACCGTGCAGCCGGCGGCCAGCGCGGGGGCGATCTTGCGCGTGGCCATCGCGGCCGGGAAGTTCCACGGCGTCACGAGCGCCGCGACGCCCACGGGGTGGTGGGTCACGACGGTGCGCGTGCCGCCGGCGGGGGAGGAGCCGTAGTCGCCGCCCATGCGGACGCCCTCCTCGGCGTACCAGCGGAAGAACTCCGCGGAGTACGCGACCTCGCCCTTGGCGTCGCTCAGCGACTTGCCGTTCTCGGCCGCGATGAGCGCACCGAGCTCGTCGGTGTCACGGATCATCAGCTCGTACGTCCGGCGCAGGATCTCACCGCGCTGACGCGGCGGGACCCGGCGCCACGAGGCGAGGGCCGCGACCGCGGCGTCGACCGCGGCGGTCGCGTCCTGGACGCCGCCGTTGGAGACCGCGCGGATCGCCTCGCCGGTGGCGGGGTCGACGACGTCGAACTCCCCGTCGGCGCCGGGCAGCCACTCGTTGTTGACGAACACGTCTGCAGTCATGCTGTTGCCTCCTGGAAAGCGGTGGTGAGGATGTCGAGCGCCTCGACGAGCAGCTCGTCGCCGATCGCGAGCGGCGGCAGGAACCGGAGCACGTTGCCGTACGTCCCACACGTCAACACAATCACGCCCGCCTGATGGGCGCTCGCCGCGACGGCCCGGGCGAGCTCGGGATCGGGATCGGTCGTGCCCGGCCTGACCAGCTCGACGGCGATCATCGCGCCGCGCCCGCGGACGTCACCGATCCGGCTGTCGTCGGCCTGCAGGCGGTGGAGCCGGTCGAGCATGAGGTGCTGGACCTCCCGGGCACGCTCGACCAGGCCCTCGGCCTCGATCGTCTCGATCGTCGCCAGGGCCGCGGCACACGCGAGCGGGTTGCCGCCGTACGTGCCGCCGAGCCCGCTGACGTGCGAGGCGTCCATGATCTCGGCGCGACCGGTGACCGCAGAGAGTGGCAGCCCGCCCGCGATGCCCTTGGCGGTGACGATCAGGTCGGGGACGACGCCCTCGTGATCGCACGCGAACAGGTCGCCGGTGCGGGCGAAGCCGGTCTGCACCTCGTCGGCGATGAACACGACGCCGTTCGCGGTGCACCACTCGGCGAGCGCGGGCAGGAAGCCGTCGGCCGGCACGATGAAGCCGCCCTCGCCCTGGATGGGCTCGATCACGACGGCGGCCAGGTTGCCCGAGCCGACCTGCTTCTCGATGACGTCGATCGCGCGGCGGGCCGCCGCCTGGCCGTCCACCTGCTTGTCGTCGCGGAACGGGTACGACAGGGGGGCGCGGTAGACCTCGGGGGCGAAGGGTCCGAAGCCGCTCTTGTAGGGCATCGACTTGGCGGTCATCGCCATCGTGAGGTTGGTACGCCCGTGGTACGCGTGGTCGAACACCACGACGGCCTGCTTCTTGGTGTGCGCCCGGGCGATCTTGATCGCGTTCTCGACCGCCTCGGCGCCGGAGTTGAACAGCGCGGACTTCTTGTCGTGGTCGCCGGGGGTCAGCCGGTTGAGCGCCTCGGCCACGGCGACGTAGCCCTCGTACGGCGTGACCATGAAGCAGGTGTGCGTGAACGCCTCGACCTGCTCACGGACGGCCTCGACGACGCGGGGGGCGCTGTTGCCCACGGTCGTCACCGCGATGCCCGAGCCGAGGTCGATGAACGAGTTGCCGTCGACGTCCTTGACGATGCCGCCGCCGGCCTCGACCGCGAACACCGGCATGGTGGTGCCGATGCCCTGGGCGACGGCCGCGCTCTTGCGCGCCATCAGCTCGCGGGAGCGGGGGCCGGGGATCTCGGTGGCCAGGTGGCGGCGTTGCTCGAGGGTGGCAGACATGGCTCCATCCTCCCGCCCGCCCTCTATGCCGTCCAATACTCATGTCTGATCAGGGCTATGCTCTGCAGGCATGGAGCTGCGGACCCTCGGATACTTCGTCGCGGTCGCCGACGCGGGGTCGGTGAGTGCCGCCGCGGGTGTCGTCCACGTGACCCAGCCGGCCCTGTCCCGCCAGCTGCGGCAGCTGGAGACCGAGCTCGGCGTGGACCTGTTCTCCCGCTCGGCGAGCCGGCTGCAGCTCAGCGCGGCAGGCCGGGAGTTCCTCCCGCACGCGCGCGACGTGCTGCGGCGTGCGGACGCCGCCCGGACGGCCGCTCGGTCGTACGCAGCAGGACGGCTCGAGAGCCTGACGATCGCGGCCCCGACCACGACGCTCACCGACGTCATCGCACCGTTCCTCGCGACGCTCCACGCGGACGACCCGATGCCCACCGTGCTGGAGTCGGACCCCCACGAGGCCTACGCGGCGCTGCGGCACGGCGCGGACCTCGCGATCGTCACCGAGGCGCCCCGTCCCCCGCTCGCGAGCGCCGCGATCGCGGTGCTGCCGGTCTGGGCGTTCGTGCCGGCCGATCACCCGTGGGCCGCGGACGACACCGTACGACTGCGCGCGCTCGCCGAGGAGACGCTGCTCGTGCTGACGCCGGAGTTCCGGCCGCGGCAGATCCTCGACCTCGCGCTCGACCGGGCGGCGGTCAGCGCCGGCTCGATGGTCGAGTGCAGCAACCCGCAGGTCGCCCAGGCCCTCGCGGCGGCGGGTCGTGGTGTCGCGGTCGTGACGGACGATCCGCGCTTCGGCCTGCACGGGCTGGAGGTGCAGGGCCGCGACGGCCCGCTGCGCATCGAGCTGTTCGCGGCGTGGGAGCCCGAGCACCACGCAGCGGACACGCTGGAGTCCCTGGCCGTACGCCTGCGGGACTTCTGCGTCGAGCGGTACGGCGCGGACGTCGCCCCCTGAGTTCACGAATCTTTCACGCACGCGCTGTACGCCCTCCGCGCCCGGGGCTACGTTGACGCGTGGGGGACAGGAGAGACGGGATCCACCCATCCCGGAAGGAACGTCTCTCTCATGAAGAAGTCCCCCGTGGTCCTGCTCGCAGCGACAACGCTCGTCGCCGGCAGCACCTTGCTCTCCAGTCCTGCGAGTGCCGGCGGGCACCCGCAACCAGGCGCGCCGCGCACGATCGCCGACGGTCTGCTCACCCCGTTGAAGCTCGCGGTCAGCGAGCGCGGTCGCGTGTACGTGTCCCAGAACTTCGCCGGTGAGCTCACCGCGATCGGGCGTGACGGCTCGAAGACGGCCTTCGCCAGCGCCCCGGGAGAGGAGCTCGGCGGCGTCTCGGAGCGCCACGGCACGGTCTACTGGACCACGACCGGCGACGCGTCGGCCAAGCTCTTCTCGCAGCGCCCTGGCGGCAGGCCGCGGCAGGTCGCCGACCTCTACGCGTACGAGAACAGCCGGAACCCGGACCGAGGGACGACGTACGGCCTGCGGGGCCTCCCGCAGGCCTGCGCGTCCCAGTTCCCGGCCGACAACCCCGCGACGTACACCGGACTGGTCGACAGCCACCCGTACGCGACGCTGCCGACGAGGCGCACGACGTACGTCGCCGACGCGGGTGCCAACGCGATCTTCGCGGTCGGTCGGCACGGCCGGGTCAGGACCGTGGCCACCCTGCCCGCGGTGGGCACCGTGGTCACGGCCGAGGCGCTGGAGGCACAGGGGCTGCCGACGTGCGCCGCGGGCTACACGTACTACTTCGAGTTCGTCCCGACGGACGTCGACCGGGGCCGCGACGGCTCGCTCTACGTCACGTCCCTGCCCGGTGGGCCCGAAGACGCGAGCCTCGGCGCGCGGGGCAGCGTCTTCAAGGTCGATCCGGGGTCGGGCCGGGCCCGGAAGATCGCGGGCGGGTTCGTCGGTGCCGTCGACCTCGCGCTGCTGCCCGACGGCCGGATCGCGGTCGCCGAGCTGTTCGGCGGTGAGGACGGTGCGGGCCAGGTCACGCTGGTGCGGCCGCGCTCGTCGTACCGGCGCACGCTCGACCTCGGCTCACCGGGAGCGGTCGAGTGGAAGGCCGGCCGGCGGGGCGGCAGCCTGTACGTCACCACCGACACGTTCACGGACGGGGCGCCGACGCCCACGGCCAAGATCCAGGTGCTGTCGATGGGATCGCACCGCAAGCACCGGCACTGAGCGGATCCGGTGCTCCGGGCCGTCGGTGGCCCGGAGCGCCGGACCTAGGCCCGGGGTGCGGCGTCGACGGCGTCGCGGCGGGTCAGCAGGCCCTCGCGCTCGGCCTTGAGCTCGAACCAGATCGAGGCGAACGGCGGGATGGCCGCGAGCAGGGCGATCAGGCCGGTCTTGATGTTCCAGCGGAACACGAAGAAGCACACGACGCTCATGATCACGTACAGCAGGAAGAAGCCGGCGCCGTGGATCATGCCGGCGACGGGAACGCCGCCTTCCTCGAGCCCGAACGGCTCTGCGTCCAGGACCCACTTGCAGAACATGGCCGCGAGGAGCAGGACCCACGAGAGGGCTTCTCCGAAGGCGACGACACGAAACAGGGTGCGGATGACTGAGGGATTCACGCTTCTACGCTACCCGCGTAACAGAAGTGAAATGACCGCCGGGGACAATGGTCCACATGGCCTTCCTGCTGCGCGTCGTGCTGCCCGATGTGCCCGGATCCCTTGGCACCCTCGCCTCCGCGCTCGGTGGCGCCGGAGCCGACATCGAGGCCATCGAGATCGTCGAGCGCAGGGCTGACGGCACGGTCGTCGACGACGTGCTCCTGGAGCTGCCCGCCCGGGTCATGCCGGACGCGCTGATCACCGCGTGCCACCAGATCGAGGGCGTCACGGTCGACTGGATCTCGCGCTACAACGCCGGCGCCAACCTGAGCATGGACCTCGAGGCGGTCGAACGGTTCACCGAGGCGCCGCCGTACGCGCTGGAGCGGCTCGTCGAGGTGGTCCCCGAGACGTTCCGCACCGACTGGGCCATGGCCCTCAAGCGGGTCGACGGCCAGGCCCACGTGATCGCGAAGTCGTCCACGGCGCCCGACCTCGTCGAGGAGGCGGTCGACTGGCTGGGCATCCGCGGGGCCAAGGCGCTGCGCGACGTACCGGCGTGGGACTCCACCCTGCTGGCCGCGTGCCCCGCGCGGGACCGCCGCGGCGACGCGCTCGTCGTCGTGGTCGGACGCCACGGGGGGCCGGAGTTCCTCAAGTCCGAGCTCGCCCGCCTCGGGCACATGGTCTCGCTCGCCGCCAGCGTCCAGTCCGTCTAGCTCTTCTGGTCCGTCTGCTCCGCGGCGTCGGTCTCGGGGACGTGCGCGTGGTGGAACCGGCCGAGGGCGTCGACCTGGTGCTCGAGGTCCGGCACGGTGCGGCGGGCGATCCGCTTGAGCACGGGCCAGGCCAGCGGTGAGTTCGTCAGCGCCTTGGTCCAGCTCGCGAGCAGCACGCCCTTCGGGACGTACACACGGCTCTTGCGCCGGGCCAGGCCGACCAGGATGAGCTCGACGCACTCCTCGACGCTGGTCGTGCTGTTCGCGGGGTAGGGCAGCTTGCGCCGCACCTCACGGAACGCCGGCAGGTCCTTCTCGGCGTTGCGGACGATGTCGGTGTCGATCCAGGAGGGGTGGCAGATGCCGACGCCGATGCCGAGGTGGGCGACCTCCTGCTTGTACGCGAGGGCGAGCGACTCGGCGCCGGCCTTGCTCGCGTTGTAGGACGCGAGGCCGGCCAGGGCGGTGAACGACGCGAGGGAGGCGACCACCAGGGCGTACCCCTGGGAGCGCTCGAGGTGCGGCGTGGCGTACTTCAGGGTGCGGAAGACGCCGTTGACGTTGATGTCGACGACGCGCTCGAAGGCGCTGTCGTCGATCTGGCGCACGGTCCCGTACGACGCGATGCCGGCGTTGGCCAGGACCGTGTCGATCCGGCCGAAGTGCTGGGCCGCGGCGTCGATCGCGGCCTTGACCTGCTCGCCGTCGCGGACGTCGGCCTCCCACCACGCCGCGGCGGCCCCGAGCTCGTCCGCGAGCGCGGCCAGTCGCTCGGGCTCCAGGCCGATCAGGGCGACCCGGCCGCCCTGCTCGACGTACCCGCGGGCCACGCCGGCCCCGATGCCCCGCGCGGCACCCGTGATGAGTGCGACCTTGCCTGCAAAAGTGTTCGCCATGCGCGTCAACATACCGTCGGTATCCCGAATGTGCCATGGGCGATGTCACATAGCCCCGGGACATCGGGGTCCGGCCGCGGAGGGACAGCGGTAATCTCGCGGGCATGACCGTCTCCGACACCTTCGATCCCTCCGCGTGGAAGGACGTCCCCGGCTTCGAGGGACTCACCGACATCACGTACCACCGCGCCGTCGACCACGGGACGGTGCGGATCGCGTTCAACCGGCCCGAGGTCCGCAACGCGTTCCGCCCCCACACGGTCGACGAGCTGCTCGCCGTCCTGGAGCACGCGCGGACGTCGTCGGACGTCGGCTGCGTGCTGCTGACCGGCAACGGCCCGGCGCCCAAGGACGGCGTGTGGGCGTTCTGCTCCGGCGGCGACCAGCGCATCCGCGGCAAGGTCGGCTACCAGTACGCCGAGGGGGCGACCGCCGACACGGTCGACAAGGGCAAGCTCGGTCGCCTGCACATCCTGGAGTGCCAGCGCCTCATCCGGTTCATGCCCAAGATCGTCATCGCGGTCGTCAACGGCTGGGCGGCCGGTGGCGGGCACAGCCTGCACGTCGTCGCCGACCTCACCATCGCCTCGGCCGAGCACGCCAAGTTCAAGCAGACCGACGCCGACGTGGGCTCGTTCGACGGTGGCTTCGGCTCGGCCTATCTCGCCCGACAGGTCGGCCAGAAGTTCGCCCGTGAGATCTTCCTGCTCGGCGACGAGTACTCCGCGGAGGACGCCCACCGCATGGGCATGGTCAACAAGGTCGTCCCGCACGCGGACCTCGAGGCCGAGGCGCTGGAGTGGGGCCGCAAGATCAACGCCAAGTCGCCCACCGCGCAGCGCATGCTCAAGTACTCGTTCAACCTCATCGACGACGGCCTGGTCGGCCAGCAGGTGCTCCTCGGCGAGACCACCCGCCTCGCGTACATGACCGATGAGGCTCAGGAGGGCCGCGACGCCTTCCTGCAGAAGCGCGACCCCGACTTCAGCGATTACCCCTGGTACTACTGAGCATTTGGCCGGCCGCCTCCTGTGGATGTCGGGAGGCGGCCGCCCGGCAGCGGACGTAGGCTGAACGAGCCGACCATTTCCCAGGCCGGAGCGTCTGCGCTCCGCCACCTTTCGGCGTACGTCGACATCTGGCCGTGAGGTCGGGGGCGGGCCGAACCGACATGGCAATCCTGGACGCTGTTCCTGCTTCGCGCGTGGGCGAGCCACCTGCGATGCCCGAGGTGCGCGACATCGTCGCGCGGGTCGCGGCCCGGATCGCGATCGCCGTGGTCGCCCCCTCGGTGCTGTTCGCGACGACCCTGGTCGTCCTCAACCTGGCCGCGGCGATGCTCACCGCGCTCGCCTGGCTGGTCGGCGCGATGTCGTGGCGGCACGTCACGGGGCGGGGGCTGTCCGGCCTGCTGGTGCTGACGCTCACGATCTCGATGGTCAAGACCAGCATCACGCTCGCGACGGGCAACTCGTTCATCTACTTCGTGCAGCCCGTCGTGGTCGACGTCGCGGTGGCGGCAGTGTTCCTCGGCTCCCTGGCGTGGGGACGTCCCCTGGTCGCCCGGCTCGCTCCCGACTTCTGCCCGCTCGACGTCGAGGTCGCGGCCCGACCCGAGGTGCAGCGGTTGTTCCGGAGCCTCACGCTGATGTGGGGGTTGGTGATCCTGGTCAAGGGTGCCGTCACGCTGTGGCTGCTGACCACGCTGTCGACCGTGGACTTCGTCCTGGTCAAGAGCTCAGCGATCCTGACGCTGACCGTCACCGCCGCCGCGGCGACCGTCCTGTGGTCGCTCGTGGTGGGTCGCCGCGAGGGCGTCTTCGGCTGCCGAGGTGGCCATTCCCTGTCATGACAGGGGGTGCCCCGCCAAAATGTGAGACGCGTGTCTCACCGACTGGTCGCCTCAGGTGACGAACAGATAACGTTCGCCGAATGAGCGTCATCGGAGTTGTCACCGAGTCGGTGGCTGGTGAGACACGGGTTGCCGCCACGCCGGCCACCGTGGCCCAGCTGATCAAGCTGGGCTATGAGGTGGTCGTCGAGTCGGGAGCGGGAGAGAAGTCGTCGTTCACCGACGAGGCGTACGTCGAGGCGGGCGCGTCGATCGGCGCGACGGCCGACGTGTGGCGCAGCGACATCGTGTTCAAGGTCAACGCCCCGACGCCTGCCGAGATCGGCCTGCTCGCGGACGGCGCGACGCTGATCAGCATGATCAGCCCCGCGTTGAACCCCGAGCTGGTCGAGCAGCTGTCGGCCCGCCCGATCACGGTCCTCGCGATGGACGCAGTCCCGCGCATCTCGCGCGCCCAGTCGATGGACGTGCTGTCGTCCATGGCCAACATCGCGGGCTACCGCGCGGTCGTCGAGGCGGCGAACGTCTTCGGCCGCTTCTTCACCGGACAGATCACCGCCGCGGGCAAGGTGCCGCCGGCCAAGGTGCTCGTCGCGGGCGTCGGCGTCGCGGGCCTCGCGGCGATCGGCACGGCCAACAGCCTCGGAGCGATCGTCCGGGCGACCGATCCGCGCGCCGAGGTCGCCGACCAGGTCAAGTCGCTCGGCGGTGAGTACCTCGCGGTCGAGGTCGAGACCGAGCAGTCGACCGACGGCTACGCCAAGGCCACGAGCGAGGAGTACGACCGCCGGGCCGCGGAGATCTACTCCGAGCAGGCCGCTGACGTCGACATCATCATCACGACTGCACTGATCCCGGGCCGCGCGGCTCCGGTGCTGATCACCGAGGCCGACGTGGCGTCCATGAAGCCCGGCTCGGTCATCGTGGACATGGCGGCCGCGAACGGCGGCAACGTCGTGGGCTCGGTGCCCGGCGAGGCGGTCGTGACCCCGAATGGCGTCACGATCCTGGGCTACACCGATCTTGCGGGACGTCTGCCCACGCAGGCCTCGCAGCTCTACGGCACCAACCTCGTCAACCTGATGAAGCTGCTGACCCCGGGCAAGGACGGCCAGCTGGTCCTGGACTTCGACGACGTCGTGCAGCGCACGATCACCGTCGTCCGCCAGGGCGAGACGACGTGGCCCCCGCCGCCGGTGCAGGTGTCCGCGGCCCCGGCTGCCGCGCCCGTCGCCGTCGCCGAGCCCAAGGCGCCCAAGGCCGTGATGACCCAGCGCGCCAAGCTGGGACTGGTGGGCCTGGGCATCCTGGCGCTGTTCCTGGTCAACGCGTTCGCGCCCGCTCCGCTGCCCGAGCACTTCACGGTGCTGATCCTCGCGATCGTGATCGGCTACTACGTGATCGGCAAGGTGCACCACGCGCTGCACACCCCGCTGATGTCGGTGACCAACGCGATCAGCGGCATCATCGTGGTCGGCGCGATGCTGCAGGTCGGTGTCGACGGCACCGAGAACGACACCGCGATCAGGGTGCTCGCGTTCATCGCGATCCTGCTCGCGTCCATCAACGTCTTCGGCGGATTCGCCGTCACCCGTCGCATGCTCAGCATGTTCTCGAAGTAGCAGAGACTCGAAGTAAAGGCTGACCATGGATTCCGCAAGCATCGCCACCGCCGCGTACATCGTCGCGTCGTTGTTGTTCATCCTGTCCCTCGCGGGGCTGTCCAAGCACGAGACCGCCTCGCAGGGCGTCCTGTTCGGCATCTCGGGCATGACCATCGCGCTCGTCGCCACGTTCGTCCTGGTCGCCGACGTCGCCGACACGACCGCGGTCGTCCTGCTCATCGTCGCCGTCGTGATCGGCGCCGCGATCGGCCTGTGGCGCGCCCGCGTGGTCGAGATGACCGGCATGCCCGAGCTCATCGCGCTGCTGCACTCATTCGTCGGACTGGCCGCGGTGCTGGTCGGCTGGAACGGCTACCTCGAGCACCAGTCGTTCGGGCTGCAGTCGCTCGAGGACATCCACAACGCCGAGGTCTTCATCGGCGTCTTCATCGGCGCCGTGACGTTCACGGGCTCGATCGTGGCCTTCTTGAAGCTCTCGGCGCGCATCAAGTCCAACCCGCTCATGCTGCCGGGCAAGAACTTCATCAACCTCGGCGCCCTCGTGCTGTTCGTGGTGCTGACGATCGCGTTCGTCATCAACCCCAACATCTGGCTGCTGGTCGCGGTCACGATCGTCGCCCTGCTGCTCGGCTGGCACCTCGTGGCGTCCATCGGCGGCGGTGACATGCCGGTGGTCGTGTCGATGCTCAACTCGTACTCGGGCTGGGCCGCGGCGGCCTCGGGCTTCCTGCTCAACAACGACGCCCTGATCGTCACGGGCGCGCTCGTGGGCTCCTCGGGTGCCTACCTGTCGTACATCATGTGCCAGGCGATGAACCGCTCGTTCATCTCGGTCATCGCCGGCGGCTTCGGGATCGAGGCCGGTCCCGCGGACGACAAGGACTACGGCGAGCACCGCGAGATCACCGCGGAGGACACCGCCGAGCTGCTCAAGAACGCCTCGAGCGTCGTCATCACCCCCGGCTACGGCATGGCGGTCGCGCAGGCGCAGTACCCGGTCGCCGACCTGGTCCGCAAGCTGCGCGAGCGCGGCATCGAGGTCAGGTTCGGCATCCACCCGGTCGCCGGACGCCTGCCCGGGCACATGAACGTGCTCCTGGCCGAGGCCAAGGTCCCGTACGACATCGTGCTGGAGATGGACGAGATCAACGACGACTTCAAGGACACCTCGGTCGTCCTGGTCATCGGTGCCAACGACACCGTCAACCCCGCCGCCACCGAGGACCCCAGCAGCCCCATCGCGGGGATGCCGGTCCTGACGGTGTGGGAGGCGACGGACGTCGTGGTGTTCAAGCGGTCGATGGCCACGGGCTACGCCGGCGTGCAGAACCCGCTGTTCTTCCGCGAGAACTCGCAGATGCTGTTCGGTGATGCCAAGGAGCGCGTCGAGGACATCCTCAAGGCGCTCTGAGCCGGGTCGCTCAGTCGGCGACGCCGTAGAGGCGGTCGCCGGCGTCGCCGAGGCCCGGGACGATGTAGGCCTGCTCGTTGAGGCCCGTGTCCAGGGCCGCGGTGACGAGCGTCACCGGCACGTCGACGTCCGCGAGATCGGACTCGATGCGCTCGATCCCCTCGGGGGTGGCCAGGATCGTGATCGCGATGATGTCGTTCGCACCGCGCTTGACCAGGAAGTTGATGGCCGCCGCCAGCGAGCCGCCGGTCGCGAGCATCGGGTCGAGGACGTAGCACTGGCGTCCGGTCAGGTCGTCCGGAAGCCGCTCCGCGTACGTCACGGCCTCCAGCGTCTCCTCGTTGCGGACCATGCCGAGGAAGCCCACCTCCGCGGTCGGGAGCAGGCGCTGCATGCCCTCGAGCATGCCCAGGCCCGCGCGCAGGATCGGCACGACGAGCGGACGCGGCTCGGTCAGGCGTACGCCCTGCGCCATCGCGACGGGGGTCTGGACGTCGACGGGCTCGACCCGGACGTCGCGGGTCGCCTCGTACGTCAGGAGGGTGACCAGCTCGTCGACGAGCCGCCGGAACGTGGGCGAATCGGTGCCCACGTCACGCAGCACCGTGAGCTTGTGGGAGATGAGTGGGTGGTCGGCGACGTGTACCTGCATGTCATGAGACTAGCGTCGAGGCTCCGCGACCTGTCACCATCGCAGGGAGACGTTCCCGACAGGAGGCACCGTGGCCGAGGAAGATGTCGACTTCGCGGTCGCCGCCTACCGTGACGACGGCCGCTGGCACGTCGTCGAGCTGCATCCGATGCTCGCCGAGGACGTCGCGGAGCTGTCCGAGGCGTTGGCGCGGTTCCCGTCCGACGTGGGCGTGCTCGGGATCGTGGCGGTTGACGACGACTTCTTCGTGATCATGCGGCGCTGGGGCACCGAGGTGCGGGCGATGCTCTCGGACGTGACGGCCGCCGAGGACTGGCCGCTCGCGGCCGGGATCGCGGAGCTGCTCGACCTCGACACCGACGACGACGAGCCGCTCGCAGTCGGTGACGTCGCGATCCTCAGCGATCTGGGCATCTCCGGCCCCGACCTGCGTGCGCTGTGCGACGACGAGGACCTCTACCCCGAGGACATCTTGATGGACGTGGCGGGCCGGATCGGCTTCGCCGCCCAGCTCGAGGCCGTCATCGGGTGACGTGCGACCAGCTGATGGGTGAGGCGCTCGACCTCGCCCGCTCCGCCGTGGCCGAGGGGGACGTCCCCGTCGGTGCGCTCGTCGTGGACCCCTCGGGCGCGGTCATCGGCCGGGGACGCAACACGCGCGAGCGCGACGGCGACCCGACCGGGCACGCGGAGATCGTCGCGATCCGCGAGGCCGCGGCCGTTCTCGGCGAGTGGCGACTCGAGGGCTGCACCCTGGTGGTGACGCTGGAGCCGTGCACGATGTGCGCCGGTGCGATCGTCGCGGCCCGGCTCGGCCGGCTGGTCTTTGGCGCGTGGGACGACAAGGCCGGAGCGGTCGGCTCGCTGTGGGACGTCGTCCGCGACCGCCGGCTCAACCACCGCCCCGAGGTGCTCAGCGGCGTACGCGCCGCCGAGTCCACCGCCCTCCTCCAGTCCTTCTTCGCCACCCACCGCTGACCCCCGGCCTTCCGCCCGTTGCCGGTTTCCCACGGTCCCGTGGTAATTCGTCACTCCCCTCGTGCTGTGACGCGAGGGAAGTGACCAAACCCCACGGTCCCGTGGGAATCCGACACCGGTCGGACACCGGGCGGATGGAACAACTCGCGGGCGGTGGTGTTGCAACCGTCATGAGAGCAATCGTCTATAGCCAGACCGGGGCGCCGTCCGTCCTCCAGCTCGTCGAGCGTGAGGCCGCTGAGCCGGGAGCGGGCGAGGTACGCGTGCGCGTTGTCGTGTCCGGGGTCAACCCGACCGACTGGAAGAGCCGCGCCGGCGCGACGGGTCAGGCGCCGGCGTTCCCGGAGATCGTGCCGAACCAGGACGGCGCAGGTGTCGTGGACGCCGTGGGTCCCGGCGTCGACACGGTCGCCGTCGGCGACCGTGTGTGGATGCTCCTCTCCGCCCACGGCCGACCCACCGGGACGGCGCAGGAGCTCGCGGTCGTCCCCGTGGACCGCGTCGTGCGGCTGCCCGACGGGGCATCGTTCGACCTCGGCGCCTCGCTCGGCGTTCCGGCCGTGACGGCGCACCGCGCACTGACGGTGGCTGACGGCGGCCCCACGCGCTTGGCGCCGGGTGCACTCGAGGGACGCACGGTGCTCGTGGCCGGTGGCGCAGGCGCGGTCGGCCACGCAGCCATCCAGCTCGCGCGCTGGGCGGGCGCGACGGTCGTCACGACGATCAGCGGCCCGGCCAAGGCCGCGCTGGCGACAGCTGCCGGCGCGCACCACACCGTCGACTACACCGCGGGCGACGCCGCTGCCGCGATCCGTGAGATCGCCCCGGGCGGTGTCGACCTCGTCGTCGAGGTCGCGCCGGCCATGAACGCACCGCTCAACCAGGCGGTCATCGCGAACCACGGAACCGTCGCGGTGTACGCCAACAACGGCGGCGACCGCATGGAGCTCGACGTCCGCGCGCACTTCGCGCTCAACGTCCGCTACCAGTTCCTCCTGCTCTACACGCTGACCCCGCAGGCGTTGCGGGCCGCGACGGAGGACATCACCGCGGCCGCCGAGGACGGGGTCCTGCCGGTCGGCGAGGACGCCGGTCTGCCGATCGCCCGGTTCCCGCTGGAGCGCACGGCCGAGGCGCACGCCGCCGTCGAGGACGACTTCGTCGGCAAGGTGCTGATCGACGTGTCGGACCCGGCGTGAGGCTCTCGCTGCTCGACCGTTCGAGAACCCGCGCGGGACATCCCGAGCGCGAGGGCCTGACCGGCTCGGTCGAGCGAGCCGTCAACGCCGAGCGACTCGGGTACGACCGCTTCTGGGTCGCCGAGCACCACGCCGTCCCGGGCATCGCGAGCGGGTCCCCGGCGGTCCTCCTCGCGGCGATCGGCGCCCACACCGAGAGCATCCGTATCGGCTCGGGCGGCGTCATGCTGCCCAACCACCAGCCCCTCGTCGTCGCCGAGCAGTTCCTCATGCTGGACGCGCTGTTCCCCGGCCGGGTCGACCTCGGCGTGGGCCGTTCGCTGGGGTTCACCGCCGCGGTACGCCGTGCCCTGCGGCACGAGCTGGACGCCGCCGACACGTTCGAGGACGACCTCGACGAGCTGCGCCGTCTGCTGACCGGCGAGGCCGACGTCACCGCCCACCCGGTCGCGGCGGCCGACGTCCCGCTCTTCGTCCTCGCCACCGGCCGTGGCATGGAGGTTGCCGCTCGCCTGGGCCTCCCGGTCGTCATCGGAGGCCCGATCCTGACCAAGGACGCCGGCTGCGAGGCCATCGAGGCGTACCGCCGCAGCTTCCGGCCGAGCAAGCAGGCGGCCGACCCCCACGTCACGATCTCGCTCGACGTCACGGTCGCGGACGACGACGCGACCGCCCGCGAGCTGGCCCTGCCCGAGGCCTGGGCGATGGCGCGGTCGCGCCAGACGGGGGAGTTCCCACCGCTCGAGCCGGTGGACGCGATCCGCGCGCAGCCGTGGACGTCCCAGGTCCGCCAGCGCGTCGGGTCCGCCCTCGAGACCGCGGTCGCCGGATCGCCCACCACGGTGCGCCGCCAGCTCGACGAGCTGGTCGAGCGCACCGGAGCCGACGAGCTCATGGCGTCCACGTCGACGTACGACCGCGAGGCGTTGCTCGCGTCCGACGCGGCGCTGCGTGATCTCGTAGGCTGAGGCCGCATGACGTACGAGGTCGACGAGATCGCCATGCCCGCCTCGCTCGACGGACCCGGGGGGAAGCAGTTCCTGGAGTACGCGGCGGTGAGCAACGCGGTCGAGAACCACGCCCTCGGCACGGACGTGCTGTCGATGGCGCCGGCGGAGATGCTGGCCGAGTACCGCGACAACCCGCACCGCGTCCGCCGACATCTCGTGGTGCGCGAGGACCGCAGGATCGTGGCGCGTGCGATGGTCACGCTGCGCCCGCACCTGCCGGGCAACGGGGCACACCTGATGGTCGACGTCCTGCCCGCCCACCGGGGTCGCGGCATCGGTGCGACGCTGCTGGAGGCGGCCGAGCGGATCGCGGTGGACGCGGGCGCACCGGTCCTCAAGGTGGGCGTGGCGCACTCCGCAGCGTCCGGTGGTGACCGGATCGCGTCGCCGACCGGGTTCGGCGACGTCGCCGCGCACGACGACGGCGTGCGGTTCCTGACCTCGCACGGGTACGCGCTGGAGCAGATCACCCGGATCAGCCTGCTCGAGCTCGGGTCGGCGCCCCGGCTCGAGGCGCCGGCACCGCCGGACCACCGGGTCGTCACGTGGACGGGACCCACGCCCGACAGGTGGATCGCCGACCTCGCGGTGCTGCGCACCCGGATGAGCACCGACGCGCCGAGCGGCGCGCTGGTGGAGCTCGAGGACCCGTGGGACGCGGCCCGGATCCGGGAGCACGACGAGCGCATGGCGGGGAGCGGCCGCACGGCGCTGACCGCCGCGGTCGAGCACATTCCCTCCGGCTCCCTGGCGGGCTTCTCCGAGCTGGTCCACTCCGCCGCCGGTCCGGTCGCGGTGCAGGAGGACACGCTCGTGCTGCGTGAGCACCGTGGCCACCGGCTCGGACTGCTGGTGAAGCTCGCCGCCGCGGACCTGCTGCGCCGCCACGCGCCGGACACCCAGGCGATCGTGACCTGGAACGCCGAGGAGAACCGACCGATGCTCGACGTCAATGAGGCGATGGGCTTTCGCCCGATCGGCTACGAGGGCGGTTGGCAGCGCAGGGCCCTTCCGGGCGACGGGGAATAGTCCGCGTGCTAATCTAGTTTAAGTTTCAACAAGCCCATCCGGGACTTGGCGAAGGAGATCCACAGATGACCAGCATGCAGTTCGGACTGTTCACGGTCGGTGACGTCACGACCGATCCCACCAACGGCACGACGCCGACCGAGCACGAGCGCATCAAGGCGACGATCCAGATCGCCAAGAAGGCCGAGGAGATCGGCCTGGACGTCTTTGCGACCGGCGAGCACCACAACCCGCCGTTCGTCCCGTCGTCCCCGACGACCACGCTGGCGTACATCGCGGCGCAGACCGAGAAGCTCATCCTGTCGACGTCCACGACGCTGATCACGACCAACGACCCGGTCAAGATCGCCGAGGACTACGCGACGCTGCAGCACCTGTCGGACGGCCGCATGGACCTCATGCTCGGCCGCGGCAACACCGCGCCGGTCTACCCGTGGTTCGGCTACGACGGTGCCAAGGCGGTCGAGCTGACCGTCGAGCACTACCACCTGCTGCGCCGGCTGTGGGACGAGGAGGTCGTGAGCTGGGAGGGCCAGTTCCGCACCCCGCTGCAGGGCTTCACCGCGACGCCGCGCCCGCTCGACGGCGTGCCCCCGTTCGTGTGGCACGCCAACATCCGCACGCCCGAGGTCGCCGAGCTCGCGGCGTACTACGGCGACGGCTTCTTCGCCAACAACATCTTCTGGCCCAAGGAGCACTACATCCGGCTGATCAACTTCTACCGTCAGCGCTACGCCCACTACGGGCACGGCACCCCGGAGCAGGCGATCGTCGGTCTCGGTGGCCAGTTCTACATCCGCAAGAACAGCCAGGACGCGGTCAACGAGTTCCGGCCGTACTTCGACAACGCGCCCGTGTACGGCCACGGGCCCTCGCTCGAGGACTTCTCGACGCAGACACCGCTGACCGTCGGCAGCCCGCAGCACTTCATCGAGAAGACGCTCGCGTTCGCGGACTACTTCGGTGACTACCAGCGCCAGCTCTTCCTGGTGGACCACGCCGGCCTGCCGCTCAAGCTCGTGCTGGAGCAGCTCGACGAGCTGGGTGAGGTGCTGCCCACGCTGCGCGCGGAGTTCGACGCCCGCCGTCCCGCGGACGTCCCGGACGCCCCCGACCACGCGACCCGCGTCGCGGCCCGGTTGGCCTCCGCGGACAACACCGAGGAGGTGTCCGCATGACCCGCGTCGTGGCGATCTCCTCGGGCCTGAGCGACCCGTCGACCACTCGCCTCCTGGCGGACCGGATCACCGAGTCGATCACGCAGCAGTCGGGCGACGTGTCGGTCGAGGTCGTGTCGCTGCGCGAGCTCGCGCACGACATCACCGACGCGTCGCTGACGGGGTTCGCCTCGCCGCGCCTGCAGGACGTGATCGACAAGGTGGTCGCGGCCGACGGGCTGGTCATCGTCGTGCCGATCTTCAAGGCGTCCTACCCGGGCCTGTTCAAGTCGTTCATCGACGCGCTGGAGACGGACGTGCTGATCGGCAAGCCCGTGCTGCTGGCGGCATCGGGCGGGACCGCGCGCCACTCGCTCGCGATCGACTACGCGCTGCGGCCGCTGATGGCGTACCTGCAGGCGCTGGTCGTGCCCACGGGCGTGTTCGCCTCGGCGTACGACTGGGGCACGGACGGCTCCAACGCCCTCGGCGCGCGGATCGACCGTGCGGCCGGCGAGCTGGTGAGCCTGCTCAAGGGCGCCGGCACGGGCCGGGCCAAGGACGACGAGTTCGACCTGTTCAGCGAGAGCTTCCTCAAGGCGTCCAACCCGAACGCCTGAGGACGTGCGTCAGCGGGGCGGGTTGCCGCGCTGACGCACCTTGGCGACCGCTGACTTGATGCGAGCCTGGTTCTGGGGCTTGCGGGCCTCGTCGTAGACCTTCTTGGCGACTCCGGCGGCCGCGATTCCTCGAAAGAGCTTCATGTCCGTGGACGTACCCCGTGGCCGCCATTGCACACCCCCCGGCCCCACGGGCGGACCGACGATGAGGGTTTGCGGCAGCGGGGGCAACCCGAAACCCTCATCCCTCGTCACGGACGGGACCGAGGATGAGGGAAAGGGGCGGCCCCGGCTGCCCTAAACCCTCATCGTGTGTCCCCCGCGGGCGAGCGACGGGCGGCTCAGCGCCCGTCGATGACCAGATCGGCGGTGTCGCGACGGGCGATGACGCGGCGGGCGTTCGGCTCGTCGACCCGGTCGACCCAGGCTTGCGCCTCGTCGCGGCTCTTGCCGAACGTCACGTGCCGATCCACGAGCCGGGCGCGCCGGCGGTCGTCCGCCAGGTCGACGAACCACACCTCGTCCAGCGCCTCGCGGACCAGCGGCCAGGGCGGGTCGGCGTCGAGCAGGTAGTTGCCCTCGGTGACGACGACACGTACGTCCGGGGCGACCTCGATCGACGCGGCGATGGGCTGCTCGAGGGTCCGCTCGAACCCCGGCGCGTACACCGGGTGATCGGTCTCGGTCCGGAGCCTCGCGAGCAGCGCGAGGAATCCGTACGCGTCGAACGTCTGCGGGGCCCCCTTCACGTCGAGCAGCCCCCGCGCCCGCAGCACGTCGTCCGAGAGGTGGAAGCCGTCCATCGGCACCCGCGCGGCCGGTACGCCGTCGGCCGCCAGCCGCGACACGAGCCGGGTGGCCACAGTGGTCTTGCCCGATCCCGGTGCCCCGCAGACCCCGACGATCGTCCGGACGTCGTCGGTGACCAGCGCCGCGGCGCGCTCGACCAGCTCGTCCAGGCCGTGCACGGTCAGTCCCCCGCGGTGGCGTCCAGGACGCGCAGGACGTTGTCGCCCATGAGCTTGGCGAGGTCGCCGGCGGACCAGCCGCGCTCGGCCAGGCGGTCGAGCACCACCGCGTGCCCGGTCACGTCCCCCATCCCCTCGGGGAAGATGTCGACGCCGTCGTAGTCGCTGCCGATGCCGATGTGGTCGACGCCTGCCACGTCCCGCGCGTGCTCGACGTGCGCGACGACGTCGTCCACGGTCGACCGAGGCGGGGGAGTGGCGCGGTCGGTGTCGGCCCACCGGGCGACGTCCTGGTTCACGAAGTACGGGACGTACGCGACCATCAGGACCCCACCGTTGGCGGGCAGCCGCTCGAGGACGTCATCGGGGACGTTGCGCGGGTGGTCGGTCACCGCACGGCACGAGGAGTGGCTGAAGATCACCGGCGCCGACGAGACGTCGATCGCGTCGTGCATCGTCGTGGCGGCGACGTGCGACAGATCGACGAGCATGCCGAGCCGGTTCATCTCCGCGACGACCTCGCGGCCGAAGTCGGTCAGCCCGCCGTGCACCGGCTCGTCGGTGGCCGAGTCGGCCCACGGGGTGTTGTCGTTGTGGGTCAGCGTCATGTAGCGGACGCCGAGCCGGGCGAGCTCACGGAGCACCGCGAGCGAGCCGTCGATGCTGTGCCCGCCCTCCGCGCCGATCAGGGACGCGACCCGCCCGTCGCGCCAGGCCCGCCGGACGTCGTCGCCGCTCCAAGCGTACGAGAACGCGTCCGGGTAGCGCTCGATCAGCCGGTGCACGAAATCGATCTGCTCCAGCGTGTACGTGACGGCCTCGGCCGGCAGGATGTCGGACGGTGAGTAGACCGACCAGAACTGTCCGCCGACCCCTCCGCGCCGCAGCCGGGCGATGTCGGTGTCGAAGACGCCGGTCATGTCGCCGTCCAGGCCGTCGACGGAGTACGCCCGGATCTTGCGCGCCCCCCATGCGAGGTCGTTGTGCCCGTCGATGAGCGGCGCGAGGCCCAATGCCTCGATCGCTGCGGGCTGGGTGACAGCAGTGTTCATCGGTCCAGCCTCGCAGACGTGGCACCCAAAGGAGCGGGTGGCGTCAGGCCCGCCACGGCAGTCCGGTAAGGTCTTCCGCGGTGGCGTGTCCGAGCGGCCGAAGGTGCAACACTCGAAATGTTGTGTGGGTTCACGCCCACCGTGGGTTCAAATCCCACCGCCACCGCACGATGAGAACCCCCGATCTCGCTGGAATCACAGTGAGGTCGGGGGTTTTCTCGTCGGCTGGAAGCCGCAGGCCTCTAACCGACAGGCTCGAGGGGCTGTCCGTGGAGCCGGTGCGGGTCGGGAAGGCGTCGGCGAAGACGCATGTGCAGCAGCACCAGCACCGACAGGAGAGCCGCGAGCACGCACCAGAGCGAGGCGAAGGCCTCCTGGTAGACGAGGGCGACCAGCGACAGCCCGACCAGGTTGAGCGCACCGAAGGCCACGATGGACGGGTAGCCCGACAACAGCGCCGGTCCCACCGTGGCGAGGATGTAGAGCACTGCCCAGAACATGCCGTGCTCGAGCCCGATCCGGTACACCACAGCGTGGTCATGCTCCTCGACGACGAGCGGCCCTCTGAGCACGACGTACGCCAGATAGGCGGACACCACGAGACCCAGTGCGACGAAGGGCGCCACCCGCAGCCGTGCACCCCTCGGCTCGAGAAGCAGTACGGCGGTCGGCACCAGGGTCGGCAGCACGGGGAAGGCGAACAGCACGTAGGCCAGTGCCGCCGTCTTCTGGACATTCGCCGAGACGTCACCGTCGAGCCCCGCCCAGACGAGTGCCTCGGTGAGCTGATGGATCGCGAACAGGAGGGGAAGCGCAGCGAACGGCACCTCCCGCACGTGCCGGACCTCGCGAAGAGACAGTGCTGCCACGGGTAGGAGGGCGACGCCTGCGACCACATCGGCCTCGACCGAGAAACACATGCGAGACCGCCCTCTGTAGGTGGACTGCCGAGCCTACTTTTTGGCGGCTCGTCGGGGATGGGACCAAGGTCTCGGTGCTCGCCCCGTTGTCGGTTTCCCACGGTCCCGTGGTGTTTGGTCACTTCCCTCGGGTTGTGACGCGCGGGGAGTGAGCAATTCCCACGGTCCCGTGGGAAACCGACCCCGTGCGGGACGCGGGTGCTTACGCGTTGGGATTGGTGATCAGGCGGCGAGCGGTGCGCGGGTCCGGCCCCAGCCGACCCAGGTGGTCGACCAGGTCATCAGCAGCGGCATTCAGCTCGTCGTCGGTCATGGGGTCGAGTGCGTCGAGGATGAACAGGGCAGAACTGCTCTCGTCGCGAAGCGTCGTGCGTCGCCCTTGGCGCCAGTTCCAGCGTCGGCACGTGACCCCGGCGTCGTCGCACCAGACCACCTCACCGGGATCAGGGCTCTCGACGACGTCAGCACCGCCAGCCACGGTGTCGAACGCCTCGTTGCCTGCGGCGCGTACGAGGCGCGGTGGCCCGACGTAGCGATCGAGATCCTCCCCGCCGATCGGCAGCTGGTGCAGCACGGAGATGGCGTTGTAGAGGTCAGTCAGGGCGTTGATGCGGGGCAACCCGTCCGGGGCTCGTCGGGTGAGCGCTTCCAGACTGTTGCGCGTGCGCTGCGGCTTCGCGCCGAACGCGCGGTACGCCTCCCGCCAAGCCGCGATGTGCGGCAGCTCGTCGACGGGTGAGGTCTCCAGCAACGCGCCGGCATGCCTCTCAGCAGCAGCCAGCAGCTCATCCCCGGACGAGCTGCCCACGGCAGCGAGACCGTCCACCGCGACGAGCAGGGCTCGGTAGTCGGGCCGCAGCTCGAACACGGCATCGTCCACGTGTGCGCCGTGCAAGAACGTCTCGAGATCACGCATGGGCTCCTCCTCGACTCTCAGGTTGTCAGAACTCCGGCAGGCGTGGGACGTACGGCGCCTCGAGCGCCTGGAGCTCCTCGTCGGTCAGCACGAGATCGAGGGATGCGACGGCGTCGTCGAGGTGGAGCGGCTTCGTGGCGCCGACGATCGGGGCGGTGACCGCCTCCTGCTGGCGCACCCAGGCCAGGGCGACCTGCGCCCGGGAGACCTCGCGTGCCTCCGCGACCGCGGCCACGGCCGCCGAGATGGCCCGGTCGGACTCCTCGGCCTGCCGGTAGTAGCGCTTGGTCACCTCGTCGGTCGCGCTGCGGCTCGTGCTGACGTCGTCCCAGTCGCGCGTCAACCGGCCGCGGGCCAGCGGGCTCCATGGGATGACGCCGATGCCCTCGTCGAGGCAGAACGGGTGCATCTCGCGCTCGTCCTCGCGCTGCACGAGGTTGTACTGGTCCTGCATCGAGACGAACGCGGCCCAGCCGTTGAGGTCGGCGGCGTGCTGCGCCTGCGCGAGCTGCCAGGCGTACATCGAGGACGCCCCGATGAACCGCGCCTTGCCGGACTGGACGACACGATCGAGCGCCTCCATCGTCTCCTCGATCGGGACGTTGGGGTCCCAGCGGTGGATCTGGTAGAGATCGACGTAGTCGGTGCCGAGGCGCCGCAGGCTCGCGTCGATCTGCCGCGCGATGTTGTCGGCGGACAGTCCCGCGGAGTCGTCCTCGCCGGCGACCGGGAAGAACACCTTGGTCGCGATCACGACGTCCTCGCGGCGGGCGAAGTCGGCAAGGGCGCGCCCGAGGATCTCCTCGCTGCTGCCGCCGGAGTACATGTTGGCGGTGTCGAACGTCGTGATCCCGGCCTCGAGCGCCTGCCGGATGAACGGGCGGCTCTGCTCCTCGGGCAGTGACCACGGGTGCGGGCCGCGGTCGGGATCGCCGTAGCTCATGCAGCCGAGGATGATCGGCGAGACGTCGAGATCGCTCGTGCCGAGGGGTACGGAGTCCATGGTTCGATCATGCACCGGCGGACGGGACAAGCTGCCCGGACTCGCCGCCCGTGGACGGTGTGAGGTCCGGACCGCTGGGTACGACACGGTGCGTCCCTCCCCGAACGAATCGGAGCTCCCATGGTCCCCAAGATCCTCAGCATGTCCGCATCCGTCGCCCAGCAGCTCGCGACCGGCGCGGTCCACGTCGGCATCAGCGGCGCAGCAGCCGTGGCTCGGAAGGTGACGCCGCTCCTGCCGGGGATGGGCGGATCCGATCAGTCGGACACCTCCTCTCGGCCCTCGCCCACGGTGAGCACCGAGCCCGTCACCCAGCCGCCCGCGCCCACGCCGACGCGGACCCCTGGCGCCACGACGACCATGGCCGATCCGGCTCCCTCGACGACGAACCCCGCGACCCGATCGACGGCCAAGCGCGCGACGTCGATCAAGCCCGGCGCGGCGACGCCGGCCTCGGTGGCGACCGCCAAGAAGGCTCCGGCCAAGAAGGCTCCGGCGAAGAAGGCGGCTGCCAAGAAGGCCCCGGCGAAAAAGGCCCCGGCGAAGAAGGCTCCGGCGAAGTCGAAGCCCGCAGCAGTGCTGGACGAGCCCACGGCGCCGGTCGACGACAACCCTGTGGTCTACAGCAGCGGCCCCGATGTCACGCCTGCCGTGCCCGCCGAGGAGCTGAAGGATCTGCGTCCCGAGGGCTGAGGTCCGGCGCCACGCTCCGGTTGTCGCGCGACGCGGCTGAGGGCACGATGGGGGCATGCCCCTCACCGGAGAATATGCACCGAGCCCCGACAAGTGGTCCCGCGAGCAGGCCGAGCTCTTCGAACGCACCAACGGTGCCGAGGGCAACGAGATGCAGGGCAAGCCGATCATCGTCCTGACGACCTTGGGGGCCAAGAGCGGCAAGATCCGCAAGACGCCCCTGATGCGCGTCGAGCACGACGGCGAGTACCTCGTGGTGGCCTCCAAAGGTGGCGCCCCGGAGCACCCGACCTGGTACCACAACATCGTCAACGCTCCACTGGTCGAGCTGCAGGACGGTCCTGTCCGCAAGGACTACACGCCCCGTGAGCTGTCCGGCGAGGAGCGCGAGGTGTGGTGGGAGCGCGCGGTCGAGGCGTGGCCGGCCTACGCCGACTACGCCGAGAAGACCGATCGCGTGATCCCGGTCTTCCTGCTCACCCCGGTGGAATAACGGCCGGGGCGGCCTCCTTGCACCTAGGTATGACCTCAACTCTTTCTGCATCCCCGTCCGGCACGTTCCAGCTCGGCGGCGACCTGCCCGTCGTCCGTCTTGGCTACGGCACGATGCAGCTGCCCGGCGAGGGGGTCTGGGGTCCGCCGCGCGACCGTGACGCCGCGATCGCCGTCCTGCGTCGCGCGGTCGAGCTCGGTGTGACGTTCTTCGACACCGCGGACTCGTACGGCCCCGAGGTCGCCGAGGACCTGCTCCGCGAGGCGCTGCACCCGTACGCCGACGACGTCGTCATCGCGACCAAGGCCGGGCTGACCCGCCAGGGTCCCGGCGTCTGGACGCCCGTGGGCCGTCCGGCGTACCTGCGCCAGCAGGCCGAGCTCAGCCTGCGTCGTCTCGGCCTCGAGCGGATCGACCTGTTCCAGCTGCACCGCATCGACGCCGACGTGCCGCTGGAGGACCAGGTCGGCGAGCTCAAGAAGCTGCAGGACGAGGGCAAGATCCGGCACATCGGCCTCAGCGAGGTCGACGTCGACCAGCTCAAGCAGGCCCAGGAGATCGCCACGATCGCCTCGGTGCAGAACCTGTTCAACCTCTCCAACCGCTCGGCCGAGGCGCTGCTGGACTACTCCGAGGAGCAGAACATCGCGTTCATCCCGTGGTTCCCGCTCGCGACCGGCGACCTGGTCAAGGACGGCGGCCCGCTGGAGGAGATCGCCAAGGAGCAGGGCGCGACCCCCTCGCAGCTCGCTCTCGCCTGGCTGCTGCGCCGCTCGCCCGTGATGCTCCCCATCCCCGGCACGTCGAGCATCGGCCACCTCGAGGACAACGTCGGCGCCGCCGGCATCGAGCTGACCGACGAGCAGTTCGAAGCGCTCACCAACGCGGTGTGAGCGCGATGCACGGCGAGTACAAGGTCTCCGGCGGCAAGCTGGTCGTGGTCGATCTCGAGGTCTCCGACGGCCGGATCCGCGACGTCGTCCTGAGCGGCGACTTCTTCTTGGAGCCGGACGAGGCGCTGGGCCGCATGTCGGACGCCCTCGAGGGACGTCCGGCGGACGCGAGCCTTGGTGAGCTGGTCCAGGCGATCGACGACGCGCGCGGCGACGCGGTGATGGTCGGCTTCGACCCGCCGGCCGTCGCGCACGCGGTGCTGCGCGCGCTCGGTCGCAGCACGGCCTGGCACGACCACCGCTTCGAGCTTCTCATCGCCGGCCCGCAGCACCCTGCCGAGCAGATGGCGATCGACGAGATCGTGGCGCGACAGGTCGGCGAGGGCACGCGGGCGCCGACGCTGCGCGTGTGGGAGTGGGCGTCCAACGCCGTCATCATCGGCTCGTTCCAGTCCTTGTCCAACGAGGTCGACCTCGACGCAGCGGCCCGCCACGAGGCCACGGTCGTGCGCCGCATCTCCGGCGGCGGTGCGATGTTCGTCGAGCCGGGCAACACGATCACGTACTCGCTGTACGTCCCGGCGACGCTGGTCGAGGGGCTGTCGTTCGCGGAGTCGTACGCGTTCCTGGACGCCTGGGTCATCCGAGCGCTGCGGCAGCTCGGTGTCGACGCGTCATACGTGCCGCTCAACGACATCGCCTCGCCCCAGGGCAAGATCGGCGGTGCGGCACAGAAGCGGCTCGCGAGCGGTGTGGTGCTGCACCACGTCACGATGTCGTACGACATGGACGCGGCCAAGATGCTCGACATCTTGCGCATCGGCCGCGAGAAGCTCAGCGACAAGGGCACGGTCAGCGCGGCGAAGCGGGTCGACCCGATCCGCAGCCAGACCGGGCTCAGCCGCGAGAAGGTCGTCGAGGCGATGCTCGACCACTTCCGGGCCAGCTACGGGCTGACCGAGGTCGAGATCGACACCGACACGATCGAGGAGGCCGACGCCCTGGCCGAGAGCAAGTACCTCGACCCGGCCTGGACCGCCCGCGTCCCCTGACCCCCTGACCCACCGCGCCAGGGCGGTGCGCTGGCGTCCAGTGCGCCGCAGATCTTGGACGCCCGCGCACCGCCGCTCAGGGGGACGGGGGAGGGGACGGAGTGGTGTCGATCACCGAGTTGGGGTGGAAGAGGACGGGATCGCCGCGGCGGGTCGGCCGGACGAGGTCGAAGCCGCCCGTCGTCACCACCAGCCACGTGCGCGGCGGCTCGGGCTGACCGAGCGACGTCCCGGCCTCGATCGCCTCGTGGGCGCACGTGACGTGGGTCGGTGGGAACGTGAACAGCCCGTCCAGTGCCTCGTTCTCGGGCCCGAGGAATGCGATGGGCCGGGCCAGCACCTCGCCGCACACCCCGCAGATGCGACTGAGCGCACAGCGGATCGCCCGGCTCTTCACGACTGCCGCGTGGACCAGCCCGTCGTCGTCCCGGCACGCGAACGGGGCGGTCGCCGCGTCGTCCACCACGGTCATGCCGAGGCCGCGGCCGACCACTTGCCCAGCTCCGTGCGGCGCGTGGGACGCTCGGAGTCCTGCAGGCGACGACGCTTGCGGGGGGCCAGCGGTGCCGGGTTGTCGGTCGTACGCCGGTTGGGCAGCGACAGCTTCATGATCGTGCGGAGCGTCTGTCCGTACTGCTTGTGCAACGGCCCCGTCGTGTACGGGATGTCGTAGCGGCGGCAGATGTCCTTGACCTTGACCGCGATGTCCGCGTACCGGTTGCTCGGCAGGTCGGGGAACAGGTGGTGCTCGATCTGGTAGCCGAGCTGCCCGCTCATGAGGTGCAGGAGCTTGCCGCCCTCGAAGTTGGCCGATCCCAGCATCTGGCGCAGGTACCACTCGGCGCGGGTCTCGTCCTCGAGCTCCTCCTCGGAGAAGTGCACGGCGCCGTCGGGGAAGTGGCCGCAGAAGATGATCATGTACGACCAGACGTTGCGCATGATGTTGGCGGTGAAGTTGGCCGAGAGGGTGTGGAAGAACCCCGGACCGCTCAGCGCGGGATACATCAGGTAGTCCTTGAACGCCTGCTTGCCAACCTTGTCGCCGATCTGCTTGAGCTGCTTCTTGAGCAGCTTCGGGTCCTTCTTGCCCTTCCGGATCGCCTCGATGTCGAGGTCGTGCAGTGCCACGCCCCACTCGAAGAACAGCGCCAGCAGCGCGTTGTAGACCGGCTGGCCCAGGTTGTACGGCGTCCACTTCTGGTCGCGTGACATGCGCAGGATGCCGTAGCCGATGTCGTTGTCGTGACCGAGGACGTTGGTGAACTGGTGGTGGATGTAGTTGTGCGAGTGCTTCCACTGCTCGGCGGGCTGGGTGGTGTCCCACTCCCAGTTGCTGGAGTGGATCTCCGGATCGTTCATCCAGTCCCACTGGCCGTGCATCGTGTTGTGGCCGATCTCCATGTTCTCGAGGATCTTGGCCGATCCGAGCATGACCGTGCCGAGCAGCCATGCCGGCGGGAACATGCTCGCGAACAAGGTGATGCGACCGGCCGCGGCGAGGCGGCGCTGCAACGTGATGACCCGGGTGACGTAGTCACGGTCGGCCTGGCCGCGGTCGGCCTCGACCTGCGCCCGGATCTCGTCGAGCTCGCGGCCGATGGCCTCGACCTCCTCGTCGGTCAGGTGGGTGTACTCACGGACGTCGGCGAATGCCATGGGTGGCTCCTTCGCTAGTGGGTGGAGTGCGGGACGGGTCTACAGGGCGAGCGTGCAGTCGCCGACGGCGACCGAGATGCAGGTCTGGACGTACTCGTTGGGCTCGCCGTGCTCGTCGCCGCTACGCAGGTCGCGGACCCGCCCGGCGGCCAGCGGCACGTCGCAGGTGTGGCAGATGCCCATGCGGCAGCCGAACAGCATGTTGACGCCGGCCTTCTCGCCCGCCTCGAGCAGCGTCGTGGCCCCGTCGACCTCGACGGTGGGGCCGCCGTCGCCGAACGTCACGGTGCCGCCGGCGCCCTCGGTCCCTGCCGTGGCGAGGGTGAAGCGCTCGACGTGCAGGTGGTCCTCGCGTCCGAGCCGCTGGAAGTGGTCGGTGAATGCATCGAGCATCGGCGCGGGGCCGCAGGCCCAGGTCTCGCGGTCCATCCAGTCGTGGCAGACGTCGTCGAGCTGCTCGGGGGTGAGGATCCCGTCCACGTCGGTGAAGCGCTCGTGGAACGTGAACCCCTCGTGGCGGCCCGCGAGCTCGCGCAGCTCGTGCAGGAACATCATGTCCTCCTCGAACCGCGCGGAGTAGATCAGCGTGGCGTCTGCGAGGGTCCCGCGCCGGTCGAGCGTCCGCAGGATCGACATGACAGGTGTGATGCCGCTGCCGCCGACCAGGAAGAGCATCTTGTCCGGCGGCGGGTCGGGGATGACGAAGTCGCCCTGCGGCGAGGCCAGCCGCACGATCGTCCCCGGCTCGAGGCCGTTGACGAGGTGGTCGGACAAGAAGCCCTCGGGCATCGCCTTGACGGTGATGCTCACGGTCTTGCCCTCGACCAGCGGCGTCGAGGACAGCGAGTACGAGCGCCAGTGGAAGCGGCCGTCGAGCTCCACGCCGATGCCGATGTACTGACCGGGCGAGTGGTCGAACCGCCAGCCCCAGCCCGGCCGGATCACGAGGGTCGCGGCGTTCTCGGTCTCGGGCACGACCTTCTCGACCCGTCCCCGCAGCTCGCGCTGCGACCACAGGGGATTGACCAGGGCCAGGTAGTCGTCGGGGGACAGCGGCGTGGTCAGCGCCTTGCCGAGGTGGCGGATCCGGCGCAGCGCTGACGTGCGCTCGATGGGCGCTGAGGTCATGGGTTCCTCATTTCGGTGCACAACTGTTCACTGGGTGTCCTGTAACTCAGAGTGACACCTGAAACGGCGGGATGCAACAGGACGAGGGTCACGTCTTTGCCCGATGATGGACCCATGCCCTCGACGCACCCGCTCCGTGAGCTCTCCCTGACCGATCTGCGCCGCCGTACCAGCATCAAGTGGCGCGAGCACCCGGACGACGTCCTGCCGCTCTGGGTCGCCGAGATGGACGTCCTGGTGGCCCCGCCCGTCGTCGAGGCACTGACCGCCGCGGTGACGTCCGGCGACACCGGATATCCGCATGGCAACGCGTACGCCGAGGCGCTCGCGGACTTCGCCGCCGCCCGCTGGGGCTGGGAGGGGCTCGACTCGTCCCGCACCGCGTACGCCGCCGACGTCATGACCGGGATCGTCGAGGCGATCGGTCTGGTCTCGGGGTCCGGCGACCCGGTCGTGGTCAACCCGCCGGTCTATCCGCCGTTCTTCGGCTACGTCGAGCACGCCGGTCGTACGCTCGTCGACGCCCCGCTCGGCGAGGACGGCCGGCTCGACCTCGACGCGCTGGAGGCGGCGTTCATCCGCGCGGGAGCGGACGGTCGCCCCGTGACGTACCTGCTGTGCAATCCGCACAACCCCACGGCCGTCGTGCACACCTCCGACGAGCTGTCCGCGGTCGCGGCGCTGGCCTCGACCTACCGCGTGCGGGTCGTGGTCGACGAGATCCACGGGCCGCTGGTGCCGGAGGGGTTCGTCCCGTACCTGAGCGTCGACGGCACCGAGGACGCCTTCGCCGTGACGTCCGCGTCGAAGACCTGGAACCTCGCAGGGCTCAAGGCCGCGGTGATGATCGCGGGCGAGCGCGCGGCACAGGATCTCGCGCGCCTGCCCGAGGTGGTGTCGCACGGACCCAGCCACCTCGGCATGCTCGCGCACACCGTGGCGCTGCGCGAGGGCACGCCGTGGCTGGACGACCTGCAGGCCGACCTGGCCGAGAACCGCGCGTTGCTGGCCACGCTGCTCGACAAGCACCTGCCCGACGTGAGGTGGGCCGCCGGGCCGGGGACGTACCTTGCGTGGCTCGACTGCCGTGAGCTCGGTCTGGGGGACGACCCGGCCGCCGCGTTCCTCGAGCAGGGACGGGTCGCGCTCAACCCGGGGCCCACGTTCGGCGAGGGCGGGGCCGGGCACGTCCGGCTCAACTTCGCGACGACGCCGGAGATCCTCACCGAGGCGATCGAGCGCATGGGGCGCGTCGTCCCGCCGCCGACTCCCTGAGCCGGACGAGACGGCTGGGCCTCCCGGGCCATGCCGCGATGGTCCGGACGGATGATTCTTCGCGGTGACCGGGACGGGCCCACCCGGGTGTTCCTAGAATCGGGGACCCAGGGGAGGCACATGCGCACCGAGGCACAGGGCGGCCGGCTCACATCACTGCCGGGGCTCGCGGGCACGACGGCGTTGATGTACGCCGTGAGCTCGGTGCTGCTGATCAGTGCCGTGATCACCTGGCAACCGGGCAAGAACCCCCGCTGGGCCTTCGAGGTGCTGGCGGTCGTCGCGGTGTCGTTCTTGGCATGGGTGCTCGCGCGCGGTCCCCGATTCACCCAGCAGGAGGCGCTGGCGATGACGGCGGTCCTGCTCGCGGTCATCGGCTGCCTCACGTGGACGACACACCTGGTGCTGGGCGCGTTCGCGAACGGGACCGCGCTGCCGATCGTGGCCGTGTACGTGATCTGGTACCTGCGCCCCGGGTCGGGCCGGGTGTTGCTGTTCCTCGGCGTGGCCTGGTGGTTCATCGCGATCGCCCACCACGGCGACGGCGCGGTCCTGCCGCTCGCGGCTGCGGTCGTCGTGCAGACCGTCATCGCGACCGAGGTCTTCGCCCGCATCAAGGGCCGCATGGACGATCTCGCCCGGCGGGACCACCTGACCGGCGCACTCAACCGCCGTGGCATCACCGAGGTGCTCGATCGTGAGCTCGAGCAATCGGCACGTCGGTCGCAGCCGATCTCGGTCGTCGCGATCGACCTGGACGGGCTGCGCGCCGTCAACAACACGCGTGGCCACGGCGCGGGCGACGATCTCCTCGAGGCCATGGCGACTCATTGGAGCGGTCACCTGCGTCGCCAGGACGCGGTGGGGCGGGTCGGTGGCGACGAGTTCCTGATCGTCCTCCCGGCGACCTCGAAGGAGCACGCCGAGCAGATCGTGGAGCGGATGGCGTCCGGATCGCCCGGCTCCTGGTCGGCCGGCGTCGCCGAGGCCAAGGTCGGGGACTCGGCCCACACCATGATCGAGCGCGCGGACCGCCGGATGTACGCGGCCAAGGCGGCCCGGCAGCGCGCCTGAGGTGCCGCCCGCGATGTACGGACGTACGGTGCGTGCATGAGCGATGGACCCGATGACGCACACACCCGCCCGGCGGGCGTCGACGACGCCACCGTCGATGCGATGGGCAAGCTGAGCGAGGCCCTCGAGGCCGTCGAGGAGGCCCGTGGGCACCTCTACGCGTTCCACCGCCGGTGCGGAACGGCCGACCTGATGCTCGGCGACGCCGTCGAGCTGCTGCGTGCCGCGGGGCACGGGGAGACGGCCGACCGCATCGAGAGCGAGCTGGTGGGACGCAACATCCTCGAGGGGCGCTGGTCGTTCCAGGTCGTGGAGGACTACGACGACCACTACTACGCGGCCTTCCGCGACCACGAGCGCCGGGCGCGCGAGGAGCTGGTCGGCGGCCTGCGGCATCTCTTCGAGGCCGAGATGAAAGAGGACCGGCGCACGCACGGGCGCCGTCACCACGAGGCCACACCTGAGAGCTCTTCTTAGGAAACTGGTGTGATTCAGGGCTGCAAGGGCGGGTACACCACCCGGCAGTCGACGAAAGGAGTCCCTCATGGGTCTCGGAGACAAGATCAGCAACGCAGGTGACGACGCCAAGGGCAAGGCGAAGGAAGCCGTTGGCGGCGCCACGAACGACGACGAGCTCGAGCGTCAGGGCAAGGGAGACCAGGCCAAGGCCGATCTCAAGAACGCCGGCGAAAAGGTGAAGGACGCCTTCAAGCACTGAGCGCATCCCGAGTTCACGGGCGCACCGACCACACGCTGGTCGGTGCGCCCGTTCCGTTTGTCGGGGCGTGGACTCAGAGCCGCTCGAGGATCTCCAGCGTGCGGGCCCATGCCGTGGACGACGGGTCGATCACGACGAAGTGATCGCCCTCGACCTCGGTCACGCTCGCATCGGCGCCTGCCTCGGTGGCCTGCGCGACGTAGTCGACGGACTGGCTCAGCGGCACCACGTCGTCGGAGCGGCCGTGGACGCAGCGCACCGGCACCGCGAGGGGGATGAGTCGCGCGGGGTCCGCGAGGGCGTAGCGCTCGTCCACGGCTCCGCCCATGAGCCGGCGCACTGCACCCGATCCGAGGTCGGCGTCGATCGCCGCGGCGAGGTCGAGCACGCCGGCCTGTGAGATCGCCGCCGTCACCGGCACCGCCGGATCGGCCCAGCTCGACCCGGTCAGCCTCGGCCGGCCCGCGGCCCACACCGCGAGATGGCCTCCTGCGGAGTGGCCCAGCGTGATGACGGTGCCCGTGTCGAGGTCGTCGACCGTGGCCAGCGCGTCGATCGCGGCCGCGACGTCGTCGAACGTCTCGGGCCACCCACCGCCGCTGCCGACGCGCCGGTACTCGATGTTGTACGCGGTCCAGCCCTGCTCGACGAGGGACGCAGCCAGCGGACGTCCCAGCGACAGGTCGTACTGCGACTTCCAGAAGCCGCCGTGGATCACGACGACGACGCCTCTCGACGCTCCGTTCGGGCGGGTCAGCTCGGCGTGCTGCTGAGGGTCCGGGCCGTACGAGATGTCGTCCACGCGTCGCTCCTTGTCGGGCCGGCCCCTGTCGTCCGGCGACGAGCAGGCTGCGAGCACGGCAGCGCCCATCAGGGCGATCATGCTGCGGCGATCCACGGTCCCATCCCAGCGGAGCGTCCGCGCGCCCGCCACCTGAACCGACAGAGGTGCGTGGTCGGTGAGCCGCGCCAGGACCGATAGAATCGCACTCCGTCGAGTCCATGGGAGGAGAACTTTCGTGGACGTGCACGACCTCGACACCTACCTGCTCGTCGGCGCCGGTGTCCTCATCCTCGCCGTGCTCGCGGTCCGCCTCTCGGTGTCGATCGGCCTGCCGTCGCTGCTGGTCTATCTCGCCCTCGGCCTCCTGCTCGGCAGCTCAGGACTCGGCATCGACTTCGCGGACGCCGATCTCGCCCATGCCCTCGGCTTCGGCGGTCTCGTGCTGATCCTCGCCGAGGGTGGTCTGACCACCAAGTGGCAGCACGTCAGGCCCAACCTGGGCTACGGCCTGCTGCTCGCGACCCTCGGCTCGGCCATCACGGTCCTCGTGGTCGCGGCGGGCGCGCACTACCTCCTCGACCTGGACTGGGAGCTCGCGGTCCTGCTCGCTGCGGTGCTGACCCCGACCGACGCGGCCGCGGTCTTCTCGGTGCTGCGCACGGTCCCGCTCAAGTCGAGCGTCACCGGGACGCTCGAGGCCGAGTCGGGCCTCAACGACGCCCCCATCGTCGTGCTGGTCGTGGCGATCAGCGCAGGGGAGGTCGCCGACAAGGGCGTGGGCTACCTGGCTGCGCTCGTGATCTTCGAGCTCCTGGTCGGTGCGGCGTTCGGCGTCGCGATCGGCTGGTTCGGCGGCTGGCTCCTTCGCCGGGTGGCCCTGCCGGCGTCGGGTCTCTATCCGCTCGTGGTCATCGCGTTCACGATCCTGGCCTACGGCTCGGCGGCGGCCGTCCATGCGAGCGGTTTCGCCGCGGTCTACATCGCCGCGCTGATCCTCGGCAACGCCGAGCTGCCCCACCGCGTGGCCACCCGCTCGTTCGTGGAGGGGATCGGCTGGCTCGCGCAGATCGGTCTGTTCGTGATGCTCGGGCTGCTCGCGAGCCCCGACGAGCTGGAGTGGCGCAACGTCTGGCACGGACTGCTGATCGGCGCGATCCTGACCTTCGTCGCCCGGCCGTTGACCGTGATGGTGTGCGCGGTGTGGTTCCGGCGGAGCGCCCGCGAGCAGCTGTTCGTGGGGTGGGCGGGTCTGCGGGGCGCGGTGCCCATCGTCCTGGCGACGATCCCGCTGTCCGCGGGGGTCGACGGCTCGCGTGACCTGTTCAACACCGTGTTCGTCGCCGTCGTGATCTACACCCTGCTGCAGGCCGCGCCGCTCGCGCGCCTCGCCGCGGCGTGCGGCGTCCTGACCGATGCCGCGCGCGACGTCGAGGTCGAGGCCGCGCCGCTCGAGCGCGTGTCCGCCGACCTGCTGCAGATCCGGGTGCCGAGCGGCTCGCGGCTCGCGGGTGTCGAGGTCGGCGAGCTGCGGCTGCCGGTGGGTGCCTCGGTCACGTTGGTCGTGCGCGACGAGACGACGTTCGTCCCGCACCGCACGGATCGCATCGCGGTCAACGACGACCTGCTCATCGTCGCGGAGCGCTCAGTACGCGAGCAGACCGAGAGCCGGTTGCGCGACGTGGGCCGTCACGGCCGCCTCGCCGGCTGGGGCGTCGACGGCTGACCCCTGCCCGGGACGGGCTGCGCGTCAGGGCAGCGGCACGACGGGGATGCACACCTTGATGTCGCGGTTGGACTTGATCGACGTGCGCGACTTGCTCTTCAGGCCCGAGAACTTGTCGCCGATCACGACCGTCACCCCGCCCGCCACGTCGATGTCGGGCTTCGCGTAGGTGACCTTGTCGCGGAACTGTGACGCGACGAGCCGCACCCGCGGATCCTTCTTGTCGGCCGTCAGGATCGCGACCCGGCCGGGCTTGGTCTTGCTCGTGCTGTTGCCGATCCGGCCGCCGAGGAAGCCGTTGGCCTGCAGGTTGATCGTCACCCGGTTCGCGAGGCCCGACCGCGCGGACGCGTTGAAGACGTTGACGCGCACGACGTTGCTGTTGAGGCGTTCGCCCTTCGCGACGACCGACGAGCGGCAGGTCGACTGCGTCGCGCTCGCCTCGGTGCCGGAGACGAGGAGGCGGACGCCGACGATCGTGCCGACGACGAAGACGATGACCGCGGTCAGCATCGTGAGGGTCTTGGTCATACGTGCTTGCCGATCGAGTGGACGCGGGCGTGGAGCATGTTGCGCTGCTGGAGCGCTGCGCGCAGGGCGCGGTGGAGACCGTCCTCGAGGTAGAGCTCGCCGCGCCAGCTGACGACGTGGGCGAACAGGTCACCGAAGTAGGTCGAGTCGTCATCCAGCAGGTGCTCGAGGTCGAGTGTGGTCTTGGTGGTGGTCAGGTCGTCGAGACGCACCTGGGAGGGGGAGATCTCGGCCCATCCGTTCTGCGAGAGGCCGTGCTCGGGGTAGGGACGCCCCTCGCTCACCCTCCGGAAGATCACCCCGTCAGTGTAGACAGTGCACGGCCTGTCCGGCGGTAGCCTGTCGCCATGACGACCAGTGGCGACGCCCAGCAGGCCGCAGAGGAGGCCGCTCGGGTCGCTGCTGAGGCGCAGGCCGTCGCCGCCGCTGCGCAGAAGAAGGCCGACGAGCTCACCGCGGTGGCCGAGCGGGCCCGGGCCACGTCCGACACACCGAGTGCCGCCCCGAGCGGGATCGTCGACCTGGTCCGGGCCGGCTACGCGTTCGAGGGCGTGGCGATCGAGATGGGTGCGCTGGTCGACGACGGCCACCCCGTCCCGGACGCGCCGGTGCGGATCCCGCTCGCGATGCTCAACCGCCACGGTCTGGTCGCGGGCGCCACCGGGACCGGCAAGACCAAGACGCTGCAGGTGCTGGCCGAGCAGATCGCGTCGCACGGGGTGCCGGTGTTCGCCGCCGACATCAAGGGGGACCTGTCGGGGATCGCCACCGCGGGCACCCCGGACGAGGCGCTGCTCGAGCGGACCCGCAGCATCGGGCAGGACTGGCAACCGGTCGCGACCCCGACGGAGTACTTCGCGCTGGGCGGGATCGGCACGGGCGTGCCCGTCCGGGCCACGATCGAGGACTTCGGGCCGACCCTGCTCTCCAAGGTGCTGGGGCTCAACCGCACGCAGGAGTCGTCGCTGTCGCTCGTCTTCCACCGTGCCCGCACCGCGGGGCTGCCCCTGATCGACCTCGGCGACCTGCGCGCCGTCCTGACGCACCTCACGAGCGCCGAGGGCAAGGCCGCGCTCAAGGACCTCGGCGGGCTCTCGTCGGCCACGGTCGGGGTGATCCTGCGTGAGCTCATCGGCTTCGCGGACGAGGGCGCGGACCAGTTCTTCGGCCGGCCCGAGATCGCGGTGTCCGACTTCCTCCGCACGGCTCCGGACGGGCGGGGCATCGTCTCGCTGCTCGAGGTCCCGGGGGTCCAGGACAAGCCCGCCCTGTTCTCGACCTTCCTGATGTACCTGTTGCGCCAGCTGTTCACCGAGCTGCCCGAGGTCGGCGACGTCGAGCGGCCCAAGCTGGTCTTCTTCTTCGACGAGGCCCACCTGCTGTTCGCCGACGCCTCGGACGACTTCCTCGAGACGATCACGCAGACCGTCCGGCTCATCCGCTCCAAGGGCGTCGGCATCGTCTTCGTGACCCAGACGCCCAAGGACGTCCCGAGCGACGTCCTGGCCCAGCTCGGCTCGCGGGTGCAGCACCAGCTGCGCGCCCACACACCCGACGCCGCAAAGGCCCTGAAGGCGACCGTGTCGACCTATCCCCACACGGCGTACGACCTCGAGGAGGTGCTCACCTCTCTCGGCATCGGCGAGGCGATCGTGACGGTCATGAGCGACAAGGGCGCACCGACCCCGGTCGCCTGGACCAGGCTCCGGGCGCCGCAGGGATCCATGGCCCCGATACCTGCGGAGGAGATCCGCGCCGCCGTCGCTGCGTCCCCGTTGATGGCCCGGTACGGCACCACGGTCGACCCGCAGTCGGCCAGTGAGGTGCTGGCCGCTCGACAGGCGGAGGCAGACGCCGAGGACCGGCGGGAGGCCGACGCCGCGCGCGTGCAGAAGGAGTCCGAGCGTCTGGAGAAGCAGCGTCCCCGGCGCCCCACCCGCTCGTCGTCCCGCTCGCGACGCATGTCCCCGGTCGACCGAGCGGTCGGTGAGGCGAGTCGCACTTTGGCCCGGGAACTGGTCAAGAATCTGTTTCGGAAACGTCGTTGACTGGCTTTATCGTTCGATCTTGACGAGAATGTGGGTGACCCTGAGGAAGGAATCAGGGTCTCCACGGGTTGTTCCTCTTGTCGAGGCGCAACAGGATCGACAAGAGAAGGCGCACTTCGGCGCCTTGCTGGGTCAGGACCCGGACCGACCGCAGGAGGCGCGATGACGCAGTCATCAGCACGGACGATGCCGGCGGAGACGACCACCACCGCCAGTCGCTCGTCCGGCCTGTTGCGAGTGGCCGGCCGCGCCGGCATCGAGGTCGCGCTGATCGGCGTGCTCTACGTCGGCTACGTGATCTCCCGGACCTTCGCCTCGACCGCGTTCGCGCCGGCCCGGGGTCGCGCCTTCGACATCTTGACGTTCGAGAAGTCCTGGCGCATCGACGTCGAGTCCTGGCTCAACGACCTGTTCTTCAAGCACGAGTGGATCGGTGTCGCGAGCAGTTTCTGGTACGCCACGACGCACTACCTGGTCACCCTCGTCGTGCTCGTGTGGCTCTACCGCCGCAGTGTGTCGCAGTACGTCACGGCCCGCCGCGCGATCGTGCTGGCGTCCGTGATCGGACTGATCTTCTATCTGCTGATGCCGACGGCTCCTCCGCGTCTGGTCGGCGGCTACCACGACATCCTCAGCCTCAACTCGGGGATCGGCTGGTGGAGCCAGAACGGCTCGGCGCCCAAGGGCATGGGCGACATCACCAACGATCTCGCGGCGTTCCCGTCGCTGCACGCGGGCTGGGCGCTGTGGGTCGCGATCGTGCTGATCCGCGCGGGCGTTCCTCGCATCGTTCAGGGCATCGGCCTGGCCTACGCAGCCATGATGACCGTCGTGATCATCGGCACCGGCAACCACTGGATCGTCGATGCCATCGTCGGGTGGGCCGTCGTCCTCGTGGCGTTCGGCGTGATGATCGCCTTCGACCGCGACAACTGTCATGGCTCCGACCACGACGCCGAGCACGAGCCGGAGTCAGCCCGGGCCTGACGCCCCTTCGGAACGCCGCCTGATCGCCTCGGCGATCGCGGCGAGCACGGGTGTCGCGTTGACGGCCTCGGCGAGCACGTCGTCCGGCACCTCACGCAGCAGGGTCGTCCAGTACGCGTTGATCCTCGCGACGCTCGTGGACGCCTGCGCGGTGGGCACGAGCGCGACCGAGCGGGCGTTGCCCTCGAGCTGGTCACGCACGACCAGGCCCCCCGCCTCCAGCGCGCGGATCGCGGTGCTCACGTTGCTGCGCCGCGAGCCGGCGCCCCGTGATGCGAGGACGGCGCTCGAGGACGCTGCCGCACCGGCCTAGGATCTCCCGGGGGCGACCAGGAGGAGATCACGTGATCGAGCACGAGCTGACCGAGCGGGTGTCGCTCACCGGGCCCGACGGCCGGCTGAACCGGGCGGCTGTCGGCTGGGCCCGGCAGCCCCTGGTCGACACCCCCGGCATCGGCGGTCGGGTCTCGTGGGGCCGCAACAAGCGGTGGGAGTACTGGAACGTCATGACGCCGACCCACGTCGTCGCGCTCACGGTCTCGTCGCTGGACTACGCCGCGGTGCACGAGGTCTGGGTGCTGGACCGGGCGAGCGGCGAGGCCGTGAAGCACGCCGCGACCGGCGTCCTCGGTGGATCCGCCACGCTGCCCGCGACCCTCGGCGACGGACCTGCGCGGGCCCGGCACGGCAGGCTGACGATCGACATCGACGAGGTCGACGGCGGCACCCGGCTGCGGGGCACGATCCCCGGCGCCTCGTTCGACGTCGTGGCGGTGCGCCCCCCGGGGCACGAGTGCCTTGCAGTCGTGGTGCCGTGGAGCGACACGCGCTTCCAGTACACGGTCAAGGACGTCGCGAGACCGGCGACCGGCACCGTGACGGTGGACGGCGTGACCGCCCCGGTCCCGGCCGGGGAGTCGTGGGCGGTCCTCGACCACGGCCGGGGACGCTGGCCGTACGACATCGCCTGGAACTGGGGCGCGGGATCGGGGAGCGTCGACGGCCGCACGATCGGGATCCAGGTGGGAGCGCGCTGGACCGCGGGCACCGGATCGACCGAGAACGCGGTGCTCGTGGGCACGCGGCTGCACAAGATCAGCCACGAGCTCGACTGGGACTACGACCTCGACGACTGGCGGCGGCCGTGGCGCATCACGGGCGGTGGTCTCGATGCCACGTTCACGCCCTTCCACCACAAGCGGTCCTCGACCCAGCTCGGGGTGCTGGCGTCACGGACCGTGCAGTGCTTCGGCCATTGGGCGGGGACGTTCCGCGACGACGAGGTCGAGATCGCGTTCGAGGGCCTCGACGGCTGGGCCGAGGACGTCCACAACCGTTGGTGACGCGATGCGTCAGTCCCGGCGGGTCAGCACGAACGGCGTCCCGGGCGCCCGGCGCAGCCCGGGGACGTCCACGAACGTCATGCCCAGCAGCGTGTCGTCGTCCCACGGCCGGAACTCGTCGCGGACCCAGCGCCACGGCCGCGGGGCGTCGCCGGGGTACGTGACCAGCAGCGCAGGTCGCCCGTCCGCGAGGGAGGGGCCGACCGTCGCCGTCATCGGCAGCGTCTCGGACAACCCGGTCCCGTCGGCGCCGCGCAGGAGGTTCACGCCGGTGAGGTGCGCGGCGTCGGCGTCCGTCGGCCGGAACCGCTTGCCGAACCATCGCGGCAGGCCGACGAGGGCCAGCCCACGCGGAGCGACGGTCCGCAGCGGCGCCCCCACGTACGACGCCTCGAAGGTGCCGCTCAGATCGGCCAGGCGGGGATCGGGCAGCGAGCCCCACGCGCGGCGCAGCGCACGCAGCGAATGGTCGTGGATCGTCATGACGTCCTCCCGGCGGGAGTCGCGTCGACCGGCTCGCGGCGCACCCGGTCGGCCGGGGCCGCGGGGAAGCCTGCGGCGAACCGCTCGGCCATCGCCGTGATGGTCAGCGAGGGGTTGACGCCGAGATTGGCCGGGATCGTGCTGGCGTCCGCGACGTAGAGGCCGGGATGCCCGAACACCTCGTGGTGGGCGTCGACGACGCCTTCGGTCGCGTCGGCGCCCATGGCCGCCCCGCCCAGGATGTGCGCCGTCACGGAGAGGCCGCCGAGGGTCTCGCCGAGCAGGTTGAACGGGGTGCCGCCGGACGCCTTCGCGTACGCCCGGGTGACCTCGTTGGCGACCGGCAGGAAGCTCGGGGCCTCGCGGCCTGCGACGGACCGCGAGCGGAGCACACGTCGCCACGGCCGGAACGGGGAGCGGCGCAGCTCGAATGCGAGCTCGTTGTCGAGGCGCTGCATCACGGTCAGCACGGTCAGGCGCTGCTCGAACCGCCGCGCTCCCATCGCCCGGAGCTGCCGCAGCGGGTGCGCCGCGATCGCCCCGAGGGTGCGCAACGCCCGCAGGCGCGGACGGTGGCCGTCGATGATCGGGCCGATCTGGAAGCGCATGTGCCAGCCGCCGACATAGCGGTTCTGCGTCACGTGGGTGTCCGCGTCGGGGTGGAAGTCGGTCGTGATCGTGGGCCCGTGCGAGAGATCCTGCCCGGCCGGCTGCTGCACCGCGGTCAGCGCCTCGCTGTTGGTGCGCACGTGCCGGCCGAGCTGCCGCGAGACGCGCGGGAGGGTGCCGAGCTCGTCCCGGCAGCGAAAGAGCAGGTCGAGGGTGCCGAGCACCCCCGCGGCCAGCACGACGCGCTGCGCCCGGATCGGGGCCCGGTCGATGCCGCGCTGCCAGGGGTGGGCGACGGCGATCTCGTAGCCGCCGCCGACGAGGGGCGTGATCGCGGTGACGTCGTGCTCGGCCCGGATCTCCGCGCCGTACCGCTCGGCCAGGTGCAGGTAGTTGCGGGTGAGCTGGTTCTTCGCGCCGTACGGGCAGCCGAGCAGGCACTCGCCGCAGAGCCGGCAGCCGGTCCGGTCGGGTCCCTCGCCGCCGAAGAAGGGATCGGGCTCCGTCACGCCCTCGGTGCCGAAGTGGATCGCGAGCGGCACCGGCCCGAACGTGTGCTCGGCCCCCACCGCGCGGGCGGCGGAGCGCAGGTGCTCGTCCATCGGTCCCAGATGGGTGTTGGCGACCCGGCCGAGCATGCGGGCGGCCCGCTCGTAGTGCGGTGCGAGCTCGGTCCTCCAGTCGTCCGCGAGGTGCGCCCACGCGGGGTCGCGGTAGAACGTCTCGCCGGGCTCGAGCAGCACGCCGGCCCAGACGATCGACCCGCCGCCGACGCCGTTGGCGCCGATGATGCCGACGTCCTTGAAGATGCGTTGCCAGAAGAAGCCGCGCATGCCGGCCGCCGGCTGCCAGAGGTACGCCCGGGGGTCCTTGCGGGCGCGCAGCAGGTCGGCGTCGCTGAGCCGCCGGCCCCGCTCGAGGACGATCACACGGTGACCCGCCTCGGTGAGACGGAGCGCGGTCACCGCACCGCCGAACCCACTGCCCACCACGACCACGTCGGCGTCGAAGTCCGTCATGATGCTGACAGTAGTGGTGTCACGGTGCCACCGGCGTCACGTCGGTCACGATCCCCAGGTGGTCACCCCCGCCCAGCGCGGTCACGACAGCCCGTCGGTCGAGCCGGATCGGTCCGTCCGCGAGCGCGTGGTCCAGCTGGGCACGTGGCCTGGACGCCGGGAACGTGCGGCCGGACACGAGCGGCCGCCACCCGGTCGCCCGCGAGGGCCACGAGCCGGCGAGGTTGAGATCGCCGAGCAGGACCAGGGGCCGGGGCAGCGGCCGCGCCCAGTCGCGGATCTGGCGCAGCTGGCGGACGGCACGGGCCGGCGCGAACGACAGGTGGGTGCTGACGACCGTCAGCGGTCCGGTGGGGCCGTCGAGCACCGCCGCCAGGGCGATCCGCTGCTCGTCCGGCATGAACCAGACACGGGGACGGATGCCCGGCGGCAGGAGGATCGGCAGCCGTCCCCTCGCGGGCGCCAGCCGGAGCTCGTGCTGTGACAGCACCGGCAGCCGGGTCAGCAGCGCGACGCCGTACGACGGCTCGTCCGGGAGCGTCGCCGGTGCCGGGCGGGCGTCGCCCCCGGGGCCGGGCGCGCCGTGCAGCGTCGCGGCGAAGAGCGCGGACCAGGGCGGTCGCCCCGGCACTCGGCAGGCCTCGGCGAGCGCCGCCGCCTGGTCCAGGCCGCCCGAGCGGGGGAGCCGCAGGTCGACCTCCTGGAGCGCCACGACGTCGGCGTCGAGGTCGCGCAGGTCCGTTCCCGTGCGGGCGAGGGAGAAGGTGCCGTCGGCCGTGCGTCCCGAGGCGATGTTGAGCGACACCAGGCGCACGCTGGACGTCGTGCCGGCGTCCGGGGAGTCAGGTGGAGGCATCGGGCCGGGCACCGTCCGTTCTGGGGTGTCGTGCTGCTCGCGTCATCACTACCCGCGAAGGACGATCTCACGCTGCGCTGGCGGGCAGGACGCTCGGCCCGTCGGTACGGTGGAGGCATGGAGACCGTCGAGAACGTCGTGCTGCTGGACGAGTCCGGCCGTGACATCGGCGCGGCGCCCAAGAGCGGCGTCCACCACGACGCGACGCCGTTGCACCTGGCGTTCTCCTGCTACGTGTTCGACGCCGACGACCGGCTGCTCGTCACGCGGCGTGCAGTGGACAAGAAGACGTTCCCGGGGGTGTGGACCAACAGTGCGTGCGGGCATCCCGCGCCGGCCGAGTCGATGCTCGCCGCGGTGTCGCGGCGGGTCCGGCAGGAGCTGGGCCTCTCGGTCGAGCAGGTGCGTCTGGTGCTGCCGGAGTTCCGCTACACCGCCCACATGAACGGCATCCGTGAGAACGAGATGTGCCCGGTGTTCATCGCCCGCGCGGCGGGTGAGGTGACGCCCGATCCCGCCGAGGTCGACGACGCGGTGTGGGTGCCGTGGCGCGAGTTCGCGGCCGACGTCCTGTCCGGCCGTCGCGAGGTCTCGTCCTGGTGCCGCACGCAGGTCGAGGCGCTCGACGCCCTCGGGCCGGCGCCCGCCCACTGGCCCACGGCCGACCCCACCCGCCTGCCTCCCGCGGTCACGATCTGACATGGCGACCCCGCCGGACGGCGACCCCACCGGACAGCTCGCCCGGCAGCGGTGGTCGGCCGCGCACGGTGGTGTGGACCCAGACGCGTCGAGGTGGATCGGCGGCTGGCTCGCCCTGGTCCACCGCCTGGCCCGCCCCTTGGCGGCCCGGCGCGTCCCACCCGGCGCGATCACGGTCGGCGGGCTGATCGTCTCGGCCCTCGTGCCGGCCGTCGCCGCGGCGCCCGGTGGCTGGCCGATCGCGGCCGCGGCGCTGGCCGTCGTCGCGGGTCTGCTCGACGGCATGGACGGTGCCGTGGCCCGCATGACCGGCACCGACAGTGCGTGGGGGGCGGTGCTGGACGATCTCACCGACCGGCTCTCCGACCTGCTGCTGCTGTCCGCCCTCTGGGTGCTCGGGGCCCCCACGTGGGCGTGCGTCGGGGCGGGTGCGCTGACGCTGCTGCTGGAGTCGCTGCGGGCCTCTGCCCGCGCGGTCGGGATGACCGGCGTCGGGGCCCTCACGGTGTGGGAACGACCGTCGCGCATCATCGTCGTCGCGACCGTCGGCGGACTGTGCGGCCTGGCCCGCCTCGCGGAGGACGTCGTCGACGTGCCCTCGGATGCCGTCGAGGTGCTGGCCGGGGCCGGCACCGTGGTCGCCGCGATCCTCGCGACGTGGTCGATCGCCCACCTCGCGTTCGTGGCGCACCGCAGCCTGGGGGTCAGCAAGGCCCCACGAGACCGCTGACGATCTCGGCCGACAGCATCACGAGCGGCAGCCCACCTCCGGGGTGCGAGGAACCGCCCACCAGGAACAGCCCCGGGACGGGCGAGCGGTTGGCCGGGCGCAGGAACGCCGACCGGGGTCCGTTCGACGAGGAGCCGTAGATGGCGCCGCCGCCGGTCAAGGTGGCCCGCGCGAGGTCGGCGGGCGTCCGCACCTCGCGCCAGCGGAGATGGGGTCGCACGTCGAGACCGCGGCGCGCCATGGTCTCGAGCACGTGGTCGGCATAGTCCGCGGCGAGCCCCGGCGCATCCCAGTCCACGCCACCGTGCGGGTCGTGCGGTGCGGCGTTGACCAGGACGAACAGCCCCTCCCCGCCCTCGGGCGCGAGGGCGGGGTCGTCCGGCGACGACACGTACACGGTCGGCGCCTCCACGGGGCGGCGTCGCGAGCGCGGGCCGAGGACGCCGTCGAACTCCGCGTCGTAGTCGTCGGTGAACAGCACCCGGTGCGAGCGGTGCTCGTGGGGCAGGGCGTCCGTCGCGAGGAGCAGCACGAACCCCGACAGCGACCGGGCGTGGTCCAGGCGGGTCGCGGTCCGGCTGGCCCACCTGGCCGGCGGGACGAGCCGGCCGTACAGCTGGGCGGCGTCCACCCCGGCGACGACGACGTCGGCGGGCAGCAGCTCGCCGTCCGCGAGCCGGACCCCGCTGACCCGGCCGCCCGCGGTCCTCACCTCGGCGACCTCGGTGGACAGCCGCAGGGTGGTGCCGCGCTCGACGGCACGGTCGCGGACCGCCTCGGCGATGCGGTGCAGGCCCCCAGGGACGTGCCACGAGCCGTGCACCTGCTCGACGTACGGCACCGTGGCCAGGGCGGCCGGGGCCCGGCGTGGGTCCGATCCGGTGTACGTCGCGTAGCGGTCCAGCAGCTGCCGCAGGCGCGGATCGGTCAGGTACGACGCGCCGAGGCCGCGGAGCGTCTGCCACGGGGCGACGTCGCGGACGTCGGTGAGCCTGCGGGAGAGCCGGGCCATGTCGGTGAGCGTGATGGGCGACTCCAGGAACGGCTCGTGCGTCGCGTCCCAGATGCGCCCGGCGCGGCCGAGGAATGCGGTCCACTGGGCGCCGCTTCCCGGCCCGAGGGCGCCGTCGAGCGCCGCGGCGATCGCGGAGACGTCGCCGGGCATGTCCAGCACGGTGCCGTCGGGAAAGCGGTAGTGGCACGCGATCTCGAGCCGCTCCAGCGTCAGCACCGACGACAGCGGGTCGCCCGTGGCCGCGAACAGGTCCTCCAACACGTACGGCATCGTCAGCAGCGAGGGTCCGGTGTCGAACGTGAAGCCGTCGCGCCGGAACGTGCCGAGCTTGCCGCCGACCGCGTCCGACTGCTCCAGGACGGTCACGTCGTGGCCGGCTGCGGACAGCCGGGCGGCCGCCGCGAGCCCGCCGAGGCCGGCCCCGATGACGACGACCCGGCTCATCGCGCGCTCCGGGGCTCGGTCACGGGGCGGCCCTTCCAGCGCAGGTCGCCGCGGGCGCGGCGCCGGAACGAGTCGATCAGCAGCCCGTCGAGCAGCAGCACCGAGAGCGGGTGGAGCCACACGTCCGGGGTGGTGCGACCGCGCGTGCGGCGGGCCACGAGCGCCCGTCCGGCGACGGCCGCGAGGTAGCCCAGCAGCCCTGTGCGCGATCCGCGCAGGGCCGCGGCGGGCGGAACGACGTACGCCAGGGCGAGCCCGCCGGCGACGACCGCGGCGCCCGGGCCCGACCCGAAGGCGGACCACAACGACTTGGCGTAGCCGTCCCGCAGCGCGGGCCAGCCGTCGTACATGCGGCACGTCGCGACGCTGCTGCCGTCGGCCACGACACCGCGCCCGCCGGAGGCCTTGACCGCCCGCAGCAGCGCGATGTCCTCCAGCACCTCGTGGCGCACCGCGGCGTGACCGCCCGCGCGGCGGTAGGCGGCCGCGTCGACGCACAGCAGCTGTCCGTTGGCGGCGCCGAGGGACGGGCGGGGCGAGCGCTCGGCGAGGCGCAGGGGGAGGGTGCTCATCCACGACCACTGCAGCAGCGGCTGCACCAGGCGCTCGGACCAGGTCACCGCCAGCTGCCGGGGATACGGGCACACCAGGTCGAGCCGGGCCGACCGGAGCAGGCCGACCGTCGCGGGCAGGCACGTCGCGGCCACCGTGACGTCGGCGTCGACGAGCACCAGGACGCTCGCCTGCACCGGAGCGGCCTCGGCCAGCTGATGGCACGCCCACGGCTTGCCGAGCCAGCCCTGCGGCAGGGGTGCGCCGGTCAGCAGCGTCACCCGGGGGTCGGCCGCGGCGACCGATCGCACGAGGTCGGCGGTGGCATCGGTCGAGCCGTCGTCCAGGACCAGCACGTCGACGGGTCCCTCGCACCGATCGGCCGAGCGCAGGAGGCTGCGCAGGCATGCGACGACGACGTCGGCCTCGTCGCGGACGGGCAGCAGGACCGCGACGTGCTCGCGGGTCGGGGTGCCCTCCTCGTCGGGCACGCGCAACGTCCGCAGGTTGCGCAGCACCAGGGCGAGGGACCCGAGCGACAGGGCCGTCCCGGCGCGCACGGCCGGACCGGAGCTCACGAGCCGGCCCGGCGGCGGTGCCGTGCCAGCAGCACCGCGAGCGGGATCGCGACGGTCCCCATGAGCAGTCCGCCGACCAGGGCGACGGGGGGACGGCCGAAGAACGCCGCGTGCGCGAGCACCGACGAGGCGTACGTCCACAGGAAGACGGTGAGCGGCAGCAGGTCGCGGTCGGTGGTCTCGCCGGGGCGGCGGGCCACGACTCGGTCGAGGGCCGCGCACATGAGGACGGCGACCACGAGCCAGCCGGCGAAGTTGGTCAGCGGGATGTCCTCGACGCCCGGCAGGGACGGGGTCGGGTCGTCCCAGCGCCAGTGGCCGGCGTCGACCATCTGCGGGTCGAGGAACACGTCCCATGTCGTGAGGGCCCATCCGGCGATCAGCGGGACCAGCAGACGACGCGGGCCGGCGAGCCGGCGCGCTGCCACGAGCGCGGGATAGGCCATCATCAGCCAGGCGAGGGGGACGACCGCGGGGACGCCCAGCACCTCGGGGCCGAGAGTGCCGGTGTAGTCGTAGGAGCCGAACGGCACCCCGGTGTGGACGCCGACCGCCTCGGCGACCAGGCCGCCCCCGCCCGCGACGACGAGCAGGCCGAGCGCCGACGTGCCGCCGCGGGTCGCGGTGACGTGGACCAGCGCGGCCGCCGACAGCAGCACGACGCTGAGGATCGTGAGCCGGTTGCTGCCGCCGTCGGTGAACGGGAAGACCATCTGGGTGAGGATCGCCGCGCCCCCCAGTGCCCACGCGAGCAGCAGGGCGGGGGGCGTCCCGGTGCGGTCGGCGACGAACGAGGACGGCGTCACGGTGCCACTCCCCGGTAGGTGCCCTCGATCTCGGCGATCGCGAGCCGGGCGAACAGCTCCTCGGCGTACCAGCCGGCCGATGCGGTGCGCCGCACCACCTCGAGATGAGGTGACCGGCGGTAGGCGAAGTCGACGAGCGCGTCAGAGGACTCCCACAGGCTGAACGTCCCCTGCAGGCCGACCGGTGCCTCGCCGATGCCGAGCGACATCCGCAGGCCGGGCGATCCGTGCAGATCGCTCGAGACGGCAGGGACCGCGCGCCAGAACGTGGCCGCACGGCGTACGCGCAGCCGGGCACGGGTGATCGCGGCGACCGGCCCGTCGTGCCGCTCGGCCGGGCCCGGCGCGAACGGCTCGGCGCCCGACCACGTGCCGCGCGACGACAGCGGCGACATCACGACCCGCAGCCGCTCGTGGGCGAGGGCGTCCCACCCGCGGACGAGGCGCCCGGACTCGAAGGCGGCCGCGGACTGCTGGTCCTCCCACACCGTCAGCGTCGCCCAGTGGTGCGGATCTGCGTCCCGGACCGTGAAGGTCTCGCCGGAGCCGGTGCCGAGCAGCTTGGCGAAGCGGAGGCCGGGGGTGCCGCGCAGCCCGATCCGGTCGCGGCCCATCCGCCAGAGCGCGGACGGCACCGACCGGGTGCCCCACACGTGCAGCACCGCGACCGCGCTCATCGGGGGGTCCCCGACGCGGCACGGAGGCGGTCGTCGGCCTCGACCGTGACGACCCAGCCGACGAGCACGACCAGGTGCAGCAGGAACAACCAGAACCCCACCGCGACCACACCGCCCACCACGTCGAGGCCGCCGAACGGGACCCCCAGGTCGATCGGGAGCGACAGGAACAGCAAGAAGCCCTGCAGGAAGCCCGCGAGGAACGACGCGGTGGCGAGGGCGCCGATCAGGGCCGAGCTCCAGTGCAGGTGCCCGGGGGCCACCTGACGGAAGATCCACGCCAGCGCCGGGGTGAGGGCCAGCCACGTGATCGTGAACTCGACGACGATCAGGAGCAGACGCGACCACAGGCCCTCGCGCGACGCGAGGTCGATGGGCCCGGGGGCGAGCCGGACGACTGCGATCGACAAGAAGGGCAGCAGGATGAGCAGCGGCAGCATCGAGAGCCGTGCGCGCCAGCCCGTGAGGCGCTCGTTCGCGGGGAGCAGCGAGAGGCAGCCGCGGCGGATCCCCTCGCCGTAGAAGCTCGCCGGGAACACGGTCACGATCGCGCCGACCAGGCCGAGGTTCGCACCGGCTGACACGAGCGTGGCGAACGGTCCGCGCGCACCCATGTCGGGCGGCACGAGTGCCTGCAGGTCGAGCAGCCGGGCCTCGGCGTCCGAGCTGTCGCCGAACCAGGTCGTCGACCAGCACGCGAGCAGCAGCCACGGGACGATCGCGATCCCGGCGAAGTACGTGAGCTGGGCCGCCGACACCGACACGTCGCGGCGCCCGACCGTGCGTCCGGCCGATCGCAGTGTGTCCACAGCCGTGGTCGCGATCCCGGAGGACCTGCCTGCCCGCTCCGCCGCCATCACCTGCCCATCCTCCCGCACCGTGCAGGTGCGCGCATGGCGCTGACTCGGCTCGCGGCCACGCTCCATCGCCGGGAGACTGTAACCTCCACGAGCAGATCGACGGAGGTGCCCCGATGGAGTCCTGGACGTATGCCGGGATGCTGCTGTTCGTCCTGGTCGCGACCCTGCCGCTGGAGCTCGTGCTGCACACACGGATCTACACCCGTCCGCTCCGCCTCGGCCTCGTCCTGCTGTGCGTCGCACCACCGTTCATCCTGTGGGACGTGCTCGCGACCCGCGCGGGGCACTGGTCGTTCGACCTGTCCCGCACGTGGGGCGCGACGGTCGGCGACCTCCCCGTCGAGGAGCTGATGTTCTTCTTCGTCGTACCGGTCGCCTCGGTGATGACGCTCGAGGCCGTCCGGGCAGTGCGCGGCTGGACCGTCGGCGACGAGCCGCAGGAGGTCGAGCGTCGATGACGCACACCGAGGTGTCCCTGGTCGCGGTGCTCGCGACGATCGTGCTCGATCTCTGGATCCTTCGCACCCGGCTGCTGACCCGCCGGGTGTTCTGGGTGTCCTACGCGATCGTGCTGTTCTTCCAGCTGCTGACCAACGAGTGGCTGACCTCGCGCGGCGTCTTCCGCTACGACCCTGACGCGATCCTCGGATGGCGTGTGGGTCATGCACCGGTCGAGGACTTCCTGTTCGGATTCGCCCTGGTCACGTGGTCGATGTGCTGGTGGACGTGGTGGGGCCGTCGTGGTGTGCAGGCCGGACCCTTCGGCGAGCGCGGGCGGCTGCGACGAGGCGGGGGCCCGCGATCCGCAGACGTCGAGGACGCGACACCGTCACGCGCTGATTGAGCACGTCGTGGCCGGCCCTCTCGACCTCGTCGAGGATGCCGCCGTAGAGGTGGAACGCGGTCCAGACGCAGTCACGGCTCGTGGGCTCCAGCAGGTCGATGCCCGGGGCGGCCCGGGCGTACAGCTCGCGGGCACGCTCGACCTCGAACTGCACGAGGTTGCGGACCTCCGGTCGCACGGGCCCGGGCCGCAGGTCGTGCGGGTGCACGCCGAACGCGTCGAGGTCCTCCTGCGGCAGGTAGACCCGCCCCCGGACCAGGTCCTCGGCGACGTCGCGGATGAAGTTGGTCAGCTGGAACGCCTCGCCCAGCAGCTGCGCGTGGTGGTGGGCACGGTCGTCGACGACCCCGAGCACCGGCACCATCTGCAGCCCGATCACGGCCGCGGAGCCGTACATGTAGTCGCGCAGGTCGTCGTACGTCTCGTAGGAGGAGACCGTGATGTCCTGGCGCATCGACTGCAAAAAGGCCTCGACGTACGCCACGGGGATCCGGTAGCGGCTCATCGTGTGGCCGGCCGCCGCGGCCACCGGATCGTCCGATCCGCCGGTCCTGACCGCGTCGAGGAACGCATCGCCCCAGGCCACGAGACGATCGGGATCGGGTGCGGTCAGCGAGTCGACGAAGTCGTCGGCATAGCGCGCGAAGCCGTACAGCGCATGGACGTGCGGGCGCTTGTGCGGCGGCAGCAGCAGCGTCGCGAGGTAGTAGGACTTGCCGTGCTCGGCGTTGAGCCTGCGGCACGTCTCGTACGACGAGCGCAGCGACGGGTCGTGGATGCCGGCGGCGTCGAGCTCTCGGGCGCTCACGGCCAGGTCCTCGACCGGTAGCCCGGCTGCGGGCCGGTGATGCGCTCGGCCGCGAGTCGTCCCGAGACCAGCACCATCGGCACGCCGACGCCCGGCGTGGTGCCTGAGCCGGCGAAGACGACGTTCTCGCCCCAGATGTTGCGGGGACGGAACGGGCCGGTCTGGCCGAACGTGTGCGCGGCCGCGAAGGGCGCCCCGCGCTCCATGCCCTGCGCTTGCCAGTCCAGGGGGGTCGTGGCGTGCTCGACCTCGATCGCGTCGCCGAAGCCGGGGTAGCCGCGCCGCTCGAGCGTCTCGATGACGTGCTCGCGGTAGCGCGGCTCGAACGTCCGCCAGGCGATGTCGGCGTCGAGGTTGGGGGTCGGGAACAAGACGTAGTAGCTGTGTCGTCCGGCGGGCGCGAGGCTCGGGTCCATGTGGGTCGGCACCGACACGAGCAGCGAGGGATCGCTCATCACCCGGCGCTCGTCGATGAGCTCGGTGAACACCCCCTGCCACGACTCGCCGAACGAGATGTTGTGCAGCGCGCCGGGGTCGTAGTCCACCGTGGAGCCCGCCAGCAGGAGATAGCACGAGGGTGAGTAGGACAGTCGCGCCACGCGTCGCGGCGTCCGACCGAGGAGATCGCGCCAGGCGACCGGCAGATCGGGCGTCAGGACGACTGCGTCGCACGCGATGCGCTCACCGTCGGTGGTGTGCACGGCCGTCGCGCGCTTGCCGTCGAGCTCGACCCGCTCGACCGTCGTGCCGTATCGGAACGTCACGCCGTGCTTCTCCGCCGCACCCGCGAGGGCCTGCGGGACCGCGTGCATGCCGCCCCGGGCGAAGAAGACGCCTGCGACCGAGTCCATGTAGCTGATGACGCTGTAGATCGCGAGGGCGTCGTAGGGCGACAGACCGGCGTACATCGCCTGGAAGCTGTAGACCTTCTGCAGCCGCGGGTCCTTGAGGTACTGCGCGACCTTGGGAGCCAGCTTGCGGAACCCACCGACCGCCGCGAGGCGCGCGAGGTTGGGGGTGGCCACCGACAGGGGGGAGTCCATGTTGGTGTCGATGAAGTCCCGCATCTCGTAGCGGTAGACCTTCTCGAGCCATGCGGTGAAGTCGCGGAAGCCCGCCGCGTCACCCGGACCGCACACCTCGCGGATCTCCTGCTCCATGCGTGCCGGGTCGGCGTGGACGTCGATGCGGGAGCCGTCGGGGTACGTCGCGCGGTAGAGCGGGTCGACCGGGACCAGGTCCAGCCAGTCCTCCATCTGCTCGCCGACGCAGTCGAAGGCGTCCGCGATGAGATCGGGCATCGTCAGGACGGTCGGCCCGGTGTCGAACGTGTAGCCGCCCGTGCGGACCACGCCGGCCCGGCCGCCCGGCTCGTCGTCGCGCTCCACGACCGTGACCTGGCGGCCTGCGCCGGCGAGGCGGAGCGCGGCGGAGAGGCCGCCGAGGCCCGCGCCGACGATGACGACGTGATCGGTGCTGCCCTTCACGGTGCGCATCAGGCGGCCCGTCCTGCGATGCGCTCGGCGAGCGCGGCCAGCCCGGACGCCGTCGGCTCGGGCACGTCGCTGGCGCGTATCGCGTCGACGCCGCGGGACGTGAGCTCGGCGATCCGCTGCTCGGCCAGGTCGAGGGCGCCGGTCTCGACGAGGATCTCCTGCAACGCGGCCACCCCGTGGGCGTCCAGCTCGCGGTTGCCGAGGCCCGCGTCCAGGCGCTCGCGGCCGGCCCGGTCGGCGCGGTCCCGTGCGACCAGCACCAGCAGCGTCTTCTTGCCCTCGCGCAGATCGTCCCCGACGGGCTTGCCGGTGCGGGTCTCGTCGCCGAAGACGCCCAGGACGTCGTCGCGCAGCTGGAAGGCCTCGCCGATCGGGAGCCCGTAGGCGGAGTAGGCGCCGAGCAGCTCGGGCCCGGCCCCCGCGGACGCCCCGCCCAGCATGAGGGGGTGCTCGACGGTGTACTTGGCGCTCTTGAACTGCAGCACGGTGCGCGCGGCCTCCACGGTGGTGTGGTGGCGCGACTGCTCGAGCACGTCGAGGTACTGCCCGGCCACGACCTGGGTGCGCATCAGGTTGTAGACCCGGCGCGCGGCGGCGCGGCGGGTCGGGTCGAGCAGGCTGCCGTCGAGCAGCTCGTCGGACCAGGTCAGGCACAGGTCGCCGATCAGCAGTGCCGCGCCGTGGCCGAACTCGACCGCGTCGCCGAGGAGGTCGCCCTCGCGGTGCAGCTCCGCGAACGTCGTGTGGGCGGTCGGCACCCCGCGCCGCGTCGCGCTGTGGTCCATGAGGTCGTCGTGCACGAGCGCCGCGAGGTGAAAGACCTCGAGGGCCGCGGCCGCGTCCACCGCCTCGTCCGAGACGGGTGTGCCGGTGCCGTGCCAGCCCCAGTAGCCGAACGAGGCGCGCAGCCGCTTGCCGCCGCGGGACATGTCGCGCAGGACACGCGCGACGGCCTGCAGGTCGGGGCTCACCTCGAGGAGCACGCGCGACCGTTCGGCCAGGAAGGCGTCGAGGCGCCTCTCGACGCGCGTGAGGAAGGCCGCCGCGGACACGTCCTCACGGCGATCCGCCGCGGCGTGCTCAGCAGTCGCGGTCATGGGCTTGGTGGTCCGACACGTGCGTGGTCCCTCGTTGATGGGCGGGGGCACTCCTGGGCTTGGACAAACCTGGGTGTGCCCGGTCACTACGTCCATCCTCAGGGAAGCCGACGAGTCCTGCCCGGTGAAACTGTGCGGCCCGCATGACCGGACGTCGCGCGGGGTACTGGACGCCCATGTCCGCAGACGTGAGGAAAGCGCCGGTGCAAGAGCCCCCGTCACCCTGGGGAGGGCTGCTCATGGGCATCGGTCTCGGTGGTTTCGTCGACGGGATCGTGCTGCACGAGATCTTCCAGTGGCACCACATGCTCACCAATCACGAGTCGGACAAGACGCTCTCGGGGCTCGAGCTCAACACGGTCGCCGATGGCTTCTTCCACGTCGCGACCTGGATCTTCGTCGTCGCCGGCTCGGTCGTCATGATCCGGAGCTGGCGTCAGGGCCGGATGTCGCCGAACCTGCCGTTCCACCTCGGCCTGCTGCTCGGCGGCTGGGGGCTGTTCAACGTCGTCGAGGGCATCGTGGACCACCACGTGCTGAAGGTCCACCACGTCCGCGACGACCTCGGCGGTCCGCTGTCGTGGGACCTGGGCTTCCTCGCGTTCGGCGTGCTGCTGATGGTGGTCGGATGGTTGCTGTACCGTCGCGGCCTGGCGCGCATGCGGCGACGGATCGCGCGGCGATAGACCCGTTCCTCGCGGCCGCCGCGAGTGCGGCAGCCGGCTCGACCCGTGGGACTGAGGAGTGACATGAGGCGCATGGGAGTCGTGGTGGGGATGGCGATGCTCTCGAGCCTGTTCGGGTGCGGCGGTTCCGCGGGCTCGGACGGCTCGGACGGCTCCGGCTCGGACGCCTCGCAGCGCGCCGACACCACGCGAGCGGCTGCGAGAGAGGCGTTCCCGGCGGTCGGCGAGGCCGTGGAGGCCGCGAGCTTCTCCGGCTCCGGTGGGGGACGGTGGGCCATCTGCGGCATGCAGCCGAGCCCATCGGGAGCCGAGTACGTCGCGGAGATCGCGATCACCCAGACCAACACCGGGTCGTCGGACTATCCGGGCAGCATCGAGTCGGCGCTGACGTCGACCGGGTGGACGGTCGACAACCGGACCGGCGAGGTCGTGGAGGCGTCCAAGGACGGTATGACGTTCCGTGCCCGCTACGGCTCCGGCGGCATCAACCTCTCGATCCGGAGCGGCTGCCTCGACGCCTCCAAGGACGTCGTCGCCAAGCTGACGGACGAGCCGGCGGACAAGCTGGGCGTGGCGCCCCCGTCCTGAGCCGTCATCGGACGTAGCCCCGCAGCCCCCGACGCACGATGAGGGTCCGAGGTGCCGGGAGCACCTGCGAACCCTCATCGTCGAGCGTGGCGGAGGATAGGGGATTCGAACCCCTGAGAGCTTTCACTCAACCCGCTTTCCAAGCGAGCGCACTAGGCCACTATGCGAATCCTCCGTCGACGAGGTTACCGGTCGGTCATGGCTCCCGACCAATCGGGCTGGCGCCAGCCGTCCGCGCGGGCCGTGGGCGTCCCGGATTGGGGCGGCGGACGTGCCATCCGTATGATGGGGGCAGCCCCTCGCGTGGCGACATCTCACCCAACTCCCCCAGGGCCGGAAGGCAGCAAGGGTCAGTGGGCTCTGTCGGGTACGCGAGGGGTCCTTCATGCCCGCAGGGGCCCGCTCATCCCACCAGGACGGCGTCCTCGTCGGCGACGGGCTCGTCCTCGGCCCGGCGAAGTGCGGCCCAGGCCGCGAGCGCACCGGCCGTGACGAGCGCACCGGCGACGACCAGTCCCAGGCGGTAGCCGCTGAGGAAGGCGTCGAGCGGCATCCCGCCGTCACCGAGCACCGCGTCCTGGCGGCTGGTCACGAGGACGCCGATGATCGTGATGCCGAGCAGCCCGGCCAGCTCGCGAGAGGTGTTGAAGACGCCCGAGGCCACGCCGGCCTGGTCCTGGGGCATGACCCCGAGCACCGTGGCGGTCAGCGGGATCGTCAGCCCGCCGCCGATGCCGATCGCGATGAAGCTGGGCATGAGGTCGAGCATCGACGCGTCCTGGCCGAACAGCGCGACTGAGGCGATCGCGACACCCATCAGCGCCATGCCGAAGGTGACCGAGCGGTGCGCCCCGAACCGGTGCGCGACGGCCTCCGAGCCGGCCGCGGAGACCGCCATGAACAGGGCCATCGGCACGAACGTCAGGCCCGCCTTGGTGGGGGAGAAGCCGAGCACGCCCTGCAGGTACAGGGACGTGAAGAAGTAGATGCCGAACAGGCCGAACGCCCACAGCATCAGCGACACCAGCGCGCCGGAGAAGACCCGGTCGCGGAACAGCGCGAGGTCGACCATCGGGTCGTCCACCGCGAGCTCGGCGGCGACGAACCAGGCGGCGGCGATTGCGGCGATGGCGAACGTGGCCAGGATCTCCGGCGAGCTCCAGCCGCGGCCGTTGCCCTCGATGAGGGCGAAGGTCAGGGCAGTCAGCGAGATCGTGGAGGCGACCAGGCCCCAGAGGTCGAGACCCCGCTCGACGGGATCGCGCGACTCCGTGATCGCCCACATCGCCAGGCCCGCCGTGATGACGCCGAGCGGGACGTTGATGAAGAAGATCCACTCCCACGTGACGTGCTCGCTCAGGACCCCGCCCAGCAACGGCCCCGCCGCCAGGGCGAGCGCGCCGACCGCACCCCAGATGCCGACCGCGACATTGCGCTCACGCTTGTCGGTGAACGTCGCGGAGATGATCGCGAGGGTCGTGGGGGTGAGCAGCGCGGCACCGACGCCCTGGACCGCCCGGCTCGCGATCAGCGTCTCGACGTTGCCGGAGAGCCCGGCCGCGAACGAGGCGAGGGTGAAGATGCCCAGCCCGATCAAGAAGATGCGGCGGCGGCCCAGCAGGTCCGCGAGGCGTCCACCGATGAGCATCAGGCCGGCGAACGTGAGGATGTACGAGCTCACGACCCACTCCATGCCTGCGGTGCCGAGGTCGAGATCGTCCTGGATGACGGGGATCGCGACGTTGATGATGTTGTTGTCCAGGTATGTCATGAACGTCGCCAGCGCGACGGCCACGAGGGCCCAGATGTTGCGGCGGTCGTCCATGACCACTCCTTTACGTTGTAAATGTACGTCGTAAAGGAGCGAAACATATATGCCGTATAGTTGTCAATGTGAAGGCGAAGAACTCTTTGAACCGTGAGCTGGTGGTCGAGAGCGCGCTGCGCATCGTCGACACGTCCGGCCTCGAGGCGCTGACGGTGCGCAAGGTCGCTGACGAGTTCGGCGTGACCCCGATGGCGCTCTACTGGCACTTCTCCAACAAGGAGGCGCTGCTCGACGCGGTGGGCGACGCCGTCGTGGCCGGGATGGGTCTGCCCGACCCGGATCTCGGCCTCGAGGGATATCTCCGCGACGCCATGACGGCGCTGGTCGACGCGATGCGCGAGCACCCCCACGCGACGCCGCTGGTGCCCCATCGCCTGCTGATGGTGGAGGCCGGTCGGGATCTCACCGAGATGACGCTCCGCAAGCTGGTCGACGAGGGGTTCGCGATCGACAAGGCAGCGGCCGTCGCCCACTACGCGCTGATGATGTCGATGACCTTGGTGGTGGGCGAGCCGGGCAAGGAGACGACGGTCAAGCCGGCTGATCGCGACGAGGCCCTTGCGGCCAAGATGTCGCTGCTGCAGTCGCTGCCCGAGGACAGCTACCCACTGCTGCGCGCCGCGGCACCGTCCATGGTCAATTGCGCGGACTCCGACGACTACTACGGCTCGGCGATCGACATCTTCGTCGCCGGGGTCATGGCCGAGGCCCGCGCGCTCCCGACGTCCTGATCCTGGTCCGGACGCACCAAGGGCGGTGACCCGCTCGCCCCCGGTCTCGGGAGGACGAGCGCGCCACCGCCCTGGTGTCAGGCGATCAGGACCGCCGTGGGCTCACGGCAGAGGATCGACGACGCCGTGGTCGTCCAGCGTCGCTGACAGGGCCGCGAGGTGGTGCCGCCCGTCGCCGAGCGCGTGGTCGATCGCGGTGAGGCGCGACATGTAGTGACCGACGCTGTACTCCGCAGTCATGCCGATGCCACCGTGCAGCTGGATGGCCTCCTTGCCGATGTGACGACCGGCCTTGCTGACCTGCAGCTTGGCGCGCGACGCGGCCTCGAGCGCATCCGCGCCCTCCCCGCCGTCGAGCAGGACCATCGTCGCCCACGTCACCGTGCTGCGGGCCAGCTCGAGCGACACGTACATGTCGGCCGCGCGGAACGTCAGCGCCTGGAACGTCATCAGCGGGACGCCGAACTGCTTGCGCGTCTTGAGGTACGCCGTCGTCTCCTCCAGCGCCGTCGCCATGGCGCCGATCGCCTCGTGGCCGTACGCGATCTGCGCCGCCGCGACCGAGGCCGCGATGGCGGCCGACTGATCGGCTCCGGGCTCGCCGAGCGGGACCGCCGGCGTGCTGTCGAGGCCGATGTGGGCCGCGCGACCGCCGTCGAACGTCGAGTACGACGTGCGGGTCAGGCCCGCTGCGTCAGGCGTCACCAGGAACAGCCCGGTGCCACCCTCGACCGCCGCGCTGACGATGAGCAGGTCGGCGCGACCGCCGCCGAGCACCGGCTCCTTGACGCCCGTGAGCGTCCAGCCGTCGCCGGTCGCGGTCGCGGTGACGCCGCGGGCGTCCTCGCTGTAGCGGGCGCCCGGCTCGGTGTGCGCGAATGCCGGGACGAGCGATCCCTCTGCCAGGGCTCCGATGATCTCGGCGCGCTGCGAGGCGGTGCCGGCCGCCGCGACGAGGCCGCCCGCGAGGACGACCGCCTCGACGTACGGCTCGGGGGCGATGACGCGCCCGATCTCCTCGGCGACGATCGAGACCTCGACGGGTCCGGCGCCGAAGCCGCCGTCCTCCTCCGCGAACGGGAGGCCCAGGGCGCCCATCTCGGCGAGCCGCGACCAGGTCTTCTCGTCCCAGCCCGGATCGGTCTTGGTCACCTGGCGACGCGTCTCGGACGAGTCGTAGGCCTTCGAGAGCAGCCCGCGCACGGCATCGCGCAGTGCTGTCTGCTCTGAGTCCAGTGTGAAGTCCATGTCAGCCCCTCAGTCCCAGGATCGTGCCGGCGATGATCTGTCGTTGCACCTCGTTGGAACCGCCGTAGATCGAGGCCTTGCGGTAGTTGAGGTAGTTGGGCGTCGCGGTGCGGGCCAGGTCGGGAACGTCCGAGCCCTCGCCGGCGCCGGTGGCCAGCGAGTCCGGCCCGGCCAGGTCGACCCACAGCTCGGTCACGGCCTGCTGCAGCACCGTGCCCTGCAGCTTGAGGACGGACGAGGCGGGGTGCGGCTTGCCGTCGGCCGAGTGCGCGACGACGCGCAGCGCGGTGAGCTCGAGGGCCAGGAGATCGTTCTCCAGGTCCGCGATCTCGGCGGCGATCAGCGGGTCGTCGAGCAGCGAGGTGCCGCCGGGGCCGGCCGTCTTGGCGTACTCCTTGGCCTCGGCCAGGGCGCGCTTCGTCGAGCCCACGGGGGCCACGCCGACGCGCTCGTTGCCCAGCAGGAACTTCGCGTAGTCCCAGCCCTTGTTCTCCTCGCCGACGAGGTTGGCGACCGGCACACGGACGTTGTCGAAGAAGACCTCGTTGACCTCGTGACCGCCGTCGATCAGCTCGATCGGGCGGACCGTCAGGCCCGGCGACGTCATGTCGATCAGCAGGAGCGAGATGCCGGCCTGCTTCTTGACCGTGGGATCGGTGCGCACGAGCGTGAAGATCCAGTCGCCGTACTGGCCGAGCGTCGTCCACGTCTTCTGGCCGTTGACCACGTACTCGTCACCCTCGCGGACCGCGGTGGTGCGCAGCGACGCGAGGTCGGAGCCGGCGTCGGGCTCGGAGAAGCCCTGCGACCACCAGATGTCGAGATTGGCCGTCTTGGGCAGGAAGCGCTCCTTGATCTCCTGCGAGCCGAACGTCGCGATGACCGGTCCGATCATCGAGGCGTTGAAGGCGAGCGGCGGCACGACTCCGGCCAGCTGCATCTCCTCGTGCCAGATGTGGCGCTGGAGCGGCGTCCAGTCCTTGCCGCCCCACTCGACCGGCCAGTTGGGAACGGCGATCCCGGCGGCGTTCATCGCCTGCATCGAGCGGACGATCTGGTCCTTGGACAGCTCGCGGCGTGCAGCCACGGTGTCCCGGATGTCCTGGGGAATCTGGGTGGTGAAGAACTCGCGCATCTCCTCGCGGAATGCGACGTCCTCGTCTGACAGCTGAAGTCTCATGGGTCTCCTCAGGGGGTGCCTACTGGCGCGTAACGTTCATACCACCTGACTGGTCATCTGCGCTTGGCGCGGGCTCTGAGGGGCCCCACCAGACGGGGGCCGGCGAGGCGCTGCTCGAGGCGCCGGGCCTCGCGTCGCACGGGCTGAGCGACGTACTCGCCAAGGATGACGCCGGCCGCGAGCGAGATGGCGATCGCGGCGGCGGTGATCATCGCGAGGATGCCGGCGTAGTTGTCGGCGGCCAGCATCGAGAGGCCGCGGTAGATCGACAGTCCGGGGAGCAGCGGGACGATCGCGGCGACGACCACCACGAGCGGCGGCACGCGGCACCAGCCCGCGACGGTGAACCCGACCAGGCCGATGAAGACCGCGGCGAGTCCGGCGGGCCAGGCGCGCCCCACGTCGTGGTCGGCGAGGAACAGGTAGATGCCGGCGGCGACCCCGCCGACGGCCGCGATCGGGACGATGCTGCGGCGCGGGGCGTACGCGGAGTAGGCGAACGCGCCGGCGGCGATCGCGGCACCTGTGACCATCAGCGGGAGGCGGGACAGGCCGGCGACGCCCGGGTCGAGGGTGATGTCGACGCCGAGCAGGCCACCCACGGTCAGGCCGCCGCTGACGCCGACGATGATGCCGGCGGTCGACATCATCACCTCTAGGATGCGGGCGACCGCGGTGACGTAGAAGCCGGTCAGCGCATCCTGGATCGCGCCGATGAAGCCGAGCCCCGCCAGGAGCATCACGATGCTCGCGGTGATGACGAGCGACGGGTCGACGTCGAGGTCGATCGCGCTCGCCGCGACCGCCATCAGGGTCGCGAGGAGCCCGCCGGCCACCTGGGCGTAGAAGAACGGCAGCCGCAGCCGCGAGAGATAGCGCTGGAGGATCTCGATGCCGCCCGACGCCGCCGCTGCGATGAGCGTGACGAGCCAGTCGCCGCCGATCAGCAGGGCGATCCCCGCGCCGATGAGCGCGTACGACACGGTCACCGCCCAGCGCGACGTGTGGTGGCCGGTCGACGCGATCCGGGCGACCCGCGTCCGCGCCTCGTCCAGGTCGATGTCGTCCCGGAGCAGGTCTGTCACGACCTGGTCGACGTCCGTGAGGTCCTCGAAGTCGGTCTCGCGGTGCGTGACGTGGCGGGTCAGCGAGAACGCCGGCTCGTCGAATGCGGCCTGGTAGGAGATCTCCAGTGTCGTGAAGGTCACGTCGACCTGGGCCTGCCGCAGACCCAGGTGGTGGGCGATCGACGACATCGTCGCGGTGACGTCGGCGGCACCCGCACCGTTGGACAGCAGCATCTCCCCGACCCGTAGGGCGAGGTCGAGGGTGCGCTGAATCTGGCGAGTGTCGTCCACGCCATCCATACTGTTGGACGCGTACGGCCGAGTCCAAAACGAGGAGTCAGATGAGCACCTGGAAGGCCGACGAGCTCGGCGACGGCTACGAGAGGCGCACGATCGCCCTCGGCACCGATCCCGACGGCGAGGGCACGATCGAGGCCACCTTGATCCGGCACACGCCGCCGCAGGACCTCCGCGCGGCCGTGCTGTACGTCCACGGCTTCAGCGACTACTTCTTCCAAAAGGAGCTGGCCGAGTTCTTCACCGAGCGCGGCTACGCGTTCTACGCGCTCGACCTCCGCAAGTGCGGGCGTTCGCGGCGTGAGGGGCAGACCGGGCACTACGTGTCCGATCTCGCGATGTACGACCAGGAGCTGAACGCCTCGCTCGCGATCATCCGCGACGAGACCGACGGCAAGCCCGTGGTGCTGTCGGGCCACTCGACCGGCGGCCTGATCATCCCGCTGTGGCTGGACCGGCTCAACCGTCGTCCGGGCGGCTCGAAGGGCGCCGGCATCGCGGGCGTCATCCTCAACAGCCCGTGGTTCGACCTGCAGGGCAAGGCCTGGATGCGCACGATCGGCACGCGGGGGATCGGGCTGGTCGCGAAGGTCCGGCCCAAGGACCTCATCAAGCTGCCGCCCACCAATGCGTACGGCACGAGCCTGCACGTCACCGCGCACGGCGAGTGGGACTTCAACACGGTCTACAAGCCGCTCGAGGGGTTCCCCGTCTCGTACGGCTGGCTGACCGCGGTGCGCCGCGGCCAGGCCCAGCTGCACCGGGGCCTCGACGTGGGTGTGCCGTCGCTGGTGCTGCGCTCGACCAGGACGAAGTTCGCGCGAGAGTACTCGCCGGCCGTCGACGAGGCCGACGCGGTGCTCGACGTCCGTCAGATCGCCCGCTGGTCGGGCTGCCTCGGCGACTCCGTGACCGTCGAACCGATCGAGGGCGCCCGCCACGACGTGTTCATCTCCAAGGAGGAGCCGCGCCGGGCCGCGTACGACACGGTCGACCGCTGGCTGGCGGCCCACGACCTCCCAAGCTGACTGACCCCCGCCCAGATCTGCGGACTTCTGCACGTAATGCGGCACGGATTCCGTGCAACAGTCCGCAGATCTGGGTCGGGGCGTCCGGTGGTCGCCAGTGTCGGGGGCGGTCGTTAGTCTCTACGTGTGGATGCCCCCCTCGCGCTGTATCGCCGCTACCGGCCGGAGACGTTTGCCGAGGTGATCGGGCAGGCGCACGTGACCGATCCGCTCCGCCACGCGCTGGCCGCCAACCGGGTCAACCACGCGTATCTCTTCTCGGGCCCGCGAGGCTGCGGCAAGACGACCAGCGCCCGAATCCTCGCGCGTGCGCTCAACTGCGAGAAGGCGCCGATCGCCGATCCGTGCGGCGAGTGCCAGAGCTGCCGTGACCTCGCGCGCGGCGGGCCGGGCAGCATCGACGTCATCGAGATCGACGCTGCCAGCCACGGCGGTGTCGACGACGCCCGCGACCTGCGCGAGCGGGCCTTCTTCGCCCCGGTCAGCAGCCGCTACAAGGTCTACATCATCGACGAGGCCCACATGGTCTCCCCGCAGGGCTTCAACGCGCTGCTCAAGCTCGTCGAGGAGCCGCCGCCGCACCTGAAGTTCATCTTCGCGACGACCGAGCCCGACAAGGTCATCGGCACGATCCGCTCGCGTACCCACCACTACCCGTTCCGGCTGGTGCCGCCCAAGGCGCTCGGCGACTACCTCATGCAGCTGTGCGAGGCCGAGGGCGTGACCCTCGCGCCGACCGCGCTGCCGCTGGTCGTCCGCGCGGGACAGGGATCGGTCCGTGACACGCTCAGCGTGCTCGACCAGCTGCTCGGCGGCGCCGGGCCCGACGGCGTGACGTACGACCTCGCGGTCCAGCTGCTCGGCTACACGCCCGACTCGCTGCTCGACGAGGCCATCGACGCCTTCGCGGCCGGCGACGGGTCGACCGTGTTCGGCGTCGTCGACAAGGTCATCGAGACGGGCCAGGACCCGCGCCGCTTCGCCGAGGACCTCTTGCAGCGGCTGCGTGACCTCGTGATCGTCGCCGCGGTGCCCGATGCCCTCGACAAGGGGCTGCTCGACGTGCCGGGCGACCGCGCGGAGCGCCTGGTCACCCAGGCCAACGGCTTCGGCCCGTCCGAGCTGACCCGCGCGGCCGACATCGTCAACGCGGCGCTGATGGAGTTCCGCGGGGCGACCGCACCGCGGCTGCTCCTCGAGCTCATGTGCGCCCGCATCCTCGTGCCGGGGGCCGACAACTCCACGCAGGGCTTCCAGGCCCGCCTCGACCGGGTCGAGCGTCGCCTGCACATGGACGGGGGCGCCCCGGAGGCGAGTCCCGCCGCGGTGCACCCGCCTGCGGTCCAGCCTGCCCCGGCTCCGCAGCCGACCCCGGCTCCGCAGCCGACCCCGGCCCCGCAGCCGGTCGCAGCGCCCGTGCAGGCCGAACGCGTCGAGCCCGCGCCGCCCGTCCAGGCCGAGCCCGCCCCGTCCGCGCCCCCCGTCGCCCAGCGACCCGCACCGGTCGCGGAGCCCGAGCCCGAGCCTGCTGCTCCCGCTGCTCCCGCTGCACCGCAGGTGGAGGAGCCGGCCGGCACGCTGACGATCGCCGACGTACGACGTCTCTGGCCCGAGATCCTCGACCGGATCCGCGACATGCGCCGCTTCGCCTGGATCATGCTGAGCCAGAACGCGCAGGTCATGGCGCTGGACGGTCAGGTCCTGACCATCGCGCTGGTCAACGCCGGCGCACGCGACTCGTTCATCAACAGCGGATCGGCCGACTACGTCCAAAAGGCCCTGCACCAGGTCCTCGGCGTGACCTGGCGCATCGAGGCGATCGTCGACCCGGGCACCCGCCCCGGCGTGGTCGACGACTACGACGACGGCTCCTCGCGCCCGGCCGCGGCTCCCACCTCGTCGGCACCCTCGACGCCCCCTGTGGCGGTGCCCGACTCGGTCCGCCAGGCGATGAGGGAGCAGCACAGCCCTCAGACGCGCGAGGACCCCGACGCGTCCGCCGATCGCAACGATCCCGTCGTCGACCACGAGGTCCTCGATCCCGAGCTGCTGCTGAGCCGGGAGCTCGGGGCGCAGGTCATTGACGAGCACCCCGCGGACTGAGCTCGTCCGGAGACGCCTGGATCTCCAGGCGGATCCGCTCGACGTCCTGCGGCGCTTCCGCGGTCGCGACCGGCTGGTCGCGCTGCTCGGCGACTGGCACCACGGCGAGGCGCTGATCGCCTTCGACCCGTGCCGGGTGCTCGAGGGTGATCCGTTCAGCGGCATCGACCTCGACCCGCTGCCGCCCGACGTGTCCGGCTTCGGCGGCGGCTGGATCGGCGCCTGGGGCTACCAGCTCGGCCGGCTCGTCGAGGACCTGCCGCCCACCCCTCACCGGCCGATCCCGCAGCCCGACCACCGCCTCGCGTTCTACGACCACGTCCTTCGGCTCAGTGACGGCGTGTGGTGGCTGGAGTCGCTGACCCGCGACGACGAGCGCGACGCCCGGGTCGTGGAGGCCCTCGGCGCTGCTGCCCCGGGTCCCCGCGCGTACGACGTGGGCTCGTTCGCGATGACGCCGACACCAGACGGCCACCGCGCGGCGGTCGCGACCGTGCTCGAGCACATCGCGGCCGGCGACATCTTCCAGGCCAATCTGTGCGCCCGCCTCGAGGCGCCGTTCGCGGGTGATCCGCTCGACGTCTTCTGCGCGGGCGTCGAGCGTCTGCACCCGGCGTTCGCGGCGTACGTGTCCGGTCCCGAGGGTGCGCTGGTGAGCCTCTCGCCCGAGCTGTTCCTGCGGCGCACCGGCGACGAGGTGCTGAGCTCGCCGATCAAGGGGACGGCCCCGCTCGACACCGACCCGGACGAGCTGGTGGCCTCGGCCAAGGACCGTGCCGAGAACGTCATGATCGTCGACCTGATGCGCAACGACCTCGGACGGGTGAGCGTGCCCGGATCCGTTCGGGTGCCCGCGCTCACCCGCGCCGAGCGCCACGCGGTGTGGCACCTGGTCTCCGACGTCGTCGGGCACGTCGGGCCCCGGGTGCGCGACTCGGACCTGCTCCGTGCGACCTTCCCGCCCGGATCGGTCACCGGTGCACCCAAGGTGCGGGCCATGGAGATCATCAACGTGCTCGAGCCGACCGGGCGCGAGGCCTACACCGGTGCGATCGGCCACGTCAGCCCGGCAGCGGGGCTCGAGCTCAACGTCGTGATCCGCACGTTCGAGATCGCGGGCGGCTCGATCTGGCTCGGCGTCGGCGGGGGAGTCGTGGCGGACTCGACCCCCGAGGGGGAGTACGCCGAGTGCCTGGTCAAGGCCCGGCCCCTGATCGAGGCGATCGGAGGCCGCCTCGACCTGGTCACCGACGCGCCGGCCCCCGATCCTCCACGCCCCCCGGAAGCACGCAGCGTCCGTGCCGCCGACGAGGCGCAGGGCATCTTCGACACGATGCTGGTGGTGGACGGACGGGTCGTCGACCTGGACGCTCACCTGACCCGCCTCGACGAGAGCGTCCGCACGGTCCACGGGACGTCGATCCGGGCGTCGCTCGACGACGTGGTCGTCCGCCGGGCGGCGACCCTGGGCGGTCGGCACCGCCTGCGGGTCGACGCGGTGCCCCGTGACGGCGGCGTCGAGGTCACGGTGGCGACCAGTCCAGTCGGCCCGCCGACCGGGCCGTGGACGCTCACGCCGCGACCGGTGGGTGCCGGCTGGGGTCGGCACAAGTGGATCGACCGCAGCGCCCTGGCGGACGATCGCGGCCCCGGTCACGACCTGCTGCTGACGTCCGACGACGGTGCGGTCCTGGAGACGGCCCGGGCCAATCTGTTCGTGGTCCTCGACGACGGCGTCCACACCCCGCCGACCGACGGGCGCATCCTGCCCGGCACCGCCCGGGCCCGGGTCATCGAGATCCTGCGCGATGCGACGATCCCGGTGTTCGAGAGGCGACTGACCGCCGACGACCTCAGGGCCGCGACCGAGCTCTTCGCGACCAACGCCCTGCGCGGCGTGGTCCCGGTCGTGGCGGTCGAGGGCGTCGGCACGTGGGCGGTCGGGCGTACGACCGAGTGGCTCGCCGAGGAGCTGCAGTCCCTCTGGTCACCGGCCCCAGGCGGCGGTGCGCTTGCGTCCAGCCGGGCGTCCGAAGTGGACGCGGGCGCACCGCCCACCGACGGCTCGGCGGCGCGGGTGCTGTTCATCGACAACTACGACTCGTTCGTCTACAACCTCGTCCAGTACGTCGGTGAGCTCGGCGCGTCCGCCGAGGTGGTGCGCAACGACGCCGTGACGGTCGACGAGCTCGTGGCGGCGCGTGCGCGGGGCGACTTCACCCACCTGGTCGTCTCCCCGGGTCCCGGCACGCCCGCCGACGCCGGCATCAGCGTCGAGGCGATCCGCCGTCTGGGGCCGACGACGCCGACGCTCGGGGTGTGCCTCGGGCACCAGGCGATCGGTGAGGCCCACGGCGCCAGGGTGGTGCGGGCGCCCGAGATCGTCCACGGCAAGCCGTCGCTGGTCCACCACGACGGACGCGGGGTCTTCGACCGGCTGCCGTCCCCGCTCGTGTGCGCCCGCTACCACTCGCTGGTGATCGACCCGGCGACCCTGCCGGCCGATCTCGAGGTCACCGCCCGCACCGCGTCCGGGATCGTGATGGGCGTCCGTCACCGCACCCACCCGGTCGAGGGCGTCCAGATGCACCCCGAGTCGATCCTCACCCCCCGCGGCCACGACATGCTCCGCGCGTTCCTCACTCGATCCGCGAGTGGCGCAAACCGATCCGCGACTGGCGCGGACTGAAGAAAGTGAGACGGCGTGTCGTCCACTTCTGCGCCACTCGCGGATCGGGCGGTGGAAAACGTGGACATAGCGAGTGGTTGCTCGCTATGTTGGCGGTCACGATGATGTGACGGAGGCCACATGAACGAGCTCGACCTGGTGATCAACGGCGGTACGTACTTCGACGGCACGGGGGCGCCCGGCGTCGTCGCGAACGTCGGGGTCAGGGACGGCCGGGTGGCCGCCGTCAGCCCGAGCCCGCTCCCGGTGGGCCCCGGCACGAGGGTCGTGGACGCGGCCGGCCAGTGGGTCATGCCGGGCTTCGTCGACGCCCACACCCACTACGATGCCGAGCTCCAGGTGGCCCCGGGCCTCAACGAGTCCGTACGCCACGGGGTCACGACGGTCCTGGTCGGCAACTGCTCCCTGTCGACGGTCTACTCCTCGCCGCTGGACATCGCCGACCTGTTCAGCCGGGTCGAGGCGCTGCCGCGCACGCACGTCCTGTCCTCGCTGGAGGACGCCAAGACGTGGTCGACGCCGCAGGGGTGGGTCGACGCGCTCGAGGCGCTGCCGCTCGGCCCGAACGTCGCCTCGTTCCTCGGCCACTCGGACGTCCGTGCGAGCGTGATGGGGATGGGCCGCTCGACCGACCCGGCCCAGAAGGCGACCCGCGGCGAGCAGGCCGAGATCGAGCGCCGCCTCGAGGACGCCCTCGACGCGGGCTTCCTCGGCATCTCGACCATGACGAATCCCTGGGACAAGCTCGATGGCGACCGCTATCGCTCGCGCTCGCTGCCCTCGACGTACTCGAGCTGGAAGGAGTTCCGGGGCCTCAGCCGCGTGCTCCGCCGCCGCGACCGGGTGCTGCAGGGCGTGCCCAACCTCAACAAGAAGTACGACATCGCGTTCTACCTCGCGACCTCGACGGGTCTCGGCCGCAAGCCCCTGCGCGTCTCGCTGCTCGCGGCCGCCGACACCAAGGCCGAGCCGTGGGTGCAGCGCATCTTCGAGCCGCTCGCGCTCCTCGCCAACAAGATCGGCCGGGGCAGGTTCACGTGGCAGCACCTGCCCACGACCTTCCGCGTGTGGGCCGACGGCATCGACCTGGTCGTGTTCGAGGAGTTCGGCTCGGGACGCGAGGCGCTGCACCTGCGCGAGGAGATGGGCCGCAACGAGCTGCTGCGCGACGAGGCGTACCGCCGCTGGTTCCGGCGCGACTTCGACAAGCGCTTCTCCCCGCGGGTCTGGCACCGCGACTTCGACGACGCCGAGATCACCGAGTGCCCTGACCCGGCCCTGGTCGGCATGATGATCGGCGACGTCGCCCGGCAGCGCGGCCTCCACCCGGTCGACTGCTATCTCGACCTCGTGGTCGAGCACGGCACCGGTCTGCGCTGGAAGACCAACATCGCCAACACGCGTCCGGAGGTCCAGGACAAGCTCATCAACCGCTACGGCATCACGATCGGCTTCTCCGACGCCGGTGCGCACCTGCGCAACATGGCGTTCTACAACTTCGGCATCCGGCTGCTCAACCGCGTCCACCAGGCGCAGTCGGGCCGCACGCCGTTCATGAGCGTCGAGAAGGCGATCTTCAAGCTGACCGGCGAGCTCGGCGACTTCTACGGCATCGACGCCGGGCACATCCGGCTCGGCGACCGAGCCGACATCGTGGTCGTGGATCCGGCCGGTCTCAGCGACGAGGTCGACAGCTACCACGAGGCGCTCATGCCCGCGTTCGGCAACATCAGCCGCATGGTCAACCGCAACGACGCCGCGGTCTCGGCGACCGTCGTCAGTGGCGAGGTGGTGTTCGAGCGCGGCGACTTCGTCGAGGGCTACGGACGTACGCTCGGCACCGGCCGCTTCCTGCGCGCCGGCGAGCGTCGCGGCACCGTGACGCCCGTCCGCCGCGCCGAGCCGGCGGTGGCACAGTAGAGGTCGTGACCGCGACCCCCCGCCGTACGCAGGCCGAGCGGCGGGAGGGCACGATCGCGGCAGTCGTCGACGCGACGGTCGAGGCGCTCGGCGAGGTCGGGTACGCCCGCACGACGACCGCCGAGATCGCTCGGCGGGCGGGGGTCTCCCAGGGCGGCCTGTTCCGGCACTTCGACTCGCGCCTCGACGTCATCCTCGCCGCGGCGGACGCGGTCCGTGCCCGCCAGTTCGTGGACTTCCGGGCCGGTCTGGCACAGCTCGAGGAGTTCGACGTGGCCGCGGTCGTACGCCTGCTGCGCCGCGCGACCCGGGCGCCGGTCAACGCCGCTTGGTACGAGCTGCTCGTCGCGGCGCGCGCGGACGTCGACCTGCGGGACCGGCTCGCACCGCTCGCGGACCGCTATCACCGCGAGATCATCGAGCTCGGGCGGGCGCTGCCGATCGCCGCGGCGATGCCCGCCGAGCAGCTGGACGCCATCGTCATCGGGATCGTGCACATGCTCGACGGCGAGGCGCTGATCGCGACGGTCCACGTCGACACCGCCCGCGAGGACGTGCGGGTCGAGCAGCTCGTGCGCATCCTCGCAGGTGAGCCGCTGTTCGACCGCGAGTCGGGTGACGGGGCTCAGGGCTGAGCGCCTACCCTGAACACCTATGTATGACGGCGTGGTCCAGGACCTGATCGATGAGCTGGGGCAGCTGCCCGGCATCGGTCCCAAGAGTGCGCAGCGGATTGCGTTCCACCTCCTCGACGCAGACCCCGAGGACGTCCGCCGGTTCGCCGCGACCCTGGTCGAGGTGAAGGCGAAGGTCCACTTCTGCTCGATCTGCGGCAACGTCACGGTCGACACCGAGTGCCGCATCTGCGCCGACCCCCGCCGCGACCCCAGCGTGCTGTGCGTCGTCGAGGAGTCCAAGGACGTCATCGCGATCGAGCGCACGCGTGAGTTCCGCGGCCGCTACCACGTGCTGGGCGGTGCGATCTCGCCCATCGCGGGCATCGGCCCCGACCAGCTGCGCATCAAGGAGCTGCTCGGTCGGCTGCAGGACGCCGTGGTCACCGAGGTCATCATCGCGACCGATCCCAACCTCGAGGGCGAGGCCACCGCGACCTACCTGATCCGCATGCTCTCGACGTACGGCCTGCGGGTCAGCAAGCTCGCGAGCGGCCTGCCGGTGGGCGGCGACCTGGAGTACGCCGACGAGCTCACCCTCGGCCGGGCGTTCGAGGGTCGTACGACGATCGGCTGAGCCGCTCGGGGGCTGCCGTCTCACGGGCGGAATCCCGATGATGCCCCGCGAGACGACCGGGTAGACTCAGCGCTGCGCAGCGTCGCGCATCCCGTACCTCTCCTCCAGGTAGGACAGTCCCGTGGGCATTGTCGTCCAGAAGTACGGCGGCTCCTCGGTTGCCGACGCAACCAGCATCAAGAGGGTCGCCCAACGCATCGTCGCGACCAAGAAGGCCGGTCACGACGTCGTCGTCGTCGTCTCGGCCATGGGCGACACCACCGATGAGCTCATCGAGCTCGCGAACGAGGTCTCGCCGCTGCCTCCCGGCCGCGAGCTCGACATGCTGCTGACCGCCGGCGAGCGCATCAGCATGGCTGTCCTCGCGATGGCGATCGGCAACCTCGGTCAGGAGGCGCGCTCGTTCACCGGCTCGCAGGCCGGCGTCATCACCGACTCCGAGCACGGCCGCGCCAAGATCATCGACGTCACCCCCGGCCGCATCGAGGCCGCCCTCGGCGAGGGCGCGATCGCGATCGTCGCGGGGTTCCAGGGCGTCTCACAGACGACCAAGGACATCACGACGCTCGGCCGCGGCGGCTCCGACACGACGGCGGTCGCGCTCGCGGCAGCGCTGCAGGCGGACGTCTGCGAGATCTACACCGACGTCGACGGCATCTTCACCGCCGATCCGCGCATCGTGGCCAACGCCCGGCAGATCCCCCGCATCTCGTACGAGGAGATGCTGGAGATGGCCGCCAACGGCGCCAAGATCCTGCACCTGCGGTGCGTCGAGTACGCCCGCCGCAACGACATGCCGATCCACGTCCGCTCGTCCTTCTCCGACAAGGTCGGCACGTGGGTCGTCAGGACCGAGGACGTCATCCCCACCGGCAGCACCAACGAAGAGGGCCACATGGAGCAAGCGATCATCTCCGGCGTCGCGCACGACCGCAGCGAGTCCAAGATCACCGTGGTCGGGGTGCCCGACAAGGTGGGCTTCGCCGCCGCGATCCTGCAGGCGCTCGCCGACGCCCAGATCAACATCGACATGGTCGTCCAGAACGTCTCCGCCGCCGCGACGGCCCTCACCGACATCTCGTTCACGCTGCCCCGTGCGGACGGCCAGACCGCGATGACGGCGCTGGCCCGGCTCAAGGACGAGGTCGGCTACGAGCGCCTGCAGTACGACGACAGCGTTGGCAAGGTCTCGATCGTCGGCGCCGGCATGCGGTCGTCACCGGGCATCACCGCGAAGTTCTTCCAGTCGCTGGCCGACGCCGGGGTCAACATCGAGATGATCTCGACCTCCGAGATCCGCATCTCGGTCATCGTGATGGAGAACCAGATCGATGCGGCCGTCAACGCCGCCCACACCGCGTTCGAGCTCGGCACCGACGAGGTCGAGGCCGTGGTCTACGGAGGTACCGGACGATGACCACGCTCGCCGTCGTCGGCGCCACCGGTCAGGTGGGCGTCGCCATGCGCTCGATCCTGGAGCAGCGTGACTTCCCGGCCGACCGGGTGCGCTTCTTCGCCTCCGCCCGCTCCGCCGGCAAGACCCTGCCGTTCCGGGGCGAGGAGATCGTCGTCGAGGACGCTGCGACCGCGGACGTCTCGGGCATCGACGTGGCCCTGTTCTCCGCGGGCGCCACGACGTCCCGCGTCCAGGTGCCCCGGTTCGCCGAGGCCGGCGCGATGGTCATCGACAACTCCTCGGCGTTCCGCAAGGATCCCGAGATCCCGCTGATCGTCAGCGAGGTCAACCCCGAGGACATCCAGAAGGCGCACCGCCGCATCATCGCCAACCCCAACTGCACGACGATGGCCGCGATGCCCGTCCTCAAGCCGCTGCACGACGAGGCCGGCCTGGTCCGGCTCGTGATCAGCAGCTACCAGGCGGTCTCCGGCTCCGGCATCGCCGGCGTCCGTGAGCTGCACGGCCAGGCGTCCGCGGTCATCGAGAAGGCCGACGAGCTCGCGTACGACGGCTCGGCGGTCGGCTTCCCCGATCCGGGCGTCTACGTCGCCCCGATCGCGTTCAACGTGCTGCCCATGGCCGGATCGGTCGTCGACGACGGATCGTTCGAGACGGACGAGGAGCAGAAGCTCCGCAACGAGAGCCGCAAGATCCTGCACCTGCCCGATCTGCGCGTCTCGGGCACCTGCGTACGCGTGCCGGTCTTCACGGGGCACTCGCTGTCGATCAACGCCGAGTTCGCGAACGACCTGTCGGTGGCCCGGGCGACCGAGCTGCTGGGCTCCGCACCGGGCGTCCGCCTCGTCGACGTGCCGACCCCGCTGCAGGCCGCCGGCTCCGATCCGAGCCTCGTCGGGCGGATCCGCCAGGACCGCAGCGCCCCGGGTGAGCGCGGTCTGGCCCTGTTCGTCAGCGGCGACAACCTCCGCAAGGGAGCGGCGCTCAACACGATCCAGATCGCCGAGCTGCTGGTCTAGCGCCCGCGCGTCAGCTCGGCGCGGACGTCGACGAACACGTCGAGTGCCGACGGGTCCGTGAGGGCGCCCTTGGCGGCGGCGTCCTCGATCGCGGCTCCGCGCAGGATCTTCTTGACCGGCACCTCGAGCTTCTTGCCCGACAGGGTGCGGGGGAGCAGCGGCACCTGCCGCACCACGTCAGGCACGTGGCGGGGTGACAGGCGGGTCCGCAGCTCGGTCGCGATCCGCCGGGTCAACGCGTCGTCCAACGTGCCTCCAGCGGCCAGCGCGACGAACAGGATCAACGTCCCCGCCCCGCCCTCGTCGTCCTCGAGGTGCACCACGAGGCTGTCGGCGACCTCGGGCAGCGACTCGACGACCGAGTAGAACTCCGAGGTCCCGAGCCGCACCCCGCCGCGGTTGAGCGTCGCGTCGCTGCGGCCCGTGATCGTGCAGGTGCCGCGGTCGGTGATCGTGATCCAGTCACCGTGGCGCCAGACCCCGGGGATGTCCTCGAAGTACGCCGCCCGGTAGCGCGAGCCGTCGTCGTCGCCCCAGAAGCCCACGGGCATCGAGGGCATCGGACCGGTGATGACCAGCTCGCCGAGCGAGCCGACGACCGGCTCGCCGTCCTCGTCGTACGACTCGACGGCGCTGCCGAGCATGCGGCAGGAGATCTCCCCGGCGTACACCGGGACGATGGGCGAGGCGCCCACGAAGCCCGAGCACACGTCCGTGCCGCCGGAGATCGAGGCGAGCTGTGCGGTGGGGCTGACGGCCTCGTAGACCCAGCGGAAGCCCTCGGCGGGCAAGGGGGCGCCGGTGGAGCCCACGCCGCGCAGGCGGGACAGGTCGGCGAGATCCTGCGGCACGATGCCCTCCTTGCGGCACTGCAGCAGGAACGGCGCGCTGGTGCCGAAGTAGGTGATGCCGAGCTCCTCGGCCATGCGCCACGTCGCGCCGAGGTCGGGGTACGCGGGGTTGCCATCGAACATCACGATCGTCGACCCCACGGCGAGGCCCGAGACGAGCAGGTTCCACATCATCCAGCCGGTCGTGGAGAACCAGAAGAAGCGGTCGTCCGCGCCCAGGTCGTGGTGCAGCTCGAGGGCCTTGACGTGCTCGAGCGTGATGCCGCCGTGGCCGTGCACGATGGGCTTGGGCAGACCTGTCGTGCCGGAGGAGAACAGCACGTACAGCGGGGTGCCGAACGGCACCCGGACGAACTCGAGCGGTCCGGGGCGGTCGGTGAGGTCGGCCCACGTGACGGCCCCGTTGGGTGCCGCCGACGCGGGGTCGAGATAGGGCAGCCACACCAGCGTGCGGACGCTCGGCAGCGCCGCGCGGATGGCCTCGACCTCGGCGCGGCGGTCGATCGCCTTGTCGCCGTAGACGTAGCCGTCGACCGCCAGGACGACCGTGGGCTCGATCTGCTGCCACCGGTCGATCACGCTCTGCGTGCCGAACTCGGGGGCGCAGGAGGAGAAGACCGCGCCCAGGCTCGCAGCCGCCAGCAGCAGCACCAGCGTCTCGGGGACGTTGGGCGAGTACGCCGCGACGCGGTCACCCGCGACGACTCCCTCGCGGACGAGGCCCGCGCGGGCCCGCGCCACCTGGTCGCGCAGACCGGCCGCCGTCAGGGTGACGTCGTCGCGGCTCTGGGAGCGGGCGACCACCACGACGTCGTCGTCGGCGCGGTCGACCAGCCGCAGCATGGCCTCGGCGTAGTTGAGCCGGACGTGCGGGAACCAGCTGGAGCCGGGCATCGAGGCGTCGGCGAGGGCGGGGGAGGGGTCACCGTCGGCTGGCAGGTCGGCGTGCTGCCACAGGGCCGTCCAGAACGCCTCGGGGACGTCCACGGACCACTGCCACAGGTCTTCGTAGCCGCTGAACGCCCGCCCGCCGTCCGGCTCGAGAGCGGCCATGAACTGCTCGACGCGGGACGAGCCGTCGAGAAGCGGCTGCCAGAGGATCTCGGTCACTCGACGAGCGTAGGGGTCTTCTCGGCCGCGTCGATCAGCCAGTGCGACGCCACGAAGGCCACGGCTCCGAGGGCGGGGACCAGGAACAGGGCCGTCGACGGCTGCCGGTCGAGCAGGTCGAGGAACAGCCCGAGCATCGCGACGACGGACAGCACGACCGCGAGGAAGCTGGTCAGCCGTGCCGCCGTCGAGCCGAATCCGCGCAGCAGGGCGTCGCCGGCGAACACGGCGGCCGCCGCGATCGCGATGAACGCGATGCTGCCCCAGAGCCCGCCGCCGGCCGAGACGCCGCGCACCGCGTCGAAGATCCGCAGGGCGATGACACCGAGCAGCACCGCGGCGATGCCGACGACCACGCCGGTGATGACCGACGCGAGATAGAGATTGATGTGTGGCAGGCGCCAGGCCGCCACGGCACGGGCACGGGTCGAGAGCGTGGTGCCGGACGTGCGCGCGGCGGAGCCGGCCCGACCGGCGACGGTCGTCCAGGCGTCACCGACGCGGCGGCCGCCGGCCGTGACCTTGACGCCGAGGTCGCGGGGCGACCGCTTCGTGGCCGGCGCCTTCTTGTCGACGGCCTTGGACTGCGCGGCGGTCTTGGACTGCGCGGTGGCGCGGGGCTTGGTGGCGGTCGCGACGGGACGCCCGTAGCGAACCTGCGGCTTGGTCGCGCCGGGGGCGCCGGGGCGTACGACGGTCTTCTTGACCACCCGCTTGACGACCCGTTTGGTGGGCTCCTGCTCGTCGACCATGCGGCCCAGTTTGGCACACCGTGCGTCAGGTCACACCCGAGTCCGCAGGCGCCAGAACGCAAGGAGCCGGCCCACCTGGCGGTGGACCGGCTCCTTCACTGTGTCGGGCTGACAGGATTTGAACCTGCGGCCTCGTCGTCCCGAACGACGCGCGCTACCAAGCTGCGCCACAGCCCGACGCCCCCTACCTGCGGGGACCGGACGAGTCTATCCCAGTGAGGGTGAGCAGTGTTGCCTCGGGGCGGCACGAGAACCGAACGGGGGTGAACGGGGAGGTCCCGATGCCCGCCGAGACGTGCAGCCAGGACGGTTCGTTGCCGGGCGTGTGGTGGCGGTGAAGCCCTCTCGCGCGGGCCCGATCGAGGTCGCAGTTGGTCACCAGGGCGCCGTAGAACGGCACCCGAAGCTGCCCGCCGTGGGTGTGCCCGGCGAGGATCAGCGGGTAGCCGAGTGCGTTCCAGCGATCAAGGACCCGCAGGTACGGCGCGTGGGCCACCCCGATCGCGAGATCGGCCGACGCGTCGGCCGGCTCGTCGTCGAGGACGTCGTAGTTGAGGTGCGGATCGTCCACGCCGACGAAGGCCAGGCGTCGGCCGGCGACCTCGAGCTCCCCGTGCCGGTTGTCGAGATCGGTCCACCCGCGGGCGGTGAACGCGGCGCGCAGCCTCTCGAAGGGCAGGTCCCGCTCGCGCTCCCACGCGCCCCTGGTGCCCGCACCCGTCCCACCGGTCAGATAGCCGGTCGGGCTCTTGCGGACGGGGGAGAAGTAGTCGTTCGAGCCGAACACGAACACGCCCGGCAGGTCGAGCAGGTCGCCGTACGCGTCGAGGACCGACGGCACCGCGTCGAGGTGCGCGAGATTGTCGCCGGTGTTGACCACGAGGTCCGGCTCGAGGGCCGCGAGCTCGCGCAGCCACTGCTGCTTGCGCTGCTGGCGAGGGGTCATGTGGGTGTCGGACAGGTGCAGCACGCGCAGCGGGGCGGATCCGGGAGCGAGCACGGGCACGGTCACGTGGCGGACCGTGAACGCACGGGTCTCGGCCACGGCGTACGCCAGCCCGGCCGCTGCTGCGGCGACTGGCCAAAGGACAGGACGCATGGCATCAGGGTGTCATCCGGGTGGGCACTTCGCGCGGAGGGCCTGCCGGGTCAGTGGGACAATGGGGCCATGTCAGCTCTCAAGGACCAGCTCCACACCGACCTCACCACCTCGATGAAGGCGCGGGACGCGCTGCGCACCTCGACCCTTCGCATGGTGCTCACCGCGATCACCACGGCCGAGGTCTCCGGCAAGGAGGCCAAGGAGCTGACCGACGAGGACGTCCTGACGGTGCTCGAGCGCGAGGCCAAGAAGCGTCGCGAGGCGGCCCAGGCGTTCGCGGACGGCAACCGTCCCGAGCTCGCGGAGAAGGAGAAGGCCGAGGCCGCGATCCTCGCGGAGTACCTGCCGGCCCAGCTGTCGCCCGAGGAGATCGCCGTGATCGTCTCGGCCGCGGTGGACTCCGCGGGGGCCGCCGGCGAGGGCATGAAGGCCATGGGCAAGGTCATGGGCATCGTCTCGCCCCAGGTCAAGGGCAAGGCCGACGGCGGTGCGGTCGCCGCCGAGGTCAAGCGCCAGCTCGGCGCCTGACCCCCGCACGTACCCCGCCCAGATCTGCGCCCTTCTGCACGCTTTTCAGCGAGAATTTGGTGCAGGACTCCGCAGATCTGGGCGGGGGTGGAGGGGTGGGACGTGGGGGTCAGGCGCGGTCGCGGTCGCGGCCCCGCGGCTTGGGCTTCTTGCCCCGGTCGTCGTCGCTCTTGGCCACCTTCTTGGCCACGGGCTGGCGCTTCGGCGGAGGATCGAAGTTGACCGGGGTCAGGTAGTCCTGGATCTTCTGCATGGCCTTGGCCCACATCGGGCCGGCCAGCGAGCTGCCGCCGACGGACTGGAAGTTGAGGAAGGCGCCGTTGATCTTGACGCCGGCCAGCGAGCGCGGGCTGCCGTTCTTCTTCACGCCGGCGATCATCGAGGCGGTCGAGAGCTCGGGGGTGTAACCGACGTACCAGACCGACTGGTTGTCCTGGGCGGTTCCGGTCTTGGCGGCTGACGGGATCCGCAGCCCGGTGCCGTTCTGGAAGCCGAAGCCTCCGCGCTCCTGCACCCCGCGCAGGATGTCGTTGATCTGCGCGGCCTCGTCCTTGGACATGACCTCTGAGCAGACGGGCTTGAACCGCTTGAGCGTGTTGCCCTTGGCGTCGAGGATCTCGGCGACCGGACGGGGCTTGCAGTACTCGCCGCCCGAGGCGAACGTCGCGTATGCCGCGGCCATGTCGAGCGGGCTCACGTTGGTGACGCCGAGGGTGAACGGCCCGACCTGCTGGTTGTCGAGGACTGTGATGCCCATCGACTCGGCGGCCTTGACGACGTTGCAGAGGCCGGCCATCTTCTCCAGCTGCGCGAAGTAGGTGTTCACCGACTCGCGGGTGCCGGTGTACATGTTCTTGCTGCCCGACGTGGTCGAGTTCTTGACCGGCCACGGATCGGTGATGTTGAGGCCCTCGCAGGTCTTGAACGAGCCGCCCGGGATGGTCATGCTCGCCGGCGAGTTGAACGTCTGGCCGACGTCGATGCCCTTGTTGAGCGCTGCGGTGACGGTGAAGAGCTTGAACGTCGAGCCGGCCGGGAAGCCGCCGGAGTCGCCGTAGCGGCGAGGGACGACGAAGTTGATGAAGGACTGGCCCTTCTTCTTGCTGCGGCCCATCGGACGCGACTGCGAGAGGGCGCGGACCTTGCCGGTGCCGGGCTCGATGGACGCGAGCGCCGCGATGGCCTCGTTGTCGGTGGGCTTCACGGTGGACTCGACCGCGTCGTCGGTGGCCTTCTGGGCGCGCAGGTCGAAGTTGGACTTGATCGTCAGGCCACCGCGCTCGAGGAGTGTCTGGCGCTCCTGGGTCGTGGCGCCGAGCGCGGGCTGGCGCAGCAGCCAGCGGCGGGCGTAGTCGCACGAGAACTCGGCGGCCGAGCTGACGCAGCCGTTGGGGAACTCGGTGATCTTGAGCGCGAGCGGGGCGGCCTGGAACTTCTCGGCCTGCTTCGGCGTGATCTTGCCGAGGCGCGCCATGACCGCGAGCACGGTGTTGCGCCGCTGCAGGGCCTTCTCGGGGTAGACGTTGGGATCGAACTCGACCGGGTTCTTGACCAGGCCGGCGAGCGTCGCGGCCTGCCGGGCGTTGAGGCTGTCGGGGCTGCGGGAGAAGTAGTGGAACGAGGCCGCGCTGATGCCGTAGGCGCCGTCACCGAAGTACGCCAGGTTGAGGTAGCGCTCCAGGATCTCCTTCTTGGTGTGCGTCGCCTCGTAGTCGATCGCGAGCTTGAGCTCGCGGATCTTGCGCGCGGTCGACTTCTCGGTGGCCGCCTTGACCTGCTCCTTGGTCGTGGCCTGCGACACGAGCGTGAGCTTGACGAGCTGCTGCGTGATCGACGATCCACCCTGCGTCTGGCCCTCGGACGCGTTGTTGACCAGCGCGCGGAGCGTGCCCTTGAGGTCGAGGGCGCCGTGCTCGAAGAAGCGGTTGTCCTCGATCGAGATCAGTGCGTCCTGCATGACCGGCGCGATGTCCTTCAGCGGGACGTCCTGCCGGTTCTCCTTGTAGAAGTACGCGATCAGGTCGCCGTTGGAAGCCAGGAGGCGGGTCGTCTGGGCGTTGGGCTGGTCCTCCAGCTCCAGGGGCATCTCGACGACGTCATTGGTCACGTCGTTGAACGTGACCGCGACCAGCGCCGTCGCCGGGATCATCATGAGGGCGATCAGCAGACCGGCGAACGCCGAGAGGCCGGCCATGACGCCGATGCGACCACCGCGCCCGCCCGTGCGCGGCTCGGTCTGGGCAGCGCGGCGTAGCAGGTTGCGGAAGTCGTCCAAAGCCATGCCCCACAGCGTACGTGACGGGCGGCAACCCCTCCATCACCCGACACGAACGCGACAAGGTGTCTAGTTCTTTGTGGCTAGTCAAAATGGCCCGCTTGCGTCTGCCGCCGGGAGGACGAAGTTCCTAGATTTGTCAGTACCAACTTCGGTCATCCGACCGGTCTCGGGGGAGGTACAGGATGTGGAATGAGAACTGGGCGGCTGAAGCCGCCTGTCGGGGCAAGTCCGACGCCTTGTTCGTCAAGGGCGCCGAGCAGAACCGTGCGAAGCAGGTCTGCGGGACGTGCCACGTCCGGGCGGAGTGCCTGGCCGAAGCGCTGGACAACCGCATCGAGTGGGGCGTCTGGGGCGGCATGACCGAGCGCGAGCGCCGTGCGCTGCTGCGTCGTCGCCCGAACGTCACCGCGTGGCGCAGCATCCTCCAGGTCGCGGTCTAGCCAGTACGTCTGGCCCCCACGTCCTCACGCCTGCTGGTCGTCGCCGCTCAGCAGCGATCCGATCCGGCGCAGGCCGTCGAGATCGTGCACGTCACCGGCCAGCGCTGCCACCGACACCGTCGGCACGGCGGGGTGCGCCGCGCTGAAGCGCTTCTTGAGGCGTGACTCGCGCGCGTCGACCCGCATGCGGTCGGCGTGGATCGCCAGCAGCTCGGCGGTCATCTTGTCGGTCTCGTCGCCCGCTGCGAGCCTGCGCCCCGCGGACTCCGCGTCGGCCTCGGTGATGCCGTCGGCGCCGTTCTCGTGGACGCGGTTGACGACCAGGCCGGCCAGGGGCATCTGCTCCGCGGCGAGGCGCTCGACGAAGTACGACGCCTCGCGCATCGCGGCCGGCTCCGGTGCGGCGACCACCACGAACGCGGTGCCCTCGGCCTGCAGCAGCGCGTAGGTGCTCTCGGCACGCTGGCGGAACCCGCCGAACAGGGTGTCGAACGCCGCGATGAACGTCTGCATGTCGGTCAGCACCTGCGCGCCCAGCACCTTGTTGAGGGCGCTCGTCACGATGCCGAAGCCGGCGCTCAGCAGCCGCGCCGGTCCCTTCGCGGGGGCCAGCATGAGCTTGATGAACCGGCCGTCAAGCATCGACGACAGCCGGTCGGGCGCGTCGAGGAAGTCCAGTGCGGACCGTGACGGCGGGGTGTCCACGACGATGAGGTCCCAGCGGCCGGTCGCGTGCAGCTGGCCCAGCTTCTCCATCGCCATGTACTCCTGCGTGCCCGCGAACGAGCTGGACAGGGCCACGTAGAACGGGTTGCTGAGGATCTGCTGCGCCTTGTCGGGTGTCGCATGCTGCTCGACGACCTCGTCGAACGTCCGCTTCATGTCCAGCATCATCGCGTCGAGCGACCCGCCGGCGCTGTCGTCGACGTCCTTGACCGGTCGCGGGGTGTTGTCGAGCTCGGTCAACCCCATCGACTGGGCGAGACGGCGCGCGGGGTCGATCGTCAGGACGCACACCGTGCGGCCCTTCTCGGCGGCGCGGAGGGCCAGGGCCGCGGCGGACGTGGTCTTGCCCACTCCGCCGGAGCCGCAGCACACGACGATCTCGGTCGTGCGGTCGTCGAGCAGCGCGTCGACGTCGAGCCGACCGGCGACGGTCGTACGGGTGCCGCCGCGCGGCGTCGTCCGTCCCTTGCGGGCCGAGGGGGTCGTCTGTGCCTTCCCGGTCATGCGAGGTCTCCCAGCTGGTCGGCGAGCTCGAACAGGGCACCCAGGTCGATGCCGTCACCCAGCAGCGGCAGCTCGACGAGGGGGACGCCGCACTCCTCCAGGATCGTGCGCTGCCCGTCCTGCAGGCGCTGGCGCTCCAGGTGGGCCAGGCCACCCTCGATCAGGTCAGGGGCGGCGGCCGGCTCGAGGCCCACCCGCTGCAGGGACTGCTCGACCTGCGACGGCGCGAGCGTGCCGTCCTCGAGGGCGTCACGGGTGGTCGCCGAGACGAGCGACGGGCGTACGAGGTTGAGGATCACGTGACCGACCGGGAGCCGCTCGGACGTCAGCTCGGCGATGCCGTCGATGGTCTCCTGGACGGGCATCTCCTCCAGCACCGTCACGAGGTGGACGTGCGTCTGCGGCGAACGCATCATCTCCATGATCGAGTCGGCCTGGCGGCGGATCGGGCCGACCTTGGCGAGACCGGCGACCTCGGAGTTCACGTTGAGGAAGCGGGTGATGCGCCCCGTCGGCGGCGCGTCCATGATGACCGCGTCGTACGAGAACGAGTCGCCGTCGCGGCGACGGGCGGCCTCGTAGACCTTGCCGGTCAGCAGCACGTCGCGGACGCCGGGGGCGATGGTCGTGGCGAAGTCGATGATGCCGAACTTGTCGAGGGCCTTGCCCGCCCGGCCGAGCCGGTAGTACATCGCGAGGTACTCCAGCAGCGCGGCCTCCGGGTCGATCGCCAGCGCGTAGACCTCGCCGCCGCCCAGGCCGACCGCGATCTGACGCTCCTCGTAGGGCAGCGGCGGGACGTCGAACAGCTGGGCGATGCCTTGGCGGCCCTCGACCTCGCACAGCAGGACCTTCTTGCCCTGCCCGGCGAGGGACATGGCCAGGGCGGCGGCGACGGTCGTCTTGCCGGTGCCGCCCTTGCCGGTGACGACGTGGAGCTGGGTGGAATGGGGCACGTGTCGAGCCTACCGAGGACAGGCCAGATCGCCCGTCGATCGCGGGCATCCGCCGGCAGCGGGCATCGGCGGGCCCCCCGTGGGCGGCGTGCAGCGATACAGTCGGGCCCATGACGAAATGGGAGTACCTCACCGCCCCGGTCCTCGTGCACGCCACGAAGCAGATCCTCGACAACTTCGGCCAGGACGGCTGGGAGCTCGTGCAGATCGTTCCCGGCATGAACCCGGAGAACCTGGTCGCCTACTTCAAGCGCCCGGTGAGCTGATGGCTGCCGTCGACGACCGCCTCGCCGAGCTCGGCCTGTCCGTCCCGCCGGTGCCGGCCCCCGTCGCGGTGTACGTCCCGGCGGTGCGCTCGGGATCGTACGTCTTCACGTCGGGCCAGCTGCCGCTGCAGGACGGCCAGCTCCTGGCCACCGGCAAGGTGGGCGGCGACGTCAGCGCCGACAACGCGTACGACTGCGCGCGGCAGTGCGCGCTCAACGCGATCGCGGCCGTGAAGTCATTGGTCGACCTGGACGACGTGGTGCGAGTGGTCAAGGCGACGGTGTTCGTCTCCAGCACGCCCGACTTCACCGGCCAGCCGGCCGTCGCCAACGGCGCCAGCGAGCTGTTCGGCGCCGCGTTCGGCGATGCCGGCCAGCACGCCCGCAGTGCCGTCGGCGTGCCCGTCCTGCCGCTGGACGCCCCGGTGGAGGTCGAGCTGGTCGTCGAGGTCCGATGACCGTCCGCATCCCGATGCCCGCGCGGCTGCGCGAGCGCGCCGTCAACCCGCCGGCCGATCCGGCCGTTCCGAAGGACGCGGCGACGATCGTCGTCGTCCGCGACGGCGAGCAGGGCATCGAGGCGTACCTCATGCGGCGGCAGACGTCGATGGCGTTCGCGGCCGGGATGTACGTCTTCCCCGGTGGCGGGCTGGCGGCTGCGGACGTCGAGCTGCCGACGCCGTGGTTCGGCCCGGACGCCGCGGACTGGGGTCGCCGGTTCCGGTGCGCCCCCGACCTGGCGCGTGGTCTCGTGGTCGCCGCAGTTCGCGAGACGTTCGAGGAGACCGGCATCCTCCTGGCCGGCCCCGACGGCGACACGGTGGTCGCCGACACGAGCGGCGCGGAGATGCAGGCCGCCCGTGAGGCCCTGGAGGCCGGTGAGCTCGCGTTCGCGGACTTCCTGAACCGCGAGGGCCTCGTGCTGCGGGCGGACCTGCTCGGCGCCTGGGCGCACTGGATCACCCCGGCGTTCGAGCCGCGTCGTTATGACACCCGGTTCTTCGTGGCGGCGCTGCCGGAGGGGCAGCAGGTCGGCACGATGAGCCGCGAGGCGGACCGCGCCGACTGGGCGCCGCTGAGTGCGGTGCTGCGGGCGGTCGAGGCCGGGGAGGCGGCGATGATGCCGCCCACCGTGACCGCGTGCCGGGAGGTGTCGGCCTTCACCGCCGGCACCGTGCTCGCGGCAGCCGCCGAGCGGAAGATCCACACGGTCCTTCCCGCGCTCGTCGTCGTCGACGGCGAGCCCTATCTCGAGACCGACCTCGGAGGTCCCGCATGAGCAGCAGCGCCGTCACCGTCTCGGAGCGCGCGTCGTACGTCCTGGCCGACAACCCGGGACTGATGACGCTCGACGGCACCAACACGTGGATCCTGCGGGAGCCCGGAGCCGCCCGCTCGGTCGTCGTGGACCCGGGACCGGCCGACGACAGCCACCTGCAGGCCGTGCTGGACGCCGCGGGAGAGATCGCGCTGGTGCTCTTCACCCACCGGCACCACGACCACACCGAGGCGCTCGAGCGGATCGTCGAGCTGACCGGGGCGCCCACCCGCTCGATCGACCCCGCGTACACGCGCTCCGCCGACGTCCTGGCCGACGGGGAGACGATCGACGTCGACGGTCTGCGGCTCGAGGTCCTGGCGACGCCGGGGCACACCACGGACTCCGCGTGCTTCCTGGTCGGCGCCGAGCGTCTGCTGCTCAGCGGCGACACGATCCTGGGTCGCGGCACCACGGTCATCGCGCACCCCGACGGCGTCCTCGGCCCCTATCTGGACTCCCTCGCCCGCGTCCGTGAGCTGGTCGAGGAAGGGCTGGTCGAGCAGATCCTGCCCGGCCACGGCCCCGTCGTCACCGATCCGCTGGCGGTCGTGGACTTCTATCTCGAGCACCGTGCCGAGCGCCTCGACCAGGTCCGTGCCGCGGTCGCCGCCGGAGCGACCACTCCGCGCGAGGTCGTCGAGACGGTCTACCAGGACGTCGACCAGACCCTGTGGCCCGCCGCCGAGCAGAGCGTCGCCGCCCAGCTCGCCTACCTGCGCGCCTAGCCCCGCCCGCCGGTTCCAAGATTTGGCGGGTTTGGCCCGCCACACCTCACGAATCGTGAGTTTTGGCGGGCTCAAGGCGCCAAATCTCGGTGTCCACAGGTCGGGCAGCGGGCGTACGCCGTCCACAGCCCGGGACTCGCGGGTTCAGCTCGGCTGCGGCCTCCCGGATCGTCGGGGGATGGAACCTGTCCCTGCGGCGCTGGTCGGGCGCGCGTTCACGGTCGCGGACGCGGCTGCCGCGGGCGTGGGTCGCCGAGCCCTCCAGGGGCCGCGATTCGCCACGGTGCACCGGGGCGTCTTCCGCGCAGTGGGCACGCCGGCCACGCTGGACCTGCGCGTCCGCGGCGCCCTCCTCGTGCTGCCCGAGGACGCGGCGCTGAGCCACCAGACCGCGCTCGTGTGGTCGGGCTACGACGGCCTGCCCGACGACCCGTTGCACTTCTCGACAGCGTCGGGCACCCGGATCGACCGGCCCGGGATCGTGCTGCACCGCCGCCAGTTCCGGCTGCGCTCGGCCTTCGTCCACGGGGTGCCGGTCCTCGACCCGGCGCGGACGTTCGTCGACGTCGCGACGGACGTGGACGACCGCGAGCTCCTGCGCATCGGCGACTGGCTCGTCCGGCAGGGATCCGTGGACCTGCTCGACCTGCGCGCGTTCGCGATCGCGGAGCACCTCGACGGTGTGCAGCGGGCGCGCCGCGTCGCGCCGCTGGTCAGGGAGCGGGTCGACTCGGTCCGCGAGTCCGACGTGCGCTGGATCGTGTGGTCGAGCGGTCTGCCGATGCCGGAGCCCAATGCGGGGATCTTCGCGGCCGAGGGCATCCACATCGCGAACGGCGATCTCGTGTACGAGCGATGGAAGGTGCTGGTCGAGCACGACGGCTGGCACCACGAGCGCGATGCCGGGCAGCGACAGCGCGACCACCTGCGGCGCGAACGGATCGAGTCGCTCGGCTGGCGCGTCATCGTCATCACGGCCGAGGACTTCGCCGATGAATCACAGATCGCCTGGCGGGTCTACAACGCGCTCGCCGAGCGCGGCTATCGCGGCGCCCGTCCGAGATGTGTCCGCTAGAGCCCGCCAAACATCACGCGGCGTGACATGTGGCGGGCCAAACCCGCCAAATCTCGGAGACGGAGACGGAGACAAAGACGGGGCGGGGCGGACGGGGAGGGGTCAGCGGGCGCGGCGCTGGAGGCGCTCGAGGTCGAGGATGACGACGCTGCGGGGCTCGAGGCGCAGCCAGCCGCGTGAGGCGAAGTCGGCCAGGGCCTTGTTGACCGTCTCGCGGGAGGCGCCGACCAGCTGGGCGAGCTCCTCCTGCGTGAGGTCGTGGTTGACGTGGATGCCGTCGTCCGCGCGGCGGCCGAAGCGCGACGCCAGGTCGAGCAGCGCCTTGGCGACGCGACCGGGGACGTCGCTGAAGACCAGGTCGCCGACGACCTCGTTGGTGCGGCGCAGGCGGCCCGCGAGCTGGTTGAGCAGCGCGTGGGCGACATCGGGGTGGGCGCTGAGGACGGGGCTCAGGGCCTCGTGGCCCAGCGACTTCAGCTCGACGTCGGTGACGGCCGTGGCGGTCGCGGAGCGGGGTCCGGGGTCGAAGAACGACAGCTCGCCGAACATTTGACCGGGTCCGAGGATCGCGAGGAGGTTCTCGCGGCCGTCGGGGGACGTGCGTCCGAGCTTCATCTTGCCGTCCGTGACGACGTACAGCTGGTTGCCGTCGTCGCCCTCGTTGAAGAGGATCTCTCCGCGGCGCAACGAGCTCGACGACATCGAGGACTCGAGGGCCTCCGCAGCCTCGTCGTCGAGGCCGGAGAACAGCGGTGCCTGGCGCAGAACGTCGTCGGTCACGGTCTTCCTATCGGTCGTGTCACAGAGGTCACGATGTGTGCACCCTCCCGCAGTTTCCCACATCCGGGCGTCTCACCGCGAGCCACGCGCCGGGGGACGTACTCTGGAGCACGTGCCGACCACCGTGACCCGACCGGACACAGCCCTGGTCCGCCGGGCCCGCAAGATGCATCGCGTGCTCGCCGAGACCTATCCCGAGGCAGGGTGCGAGCTGGACTTCCGTACGCCGTTCGAGCTCCTCGTCGCGACCGTCCTGTCGGCGCAGACGACCGACCGACGGGTCAACGCGATCACCCCCGCGCTGTTCGCGGCGTTCCCCGATCCGTACGCGATGGCGGGCGCCCCCCGCGCCGAGCTGGAGGAGATCATCCGGCCGACCGGATTCTTCCGGGCCAAGACCGACAGCCTGCTGGGCCTGTCCGCCGCGCTGGTTGAGCGGTACGACGGCGAGGTCCCCGCTCGCCTGAGCGACCTGGTCACCCTGCCGGGCGTCGGCCGCAAGACCGCGAACGTCGTGCTGGGCAATGCGTTCGGCGTCCCGGGCATCACGGTCGACACGCACTTCGCCCGGCTCGTCCGACGCTTCGAGTGGGTCACCGAGGACGTCGCGAAGAACCCGGTCAAGACCGAGCACGCGGTCGGTGCGCTCTTCCCTCGCAAGGACTGGACGATGCTCAGCCACCGGCTGATCTGGCACGGGCGCCGCCGCTGCCACGCCAAGAAGCCGGCCTGCGGAGCCTGCCCCGTGGCCCACTGGTGCCCCGCGTACGGGACCGGGCCGACCGATCCGGTCGTCGCGGCCGCGCTCGTGACCACCCAAGGGCCCGCATGAGGATCCGGGCGCTGGTCGCCGTCGCCGCCCTGCTCACGGTCGCAGCCTGCGGGTCCGACGAGCCCACGAGCACGAAGCCGACGTTCGGGGGCCCCGCGCCGACGTTCGCACCCGACGAGCTGAGCGGTGCCAAGGAGGCCGCCGGGATCGAGGACTGCCCCGCGCCGGGCCGACCTGCCGCGGACCTGCCGGACGTCACGCTCGAGTGCCTCGGCGGCGGCCGTGCGGTCGACCTGTCGGCGCTCGGTGGCAAGCCCACCGTCATCAACCTGTGGGCGAGCTGGTGCGCGCCGTGCCGCAACGAGATGCCCCTGCTCGCCAAGGCCGACGAGGCGTACGGCGACCGGGTCCAGTTCATCGGCATCGACTTCAAGGACGCCGCCCCCGACGACGCGATCGAGCTCGCCCGCGCGACCGGTGTGACGTACCCCCAGCTCGTCGACCCCGAGGGCACGACCGTCGCCTCGCTCAAGGTCGTCAACCTGCCGCAGACGATCTTCGTGGACGCACAGGGAAGAATGGTGGCCACGGAGCGCAAGGAGTTCCGTTCGTACGCCGAGCTGACGGCCGCGATCGACGATCATCTGGGAGTGGCGCCATGACGGCCGATGGCCTGCCCGACTGGCTCCGGCCGCTCGAGGAGCTCGCCGCGTCCGTGGACGCGGGGCAGCTGTCGCCCAACTTCCCCAGCGTCCCGCCCGATGCGCGCCCGGCCGCGGTGCTGATGCTGTTCTCCGAGGGCGAGGCGGGCCCCGAGCTGCTGCTGACCGAGCGCGCGGCCACGATGCGCAACCACCCGGGCCAGATCGCGTTCCCGGGCGGCAAGTCCGATCCCGAGGACGCGGACGCGGCGGCGACCGCCCTGCGCGAGGCGCAGGAGGAGGTCGGCGTGGACCCCGGCACGGTCGAGGTCTTCGGCACCCTGCCGACCCTGTGGCTCCCGCCGAGCAACTTCGCCGTGACACCCGTGCTGGGCTTCTGGCGCGAGCCGAAGCCGCTCGGACCGGTGAGCGACCAGGAGGTCGTCACGGTGATCCACCAGCCCATCCGCAGCCTGGTCGACCCGCTCAACCGGTTCAGCGTCCGGCACACCTCGGGCTGGATGGGGCCAGCATTCGAGGTGGGCACCCCGATGCCGCTCTGGGGCTTCACCGCAGGAGTCATCTCCCGGCTGTTCGAGCGGCTCGGCTGGGAGCAGCCGTGGGACGACAGCGTGACCCGACCGCTGCCCGAGCTGCCCTCGCGATGAACTCCTTCGACCTGGTCATCGTGGTCATCCTGGTGGCCTATGCGGTCTCGGGATACGTCCAGGGCTTCGTGATCAACCTCGTCGCGACGGTGGGCCTGCTGATCGGCGGCCTGCTCGCGATCGCGCTGGTGCCGCAGGTCCTGTCCGGCGGCACGCCCACGCTGTCCAGCTCGCTGCTCGCGCTGGGCCTCGTGATCGGCGCCGCGGCGATCGGCCAGGCCATCGGCACGTACGTCGGCTCGGTCCTGCGCGACGGGCTCACGTGGCGTCCCCTGCGGTGGGTCGACGCGGTCGCGGGCAGCGCCCTCAGCATGGTCGCGGTGCTGTGCGCCGCGTGGGCGCTCGGCTACTCCGTCAGCGGGACGTCGATCCCCTACCTGTCGACCGCCTCGCGCGACTCCTCGATCCTCCAGCGCGTCGACGGCGTCATGCCGGCGCAGGCGACCTCGGTGCTGCGGTCGTTCAACGAGGTGCTCGACTCCAACCTGTTCCCGCGCTACATCGACCCGTTCGAGAGCGAGGACATCGCCGAGGTCGGCCCGCCCGACACCGCGACGTTGGCCCGACCGGGCGTGCAGAAGGCCCGCGAGAGCGTCGTGAAGATCCTGGGCCAGGCCAGGTGCGACCGGGGCATCGAGGGGTCCGGCTTCGCGTACGCCGACGGCCGGGTCATGACCAATGCGCACGTCGTGGCCGGGGTCGAGGCACCGTCCGTCGTCGTGGGTGATCGCCGGGTGCCGGCACGGGTCGTGCTGTTCGACCGCGACCTGGACGTCGCGGTGCTGGCCGTGGACGGGCTCGGCCTCGAGCCCCTGGCGTTCGACCGCGGCGGCAAGGCCGGCCAGTCCGCAGCGATCCTCGGCTATCCCGAGAACGGTCCCTTCGACGCAAGGGCGGCCCGGATCCGCAGCGAGATGCGGCTGCGCAGCCCGGACATCTACGACCGCGGGCAGGTCGTGCGCGAGACCTTCTCGGTCCGCGGGCTGGTCCGCTCGGGCAACTCCGGCGGGCCGCTCGTGTCGAGGGACGGATCGGTCCTCGGCGTGATCTTCGCGGCCTCGGTCTCCAACAAGTCCACGGGCTATGCGCTGACGGCCGACCAGGTCGCCGAGGACGCCCGCAAGGGCATCGCGGCCACGCAGCCCGTCTCGACGGGGGAGTGTGCCTGATGCGGTCGTTCTCGTCGCTCGTCGCGTGGCTCCTGACGGTGCTCGCCGCGATCGTGACCGTGCCGCTGCTGTGGGTCTCCTCCCACGTCGCGCAGGAGGACGGGTACGTCGAGTTCAGCAGCCAGCTGGCGATGGACGACGAGCTCCAGGTCGCGTTCGCGGACTACCTCGCCGACGACTTCGTGCAGCGCGGCGTGCTGCCCCGACGTCTCGAGGACGTCGCGGCGTCCGCGCTCGCCGCGGTCGCCCGGACGACGACCAATCAGCCGGGCTTCGTGGAGGCGTGGGAGCAGACGCAGCGCAGCCTGCACCGGTCGGCGTTCTCGGACGCGAGCGGGCCGCTGACCGTCGACGTGAGCCCCATGGCGCAGTTCGTCACCGATCGGGTCGACAAGGACCTGCCGGTGTCGTTGCGCGTCCCCCAGGACCTCACGGTGTCGATCGGCTCGGCGTCCGACCGTGAACGGCTCCAGGCCGTCTCGCAGTCCACGACATTCGGCCTGCTGGGGCTCCTCGTGGTGATCGTGGCCGGTGTGACGTCGCTGCTCTCGGCCCGCAGCCGTCCGCTCGCGGTCGCGGCCCTCGGGGTCGGCGCGCTGGTCGTGGCGGGCGTGGTCCGGTTCGCGTCGTCGGAGATCGCACCGCGCCTCGTGGACGAGGCGAAGGACGAGAACGCGTTCGCTCGGACGGTCCAGCGCCTGCTGGTGGATCGCGCGTCGGACTCGCTGGCCGGCTGGCTGGAGTGGATCGCGATCGGCGGGGCCGTCGCGATCGTCGTCGGCCTGGTCGCCCGGTTGGCGACGGGCCGACGGGCCTCCTAGCTCGTACGACCCTTGAGGGCCGCGGGGATCTCGCGTGCGGTCGCGATCGTCTTCTCGGGGGCGCGGATCTTCTTCAGCATCTTGATGCCGATGAAGATGAGAGCCGCCGCGAGCACGAGGTAGACGCCCGCGACGATCAGGAACGCCCACGCGGGGTCGAGTCCCGTCCAGGTCAGGAAGTACGCGAACGCGATCGACAGCAAGATGATGATGAGCAGGCCGAAGAAGGCGGCGACCGCGATCATCGCCGCGCCGACCCCACCTGCCTTGGCGCTGAACTTGAGCTCGCTCTTGGCGAGCTGGATCTCGGCCTGCACCAGGGCGGAGATGTCGCGGCTGGCATCGGCAACGAGCCGACCGATCGTCGGGTCTTCCGTGGAGCTCATGGGTGCGAGCCTACAAGCGTTCGGGCACAGTGCGCAGGTCAGCGTCCCAGCACCGTGAGGATGCCGACGTCGGGGGAGTGCCAGATCATGTTGCCGCCGACCACGACGCCGAGCAGGAGCGCACCGGCGACCAGATCGGTCCGCACGCGGCGGCGGTTGTGGGCAGTCGACTCGGCGGCACGCTCGGTGCTCGTGAGGGTCGGTTCCATGGGCCCATCGTGCCCAGATCGACCTGACCGAAACCTGAACGTGACCCGTCCTGCGCCTGTGCGTGTGGCCAACACCACACGAGTGGCGCAGTCGGGCGGGTCCGGTGGACCGCCCCACTGCGCCACTCGCAGGCGACTAGTCCTCGTCGGTGGCCTTTTGCATGCCGCTCGTGATGAGGTCCATGACCCCGGAGTCGGCGAGGGTCGTGGTGTTGCCGACCTCGCGATTCTCTGCGACGTCGCGCAGCAGGCGCCGCATGATCTTGCCCGAGCGGGTCTTGGGCAGCTCGGGGACGACCATGATCTGGCGCGGCTTGGCGATGGGCCCGATCTCCTTGCCGACGTGGTTGCGCAGCTCGGTGAGGACCTCGGTGCCGCCGTCCCCGGCGGACTCGCGCAGGATCACGAACGCGACGACGGCCTGGCCGGTCGTGTCGTCCGTGGCACCCACGACCGCGGCCTCGGCGACCTTGGGGTGCGACACGAGCGCGGACTCGATCTCGGTCGTCGAGAGCCGGTGCCCCGACACGTTCATGACGTCGTCCACGCGGCCGAGCAGCCAGATCGCGCCGTCCTCGTCCTTGCGGGCGCCGTCGCCGGCGAAGTAGTACTGCGGCCAGCGCGACCAGTACGTCTTCTTGTAGCGCTCGTCGTCCCCCCAGATCGTGCGCAGCATCGAGGGCCAGGGCGCGGTGATGACGAGATAGCCGCCCTCGCCGTTGTCGACCGGCTTCCCGGCGTCGTCGACGACCTCAGCCGAGATGCCGGGGATCGCGGTCATCGCGGACCCGGGCTTGCCGGACGTGACGCCGGGCAGCGGGCTGATCATGTGGGCGCCGGTCTCGGTCTGCCACCACGTGTCGACGATCGGGGTGCGACCGCCGCCGACGTGGTCGCGGTACCAGACGTACGCCTCGGGGTTGATCGACTCGCCCACCGAGCCAAGGATGCGCAGGCTGGACAGGTCGAACTTCGCGGGGATCTCCTCGCCCCACTTCATGCAGGTGCGGATCGCAGTGGGCGCGGTGTAGAACAGCGTGACCTTGAACTTCTCGATGATTTCCCACCAGCGGCCCTTGTGCGGGGTGTCGGGGGTGCCCTCGTAGAGCACCTGCGTCGCGCCGTTCGCGAGCGGGCCGTAGACGATGTACGAGTGGCCGGTCACCCAGCCGACGTCGGCGGTGCACCAGTAGACGTCGTCGGGCTTGTGGTCGAAGACCGCCCAGAACGTCCACGCCGACTGCACCAGGTAGCCGCCGGTCGTGTGCAGGATGCCCTTCGGGGATCCGGTCGTCCCGGACGTGTACATCACGTAGAGCGGGTGCTCTGCGTCGAACATCTCCGGGGTGTGCTCGGTGGAGGCCTGGTCGACGGTCTCGTGCCACCAGACGTCTCGGCCCTCGGTCCACTCGACGTCCTGGCCGGTGCGCCGCACGACGAGGACGCCGGTGACGTCGGGGCACTTCTGCAGCGCCTCGTCGACCGCGGGCTTGAGCGCCGACGGCGAGCCCCGGCGGAAGCCGCCGTCGGCGGTGATGACGACCTTGGCGTCGCAGTCCAGGATGCGGCTGGACAGCGCGTCGGCGGAGAAGCCGCCGAACACCACGGTGTGCGGGGCGCCGAGGCGCGCGCAGGCCAGCATCGCGACGACCGCCTCGGGGATCATCGGCAGGTAGATCGCGACCCGGTCGCCGGTCTCGACGCCCAGGTCGATCAGCGCGTTCGCGGCCTGGGACACCAGGTCCTTGAGCTCGGAGTAGGTGATGTCGCGGGTGTCGTCCTCGGGCTCGCCGACGAAGTGCAGCGCGACCCGGTCGCCGTTGCCGACCTCGACGTGGCGGTCGACGCAGTTGTACGCCGCGTTGAGCTTGCCGCCGACGAACCACTTCGCGAACGGCGCGTTCGACCAGTCCAGCACCTCGGTGAACGGCGTGCCCCAGTCGAGGCGGTCCGCCTGCTCGCCCCAGAACGCGACGGGGTCCGCGGCCGCGGTCTCGTAGACGTCGGCCTTGACGTTCGCGTTCGCGGCGAGATCCGCCGGCGGGGCGAACGTCCGCTCCTCGCGGGACAGGTTGCTGATGTTCTGCTCGGTCATGTCGTCTCCTGGTGCTCGTGGTCCGGCACGGGACGGGCGCGGTGAGGCACCCGTGGCACACTGCTGTGGTCTACCCCACATCGTGGGGTGGTCGAGGGGGATGGTCTAGCCCCGAAAGGGGGTACGCGATGACGGTCGACGTGCGTGCCGACGACCTGGAGGTGCTGCGCGCGTCCGCGGCCCGGCTGCGGCGCGACTGGGACGTGCCGCTGGTGTTCGGCGGCCTGCGCGACGAGCACGGCGTGCCGGTGACCCTCACGCTCGGCGAGGTGACGACCGATCTCGCGACGATCACGATCCGGCCCTCGCTGGGGCTGGGCGGCAAGACCTGGCTGAGCCGCCGCCCCGCGTACGTCCGCGACTATGGGAGCTCGCTCGACATCACGCACGAGTACGACCGGCAGATCCTCGGCGAGCGGGTCACGTTCCTCGCGGTCGTGCCGATCGTGGTGCGCGACGACGTCCGCGGGCTGCTCTACGCCGGCACCCGCGGCGGCGAGCCGCTGTCGGAGGCTGCGCTCGAGGCGCTGGTCGCCGAGGCGCGCAAGGTCTCGGGCGAGCTGGAGATCCGCGACGAGGTGGACCGGCGGGTACGCCTGGCGCAGTCGGTCGCGGCGGCCGGGCCGAGCACCGTGGAGCGGCAGCTCCTGCGAGATGCGTTCGCCGAGATGCGGATCATCGCTCGCGAGACCGCCGATCCGCGCACCCGCGAGCGGCTCGAAGCCCTGCTGGTGAAGGACGCCCGCAGCGAGATCACCCTCACCGCGCGGCAGCTGGACGTGATGGCGCTCGTCGCGGCGGGGTGCCGCAACGTCGAGATCGCGGAGCGGCTGGGCCTCGGCACCGAGACGGTCAAGAGCTATCTGCGCAGCGCGATGGCCCGCCTCGGTGCCCGGTCGCGGCACGAGGCCGTGGCGGCTGCTCGCCGTCACGGCCTCCTGCCTTGACCGGTGACTATTTCTCAGAGCCCGCACCTGTCATCGAGCGGACGTCCAGCTCGACGTAGCGCGCCTCGGCGTCCGCGTCGCGGGCCGTCACGGTGCCCAGCCAGCCGAAGAAGAAGCCGAGCGGGATCGAGATGATGCCGGGGTTGGCCAACGGGAACCAGCTGAAGTCCGCGCCGGTGATCATCGCGGTCTCCGAGCCGGAGACGACCGGGGAGAAGATCACCAGGCCGACGCACGAGATGAGTCCGCCGTAGATGCTCCAGACCGCACCGCGCGTGTTGAACCGGCGCCAGAACAGGTTGTACAGCAGCGACGGCAGGTTGGCCGATGCCGCGACCGCGAACGCCAGGGCCACCAGGAACGCGATGTTGAGCTTCTGCGCCGGGATGGACAGCGCGATCGCGACGCCGCCGATCACGAATGCCGCGATGCGGGCGACCTTGACCTCCTGCTTCTCGGTGACCTTGTCCTTCTTCCAGACGTTGGCGTACAGGTCGTGCGCCACGGACGACGCGGACGTCAGGGTCAGGCCCGCGACCACCGCCAGGATCGTGGCGAACGCGACCGCCGAGATCAGGGCCAGCAGCACCGCGCCACCGGTCGAGCCCGATCCGCCGCCCACTGCTTCGGCGAGCAGTGGCGAGGCGAGGTTGCCGCCGGAGTCGACGATCTCCTGCTTCTTGTCGCCCTTGACCAGCGCGGCCGCGCCGAAGCCCAGCACGAGGGTCATCAGGTAGAACGCGCCGATCAGGCCGATCGCCCACAGCACCGACTTGCGCGCCTGGCGGGCGGTCGGGACGGTGTAGAAGCGGATCAGGATGTGCGGCAGTCCCGCCGTGCCGAGCACGAGCGCGAGTCCGAGTGAGATGAAGTCGATCTTGGACTCGGTCGACACGCCGTACTTCAGTCCAGGCTCGAGGAACGCCTTGCCGGCCCCGCTCTCCTCGGCCGCGGTGCCGAGCATGTCGCTGAGGTTGAAGTTGAACTTCGCGAGCACCAGCACCGTGATGAGGATCGTGCCGACCATGAGCAGGACGGCCTTGACGATCTGCACCCACGTCGTGCCCTTCATGCCGCCGACGACGACGTAGAAGATCATGAGCGCGCCCACGACCGCGATCGTGAGGTTCTTGGCGGTGTCGTTGTCGGGGGAGACGCCGAGCAGCAGTGCGACCAGGGCGCCGGCGCCGACCATCTGCGCGAGCAGGTAGAAGATCGAGACGACGACGGTCGAGGTCGCCGCGGCGGTGCGCACGGGACGCTGCTGCATGCGGAACGCGAGCTGGTCGGCCATCGTGAACCGGCCGGAGTTGCGCAGCAGCTCGGCGACGAGCAGCAGGGCCACGAGCCAGGCGACGAGGAAGCCGATCGAGTACAGGAAGCCGTCGTAGCCCGACAGGGCGATCGCGCCGGAGATGCCGAGGAACGAGGCAGCCGACATGTAGTCGCCGGCGACCGCGAAGCCGTTCTGTGCGCCGGTGAAGCTGCGCCCGCCCGCGTAGTAGTCCGCGGCGGTACGGGTGTTGCGGCTCGCCCAGAAGGTGATGGCCACGGTGATCAGCACGATCACCACGAACAGGGAGCCGGTCAGGAGCTGGTTGCTGTCGTCGTCGCTGGCGGCGCGCAGCACGGCGGCGGTGGTGCTCATCGCTCGATCTCCTGCTCGTACTCCTCGCGGAGGCGGTCCGCGATCGGGTCCATGCGGCGGGCGGCGAACATCGCGTACCAGATCGCGATGCCGAACGTCGTCACGAACTGCAGCAGGCCGAAGACCAGGGCGACGTTGATGTTGCCGAACAGGACGTGGCCCATGAAGTCGTTCGCGTAGTTCGACGCGAGGACGTACAGCAGGTACCAGGCCATGAAGGCGATCGTCAGCGGCACGACGAATCGCAGGTAGGAGCGCTTGAGCTCGGCGAAGTCGTCCGACGCATGGATGCGTTGATACGCCTCGTGAGCCTCCGTGGAGATCTTCTCGGTCACCGTGAGTCACCTCGTCCGTGGAAAGGGCAGACGGCGCGGAACGCGCCACCCGCCTCGAAACTAGGGTCCTCGGGCCCTGTGAGCCAGATCACGTCCGGCCCGCTGCGACGAAGGGCGGGAGGCGGAGCGACGTGCGGTCGGGCGGCCGCGACGAGCGGTCGTGATCGGGGGATGAACGGTCGTGCCCGCTCAGAACCGCCGGTCGACCTCGAGCCGCTCGGGGGTGTGCAGCCGCACCATCGTGCGCGACACGTTGACCGGGACCCGGCTGCGGGTCGCGAGGGACACGCCGATCATGAGCCCGAACCCGACCGGCACGGACCACGCCGCGGGTTGGCTCATCAGCGCCCCGAACCACCCGTCCGGGCTCGTCGCGATCGTGAGGACCGGTGCGACCCCGGCGCAGAGCCCCCCGCCGACGAGTCCCGCGATGGCGCCTGGTGCCGTGAGCCCGCGCCACCAGATGCCCAGCACGAGCAGCGGGCAGAACGTCGACGCGGCGAGCGCGAAGGCGAAGGTCACCGAGTTGGCGACCGAGATCCGCTGCGCGGACAGGGCCAGCACGAGTGGGACGACGATGCAGCCCACGGCGGCGAGCCGCAGGGCGGTGATCGTCGAGATGCGGCCACGCGCGAGCCCTTGGCCCACGACACCGGCGATGGACATCGTCAGGCCCGACGACGTCGACAGGAACGCCGCGAATGCCCCCGCGGTCAGCAGTGCGGCCAGGACCTCGCCGGTCGTGCCGCCGATCATGCGCCCGGGCAGCTCGAGCACCACGGTGTCCGTGCCCCCCGAGGTGACCAGGTCTCCGGCGTAGATGCGTCCGAGCACCCCGTAGACGGTCGGCAGGAGGTAGAAGACGCCGAGCAGCGCGAGCACCAGGAGGGTCGTCCGACGTGCGGCGTGGCCGTCGGGGTTGGTGTAGAAGCGGACCACGACGTGGGGCAGGCCCATCGTGCCGAGGAAGGTCGCGACCATGACCGAGTACGTCAGGTACAAGCCCGTCCCGCCGGTCTGGCTGAACGGCTCGAACCAGCTGCCGGGAGCGGCCGGCGCCGGACGCCCGTCGCCGTTCCACGCGTGGACGAGGAAGAACAGCGGGATCAGCAGCGCGGTGAGCTTGAGCCAGTACTGGAACGCCTGCACGAACGTGATGCTGCGCATGCCGCCCGAGACGACGTTGACCACGACGATCGCGGCGACCACGACGGTGCCGACCCAGGTCGGCGCGCCCGTGACGGTCCGCAGCGTCAGCCCCGCGCCCTGGAACTGGGGCATCAGGTAGAGCCAGCCCACCGCGACGACCAGCAGGCTCGCGACCCGCCGCACGCCGTCGGACTGCAGCCGCACCTGGGCGAAGTCGGGGATCGTGTACGCCCCTGAGCGGCGCAGCGGGGCGGCGACCAGCACCAGGAGCATGAGGTAGCCGGTCGTCCACCCGATCGGGTACCAGAGCATGTCGGCGCCGAACGCCAGCACGAGGCCCGCGATGCCGAGGAACGACGCCGCCGACAGGTACTCCCCGCCGATCGCCGAGCTGTTGAGGACCGGGCTGACCGAGCGCGACGCGACGTAGAAGTCGCTGGTGGTCCGGCTGACGCGCAGCCCGAACGCGCCGATCGCGAGGGTCGCGACGGCCACGAGCGCGACGGCGACGATCCCGTAGGTCGAGCTCACGTGTCGTCGCCGTCAGGATCGACGAGCGCCGTGAAGTCGCGCTCGGCGCGCTCGGCCTGGCGGATGTAGAGCCAGCCCAGCGTGAACAGGAACGGGTAGACCAGGACGCCCAGCACGATCCAGGGCAGCGGCACGCCGAGGACCCTGGCGTCGGTGACGGCGTCGAAGGTCAGGAACACCACGGGGAGTGCCCCGATCGACAGCAGGAGCGTGAGGGCCACGGTCATCGCGGCGCGCAGCTGCGAGCGGATGAGCGAGCGCATGTAGATCTCGCCGACCCCGGTCGACTCGTCGATCTCCTGGCGGACGCTGCGGCGCACGTGCGGCGAGGCGGTCGTGAGCGGGCTCGTCACGCGGACCCGTCCGGTCGGCGCCGCGCCGTGCGGCTCGTCGCTCACAGCGCGCGTTCGTGGATCAGGTCGCGCAGGGTCCGGGTGTGGCGGCGGGCGACCTGCAGCTCGACCCGGTCGTCGCCCACTGCCATCACGACGCTGCACCGTCCGGCCTGCATGCGCACCTCACGGACGCGGGCGAGATTGACCACGAGGCTGCGGTGCACCCGGGCAAACCCGGCGTCGGCCCACTCCTGCGCGAGCACCCCGAGGGTCGTCCGGACGAGGTGGCTGCCGCCGTCGTCGACGTGGAGCCGCACGTAGTCACCCTGTGCCTCGACGTACGCGACCGACGCGCGGGACACGAAGCGGGTGACCCCACCGAGCTCGACCGCGATCTGCTCGTCGCCGGTCTCGGTGGTGTCGGTGCCCTCGACGCACGCGCGGCGCACGCTCTCGCGCAGTCGCTCCTCGCGGATCGGCTTGAGCAGGTAGTCGACCGCGTTCATCTCGAAGGCCTCGACCGCGTGCGCCTCGTGGGCCGTCACGAACACGATGCGGGGCGCCTCGCGGAACCGGCCGAGCAGCCGGGCGATGTCCAGGCCGCTGAGCCCGGGCATCGCGACGTCGAGGAAGACCACGTCGATGCCGCCCTGCTCGAGCACGCGCAGGGCGTCGGTGCCGCTGCGGGTGGCCCGCACCGAGGCGATGCGGTCGTCCCGCTCGAGCAGCCACACGAGCTCGTCGAGGACGGGTTGCTCGTCGTCGACGACCAGGGAGCGCAGGCCGGCAGGCATGCAGTGATCTTGGCCGAGCGTGACCCGCGCCACAACCCCGGTCAGGCCGCGGGGCCGACGGCGGGGGAGAACTTGGGCACGCGCAGCGACACCTTGGTGCCGAATCCGGGCGCGGTCTCGACCACGATCCCGTACGCATTGCCGTAGACCGTGCGCATCCGCTCGTCCACGTTCGCGAGGCCCACCGACGCGCTGGGGTTGCGGCCGGACAGGGCTGCGCGGACGATCTCGGGGTCGACGCCCGCGCCGTCGTCCTCGATCGTGATGAGGCACTCGGTGCCCGCGTCGTGGGCCGTCACGGTGATCGTGCCGTCGCCGGCCTTGCGCTCCAGGCCGTGGCGCACCGCGTTCTCGACGAGCGGCTGGACCGACAGGAACGGCAGCGTGACGCTGAGGACCTCCGGCGCCACGAGCGTCACGATGCGCAACCGGTCGCCGAAGCGGGCCTTCTCCAGCACGAGGTAGCGCTCGATCGAGCGCAGCTCCTCGGCCAGGGTCGTGAACTCGCCGTGCTGGCGAAATGAGTAGCGGGTGAAGTCCGCGAACTCGAGCAGCAGCTCACGCGCCCGCTCGGGATCGGTACGCACGAACGAGGCGATCGCGCCGAGCGAGTTGTAGATGAAGTGCGGGGAGATCTGCGCCCGCAGCGCCCGCAGCTCGGCCTCCATCAGCGCGGTGCGGGAGGTCGCGAGCTCGGCGAGCTCGAGCTGGCTGGACATCCACCGGGCGATCTCCGTCGTGGCCCGCGCCAGGCCCGCGGACGCGTCCTCGCTCATCACGACGACGCTGCCGACGACCTGGCCCTCGACGGCCAGGGGCGCGACGATCGCGGACCCCGAGGCCTGGGTCGTGCCGCTGCCGATCGCCGCGGACATCAGGTCGGCGACGTCGTCAAGCCCGCCCGGCCCGTCCCAGGCGAGGGGTCCGACGGTGTCGGTGATCGCGACCGTCCGGGTGCCGAGCAGCGTCCGCAGGTGCGGCAGGGTGCTGGACGCGCTCTCGGCGTCGAGCCCACGGCGCAGCGCAGGTGCGGCGAGGGCCGTCGTGTGCAGGGTCTCGTACGTCGCGCGGTCCTCGGGGGTGCCGAGGCTCGGCCGGCGGGACAGCAACCACCACCGCGCGAACGACGCGATCGCGACCAGGGCGATGACCGCGAGGATCGCGGTCAGCAGGTTGTCCATCGCCCGACGCTACGACGTCCGGGGGTCAGTCGTCGCCGATGCCGCGGGCGTGCAGGGCGGCCCCGGTGTCGTACGCCTGGGCGACGGTGCGGATCGCCATGGGCACCAGCAGGGCCCGTGGGCTGCGCTCGAGGCCCCGGGCCTTCGCGGCGGCGCGGGTCTCGTGCGCGATCTCGAGGACTCCGGGGATCGCGCGGATCATGAGCGAGAACGCGAGGGCCACCTTCTCCGGGTTGACGCCCAGCCGGCGGGCCGGGCCGAGCCCCCGGGTCAGGGCGTCGAGCATCGCGTCGATGCGTGTCGTGCCGGTGAACACGAGGGCTGCGGTGACGAGGGCGACCAGGTCGCCGACGACGTGGATCGCGGTCGGCCAGCCGCGCTGCCAGACCTGGAACGCAGTGACGAGGAGGACGACCGGAAGAAGGGGGCGCAGTCCGCGCAGGAGCGCCCGGACCGGCAGCCGGGCCCAGGCGACCAGCACCAGTGAGAACGCCACGAACGCGACGGACGACCACGGGCCGCGGACCACCACGGTGAGCACGCCGTACAGCGCGAGGAGTCCCAGCTTGGGGCCGGCCGGCAGCCGGTGGAGCCAGGTCGTGCCGGGGCGGTACGCGCCGAGCGGTGAGGCGATCACGCGCCGACCAGCGACCGGTAGAAGCTGACCGCGTCGGCCGCCGGGCCGTCACACACGATGCGGGCGTCGTCGACCACGAGCGCGCGGTCGCAGCGCAGGGCGAGGTCGAGGTCGTGGGTGACCAGGACGAGCTGCTGGCTGAGCGAGAACAGCCGGTCGGCGACGATCCGGGTGTTGCGCAGGTCCAGCAAGGTCGTCGGCTCGTCCGCGACGAGGATCCCGGGATCGGTCGCGAGCACGCCGGCGAGGGCCAGCATCTGCTTCTGACCGCCCGACAGGGCGTGGACGGTCGTGTCGGCCTTGCCGGCCAGGCCCACACCGGTGAGGATCTCCAGCGCCCGGGCGTGGCGGGCCTTCTTGTCCTTGATCGTGCGCCGCAGCGACAGCGCGATGTCCTCCGCGCAGGTGGGCATGACCAGCTGGGCGTCCGGGTTGGTGAACACGAAGCCGACCGATCGGCGTACCCGCGGACCGTCACGGACCGTGTCGAGCCCGTCGATCGTGACGTGTCCCGAGCTCGGCTCGACCAGGCCGTTGAGGAGGCGGGCCAGCGTGGACTTGCCCGAGCCGTTGCTGCCGATCACCGCGATGCGGTGCTCCGTCAGGCGCAGGGTGGTGGGGTGCAGCAGCGGGAGGTCGCCGTCCGGTGTCTGCACCGTGACGGCGACCTCGTCGAGCGCGATGGTCGGTGGCACGGTCAGCGTCGCGCCGCCAGCTGCGGGAAGGCGCGCAGCACGGCAGCCGCGACGACCGCGGCCAGCACGCCCTTGACGATGTCGGCCACGAAGAACGGGGTCGCGTAGCCCCACGCGACGGGCAGGCTCACGTCGAGCTTGAGCGCCATGCCGATCGTGCCGAGCGTCCCGACGACCGCGATCGTGACGACGGCGGCGGCGACCGACACCACCGCGACGAACGAGGCGGGGCTGGTGCGGGCGACGCGGTGGGCGACGAGCCCCACGAGGAGCGCGGCGAGCGGGAACGCCGCGAGGTAGCCGGCCGACGGGCTGACCCACACCGCGGGCCCAGCGCCGCCCTGCGCGAAGACCGGGAGGCCCGCGGTGCCGGCCGCGAGGTAGAGCAGCACGGTGAGGAGCCCGCGCACCGCGCCGAGCACCGACGCGGCGAGGAAGATCGCGAACATCTGCAGGGTGAAGGGCACGTTGATCGAGCCGACGGTGAGCTGGGCGCAGACCGCGATGAGCGCAGCGAACGTCGCGATGAGGGCGAGATCCGACGTACCGATCGACGCCTTGCGGCGCGTGCGCGTGGCCATGACCATGATCGTGCTCCTGCCGTGACGGTGACGCCACCTGAACGGTGCTCAGGTGAACGGTGTTCAGGTTAGCCGATAGGCTGATCGTGCTGTCAACGTGACGTCCTCGGAGGATCCATGCGCTACCACCGCACCGACATCGTCGAGCGTGCCGTCGGCATCCTCGACGCGTACGGGCTGGCTGACCTGTCGATGCGCCGGATCGCCTCCGAGCTGGGCCTGCAGCCGTCCGCGCTCTATCACCACTTCGGCAGCAAGCAGGAGCTGCTGGCCGCGGTCGCCGACGAGCTGCTCGACCGCGGTGCGCGGCCGGACGTGCCCGAGGTGTCGTGGGACGAGCGGGTGCTGGCGCTCAGCCACGAGCTCCGCGACGCGATGCTGGCCTACCGCGACGGGGCCGAGCTGGTCGCCACCGCGCACGCATACGGCCTGGGTGTCCGCTCGCCCGTGGAGCGGCTGGCCACTGCGCTCGAGGGTGCCGGCTTCGACGAGGCCTTCGCGCGGACGGCCGCGATGACCGTGCTGCACTTCGTCTTCGGCCACGTCACCGGCGAGCAGGCGCACCGACAGGCCAACAGCGCGGGGGCGATCGACGCCGATCCGCTCGGCCGGGCCGACACGGGCTCGTTCGACCTCGGCCTCTCCCTCATCCTCGAGGGCATCCGCCACCGCCGCCCGGCGACCACGAAGCGCGAACCCTGACGCAGGAAGGGCGAGCGAAGCAGGCCAACGAGCCTGTGAACGCAGGAAAGGGCGAGCGAAGCGAGCCAGCCGGCCTGGTGCGAGCGCCAGCGAGCAGCAGGAATGAGCGGCGAGGAACGAGCCGCGCCCGGCTACTACCAGGACGCGTGCAGCGGGCGACCCTCGTCGTAGCCCGCGGAGCTCTGCAGGCCGATCACGGCACGCTCGTGGAACTCCGCGATCGATCGTGCACCCGCGTACGTCGCGCTGGACCGGACGCCCGCGATGATCGAGTCGACGAGATCCTCGACGCCGGGGCGCTCGGGGTCCAGGAACATGCGCGAGGACGAGATGCCCTCCTCGAACAGGGCCATGCGGGCGCGCTCGAAGCCGGCCGCGTCGCGGGTGCGGTTGGACACCGCGCGCGCCGACGCCATGCCGAACGACTCCTTGTAGGGGCGGCCGTCGGGCCCGACCTGGAGATCGCCGGGGCTCTCGAGCGTTCCTGCGAACCACGAGCCGATCATGACGCTCGCGGCACCGGCCGCGAGGGCGAGCGCGACGTCGCGGGGATAGCGGACGCCGCCGTCGGCCCAGACGTGCGCGCCGAGCTCGCGGGCCGCCGCAGCGCACTCGAGCACCGCGGAGAACTGCGGGCGTCCGACGCCGGTCATCATGCGCGTGGTGCACATCGCGCCGGGGCCGACGCCGACCTTGATGATGTCGGCCCCCGCGCTGACGAGGTCACGGACCCCTGCGGCCGAGACGACGTTGCCGGCGGCGATCGGGACCCGCCGGCCGGACTCCGCCTCGTACGCGTCGCGGGCGGCGACCACGAGCGGCAGCGCCTCGAGCATCTTGGTCTGGTGCCCGTGGGCGGTGTCGACGACGAGGACGTCGATCCCCATCTTGAGCAGGGCCGTGGCCTTGCCGGTGACGTCGCCGTTGATGCCGACCGCGGCGCCGATCACGAGGCGTCCCTCGGCGTCGACCGCGGGATCGTAGATCGTGGAGCGCAGCGCCGACTTGCGGGTCACCGCGCCCAGCAGGCTGCCACCGTCGAGCACCGGAGCGAAGTCGACGTGCCGGGCCGACATCTCGTTGAAGCAGTGCTGGGGGTCGACCCCGGCCTCGAACGTGAGGACGTCGGACGTCATGACCTCGCGCACCTGCGCGAAGCGGTCGATCTCGGCGCCGTCGTGCTCGGTCACGACCCCGAGCACCTTGCCGTCCTCGACCACGACCACCGCGCCGTGCGCACGCTTGGGGATCAGGCTCATCGCCTCGCCGATCGTCGTCGAGGGCCCCACGGTGACGGGGGTCTCGTAGACCGTGTGGGCGGACTTCACCCGATCGACGGTGTGCGCGACGATGTCGAGCGGGATGTCCTGCGGGATGATCGCGATCCCGCCGCGCCGGGCGATCGTCTCTGCCATGCGCTTGCCGGAGATCGCGGTCATGTTGGACACGACGAGCGGCAGCGTGGTGCCGGTGCCGTCGGACGTGGCCAGGTCGACGTCGAACCGGCTCGTGACGTCGGAGCGGGCCGGCACCATGAACACGTCGTTGTACGTCAGGTCGAAGGACGGGGCGAGGTCGTTGAGGAACTTCACCCGCCGATTCTATCGGGGGGCTGTTCGCCCGCGGGGATGTTGAGGGCGATCGGTCCCGGGGCGGCAGGGCTCTTCAGCGGAAGTCGAGCAGCATCGTGTCGGGCGGAGGCGCCTCCTGGCTGAGGCTCGACTTGTCGACCGTGGCGCGCAGGCACGAGGTCTCGTGGCGCAGCCGCAGGAAGCCGGTCTGGCCGCCGTAGGTCAGGAACAGCTCGCGCACCTGCGACAGGGCCGACTCACCCACCGACGGGTGCTTGGTCGCCTGGGCGAAGCGCAGGAGCCCCGGCAGGTCGAGCTTCTCCCACGACCCGATCTCGTGGGTCTCGGGCTGGTGGAACAGGCCCGACGCGCTGAAGGTGTCGGCGGGGGTCGCGCCGCGGTCGACGACGCCGATGATCTCGCGGAGCTTGCGCATCCACGGGATCGAGTCGTCGTGCCGCTGCGAGATCGTGGAGAGCAGTCCGTCGGGGCGCAGCACGCGGGCGTACTCCGCGAGGGCCGTGGGCGCCTCGCGGAGCTCGGGCGCGATGACGACGTCGAACGCGTCGCCGATGAAGGGCAGCCGCTCGCCGGCGCTGCGGACGTACTGGATGTCGGGGTGGCGCCGTGCGGTGACGTCGTCACCGGCGACGACGACCTCGTGGCCCTGCTCCGCGAGCTGGTAGGCGAGCGAGCCGTCCCCGAGGTGCAGCACGCAGGACAGGCGGTCCCCCACCAGCCACTTGGCCGTGCGGTCTTCGGGGGAGTCGTTCATTGTCCGAAGGCTACCGGGCCGCCCGAGGGGCGGCCGGTACGCTTCGGGCGTGTCCGATCCGTTCATCTCGGCTGCCGCTCTCGAAGGCATCCCGTCCACCTATGCCGGCACCCGTGACGGCATCGACGGCATCCTGCGCGACCGTGGCCTGCGCCGCAGCACTCCCGACGACACCGCCCGCTCCCTGCTGCTCGGCGCGACGGCCACGGCGGCGCTCGAGGGCAGCGTGTACGAGGTCGAGGAGCTCGCGGGTGGCGGCGGGGACGCGCTGGCCCGCGGCGCCGTACGCCTGTCGACCGAGCTGCTCGGGCTGCTGCCGGTGTGGAACCGCGCACCGGTCCAGGCCCTGGCCCGGATCCATGCGCTCGCGGCCTCGGGGTCGGTTGACGACGCCGATCTCGGCCGCCCGGTCAACCCCGACGGCGTCGCCCGGCTGACCGAGCTGGCCTGGATGCTGGGGCAGCCCACTGAGGCCCCGGGCCTGGTCGTGGCGGCGCTCGTCCACGCCGAGATCTCCTCGGCCGGCGCGTTTGCGACCCACAACGGCGTCATCGGGCGGGCCGCCGAGCGCCTCGTCCTGGTGTCGAAGGGGGTCGATCCCGCGTCGGTGCTCGTGCCCGAGGCCGGCCACGCCGCAGAGCCCGAGGGCTACCGCTCGGCCCTCGCGGCGTACGGCAGCGGGAAGCCGACCGGCGTCCACCAGTGGCTGATGTACGCGTCGCAGGCGTTCACCCGGGCCGCCGAGGCGTCCCCGCTCGCCCGCTGAGAGCGGCCCACGGGGCCGCCCACACAGAGCGGCGACGTCGACACTCGATGGAGTCGACGCCGCCAAAGCTCAGCACTGCATGGCTACCAGGCGTGCTGGATCGGAGTCGTCATGGCTCCAGTGAAATCCCTGAGTGGTCTGGAGTCCGGCGAGCGACTGTCCCGGAGATGGGTGATCGCCGCGTGGGTACCGATGTGCTGAGCAGCTTGTGAAGTTGTCTGTCCTTCATGTGTACGCCTGCGAGCAGGCATAGGACAGGCCTACTGGCACGTAATGTTGTGCGCCTTCTTTCACAAGCGGTCAGGCCGCGTGTCCCTTGCGGCGGGTGACCAGGGCCATCGCCACCGCGCCGACCGCGCTCGCGGCCACTGCGACGGCGGCGGCCTTGCCGACCCGGGTGTCCAGGCCCAGCCGGCGGCGCAGCGCCACCGGACGGGCGAACGTGAGGATGGGCCAGCCCTTCTCCTCGGCCAGGCGGCGCAGGGCGCGGTCGGGGTTGACCGCGAACGGATGACCCACCGCCTCCAGCATCGGCACGTCGGTCTCGGAGTCGGAGTACGCGTACGACCCGGCCAGGTCGTAGCCGCGCTCCTCGGCGAGGCGACGCATCGCGAGGGCCTTGTTGGGACCGTACGCATAGAAGTCGACCTCGCCGGTGTAGCGGCCCTCCTCGGCCACGAGCGTCGTCCCGATGACGTGGTCGACGCCGAGCATCGCTCCGATCGGCTCGACCACCTCGATCCCGGACGCCGAGACGATGATGACGTCGCGGCCCGCGGCCTGGTGCTCCTCGATCAGCGTCACCGCCTCCTCGTAGACCAGCGGGTCGATGATCGAGTGCAGGGTCTCGGCGACGGACTGACGCACCACGTCGATGTCCCAGCCGGTCACCATCTGCGTCAGGTAGGCACGCATCTTCTCGAGCTGGTCGTGGTCGGCGCCGCTGATCGAGAACATGAAGTTCGCGTACGCGCTGCGCAGGACGGCTCGGCGGCTCAGCAGGCCGCCCTCATAGAAGGGCTTGCCGAAGGCGAGCGTGCTCGACTTCGCGATGATCGTCTTGTCCAGGTCGAAGAATGCCGCAGTCCGCGTCGGGCTCACCCCCTCAGGATAGGGCCGTCCACATGAGCATCGCGGACGCTTGGCCGTCCACAGGCGCGTGGCGGCCGGTTTCGCCTCCCGTGCGGGGGCACGATCGTCGTACGCATGACCGATGCCCCGGGCCCGTTGATCGCTACCGCGGACGAGCAGGTGATCGACCTGGCCCGGCGATGGTGTGCCGCGCTGGGCACGAGCCCCGACGTGGCGCGCGACGCCACGACGGCCCGCAGGTCGTGGCGCGCAGCGTCCGCGGTGATGGTCGGCGAGGACCTGGCCGACGCGCTGGCCGGCTCGGGGGTCACCCGCCGCGAGCACGTCGTGATCGTCGCGCGGGAGCCCTCGGGGTGCTGGCGGGTCGCCGTCGAGCTGGGCGCGGCGGCGGTGTGCGGGCTGCTCGAGGAGGACCGGGTGCTGGCGGCGCTGGCGTCGGCGCTCGACGGGCGCGACGAGGCGTGCGTCGTCAGCGTGGTGGGCGGGTCGGGCGGTGCGGGGGCGTCCACGCTGACGGCCGCGCTGGCGGTGATGGCCGGGCGGCGCGGATTCCACTCGCTGGCGTTCGACGCCGATCCCCTGGGCGGCGGGCTCGAGATCGTGCTCGGCGCCGAGCGCACGCCGGGTCTGCGCTGGCACGACTTCGCCACCACGCGCGGGCGGATCGACGCGGGCTCGCTGACCGACGTGCTGCCGGTCCATCGCGGCGTGGCCACCTTGTCGTGGGCGCGTGACGACCGCGGGCCGCTGCCGCCGTCGCTGCCCGCGGTGGTCACGGCGGCCGTGAAGGGCTTCGACCTCGTCGCGGTCGACGTCGCCCGCCAGCTGGACCCCACCGGCGCCGACCTGGTCGGCCGGTCGGTCCTGACCCTGCTGCTGGTGCCCGAGGAGATCGGCGCCGCGCTCGCCGCCCGTGCGGTCCTCGAGCGTTTGCGCCGCAGCGCGCCCGCGGTCGCCCTCGTGACGGTCGCCCGCCGTGGCGGCATCGGCCCGGTCGCGGTCGCCGAGGCGCTCGACCTGCCGGTCCTGGTGCGCCTCGGCCACGACCGACGGCTGCGCGCGGCGGTCGATCGCGGCCAGGGACCGGCCCGGTCGCGGACCGTGCGGCGTACGGCGTCGGCAGTGCTCGACGCCCTCGGGATGGACCGTCCGTGACCGAGGTGCCGATGATCGAGCGCGTGCGTCGCCGGCTCGCGGCGGACGCGGCCGACCCGACCGCGCACAGCGTCGCGGAGGCGCTGCGGGCCGAGAACCAGCTGGCCGGCTCCGACACCGTGCTGGCGCTCGTCGACCAGCTCCGCAGCGAGACGCGCGGCGCGGGGGTGCTCGATCCGTTGCTGGCCCTGCCGGGGGTGACGGACGTGCTGGTCAACGGGCCCGATGCGGTCTACGTCGACCGCGGCCGCGGGCTGGAGGTCTCCTCGGTCCGGTTCGCGGACGAGGCGGAGGTGCGCCGACTGGCGCAGCGGCTGGCCGCCCAGGCGGGTCGCCGGCTCGACGACGCCAGTCCGTGGGTCGACGCCCGGCTCGCCGACGGCACCCGGCTGCACGCCGTGCTCGCTCCGCTGGCCCGTCCGGGCACCGCGCTGTCGCTGCGCGTCCCCGCCCGTCGGACGTTCACCCTCGACCAGCTGCACGCGGCGGGTTCCTTGTCGGAGGAGGCCCTGACATGTCTTCGCCGGATCGTCGCGTCCCGCACCGCGTTCGTGATCTCCGGCGGCACGGGATCGGGCAAGACCACGCTGCTGGCAGCCCTGCTGGGTGAGGTGGACCGGCACGAGCGGATCGTCGTCGTGGAGGACTCCACCGAGCTGCGGCCCGACCATCCGCACGTGGTCGGCCTGGAGGCCCGGCCCGCCAACATCGAGGGTGCGGGACTCGTGACGGTCCGCGATCTCGTCCGGCAGGCACTGCGCATGAGGCCCGACCGGCTGGTGGTCGGCGAGGTGCGCGGCGCCGAGGTCGTCGATCTGCTCGCCGCGCTCAACACCGGCCACGAGGGAGGGTGCGGCACGGTCCATGCCAACGCGCCTGCGGACGTCCCGGCGCGCTTCGAGGCGCTCGGGGTCGCGGCCGGCATGCCGCGGGACGCGCTCCACAGCCAGCTGGCCTCGAGCATCGAGCTCGTGATCCACCTCGCCCGTCACGCGGACGGACGCCGGGTCGTCGAGCAGGTGGCGGCGACCGACCGAGCGTCCGGCGGGGTGGTCTCGTGCCGCACGGCCCTGACCTTCGCGCCCGGAGAGGCCCGGCCCGGGCCCGCCCACGCACGGCTTCTCGAGGTGCTTGGATGAGGCTCGCTGCTGCCGTCTCGGTGGTCGCGGCGATGCTGCTGTGGCGTCCGCCGGGGCGGTGGCTCCTGCGTCACCGGCTCGGCCGGCGGGCGGTCGAGGTGTCGCGCCACCGGGTCGCAGCCGCGGGCGTCGCGGTCGTCGTCCTGTCCCTGGCCGGGCAGGTGCGGGGGCCGCGGCTGGTGCTGGCCGGGACGGTGGTGGGGATCGGTGTGTTCGCCGTACGCCTGCTGGGCGCGTCCCGCCGGCACGACCTCGTGCGCCGCAGGCGGGCCGAGGTCGCCGAGGTGCTCGGCCTGCTCGCGGCCGAGCTGCGGGCGGGCTTGCTGCCCGTCCGCACGCTGTCGGGTCTCGCGGCGGACTTCGACTTCCTGGCCCCCGCGGCGCGGGCCGCGGATCTCGGTGCCGACGTCCCTGCTGCGCTGCGGGAGGCGTCCGCGGCCACGGGGCGGGAGGCGTTGCTCGAGGTGGCCGCGGCGTGGCACGTGGCCGAGAGGTCGGGCGCGCCCCTCGCGATGGTGCTCGGACGGCTCGAGGACGCGGTGCGCGACCGGCGGGAGGTCGAACGTGAGGTGCAGGCGGGTGCCGGCCCCGCTCGCGCGACCGGGCGCCTCATGGCGGTGCTCCCGGTCGTGGGCCTCGGCCTCGGCTCCGGCATGGGCGGCGATCCCGTCGCCGTCCTCACGACGACCTGGGTCGGGGTCGGCTGCCTCGCCGCGGGATGCGCCCTGGCCTGCCTCGGTGTCGCGTGGGTCGAGCGGATCGCGTCCGCTGCGGAGATGTCCCCATGACCCCGGCGCTGCTCACCGCCGCGGCCGTCTGGTGCCTTGTGCCCGCTGCCCCGACCCGCCGAGCCCGCCTGGTGCTGGGAGCCGGTGGTCCGCCCCGCACGGTGGATCTTCGTCTCGTGGCCGCCGCGATGGCGCCGCTCGGCGCCGTGCTCCTGCTGGGCGTGCCGATCGGTCTGCTCGCCGGGGTCGCGCTCGCCCCCGTCGTCCACCGCGCCGTCGGGCGTCTGGAGTCGGCGTCCGCCCGTGCCCGGGCCGATGCGATGGAGGCCGCCCTGCCGGCTGCGCTCGACCTCATGGTGGCCGCCCTGGAGGTCGGGCGGCCGCCTGTCGCGGCGTTCGCACTGGTGGCCGAGGCCACTGCGGCCCCGCTGGGCCCCGAGCTCGGGGCGATCGCGGGACGGCTCGCGATCGCTGCGGACTCCGACACGGTGTGGCGCGGGGTGGCGGACGATGCGGTGCTGGCACCGGTCGGGCGGGCGTTCCGCCGCGCCGAGGCCTCGGGCATGCCGGTGGCCGCGATCGTCGCGACGGTCGCGACCGAGCTGCGACGTGAGCGGGGTGCACGTCTTCGTGAGCGCAGCCGCAGGGTCGGGGTCCGGACCGCGGCCCCGCTCGGCGCGTGTTTCCTGCCGGCCTTCTTCCTGATCGGCATCGTCCCCACGGTGATCGCGTCGTTCTCGTCCCTGCAGTGGTGAGGCAGCGGCGGCGTCCACAGGCCGGGGGGGCCGGGGCGCGTCGTCCCCAGGCCGCGGATCCGATCGCAGATCCGCCGCCGTGGACCACATCTTCTCCATGACAGATCCACCCACTGAAAGGACACCTCATGAAGAAGCTGCGCGCCCGGGCCGAGCAGGGCATGACCACCGCGGAGTACACCGTCGGAACCCTCGGTGCCTGCACGATCGGCGGCGTCCTGGTGAAGGTCGGCCAGTCCGAGTGGTTCGGCGACCTCGTCGAGGACCTCATCTCCAAGATCCCCGACCTGCTCCCGTTCTGATGCCGGCCGGGGCGGCGCCAACCCCCGCGCGTCGCCCCGGCCCTTCCACGAAAGGACATCTCCATGACATGTCGAGACGACCGCGGGATGGCGACTGCGGAGTATGCGATCGGCACGATCGGCGCGGTGCTGATGGCGACGGCGCTGTTCAAGCTCGCGTCCCTGGGCGTGGACGGGCCGTGGCTCGACGGCCTCCTCGAGCGGATCAGGGAGGCCTTGTCGTGGCGCACCATCTTCGCGGGGATGCCGCGCCTCGGCATCGGGGCCTGATGCGTCGCGAACGGGGCATGGTCACCGCCGAGCTGATGACGATCGCGCCCCTGGGGGTCGCTCTCGCCTTCCTTCTGTTGTGGATCGTGTCGCTCGGGCTGACCCAGGTGCGGATCGCGGACGCGTCGCGCGAGTCCGCTCGGATGCTGGCCCGTGGGGAGTCGATGTCGTCGGCCGAGGCCGTGGCCAAGCGCGAGGCCCCGACCGGTGCCCGGGTGAGCGTCGATGAGCAGGGGGGTGCGGTGGTCGTGACGGTGAGGGTCCGCTCGCGCATGCCGATCCCGTTCTTCTCCGGCATCGGTGCGCGGACCATGGAGTCCACCTCGGTCGCCGCGCAGGAGTCACCGTGACGCGGGGAGAGCGGGGCGCCGTGACCGTCCACGCCGCGACGATCGCAACCCTCTTGGTCATCGCGGCGCTGGTCGTGGTCCAGGTCGCGGGGCTCGTCCGGATGCGGCACCGTGTGGCGGCGGCCGCCGACCTGGCGGCGCTCGCGGCGTCCCAGGCGAGCGTCGCGGGCGAGGACGGCTGCTCGGCGGCGCGAGCCATCGCGCGGCGCAACGACGCCGAGCTGGTCTCCTGCCGGATGGACTACGACGTGGCGACCGTGACCGCACGCGCCGAGCGCCCACCCTGGTGGGGCGTCGCCTGGTCCACCGAGCAGAAGGCCCGGGCCGCCCCCGACTTCTACCTCGACCCCGCCCCCGCGACTGGCGCAAGGTGAAGGAAATCGGACGGCGCGTCGTCCGCAACTGCGCCACTCGGGTGCGGGTTTGCGCCACTCGGTACGCGGGTTCAGTCGGTGGGAGCGTCCGCGAGGAACGCGCCCAGCAGGCGTACGGCGCCGGCCTTGTCGAGCGGCTCGTTGCCGTTGCCGCACTTGGGCGACTGGACGCACGACGGGCAGCCGTCCTGGCACTCGCACGCGATGATCGCGTCACGGGTGACCCGGAGCCACCGGGCCGCCATCTCGTAGCCGCGCTCGGCGAATCCCGCTCCGCCGGGATAGCCGTCGTAGACGAACACGGTCAGCGTGCCCGTGTCGGGGTGCAGGGCGGTCGAGACGCCGCCGATGTCCCATCGGTCGCACGTCGCGAGCAGCGGCAGCAGGCCGATCGCGGCGTGCTCGGCCGCGTGCGCCGATCCGGGCACGTCATCGGTCTCGAGGGTCGCGCTCACGACCTCGGCCGAGAGGGTCCACCAGACGGCCTTCGTCGGCAGCGTACGAGCGGGCAGCTCGAGCAGCTCCTCGCCGAGGATGCCGCCACCGGCGGTGCTGCGCTTGAGATAGGACACGACCTGGTTGACCACCTCGACCGAGCCGAACGACATCGCGGCCGCGCCCCACTGCTCGGTCCGCTCGGTCTCGACCACGGTGATCTCGGTGACCGACCGGGCCATCGTGGAGTAGTCGGGGTTGTCGCGGTGGACCATCGCGACGCCGTGCTCCAGGTCGTACTCGTCGACCAGGTGGACGTCGCCCTGGTGGACGTAGACCGCCCCCTCGTGGACGGTCGAGTCCGCCGAGCCGCCGTCGACCGTGCCGATCAGTCGTCCGGTCGTCGCGTCGACGATCTGCACCGGCGGGCCGCCGCTGGAGCGGATGTCGGCCAGGTTGCTGGCCCGTTCGCGCTTGGTCCAGAACCATCCCGCCGCCCGCTTGCGCAGCCACCCCGCCGCCTCGAGGGCCGCGACTCCCTCCGCGGTCCGCGGCCCGAACAGGTCGAAGTCGCCCTCGGTCAACGGGATCTCCTGCGCCGCGGCGGCGAGGTGCGGGCCGAGGACGTACGGGTTGTCGGGGTCGAAGACCGAGGCCTCGACCGCGGTGCCGAGCAACGCCTCGGGGTGGTGCACGAGGAACGTGTCCAGCGGATCGTCGCGGGCGACGAGGATGCCGATCGAGTCGTGGCCCGAGCGTCCGGCGCGGCCGAACTGCTGCTGCAGCGCGGCGCGCGTGCCCGGGAAGCCGACCGTGATCACGGCGTCCAGGCCGGCGATGTCGATGCCGAGCTCGAGGGCGTTGGTGCTGGCGAGCCCCAGCAGGTCCCCGCTGCGCAGGCGCTGCTCCAGCTCGCGCCGCTCCTCGGGCAGATAGCCGCCGCGATAGGTCGCGACCCGCCGGACGAGCTCAGGGTCGACCTCGCCCAGGCGCCGCTGGGCGGTCGCGGCGACGGACTCCGCCCCCTTGCGGGACCGCACGAACGCCAGTGTGCGGACCTTGCCGATGACCAGGTCGGTCAGCAGCTCGCCCGCCTCGGTCGTCGCCGACCTGCGCACCACGCCGGGGTTGGCCGGGTCGACGCCTGGGATGATCGGCGGCTCCCACAGCGCGATGGTGCGGGCGGCGTGCGGGGACGAGTCCTCGGTCACCGGCACGACGTCCAGGCCCGTGAGCCGGGACGCGAAGACCTCGGGATCGGCGACGGTCGCCGAAGAGAGCACGAACGTGGGATCGGCTCCGTAGTACGCGCAGATCCGGCGGAGCCGGCGCAGCACGTGGGCCACGTGCGCGCCGAAGACACCGCGGTAGTGATGGCACTCGTCGACCACGACATGCGTGAGCCCGCCCAGCACGCGCGTCCAGCGCGCGTGGGCCGGCAGGATCGAGTGGTGCAGCGTGTCGGGGTTGGTCAGCAGGTAGTTCGCGTGGTCACGTGCCCAGGCGCGCTCCTCACGCGAGTTGTCGCCGTCGACCGTCGCCGGCCGCGCGAACGCCGACGCGCCTGCGAGCCGGCGCAGCTGATCGGCGGCCAGGGCCTTGGTGGGGGCGAGGTACAGCACCGTGGGCATGCGGTTGCCCCGCAGCGCGCTCCCCGTACGCCCGGCAGCCAGCCCGGTCAGCGCGGGAGCCTGGAACGCCAATGACTTCCCCGATGCCGTGCCGGTCGAGATGACGGTGTGGCGGCCCGCGTGGACGTGGTGCAGCGCCTCGGCCTGGTGGCCCCACAGGCTGTCGATCCCCTCCGCGGCGTACATCTCGCGCACGGCCGGGTCGATCCACTCGGGCCACGGCTCGACGACCGCCTCACGGGCCGGGACGCGCTCGACGTGCGTCACTCGCTCGCCGTAGCGCAGCACGAGGTCGGCAGGGTCCACCCGCTGAGTCTCCCAGAGCGGCCATGACCGCCACGTCCCGACCGCGTACGCGCCCCGGCGGGTGGGCCGGGTTCGTGATTTGATGGAGGTGACGAGCGCAGAACAGAACAGGGAGATCGTCGATGGAGCTGGCACTGACGTCCCGCACGGACGGCGACTTCGAGATCATCGAGGTCGGGGGCGAGATCGACGTCTACACGGCGCCTCGTCTGCGCGAGGCGATCGTGACCGCCGTCGAGGCAGGTCACACCAAGCTCATCATCGACGTCCAGCGCGTCGACTTCCTGGATTCCACCGGCCTCGGCGTCCTGGTGGGAGCGCTCAAGCGGGTCCGCGCCGACGGCGGATCGCTCGACATCGTCTGCACCCAGGAGCGGATCCTCAAGATCTTCCAGATCACGGGTCTGGACAAGGTCTTCGGCCTGCACTCCTCGATCGAGGACGCCCGCGCCACACCGGCGTGACCGATATCACACTCCCACCCCTGCGCGGCATGTAACCTGCGTCACGCGGACTGTCCTCAGCCCGCGGCACGTTGTTGCCGATCCTCGGGAGGGATTTTCATGGCGAACGCGACGGTGGTTGCGGCAGTGGGCGGGGACCTCGACTTCTCCGACAAGAACTCGTTCTACCTCTACGCGGTCGTCGCGATCGGTGCTCTCGCGCTGGTCCTGGCGGGGGTCTTCCGCTCTCAGGTCCTCAAGGCGTCCGAGGGCACCGCGAAGATGCAGGAGATCGGGCAGGCCGTCCAAGAGGGTGCCTCTGCCTATCTGAGCCGACAGTTCAAGACGTTGGCCGTCTTTGCAGTCATCGCGCTGCTGATGCTGATCGCGCTCGACGCGGCCGTGCTGGGATGGGACAACGACTGGAAGATCAAGATCGGGCGTTACGTCGCACTGGTGGCCGGCGCGGGCTTCTCCGCGCTGATCGGTTACCTGGGCATGTGGCTCGCGACGCGGGCCAACATCCGCGTCGCGGCGGCGGCACAGACCGAGGGCCGCGAGGTCGCGATGCGCATCGCGTTCCGCACCGGAGGCACGGTCGGCATGATGACGGTCGGCCTCGGCCTCCTCGGCGCGGGCACGATCGTGCTCATCTACACCGGGGACGCGCCCGTCGTGCTGGAGGGATTCGGCTTCGGCGCTGCCCTGCTGGCCATGTTCATGCGCGTCGGCGGCGGCATCTTCACCAAGGCCGCCGACGTGGGGGCCGACCTGGTCGGCAAGGTCGAGCAGAACATCCCCGAGGACGATCCGCGCAACGCCGCCACGATCGCGGACAACGTCGGCGACAACGTCGGCGACTGCGCCGGCATGGCGGCCGATCTCTTCGAGTCGTACGCCGTGACACTCGTCGCGGCCCTGATCCTCGGCTCCGTCGCATTCGGCGAGGTCGGTCTGGTCTTCCCGCTCGTGATCCCGGCCATCGGCGCGCTCACCGCCATCCTCGGCGTCTTCATCACCAAGCCCCGGCCCAACGAGGGCGGGCTCACGACCATCAACCGCTCCTTCTACATCACCGCGCTGGTCTCGGCGGTCGCGTCCATCGGCGCGGCCTTCTTGCTGCTGCCGTCGAAGTTCAGCGACGCCTCGCTGCCGGGCATCGACACGCAGTCCCTGATCGTCACGGTCGGTCAGCAGCAGGGTCTGGTCGCTCCTGGTCTCGACGCCAACCCCCGCCTCATCGCGATCATCGCGGTGCTGATCGGCATCGTGCTGGCCGCGGTGATCCTGGCACTGACCGGCTACTTCACCGGCACCGAGACGCGACCGGTGAAGGACGTCGGCAAGACGTCGCTCACCGGTGCCGCGACGGTCATCCTGTCCGGCCTCTCGGTCGGCTTCGAGTCGGCGGTCTACACCGCGATCGTCATCGGCGCAGCCGTGTTCGGGGCGTTCCTGCTGGGCAGCGGATCGCTCGTCGTGGCGCTGTTCGCCGTCGCGCTCGCAGGATGCGGACTGCTCACCACGGTCGGTGTCATCGTCGCGATGGACACCTTCGGCCCGGTCAGCGACAACGCCCAGGGCATCGCGGAGATGTCGGGCGACGTCGACGAGGAGGGCGCGCAGATCCTCACCGAGCTCGACGCCGTCGGCAACACCACCAAGGCGATCACCAAGGGGATCGCGATCGCGACGGCCGTCCTGGCCGCGACGGCGTTGTTCGGCTCCCTGAGCAGCTCGATCAGCACCGCGATCGAGGCGTCCGGCGTCACGAGCTCCCCGGACGCTGCGGACCTCAGCATCATCGAGACGTACGCATGGCTGGGCGTCCTCAATGTGGGTGATCCGAGCATCCTCGTGGGGCTGATCCTCGGTGCGGCGGTGGTGTTCCTCTTCTCCGGCCTCGCGATCAACGCCGTCGGCCGCGCGGCCGGCGCGGTCGTCTACGAGGTCCGCCGCCAGTTCCGCGAGATCCCCGGGATCATGGAGGGGACGGGCCGCCCCGAGTACGGCAAGGTCGTCGACATCTGCACGCGCGACTCGCTGCGGGAGCTCGCGACGCCGGGCATCCTGGCGATCTTCGCGCCCATCGCGGTGGGCTTCGGCTTGGGCATCGGTCCGCTCGGCGGCTACCTCGCCGGCGCGATCGGCACGGGCGTGCTGATGGCGGTGTTCCTCGCCAACTCCGGCGGAGCGTGGGACAACGCCAAGAAGCTCGTCGAGGACGGCAACCACGGTGGCAAGGGGTCGCCCGCCCATGAGGCGACGATCATCGGTGACACCGTGGGCGATCCGTTCAAGGACACCGCCGGTCCGGCGATCAACCCGCTGCTCAAGGTCATGAACCTGGTCGCCCTGCTGGCGACACCGCTCATCATCAAGTACTCGTACGGCGACGATGCGAGCGACCCGATCCGCTACACGATCGCGGGCGTGGCCGTGGTCATCATCGTGGCGGCGGTCTACATCTCCAAGCGTCGTCCGATCGCGCTCGACACCACGGCGATCGCGGAGCCGGAGGAGATCGCGACGAGCTAGAGCACCGCTCACGAACGGCGCAGACCCTGTCACGGGGCCTGCGCCGTTCGTGCGTCTGGGAGGCTGGGGGAGTGATCGACGACCAGCACGTGCCCCCGCTCCGCGACGCCCTGACCCGCGCCAACTTCACGGTCGACGCGGTCTATGCGCTCCTGGGCGACGACGCCCATCGTGCCCTCGGGCGCAACCAGACGACCCCTGCCCTCCGTGCGACCCGTGGGGGTGGTGATCTCGCCACCCTCGTGCGGCTCTTCGCGCTGCAGGCGCCGGTCGACCGGGCGCGCGCCGACGCGGCGCTGCCGGGCCTGGTGGAGCCCCTTGCCGCGGCGGACCTGCTCGCGGTGTCGGGCGACGAGGTGCGTGCGCTCGTCGACATCCGGCCGTACGGCGACGAGGACCACGACTGGTGGATCGTGTGCGACCCGACGTCGGGCCTGGACGGTCGCCAGGCGCCCATGGATCCCTCGTACGTCCTCGGGATCAGCGAGGCGTCCTCCTCGCTCGCGCAGCTCACGATCCGCCGCCCGGTTGGACGCTCGCTCGACCTCGGCACGGGCTGCGGCGTGCAGGCGCTGCACCTCGCGCAGCACGCGAGCGAGGTCGTCGCGACCGACGTCAACCCGCGAGCCCTGGCGATGGCGCGCCTGACCGCGGCGCTCAACGGCGCCGACATCGACGTCCGCGACGGCAGCCTCTTCGAGCCCGTGGCCGGCGAGACCTTCGACCTGATCGCGACCAACCCGCCGTTCGTGATCTCCCCGCCCGGCAGCCAGGTGCTGGTCTACCGCGACTCCGGGATGCCGGGCGACAGCGTCGTGCGGCACCTGGTCGAGAACGCCGCGACGCACCTCGACGAGGGCGGCTGGTGCCAGATCCTCGCGAATTGGGCCCACCACCGCGGCGTCGACTGGCAGGACGACCTCGGCCAGTGGCTCGACGGCCAGCCCCTGGACGCCTGGATCCTGCAGCGCGAGCTCGTCGACCCGGCGGCGTACGTCGAGATGTGGCTCGCGGACGCCGGGCTCGCCGGCACCGCCGACTACGTCCAGCGCTACGACGCGTGGCTGGACTGGTTCGAGGCCGAGGGCATCGAGGCAGTCGGCTTCGGGTGGCTCAGCCTGCGCAAGACCTCGAAGGAGCCGGTGCGCCGCCTCGAGGAGTGGACCGGGGAGATCGCGCAGCCGGTCGGTCCGGCCGTCGCCGCGTGGGGCGACCGGGTCGACGCGCTGCGCGGCATCGGCGACGTCGAGCTGCTCGACCGGACGTTCCGCCAGGCCATCGACCTGGTCCAGGAGACACGTGGCGCCGCGGGAGCCGATGACCCGGAGAGCATCGTCATCCGGCTCCAGCACGGCGTGCGCCGCGTGCGCCAGGTCGACACCGTCGAGGCTGGACTCGTCGGTGCGAGCGACGGTGACCTCACCTCCGGGCAGATCCTGGACGCCCTGGCCTCATTGCTGGGCCGGGACGCGGGTGAGCTCCGCAGCACGTACGCCCCGGTCGTCCGCGAGCTCGTCGAGGAGGGCTTCCTGGTGTGACCCACGGCAGGCGGCCGTCGTGGCGCACACGATGCTCCGTCAGCGGTCGAGATCGAGCTGCATGACGGTGAGGTCGAGCCAGCGGCCGAACTTCGACCCGACCTGCGTCAGCACGCCGGCGGTCCGGAAGCCGCGCCGCTCGTGCAGGCCGACCGAGAGGGTGTTGGTCGACTCGATCATCGCGACCATGCGGTGCAGACCGGCCTCACGTGCCCGCGCGATCAGGGCGTCGAGCAGGATCGAGGCCAGGCCCCGGCCCTGGTGCGACGACCGGACGTAGAGCGAGTCCTCGACCGTGTGGCGATAGCCCGTCTTCGGCCGCCAGGGGCCGTACGACGCGTAGCCGACCACGGCGCCCTCGATCTCGACGACCAGGACGGGGAAGCCTGCCGACAGGCGTCCCTCGAGCCAGGCGCTGCGCTCGGCGAGATCGGTCTCGGTCTCGTCCCAGATCGCCGTGGTGTCGCGGACCGCCTCGTTGTGGATCGCGAGCAGGTCGGCGACATCGGACGGCGCGGCGTCGCGCAGGATCATCGCGACACCCCCTCGATCGTGGCCATCTCCGGGGTGGGACGCCAGCGGGGGACCATCTGCGCGATCAGCACGACGACGGCGATCGCCGTCGCGATCGAGCCGCCGATCACGAAACCGCCCCAGGCGCCGACGCCGTCGATGCCCGCTCCGATCACGGGAGAGCTCGCCGCCCCGCCGATCGTGTACGCGGTGCCCTGCCAGCCCATCGCCTCGCCGCGGCGCTCCTCCGGGACGAGCTTGGCGATCCACTCGGCGGCCGCGGTCATCGTCGGGGCGCACAACAGCCCGGCCGGGATGACCAGCAGCGACAGCGACACCACACCGCCGGCGAGTCCGACCGGGATCGTGGCGACTCCCAGCGCGAGCAACAGGAACGTCGGACGGACCGACCGGGTCAGCGAGCCGTAGACCAGTCCGCCGACGAGTGACGACAGACCCCATGCGCCGTACGCGATGGCGACCGAGCCGACCTCGTCCAGCTCGCGCAGCTCGGCCACGACACCGAGGTCGGTGCCGAACAGGGCTGCCATCGCGCCGCCGGACAGGAGGAAGAGGAACACGAGGGGCGCTGACACGAAGGAGGTCGAGGCAGGTGCAGGTGCGGTCTCCTCCGTCGCGGGCGCCGCGGTCACCGACCGCGTCGGCGGGTCGAGCACCAGGAAGATCACGCCGGCGACGACCTCGCACGCGCCGATCGCGTACAGCGCCGCGGCGGCGCTGACCTGGGTGACCAGCAGCGCACCCACCGCCGGGCCGATGATGAAGCTCGCCTCGGCGACGATCGAGTCGGCCGAGAACGCGGTGCGCCGCTGACGCTCCTCGACCATGACGCTCAGCGACAGCCGCACGATCGAGAAGATCGGGATGAGGAAGAGTCCCATCAGCACCGAGATCGGGACGAGCCACGCGTACGTGGCGATCGTCGCGAGGGGATACAGCAGCCCGATCATGACGATCGAGGGCACGATCGCGCGGCGGATGCCGAGCCGGTCGATCAGTCGTCCGCGCCACGGCGAGCCGATGCCGGCACCGATCGTCGTGGCCGCGGCGATGACACCGGCCTGCTTGTAGTCGCCGCCCAGCTCGTCGACGACGTACAGCGTCAGGACCAGAGGTGCGGCGAGCGCGGGGATGCGAGCGAAGAAGGCGGCGACGAACAGGGCCCGGACCTTCCGGTCGGCCCACAGCTGCGCATACCCGGAGAACCCCACGCGTCCCATTGTTTCACTCAGCACGGACAGCCAGGACCGTCCAAGCCCGGTCGAGGCCCCGGGGCACGGCGGTGGATTCTGTCTTGACAGCACGCGCTACGGTGACCACCGTCTGACCAATCAGGAGAGAACACCGTGACCAGTCTCGTCATCGTCGAGTCCCCCAACAAGGTCCGCAGCATCGCGGGCTACCTCGGGGACGGCTATGTCGTGGACGCCTCCGTGGGCCACATCCGCGATCTTCCGCGCGGTGCCGACGAGGTGCCGGCCGCCTTCAAGGGCGAGTCCTGGGCGCGTCTCGGCGTCAACATCGACTCCGCGTTCGAGCCGATCTACGTCGTCTCCGCGGACAAGAAGTCGCAGATGACCAAGCTCAAGAAGCTCCTCAAGGACGCCGACGAGCTCGTCCTGGCAACAGATGAGGATCGCGAGGGCGAGGCCATCGCGTGGCACCTCTACGACGAGCTGAAGCCGAAGGTGCCGGTCAAGCGCATCGTCTTCAACGAGATCACCAAGGACGCGATCCAGTACGCGATCGCCCACCCCCGCGACATCGACATGGACCTCGTCGACGCGCAGGAGGCCCGCCGCATCCTCGACCGCCTCTACGGCTACGAGGTCAGCCCTGTGCTGTGGAAGAAGGTCATGAGCGGCCTGTCCGCGGGCCGCGTCCAGTCGGTCGCGACGCGCCTGGTCGTCGAGCGCGAGCGTGAGCGGATGGCGTTCCACGTCGCGTCCTACTGGGACCTCGAGGCGACGTTCGACGCCGGCGAGGGCTTCGACCCGCAGCGGTTCCCGGCCAAGCTGTTCAGCCTCGACGGCAAGCGCATCGCCTCGGGCAGCAACTTCGACAACACCGGCGCGCTGACGTCCGACAAGGTCGCCCACCTCGACGAGGCCCAGGCCGGTGCCCTGGCCGACGCGCTCGCCGACCAGGCGTTCACCGTTCGCTCGGTCGAGGAGAAGCCCTACACACGCCGCCCCTACGCGCCGTTCCGCACGACGACCCTGCAGCAGGAGGCGTCGCGCAAGTTCGGGTTCGGGGCCGCCCGCACGATGCAGGTCGCCCAGCGGCTGTACGAGAACGGGCACATCACCTACATGCGCACCGACTCCACGACGCTGTCGCAGACTGCGCTCGACGGTGCCCGCGCCCAGGTGCTCGAGCTGTACGGCAAGGAGTACCTGCCGGAGAAGCCGCGGGTCTACGCCAGCAAGGTCAAGAACGCGCAGGAGGCGCACGAGGCGATCCGGCCCGCCGGCGAGTCGTTCAAGACGCCCAAGCAGACCGGCCTCAGCGGCGACGAGCTGCGGCTCTACGAGCTCATCTGGAAGCGCACGATCGCCTCGCAGATGAACGACGCCAAGGGCAACTCGGTCTCGATCCGCATCGGTGCGACCGCCACGACCGGCGAGGACGTCGTCTTCAGCTCGTCGGGCCGCACGATCACGTTCTACGGCTTCCTCAAGGCGTACGTCGAGTCCAACGACGACGCGGAGGCCGAGGGCGACGACCAGCAGATCAAGCTGCCGAACCTGTCGCAGGGCCAGACCGTCACGGCCGCCGAGCTCGGCAAGGCCGGCCACGAGACCAAGCCCCCGTCCCGCTTCACCGAGGCCTCGCTCATCAGCGAGCTGGAGACCCGCGAGATCGGTCGCCCGTCGACGTACGCGTCGATCGTCGGCACGATCCAGAACCGTGGCTACGTCTACAAGAAGGGCACCGCCCTGGTGCCGGCGTGGATCGCGTTCTCGGTCATCCGGCTCCTGGAGCAGCACTTCCCGCGACTCATCGACTACAACTTCACCGCCGAGCTCGAGGACGTCCTCGACGAGGTCGCCAACGGTCGCGAGGACCGGCTCAACGTCCTCACCGGCTTCTGGACCGGTTCGGGGGAGGGCAACACGGGCCTCAAGCGGCTGATCGAGAACCTTCCCGACATCGACGCGCGTGGCCTGGCCACGTTCCCGATCGGCGAGGACATCGACCTGCGGGTCGGCCGCTACGGACCGTACGTCGAGGGGCCGCCGTACACCGAGGACGCCGAGGGCAAGAAGGTCCCGACGCGCGCCAACGTGCCCGACGACCTGCCGCCGGACGAGCTGACCCTCGACAAGGCCAAGGAGCTGCTGTCCTCGCCCACGGGCGTGGAGAAGGAGCTGGGCAAGCACCCCGAGACCGGTCTGATGATCACGGCCAAGAACGGCCGCTACGGGCCCTACGTCACCGAGGCGCTGCCGGACGACGCCAAGAAGGCCGACAAGCCGCGCACCGCGAGCCTGTTCAAGAGCATGGATCTCGACACTGTCACGCTCGAGCAGGCCGTGCAGCTGCTCACCCTGCCGCGCGTGGTCTACGTCGACGAGGACGGCACCGAGGTCACGGCCCAGAACGGCCGCTACGGTCCCTACCTCAAGAAGGGCACCGACTCCCGGTCGTTGGAGCGCGAGGAGCAGCTCCTGACGATCACCGAGGACGAGGTCCGGGCGATCTACGCGCAGCCCAAGACGTACGGGCGCAAGGCGGCGGCCGCACCGCTCAAGGAGCTCGGCAACGACCCCGTCAGCGGCGCACCCGTCGTCGCGAAGGACGGCCGCTTCGGCATGTACGTGACCGACGGCGAGTACAACGCGACCCTGCGCAAGGACGACTCGCTGGAGACGCTGACGCCTGAGCGGGCGTACGAGCTGCTGGCCGAGCGTCGGGCCAAGGGGCCGGCCAAGAAGGGCGGCAAGAAGACCGCCAAGAAGGCCACGAAGAAGACGGCGGCGAAGAAGACGACCAAGAAGCCGGCTGCGAAGAAGACCACGGCCAAGAAGACGACGACCAAGAAGGCCTGACCGGTCGGGGGTCCTCCGCCTTACAGTGGGGGCGGGCGTCTGTCCCTGACCGGAGGACCGTCGTGAGGATCCTGTCGCGTGCACTTCTCGTGCTGGGCTCGGTCGCGCTCCTGGTCGGCCTCGTGGCCGGGGTCGTCAACCGCCAGGTGCTGGACGGCGGCCGGTTCGCCGGGCACGTCGACGCTGTCCGGGAGGACCCGCAGGTGGCCCGCCAGGTCGGCCTCCTCGTCACCGAGCGCATCCTGGCGCAGGAGCCGGACCTCACGGGTCTGCGGCCGCTGCTGGAGTCCGCGTCCGCAGCGCTCGTCGCCAGTCCCGCGCTCGGGCCCGTCGTGCGCGGCACGGTGGCCCCGCTGCACGACGCCCTGACGTCCGACGACGACGGCCAGGTCATCCTGCGGCTCGCCGACGTCGGCGCGCTGCTGGTCGCAGCGATCACGACCCTCGCACCGCAGACCGAGGCGGCGATCCCGTCCGACCTGGACGTGACGCTCGCGTCGATCGGTGCGCAGGAGTTCACCGGCGACCTCATCGGGGCGGCCGACGACGTGGCCATGCTCGCCGAGGTGCTGCCCGTCCTGGGGCTGTTGATGCTCGTGGCGGCGGGGGCGCTCGACCGGCGCGGGTGGCGCGGGGTGGTCCGGGCGACAGGGACCGGCGCGCTGGGCGCCGCGGGCGTCCTGGTGGTCCTGCTGCTGGTCGCGAGCTGGTGGGCGTCGCGGCTCGAGGACGACTCGATCCGCGATGCGCTGGTCGGCGCGGCCTGGCGTGAGCTCGACGGCTCGTTCTGGGCCGTGGCGGGGGTGGTCGCCGCGGCCGGACTGCTGATGCGGGTGGTGGCGAGCCCTGGCCTCGACCTCGATCCGGCGACGCTCGCCTCACGGGGGTGGCGGACGCTCTCCGTCGCCGGCACGACGCCCCGGACGGAGCTGTTCCGCGGTGGGGCCCTGGTGCTGGTCGGCGGGCTCACCGTGATGCGCCCCCTGCTGGTGCTCTCGCTCGTGGGAGGCATCGCCGGACTCGTGCTGGTGCTGATCGGCGTCCGGTCGCTGCTGCGGGTCGGCGTCGCCTGGTGGGTCGCGCGACGCCCCGACCGGGTCCGGCGGGACCGTCGGCGTCTCGTCGACCGGGCCGGACCGATCGCCGCGCTCGCAGGCGCGGCGGCGCTCGTCGCTGCGTTCGTGGTGGGGGCGTGGCCGGCAGGTCGCGACCTCCCGGCGTTCTCGGCCACGGACGGCACGGCCTGCAACGGCCACCGCGAGCTCTGCGACCGCAGGTTCGACGAGGTCTCCTACGCCGGCACCCACAACTCGATGGCCGCGGCCGACCAACCCGGATGGTTCCTGGCCGAGCAGCCCTACGGCATCCTGCGTCAGCTCGACGACGGCATCCGGGTGCTGTTGATCGACAGCTGGAACGGCCAGCGCACCCAGCGTCCAGACGTCATCGCCAATGCCGGCGTCGACCGCAAGAAGGCGCTCGCGGAGGCCAGGGCCACGTACGGCACCCGCGTGCTGGAGAGTGCGCTGCGGGTCCGCGACGCGCTCGACCTCACGCCCACCGGTCCGGTCCGCCCGTATCTCTGCCATGCGCTGTGCGAGCTCGGCTCGACGGACTGGGAGCCGCTGATGGCCCAGGTCAAGACCTGGCTGGACCGACACCCGCGCGAGGTCGTGACCTTCTTCGTGCAGGACGAGGTGTCGCCCGAGGACACCGCCGCCCTGGTCAAGCGCGCGGGCCTCGCGTCGTACGTCCACACACCGGTCGAGGGGCAGCCGTGGCCGACGCTCGGCGAGATGATCGACTCGGGCCGACGGGTGGTCTTCCTGCTGGAGAACGCCTCCGGAGGGCCCGAGAACCCGTGGCTCATCGACGCGCGCACGGCGGTCCAGGACACGCCCTACTCGTTCAGGCGGCCCTCGCAGTTCACCTGCACGCGGTTCCGGGGGCCGGCAGACGCCTCCCTGTTCCTCGTCAACCACTGGCTGAGCAACTTCGACTCCCGCGTCACGGACGCCGCGAAGGTCAACGCGGAGGACGTCCTGGGGCCCCGGCTGAAGGCGTGCGAGGCGGAGCGGGGCCAACGGCCCAACTTCGTGGCCGTCGACTACTACGACCGGGGCGATCTCCTCGGCGCCGTCGACCGGCTCAACGGCGTCTCGTGAGCAGCGGGCGGCGTCGCGGTTCGCCGCGTCCGCACGCAGAGATCACGCTGACCTCGGGCGAGCGGCAGGAGGGTGTCGGCGCCGGGTCCTAGGGTGGTCGGATGGCGGACGTCCCTCCTGATCTGCTCGACCGGGTCCGGTCGATCTGTCTCGCGCTGCCCGAGGCGTACGAGCAGCAGGCCTGGACCGGAGTCCGCTGGCGCGTGCGGGGACGCACCTTCGCGCACGTCCTGACCGTCGACCCGGACTCGTCGTCGACGTTGCGCACGGCGTTCGGCGTCCAGGGCGAGGCGACCGCCGTGACGTTCCACGTGCCGGCCGAGGAGCTGCTCGCGTTGCGTGAGACCGGGCACCCGTACTACGCACTCGGCTGGGGCCGCAACGTCATGGGCGTGCATCTGGGGCCGTGGACCGACTGGGACGAGGTGGGCGAGCTGCTCACCGACAGCTACTGCCTGCTCGCCCCACACAAGCTGGTCGCCCGCGTCCACCGGCCCTCACCCCACGCCGACTAGGCTCGACCCCATGGATCCGCTCTTCACCGACACCGGAGTTTTCCTCGCTCTGGAAGGCGGGGAGGGCGCCGGCAAGTCCACCCAGGCCGCACTGCTCGTCGAGTGGCTCGAGGGCCTCGGCCACGACGTGCTGCTGACCCGCGAGCCGGGTGGCACGCCGGTCGGTGCGATCCTGCGCGGGATCGTCCTCGACAACGGCACGGGCGAGCTGTCGCCCCGTGCCGAGGCGCTCATCTACGCCGCCGACAAGGCCGAGCACGTGGACAGCGTGGTCCTGCCTGCGCTCGCCGCCGGGGCCGTGGTGCTCACCGACCGCTACGTCGACTCGACCCTCGCGTATCAGGGGGCCGGTCGTGACCTTGACTTCGCCGAGCTCGAGAGCGTCGCGCGCTGGGCGACGTCCAACCTGCGGCCGCACCTGACAATCGTGCTCGACATCGACCCGGCGATCGGCCACGCCCGGTTCGAGGGCGCCGACCGCATGGAGTCCGAGCCGCTCGAGTTCCACCAGCGGGTGCGCCGGCACTTCCTCGATCTGGCTGCCGCCGACCCCGACCACTACCTCGTCGTGACCGGCGGCGGCACGCCCGACGAGATCCACCGCACGATCCGCGAGGCCGTCGAGCCGTTGCTGAAGCAGGTCGACCGATGACCGTGACCGACGTGTGGACCGACCTGGTCGGCCAGGAGCCGGTCGTGGAGACGTTGCGCTCCGCGGTCGCCTCGGCCGGCGGCGAGGGCCGCTCGATGACCCACGCGTGGCTGTTCACGGGGCCGCCGGGCTCCGGCCGGTCCAACGCGGCCCTCGCGTTCGCTGCTGCGCTCCAGTGCGAGCAGGGCGGCTGCGGGCACTGCCACTCGTGCACCAGCGCCCGCGCCGGCAGCCACCCCGACATCACGGTCATCACGACCCAGGGCCTGACGATCGGTGTCGACGGCATCCGCGAGTACGTCCGGGCGTCCTCGCTGCGGCCAGCCCTCGGCCGTTGGCAGGTCCTGGTCGTCGAGGACGCGGACCGGCTGACCGACCAGGCCGCCGCGGCGCTGCTCAAGGCGATCGAGGAGCCGTCCAAGCACACCGTGTGGATGCTCTGCGCGCCCTCGGCCGAGGACGTCATGATCACCCTGCGGTCCCGTTCGCGCTCGGTCGTCCTGCGCACGCCCGGCACGGCCGCGATCGCGCGGCTGCTCGTCGAGCGTGACGGCATCGAGCCCGAGATGGCGCAGGCCGTCGCTGCGGCGTCCCAGGGCCACATCGGCCGGGCCCGGGGCCTGGCCCGTGACAGCTCGGCCCGCGAACGACGTCGCGCGATCTTGTCGATCCCGGTCTCGATCCACGGGCTGGGCGACTGCATGGCCGCCGCCCAGCGCATCAGTGACGAGGCCACGGCCCGTGCGGCCGACTTCTGCGACGCCGCCGACGAGCGCGAGCTGGCCGATCTGCGCCAGGCGTGGGGCGTGGAGGAGCGAGGCCGCCGTCCGGCCGGCTTCGCCGGAGCGGTGTCGGCGCTGGAGAAGGACCAGAAGCGTCGCCGCACCCGCCTGACCCGCGACGGGATCGACGGGGTGCTGCTCGACCTGCTGTCGTTCTGCCGCGACGTCCTGACCGTCCAGTGCGCGACCGGCATCGACCTGGTCAACGCCGACGTCGCCGCCGACGTCGCCGAGATGGCCCAGGTGTGGACCCCCGAGTCGACGATCGGCGCCATCGATGCCATCGTCGAGTGCAGGGAGTCGTTGACCGCCAACGCGGCCCCGCTCCTCGCCCTCGAACGCATGATGATGGGACTTCGCCGGTGACCCGTGCACGTACGACCCTCGTGGTCGCCACCGTCCTCGCCCTCCTCGTCGGCATCGCGGTCTACGCCGCGTTCGCGACCCGCGACGACACCAGCTTCTCGGCGCCCAAGCCGGTCGACGCGCCCGCGCCCAAGGGGCTGGAGAAGTTCTACGACCAGAAGGTGAGCTGGAGCTCGTGCGGCGACGCGGAGTGCGCGTGGGTGACGGTGCCGATCGACTACGTCAAGCCGGACGGTGACACCACCCGCATCCGGGTCAAGGTCCACCCCGGCAAGGACGCCACCCGCAGCCTGTTCGTCAACCCCGGCGGCCCCGGCGGGTCGGCCCTTGACTTCTCCGATCGAATGGTCGAGCAGCTGGGGTCGAGTGTCCGCGACATGTACGACATCGTGGGCGTCGATCCTCGTGGCGTCGGTGAGAGCTCGCCCCTGAAGTGCCTGCCGCCCAAGGAGTTCGACAAGTTCGTGGCCACCGACCCCGATCCCGACGACGACGCCGAGATCACGGCGCTGCGCAAGAGCTCGGAGACCCTCGGCGAGGCCTGCCTCGCCAACTCCGGCCCGCTCGCGGCCCACGTCTCGACGGTCGAGGCGGCCCGTGACATGGACGTCGTCCGGGCCCTGCTCGGTCGCAAGAAGCTCGACTGGTTCGGTGCGTCCTACGGCACGCAGCTCGGCGCGGTCTACGCCGAGCTGTTCCCCGACAAGGTGGGCCGCATGGTGCTCGACGGTGCGGTTGACCCGACCCTCGACGCGGTCGGCAGCAGCTTCGCCCAGACCACCGGCTTCCAGCGCGCCCTCGAGGCGTACGTGAAGAGCTGCGTGAAGCAGTCGAACTGCCCGCTCGGCGACAACGCCGAGGCCGGCATGGCCAAGATCGCCACGCTGCTCGACCAGCTCGACCAGAAGCCGCTCAAGCTCCCCGACGGCCGCGAGCTGACCGAGGGCAATGCGTTCTACGGCATCGCCGTCACCCTCTACGACCAGCAGACCTGGGACTACCTCACGCAGGCGCTGCGGGCCGCGTTCGACGGTGACGGCTCGGTGCTGATGGCCCTGTCCGACGCCTACTTCGAGCGCAACCAGGACGGCTCCTACGCCACCAACGGCGGCCAGGTGATCTACGCGGTCAACTGCCTCGATGCGGGCGGCAAGGGCCTGACGGTGGACGAGACGAAGGCCGAGCTGCCGCGCTTCGAGAAGGCCTCACCTGTCTTCGGCGCCTCGTTGGGCTGGGGCGCGCTGGGCTGCAGCGACTGGCCGATCAAGGCCACCAACCCGTTGCCCGACATCGATGCCAAGGGCGCTCCGCCCATCCTGGTGATCGGCACGACCCGCGACCCCGCGACGCCCTACGAGTCGGCGCAGGCCCTCGCTTCCCAGCTCGACTCCGGCGTGCTGCTCACCCGTGAGGGCGACGGCCACACGGCGTACGTCTCGGGCAACAAGTGCATCGTCAAGATCGTCGACAACTACCTGGTCAAGGGCAAGGCGCCCAAGAACGGCACGGTCTGCAAGGAGTCCTGACCGCCGCCCGGCAGCCGGGCCGGGCTTGCGGGCCGGCGGGCACGGCGGGGGACCGATCTTTCTGCGTTTCGGTAGCCAGGACTGCACGAACGCCGAGAGATCCGTCCCCTTGGCGCGGCTAGCTGCGCGCGCTCTCGTGGTGGCGGATGACCTCGGCGATGATGAAGTTGAGGAACTTCTCGGCGAACGCCGGGTCGAGATCGGCGTCGATCGCCAGGGTCCGCAAGCGCGCGATCTGACGCTCCTCGCGGGCCGGATCCGAGGGCGGCAGATCGTGCTCGGCCTTCAGGCGACCCACGCGCTTGGTGTACTTGAACCGCTCGGCCAGCACGTGGATGAGGGCGGCGTCGATGTTGTCGATGCTCGCGCGGATCTCGTCGAGCTCTGCCTGCGTCGTGTCGGTCACGGGTGAGATTCTACGGTGACCGGGGTGGTGCGCGGCTGCCACGACCACCCGGTAGACTCTCCTCTTGGTTCGACGGGCGATCCCCGGCGGACCTTGGCCGCCTTAGCTCAGTCGGTAGAGCGTTTCACTCGTAATGAAAAGGTCGTCGGTTCGATTCCGACAGGCGGCTCCACCGCAGGTCTGTGACCTGCAGCGAAACAATGGCTACTGCCATTGGAAATCCCGTGGGACTCCCCGGTGCAACGGCGAGCTCGCCGCGATGCTCATTCCGTCGGCTCATCCCCGACTCGTCCGTCGTGGCCCGCGCGAGGCGTGTGATCGCGCAGGTGCACGGGGGATGTTGCGATGCCGGACGACGAGTGAGGGTTCTCGCGCCCCCAATGGTCATCATCATTGTAATGAATAAGACATCTGGGCTAGATTGCGTGAGATGTTCGCCGTGAGTCGCAAGAAGTTCGCCCCGCCGGAGTCGAGAGCACGGCGGGTGGATCGCTCAGCCGCAGGAGTGCTGGCCCGCGAGCACCGGAGGTTCATGCCATGACATCTCTGTCGTACGATCCCGAGATCAAAGCCGTGCTGGAGCAGGCGGCTTCCGCTGGTCGCCCCGCACCGCCGGCCCGCGGGGACTGGGAGACGCTGCGCGCCCGCACCGAGATGCTGATGGCCGCGGTGGCGCCAGCGGCCCGCCCGCCTTCGGTGAGCGTTTCGAACTACTCGACCACGACCTGGGACGGCGACGAGCTCAGCCTGCGCTGGTACACCCGGGCGGGCTCGACCCCTGGCTCCGCCGTGGTCTATTCCCACGGGGGAGGGTTGGTGTGCGGCACCCTCGATCTCTACGACGCGATCATCTCCCGGTACGTCGAGTCCTCCGGAGTGCCGTTCCTCGCAGTGGAGTACCGGCGCGCACCGGAGGCTCGCGACACGAGCCTCACCAGGGATGTGTTCGCAGCGATCGTGTGGCTGCACGAGCACGCGAACGATCTGGGAGTCGATCCTGACCGTGTCGCCGTCATGGGTGACAGCGGCGGCGGCGCCCCTGCTGCCGGCGCCGCGATCATGGCGCGCGACCACGGTGTGCCGTTGGCACGCCAGTTGTTGATCTACCCGATGCTCGACGACCGCAACACGGTCCCGGACCCGACATTGGAGCCCTTGGCGACCTGGACGTACGACAACAACTTCACCGGATGGAGTGCGCTCCTGGGCGAAGCGATCGGTACTGAGGACGTCTCCGAGCTGGCGGCCCCGGCTCGGGCCAAGGATCTCAGTGGAGTCGCGCCCGCGTACTTGGACGTGGGGGAGCTCGACATCTTCCGAGACGAGACGATCAACTATGCCCGTCTGCTCAGCGCCTGCGGAGTCTCGGTCGAGCTGCACGTCCACCCCGGCGCGCCCCACGCGTTCGAGGGGTTGGCTCCCGGTGCGGCGGTCTCGCAGCGGGTGCTGGAGGACCGGAACTGGGCCCTCACATCGTTGTAGCAGCCGTCGCGCCCCGCCCGCCCGGGGCTACGGCCTCGGCGCGGATGAGGGATCGTCCTGCGGCATCACGCTCAGCCAGATGCGCTCGAGCGTGTCGGTGACCTCGCGCAGCTTCTCCGTCCCGGAGCACGCGTAGGACCAGTAGTACGAGCGCTCCGTCATGAACGTCAAGGAGCGGGCGAGCGCGGATGCGCCGGTCGGGCCCGGGTCGTCTGGGATGCCCGCTCGGATCAGGAGCCTGCTGAAGTGGGGGGCGATGCTCTCCAGGGTCTCGCGCCACAGCTGCTGGGCCTCGGGCACCGTGCAGCCGATCTCCACCGCGGCCTGCATGATCCGGCCGTGCTCGCGCCAGGAGGTCTCGGTGTCCAGCAGGGCGGCGCGGACGACCGTGCTCACCGAGACGTCCGGGTTGTCGGTCGCGTGCGAGGGGGACGCCGGGATCGCCGCCAGGGTGCGTGCGATGAGGGCGACGAGAACCTCCTGCTTGGACCCGAAGTAGAAGTACAAGGAGCCCCGCGAGATGCCTGCGCCCGTCGCGATCGCCTCGACGGTCACCGCCTCGAAGCCTCGCTCGTCGATCAGCCGCTCGGCGGTGTCGAGGATCGTCAGCTCCCGCGTGTCGCCCTTACGGGTGCCGCTCCGACGTCGGCCGGTGGGCGGAAGGGTGGGAGAGCTCATGGGGGCACGTTACGGCAGCCGGGATTTTCGACCGTCTGAAGAATAAAATCGACACAGCGTAGACATTGCGTCTTTTCGGTGGAATTCTCGGGAGGACAACCGGTCGTCCCCAGGAGAACTCCATGAGACTGGCACTCAGATGAGGGTCCTGCGGGGCATCATCGACCACCCGCGCCGCGGCCTGCTCACCCTGGCCGTGTTCATGCTCGTCGCAGGTGTTCTCGGCGGCCCGGTGGCAGGCGCGCTCAACTCGTCGGGAGGCTTCGTGCCTGACGACGCGGACTCCGTACGCGCGACCGAGCGGCTCGAGTCGGCCACAGGACGCGCGCCCTCCCCGGGCCTGACCCTGCTCGTCGAGGACGCGGACGCGGCCCGGCTCGGCGACATCACTGACCGACTGAGTGACCTCGACGGGGTCGCAGAGGCGGCACCGGGCGCCGGCTCGACGGACGACAGCAGCCGCTTGGTCCTGGGCACCCTCGCGGCTGGCGCCGACGCTGACGACGTCGCGAAGGCGACGGTCGAGGAGTTCGCCGACGACGAGGACGTGACGGTCGGCGGCCGGGACGTGGCGGGCCTGCAGATCACCGAGACCGTCGGCAAGGACCTGGGGCGAGCCGAGCTGCTCGCCACGCCGCTGCTGGTGGTCCTGTCGCTGGTCTTGTTCGGCGGACGGGCGGCGCTGCTCCCGGTGGTCGTCGGGATCACCACCGTGCTCGGCACCTTCCTCGTCCTCAGCGGCGTCAACCAGCTCTACGGACTGAGCGTCTTCGCGCTCAATCTCGTGATCGGCCTCGGGCTGGGCCTGGCCATCGACTACACCCTGTTCCTGCTGTCCCGCTACCGCGAAGAGCTGCACCGGCAGGGGCCGTCACGCCAGGCGATCGTGGTGACGATGCAGACCGCCGGGCGCACGGTGGGGTTCTCTGCGGTCACCGTCGCCGCCGCGCTCGTGACGTTGACGGTGTTCCCGATGAACTTCCTCAAGTCGATGGGCATGGCGGGAGCCATCGTGGCAACGGTCGCGGCGGTCGCCTCGTTGATCGTCGCGCCGATGTTCTTCGCCCTCATGGGTGGCCGGCTGGCCCGCCGCTCGCGGGGCGCCGGGGGAGAGGGGCGGTGGTACGGGTTCGCCCACGCGGTCATGCGACGCCCCGGGCGCATCGCGGCCGCGACCGCGGTCGTCATGCTGGTCCTGTCCGTGCCGAGTCTGCGCACGGAGTGGTCCCCGATCGACGAGACCGTCGTGCCGACCGATCAAAGCGCACGAGTCGTGTCGGACCGGGTGGCCACGGAGTACGCCGGCGCCACCGCCTCGCCGATAACGGTCGCGCTGCGCGGCGACGGGCCCGAGCAGGTCGCGCAGTACGCGGCGCTGGCCAGCGAGGTGCGCGGCGTCCAACCTGGCACCGAGCCGCTCTCGCTCGACGACGACACCTGGCAGCTGGTGCTGCCCACCGAAGGCCGTCCGGCGGGCCCCCTCGCGCAGCAAGCGGTCGCCGACCTCCGCGAGATCCGGGTCGACGGCGTGGACGCGCTGGTGGCCGGGCCGGCGGCCGAGTTCGTCGACCAGCAGGCAGCCATCCGCGACAACCTGCCGATCGCGATCGGCCTCATGGTGACGCTCACCCTGGTGGTGCTGTGGCTGATGACCGGCTCGGTGATCCTGCCCGTCAAGGCGGTGGTGATGAACACGCTGACCGTCGGCGTCGCCCTCGGCGCGCTCACCTTCGTCTATCAGGACGGCCGGCTGACCGGCCTGCTCGGCTACACGCCCAACGGTGGCGTCGAGCCCACCGACTTCCTCGTGGCCGCCGCCCTGGTGTTCGCCCTGTCCACCGACTACGGGGTCTTCCTGCTCGGTCGCATCAAGGAGGAACGCCAGAAGACCGACTCCGAGCAGGAAGCAGTCGCGACTGGCCTCGCGCGAACGGGCGCCGTCGTGACCAGCGCCGCACTCCTGCTGGCAGTGGCCATCGGCGCGTTCAGCACCAGCTCGATCTCGTTCATCCAGCAGATCGGTGTCGCCACCGCGGTCGGTGTGCTGGTGGACGCCTTCATCGTCCGCTCGCTGCTCGTGCCGTCGCTGATGGGACTGCTGGGGGAGTGGAACTGGTGGTCACCCGCGTGGCTGCGCCGGGTGCACGACCGCATCGGCATCCGGGAGGGTCCCACCGTCGCCGACGACGCGGCGGACGTACGCGCTCCGGCCCGGTGACCCGCCGCGCGTCGTAGACTCTGGCCTCCTCAACTGCGCTCCAGGGGGTGTCGTGAAGGTCGTGCCCACCGAGGCGGACGTCGTCGTGGTCGGCGGCGGCGTGATGGGGCTGAGCACGGCGTACCACCTGGCACGTGCGGGCGTCGAGCGCGTCGTGCTGCTGGAGCGAGGGGCCCTCGGCGAGGGCTCGACCTGCAAGGCCGCCGGCGGTGTGCGCGCCCTGTTCTCGGACGAGATCAACATCCGCCTCGGCCAGCACAGCCTCGAGACGTTCGAGCGGTTCGCGGCCGAGTTCGACCAGGAGATCGACCTTCACCAGGTGGGCTACCTGCTGCTGGCCTCCGGGGACGAGGTGCTGGAGTCGTTCGAGCGCAATGCCGAGCTGATGACGGCCCTCGGTCTCGACGCGCACACCGTGGACGTCGCCGAGGCCGCACGCCTGTCGCCGCTGATCTCGACCGACGGCCTGGTCGGTGGTCTGTACTCGCCGCGCGATGGCCACTGCACCCCCGAGTCAGTGGTGCTCGGCTACGCGCGGGCAGCGCGGCGGGCCGGGGTCTCGATCCTCACCGGCACGGCCGCGACGGGCATCGACGTCGAGGACTCGGCGATCGTCGCCGTCCGGACGGACGCCGGCGTCATCTCGACCCCCTCGGTCGTGTGTGCCGCCGGTGCGTGGTCCCGGCAGATCGCGGCGTGGGTGGGCGAGCAGCTGCCGATCGAGCCGCTGCGCCGCCAGATCGTCGTCACCGAGCCCGTCGCCGACCTGGACCCGCGGACGCCGTTCACGATCGACTTCGAGTCGTCCTTCTACTTCCACGGCGAGGGGCGCGGACTGCTGATGGGCGCGCCGGAGCGCCGCGACGCGTGGGGCTTCGACCAGTCGCGCGATCCGGACTGGCTCGAGGACCTCGCGGAGTGCATGGAGCGCCGGGTCCCGTCGCTGGTCGACATCGGCATCCAGAGCGGGTGGGCGGGGCTCTACGAGATGACCCCCGACCACAATGCGGTCATCGGCAGGTCCGACGCGGTCGAGGGCTTCTTGTACGCGGCGGGGTTCTCCGGTCACGGCTTCCTGATGGGACCCGCGGTCGGCGAGGTCATGCGGGACATCTACCTCGGACGTACGCCGTTCATCGACGTCTCGCCGCTCCACGCCTCCCGGTTCGCCGCCGGTGCCGGCCGCCCCGAGCGCAACATCGTCTAGACCTCGGCGGAGCCTGCCTCGTCCTGGCGCTCGAGATCGACCCGTACCTCGGAGATCCTGCGGCCGACGACCTGGGTCACCGTGATCGTGGCGTCGCCGACGCGCACGGCGTCCCCGACGGACGGGATCCGTCCGAGACGCTCGATGACGTAGCCCGCGACGGTCTCGTACGGCCCGTCGTCCAGATGGACCCCGCTGACGGCCGAGAAGTCCTCGATGTTGAGCCCGCCGTCGTACGAGCCGGCGGTGTGCAGCGGCTGGCGCAGGCCGCCCTGGTCGTCGTACTCGTCCCGGATGTCGCCCACGAGCTCCTCGACCATGTCCTCGAGGGTCACGATGCCGTCGGTGCCGCCGTACTCGTCGACGACCAGCGCGATGTGGACGCCGTCGCGACGCAGCTGCGAGATGGCGGGCAGGATGCGGTTGGTCCCGGGCAGGCTGGGGATCTCCCGGACGATCTCACCCACGGTGGTCGCACGGGTCTGCTCGCGTCCGAGCAGGTCGCGGACGTGCACGAATCCCACGACGTCGTCGACGGACTGCCTCGTCACCGGATAGCGCGAATGAGGCTGCTCGCGCACGAACCGGGCGGCCTCGGGCAACGACATGTCCGCGGCCAGGAACACGACGGATCCCCGGGGACGCATGACCTCCTTGACCGTGCGATCGGTGGCGGCGAACACGCCGCCCAGGATGCGCCGCTCATCGTCCTCCAGGCCCTCGTGGGCGCCGACGAGGTCGCGCAGCTCCTCCTCCGACATCTCCTCGCTGGTCGCGTGGGGGTTCCCGCCCAGGACCCGGACCACGGCATTGGTCGACAGCGACAGGAACCAGATCACCGGCTTCATGACGGTCGCGAAGCGCGACAGCGGAGGCGCGACGGCGGTCGCGAGCGCAGCCGATTTCTGCAGCGCGAACCGCTTCGGCACGAGCTCGCCCAGGACGAGGGACAGATAGGCGATCAGCAGCGTCATGGTCACCAGGGCGAGGTTCTCGGCCGCACCCTGGGGCAGCCCGAGGTCGGTGAACAGCGGAGCCACGTCGGGGGCAAGGGTCGAGGCGCCGTACGCCGCGGAGAGGAATCCCGCGACCGTGACGCCGATCTGGACGGCGGCCAGGAACGTGTTGGGGTCGCGGGCGAGGGACGCGACCTTGGCCCCTCGCGAGCTCTGGTGCTCCAACCGGTCCAGCTGGCTGGGACGCAGCGAGACCAGCGCCATCTCCGTCGCGGAGAAGACGCCACCTATCAGGACGAAAAGCAGGACCAACGCGAAGTTGAGCAGGGTGTTGTAGTCCATCAGATCCGGGTCCCCGACCGTGCGGAGCGGGCAACGGCGTCGGGACAGTCCCCGGGTTGGTCATCCATGTCGAAAGTTTACGGGGCGTGCCGGGCGGCTCATCCGTGACCACGTACCGATGAATTCTCAACTTTTTTTGAGGCGGACTGGCAGCAGAAACTCTCAGTTACCGCAAGTCGACTTTCTCAGGTGCGATTAAGGATCGGGGGCTCGGGTACACGCTGGTCGCCGCTATGGCGACCTGTCGACGGCGGCAGGCCAATCGAAAGGACCGACCATGTACTTCGGTGGATCCATCGCTCTCATCGCGATCGGCGCAATTCTCGCCTTCGCGGTTGAGGACCGCCTCGACGGCGTCGACCTGACGACCGTCGGCTACATCTGCATGGCTGCCGGTGCCCTGGGCATCGTCCTCAGCCTGATCGTCAGCGGCCAGCGCTCCCGCAGCACGCGCCGCGACGAGGTGCCGCCTCGCTGACCACCACTCGAATCACCCGGATGCCGCACCGTGCGGCGTCCTCTTTGGAAGGAAAATCAATGGGATTTCTGCTCTGGATCGTCGCTGTTGCCCTGGTCATCTACGGGGTCATCTCGCTGTTCAACGGGAGCATCCTGCTCGGCATCATCCTGATCATCCTCGGCTGCGCCGTCGGCCCCGGCGGTTGGACCATCTTCAACCGTCGCGGATCGCGCGTCTGACAGCCGCAACCCCGTCGCTCTTGATCCAAGAGCGGCGGGGTGCTCGGTCTCGCACCGGGACTCCTGTTGATCGAGATCCTCAACGAGCGCTATCGGCTCGAAGACGTGATCGGCTCGGGCGGCATGGGTGCCGTCTACCGGGCCACCGACCTGCGCCTCGGGCGCGTCGTGGCCCTCAAGATCCTGCGAGGCGGGGCGCTGGCCGACGAGGTCGCCAGGTCCCGGATGCGAAGCGAGGCCAGCCTCGCCGCCTCGATCAACCATCCCGGGGTGGCGCAGGTCTTCGACTTCGAGCAGGACCAATCGGCCCGCGGCCTGTCCTTCATCGTCATGGAGCTCATCGAGGGCCGTAGCCTCTCCCAGCTGCTGCGTGAGCAGCACACCCTCCCGGCGGAGCAGGTGCTCGCCGTCGTGAAGCACGTCGCCGAAGGGCTCGAGGCGGCCCACCAGGTCGGTGTCGTGCACCGAGACCTGAAGCCCTCCAACATCATGCTGACCCCCACCGGCCGGACCGTTCTGGTGGACTTCGGCATCGCCCAGACCGTCACCAGCGAGCCCGTGACCGACACCGGGGTCATGGTCGGCACGGTCGAGTACATGAGCCCCGAGCAGGCCGGAGGACGGCCCGCGACGGCGAGCTCTGATCTCTACGCCTTGGGCGTCGTGGCTCACCACTGCCTCTCCGGCGCGTCACCATTTCGCCGCGACTCGCAGATCGCGACCGCGCTGGCTCATCTGAACGACGACATCCCGCCGTTGCCGACCACGATGCCGGCAGAGGTCGGCCAGTTCATCGAGTCCCTCACGGCCAAGGACCCCTCGCAACGGCCGAGCAGCGCAGCTGACGTCGCGCTCGAAGCAGATCGCGTCCGGGCCGTCGTCCTCAGCCGCGCCTTCCTCGGCTTCAGGAGGCTGTGGCCCCCGGACCCCGAGACCGTGCCCGACGTCGTCGGCATGGACGAACGGGACGCGAAGGCCGAGATCCGCGAGGCCGGCATGGACGTCAACATGCGCCGGGTCGACGTGCCGGGGGAGGCTCCCGGCCAGGTCGTCGAGCAGTCGCCCGAAGGCGGCCGGCCCGGCTGGGAAGCCGATCCGGTCACGCTGTCGGTCGTCTCCGGCAAGGTCCGCATCTCGCCTGAGACCGTGATCGGGACGACGTACGCCGAGGCGTCGGCGGCGCTGGAGAAGCTGGGCTTCGAGGTCAGGCGCAAGAACGTCGTGCAGACCGATGACATCGGCGTCGTCGTGGCGATCGACAAGTCCGGCCGGGTCCCCGACGGCTCCACCGTCACCTTGTCCGTCGCCCTTCCGCCGCACGTGAAGCTCACGCCGCCCGCCGGATCCGGGGACGACGGCGGTGCGCCGACCCCGCCCAGGAGCCACAGGGGTGAGCCGAGGTCGAGGAAGAAGAAGGGCCGCGACCGGACGCAGGGCAACGACTAGGCGTGCGGCCCGAGGACGGCGAGGCGGTCGATCGCCTCGCGCAGGACCTCCGGGCGCTTGCAGAACGCCCAGCGGACCAGCGGACGGCCCGGGTTGTCCCGGCTGCTCGAGTAAGTGTCCGGGTCGTAGAAGACCTGGTGCGGGATCGCCGCAACACCGGCCCGCTCGGGCAGGCTGCGGCAGAAGTCCAGCCCGTCGTCGAAGCCGAGGGGACGGATGTCGGTCGTGACGAAGTACGTGCCCTCGGGGACGTACACCTCGAGGCCCACCTCGCGCAGGCCCTCGCAGAGCTGGTCGCGCTGTGACTGGAGTCGGGCCGTGAAGTCCGTGAAGTACGCGTCCTCGGCGCCGAGGGCGTGGGCGATCGCAGGCTGCAGGGGAGAGCCCGACGTGTACGTGAGGAACTGCTTCGCCCCGAGCATCGCCTGCACCAGTCGCGCGGGTCCGGTGGCCCAGCCGATCTTCCACCCCGTGAACGAGAACGTCTTGCCGCCGCTGGAGATCGTCAGCGTCCGCTCGGCCATGCCGGGCAGCGTCGCGATCGGCACGTGGCGACGTCCGTCGAACGTCAGGTGCTCGTAGACCTCGTCGCTGATGACGACGAGGTCGTGCTCGATCGCGATCGCCGCGATGGCCTCGAGCTCCTCGGGGCGTAGGACCGACCCGGTCGGGTTGTGCGGTGTGTTGAGCAGGATCGCGGTGGTCCGCGGGGTGACGGCGGCACGCAGCTCATCGATCGGCAGCCGGAAGTCGGGGGCGCGCAGCGTCACCGGCCGCCTGACGGCTCCGGACATCTGGAGCATCGCGACGTACGAGTCGTAGTAGGGCTCGAGCGCGATGACCTCGTCGCCGGGGTCGACCAGGCCGAGGAGGGCCGACGCGATGGCCTCGGTCGCCCCTGTCGTGACGGCGACCTCGGTGTCCGGGTCGACGACCAGGCCGTAGAAGCGCTGCTGGTGCGCGGCGATCGCGGCCCGCAGCTCGGGCACGCCCGTGCCGGGTGCGTACTGGTTGCGACCACCCCGCAACGCCTCGACCGCACGCTCGACGACCTCGCTGGGTCCGTCGGTGTCGGGGAACCCTTGGCCGAGGTTGACCGCACCCGTGCGCGCCGCCAGCACGCTCATCTCGGCGAAGATCGTCGTGCCGAGACCTGCGATCCGCGAGCTGGAGGTCTTCATCTGCCCGAGCCTAGTGCGGGACGCACCGCTCTCGCGGGCCCTACGATGACGCAGATGACGGATCTAGGGCGTACGCGCGTCGCGGTCGCAGCCGGTTTCTTCCTGCAGGGTCTGGTGTTCGCCTCGATCGTGACGCAGGCCCCTCGGCTCAAGGACCGGTTCGACATCGGTGACGGCGGCCTGACCGGCATCCTCGTGCTCGTCGCTGTCGTCTCGGGGGTCGGGAGCGTGCTCGCGGGCATGATCGCGCAGCGCCGCACGAGCGCGACGGCGTTCCGGATCGCGCTGCTGACGATCGGTCTGGGTGCCCTGCTGGTCGGCGCGGCGCCCAGCCTGCCGCTGGTCGTGGCGGCATTCGTCGTCTACGGGCTGGGCGTCGGCGCGGTCGACGCCGGCATGAACATGCAGGGCGTGCGGGTGCAGGCCGCCTACGGCACCAGCATCATGGCCAGCTTCCACGGCATGTGGTCGGTCGGCGGCATCCTCGGCGCGCTGTACGCCGCAGGAGTCGCCCGGGTCGACGTGCCGTTCGCGCTGTCCCTGGTCGTGATCGCGATCGTGACCTGGGCGGTCGCGCTGGTCGCGGCGCCGCGCTTCGTCCGCGCGCAGGAGCGCGATCCCGGGCTGTCCGCCAAGGGGCTGTACCTGCCGTGGCGCCCGGTCCTGGTCTTCGGCCTGGTGATCTTGCTGTTCTACGCCTCCGACACCGGCATCCTCACCTGGAGCAGCGTCTACCTCGAGGACGCGCTCGACGCCTCGACGTCCGTGGCGCCGCTGGCGTACGGGGCGTACCAGGGAGGTGCGCTGGTCTCGCGCTTCGGCGGCGACCTGCTGGTGCGGCGCATCGGAGCGCCGGCCGTGGTCGCGATCGGGACCGTGACGGGGGTCATCGGTCTGGCGACCGTCGTGGCCGCGGCGGCGCCCGCGATGGCGATCATCGGCTTCTTCGTCGTGGGTCTGGGGCTCGCGATCCTGGCGCCACTGGCCTTCGCAGCCCTTGCCGGTGCGGTGCCGGCCCGCTCGCTCGACGTCGCGATCGCGCGGATGAACATCGCCAACTACCTCGGGGCGATCCTCGGTGGAGGGCTCATCGGCGCGGCAGCATCGGCCGATCACCTGCGGTGGGCGTTCGTGATCCCGCTCGTCCTGGTGCCCGTCGTGCTGCTGTTCACGCGGTCGTTCCGCACTGCGGACGACCTGCAGAGGACATAAGTCGGCCCACCGTTCTCGGGGGGTGAAACGGTGGGCCGACAACAGGCGCCAACGGCTGTGAGGCACATCGACCCTGCACAGTCCATGTTACGCGATGGGGGTCGGCGTCGGGCACGAATGGGTCAATTTCTCATCCGCTTCTTGGGTGGGGTCCGTCACGGTGCTGAGGGGTTCCCGCCGCCTGGGTGACACAATTGTTGTCATGCCGGCCGCCCACTCGACCACGCGTCCCCGCCGTGGGGTGTGGGGCCGTTTCGTCACTGCGCTCGGGCTGGCCATGATCCTGGCCGGTGTCGCCGTCCTCGGCTGGTTCGGCTGGCAGTACTTCGGCACCAACATCGTCGCCAAGCGCGAGCAGGCGCAGATCAAGCAGACCCTCCAGGTCGACTGGGGCAAGGGCATCGACAGCGACGCGATCGGTCTGCTGCGCGTCAAGCGGTTCGGCGACGACTTCGAGGTGCCGATCGTCAAGGGCACCGACGGGCCGGCGCTCGAACGGGGAGTCGGGTGGGATCCCAAATCCGCCAAGCCGGGCAAGGTCGGCAACTTCGTGATCGCCGGCCACCGGGTCACCCACGGCGAGCCGTTCTCGAAGTTCCCGAAGCTCAGGGCGGGCGACAAGGTGGTGGTCGAGACCCGCACGGCCATCAGCACGTACAAGCTGCGCAACTCCGGCACCTCGATCACGGTCGACTTCACGACCTCCTGGCCGCTGTGGGACGTACCCGACCCGGAGGGCCGCGGCGAGGTGCAGACCAAGCCGGTCCTGACGATGGTGACCTGCTCGGAGCTCTTCCACACACGCAACCGGAGCGTCGTCGTCGCCGACCTGGTCAAGACGGTCAAGAAGACCGAGGCCAACACCGCGACCTCCACCACGAACAAGGCGGGCTGAGGCATGCAGGACTTCCAGCGGGCGTTCATCGAGCTCGCCCTCGACCACGGCGTGCTGCGCTTCGGCGAGTTCACCCTCAAGTCGGGTCGGACGTCGCCGTACTTCTTCAACGCAGGGCTGTTCAACACCGGCGCTCGGCTGGCCGGCCTGGGCCGGTTCTATGCCGACGCGATCGTCGACAGCGGCCTCGAGTTCGACGTGCTGATGGGCCCGGCCTACAAGGGCATCCCGATCGCGTCTGCCGCAGCGGTGCAGCTGTCGGAGGTGCACGACCGCGACGTGCCGTGGTGCTTCAACCGCAAGGAGGCCAAGGACCATGGCGAGGGCGGCCTGATCGTCGGGTCACCGCTCGAGGGCCGGGTGCTGGTCGTCGACGACGTCATCACCGCGGGCACGGCGATCCGCGAGGTGATGGAGATCGTCGACTCGGTGGACGCGAGCGTCGCGGGCATCGTCGTCGCGGTCGACCGGCAGGAGCGCGGACGCGGTGACCTCTCGGCGATCCAGGAGGTCGAGCGCGACTTCGGCGTGCCGGTCGTGTCGATCATCTCATTCGACCAGATCATCGAGTACGTCGAGGAGACCGGTCGCCACGCCGAGCACCTCGACGCTATCCGCGGGTACCGCGAGGAGTTCGGCATCTCCGCATGAGTGATCCCAGAGCCGATCCGGTCGACCTCGAGGTCGGCGTCGGACCGTGGGAGGGCGAGTGGCCGACGGATGACCACTTCGACCCCGAGCTGCTGCGCGAGGGCGATCGCCGCAACGTCGTCGATCGCTACCGCTACTGGCGGCTCGAGGCGGTCGTCGCCGATCTCGACCAGCACCGGCACCCGTTCCACGTCGCGATCGAGAACTGGCAGCACGACTTCAACATCGGCTCGATCGTGCGCACCGCGAATGCGTTCGCCGTCGCCGAGGTCCACATCGTCGGACGGCGCAGGTGGAACCGCCGAGGGGCGATGGTGACCGATCGCTATCAGCACGTGCGGCACCACTCGACGGTCGACGAGCTCGCAACCTGGGCGCACGACGCTGGCCTGGCCGTGATCGGGATCGACAACGTCGAGGACTCCGTGCCGATCGAGACCGCTGCGCTGCCGCGCGAGTGCGTCCTCGTCTTCGGCCAGGAGGGACCGGGGCTGTCCGACGAGGCGCGCGCGGCCTGCGAGCGTACGCTCTCGATCGCCCAGTTCGGCTCGACCCGCTCGATCAACGCGGGCGCTGCCGCCGCGATCGCGATGCACTCCTGGATCCGCCAGCACGCCGAGCTCTGACCCGACCCGCGACTGGCGCAACCCAACCCGCGACTGGCGCAAGGTGGAGGTTTTGGGACGGCGTGTCGTCCATTTTTGCGCCACTCGCGGGGATGGCGGCGAGAGGTGAGAGGGTGTCTCGGGGGTGTGAGAGGGTGCGGGCATGAGTCCTTCACGTCCGCGCGCCGACCAGCACTCCCTCGACGGCCGGCTGACCAACCTCGGGTTCGCTGCCTTCGTCGGTGCTCTCGGCTTGGGCCTCCTGATCTCCCTGTGGGCACTGGCCGGCACCGAGTGCTTCAAGGACTGCCGTCCGTCACACCGCACCCTCGCCTCGGTCGTGATCTACGGCGGATTCGTGGTCGCGTGCGTGGTGGCCTTCGGCGGCGCGCGCCGGGCGGCCGGGCGCGGGACGATGCGCGCGGTCTGGCCGGCGGCCGGCATCGTGCTCGTCTTCGTGGTCACGGTGATCGGCGCCCACCTTGCCGGGAGCGGGTGACGGGGCCGGAGTGGGCGCGGGAGCCGTAGGCTCGCGGACATGGGCAATCGTGTGGTCATCATCGGCGGCGACGCGGCAGGGATGACCATCGCGTCAGCGCTGCGGCGGCGACTGCGTGACGAGGACGAGGTCATCGTCCTCGAGCGGGGCAGGTGGACGTCCTACTCCGCGTGCGGCATCCCGTACTGGGTCTCCGGCGAGGTGGCGTCCGCGGACGCACTCGTCGCGCGTACGCCCGAGGAGCACCGCAAGGTCGGCATCGACCTGCGCCTCGGGGTCGAGGCGACCGCGATCGACCCCCAGGCCCGGACCGTCTCGGTGCGCGACGGCGAGCCCGTGGCGTACGACCGGCTGGTCATCGCGACCGGGGCCGAGCCCGTGCGCCCCGACCTGCCGGGCATCGACGGCCAGGGCATCCACGGGGTGCAGTCGCTCGACGACGGGCAGGTGCTGATCGACGCCCTTGCGGACGGGCCCAGCCGCGTGGTCGTGGTCGGCAGCGGATACATCGGGCTGGAGATCGCCGAGGCGTGTGTCGTACGAGGATTCCCCACGACCGTCGTCGAGCGCGGACCCCGCCCGCTGCCGATCGTAGAGGCGCCTCTCGGCGAGCTGATCGCTGACGGCATGCGGGCGCGCGGCATCCACCTGCAGACCGGTGCGGCCGTCACGGGATTCACGCTCGACGAGTCCGGGCGGGTCGCGGCGGTGCGGACCGAGCGCGAGACGTTCCCTGCGGACCTGGTCGTGCTGGGGCTCGGCGTCACCGCCCGGTCGGCCCTCGCCGCCGCCGCGGGGCTGCCGCTCGGCCCGAAGGGCGGGATCGTCGTCGACGAGCACCAGCGGGTCGAGGGCTTCCCCGACATCTGGGCTGCGGGCGACTGCGTCGCGACGCTCGACCGCGTGACGCGCGAGCTCGTGCACCTGCCCCTCGGCACCCACGCCAACAAGCAGGGCATGGTCGCGGCCGACAGCATCGCGGCCGAGCTGCTCGGGGAGGAGCCGCGCCTGGCGTTCCCCGGTGTCGTGCAGACCGCGATCACGAAGTTCTGCTCGCTGGAGATCTCCCGCACCGGGCTCGGGGAGGAGCAGGCGCGTGATGCCGGCTTCGATCCGGTCGTCGCCCGGATCGAGACGACCGGTGCCGCGGGCTACATGCCCGATCCCGGCTCCATGACCGTCGTCGTGGTCGCCGACCGCGCCACGCGGCGCCTCCTCGGTGCCCAGATCGTCGGCTCGGAGGGCTCAGCCCTGCGCGTCGATGTGGCGGCGACCGCGCTCGCCGCAGAGATGACGGTCGACGAGGTCGTCATGCTGGACCTCGCGTACGCGCCGCCGTTCTCGTCGATCTGGAGCCCCGTCCAGGTCGCCGCCCGGGCCGCGGTGAAGGCGCTCGCGGCGTCCTGAGCGCGACGGAGGCACGTACCGCGATCTCGGTGGCTGGAACCAACTGCGGTGCGCCTCTCGCGGGGGGAACAGGGGTGGGATACTGACGGACAATCCCGCTCGACGTCCTTCAGGAGTCCTTCATGCCCGTCGCCACACCCGAGGTCTACGCCGCGATGCTCGACAAGGCCAAGGCCGAGTCGTTCGCCTACCCGGCCATCAACGTCTCGTCCTCGCAGACCCTGAACGCCGCCCTCGCCGGATTCGCGGAGGCCGAGAGCGACGGCATCATCCAGGTCTCGACCGGCGGTGCGGAGTACCTCTCCGGGCCCACCGTCAAGGACATGGTCTCCGGCTCGCTGGCCTTTGCCGCGTTCGCACAGGAGGTCGCCAAGAAGTACCCGGTCAACGTCGCGCTCCACACCGACCACTGCCCCAAGGACAAGCTCGACGGCTTCGTCCGTCCCCTCGTCGCGGCGTCCGCCGAGCGGGTCAAGTCCGGCGGCCTGCCCTACTTCCAGTCGCACATGTGGGACGGCTCGGCCGTGCCGCTGGAGGAGAACCTGCAGATCGCGCAGGAGCTGTTGGCGGCGTGCGCGGCGGCCAACATCATCCTCGAGGTCGAGATCGGCATCGTGGGTGGCGAGGAGGACGGCGTCGAGGGCGGCATGGGCGAGCACCTCTACACGACGCCCGAGGACGCGCTGGCCACGGCCGAGGCGCTCGGTCTCGGCGAGAAGGGCCGCTACCTGACCGCGCTCACGTTCGGCAACGTGCACGGCGTCTACAAGCCCGGCAACGTCACGCTGCGTCCCGAGATCCTCAAGGCCGCTCAGGAGGCCGTCGCGTCCAAGTATGGCAAGGACTCGCCGTTCGACCTGGTCTTCCACGGCGGATCCGGCTCGCTGCCCGAGGAGATCTCGGCCGCGGTCGACTTCGGCGTCGTGAAGATGAACGTCGACACCGACACGCAGTACGCGTTCACGCGCCCGGTCGCCGGTCACATGATGACCAACTACGACGGCGTCCTCAAGGTCGACGGCGAGGTCGGCAACAAGAAGGCGTACGACCCCCGTGCGTGGGGCAAGGCCGCCGAGGCCGGCATGGCCACGCGCGTCGCCGAGGCCTGCGCCGCCCTGCGGAGCGCCGGCACCCGGCTCTGACCGCTCGGTTTCCCAGGAGAACCCCGAAAGCCGGCACGTCACCCGTGGAACGACAAGGGTGACGTGCCGGCTTTCTGTCAGACGATGACCGTACGCCCGTAGAGCGCCCGCGAACGCTCGAGACCGGCCTGCACGCGTAGGGCCGTTGCGCGGGCGCGGCTCGCGTCGAGGTGCGTCCAGATGAGCCGGCTCATGCCCCAGTTCTCCGCACGGGCGTCATCCTCACGACGCTTCTCGGCGAAGACCGACTCGAAGCCCTCGGGCCGGAACGTGCCGTCGAACTTGATGCGCCCGTCGAACTCCGCGAGATGCCGGTACAGCTCCCAGACGAAGTCGGTGCGCGCGACGAACCGTCCGGCACGGTCGAAGAGCTCGAACTGCAGCTCGGGGGCCGGCAGGCCGTACCGCCAGAAGAGGTAGCGGCTCCGGGACTCGCCGGGGGACTCTGACCGACCGTCGGCCAGGCTGAGCGCCAGTCGCCCCGAGCGGGAGCCACGCCACGTACGGAACGGGCCGGCCGTCTCGAGGAGCGACTCGGGCGTCACGAGACCTCGGTGCAGCGCCGCGTCGACCGTCACGAGCGCGCTCTCGACGGACAGTCCGCAGGCGAGCTCCCACACGCATCGATCGGGGGACGAGACGAGGACGCCGTCGATCTCCACGACATCGGCCTCGCCGATCGACCCGGTGTGGTGCTGGACGCCCGCCTCGTGCCGGCCGCGCCCGGTGTCGAGCCGGGTGACGTGCACCTCGGTCAGCGGCGCGTCCCACATCGGCAGGCCGTGGAGAGCCGCCGCGGACTGGTGCGTCAACGCGACCGCGCCTGCGTGGCGCCGGGACACCGCACGGCTGCGAACGGCCAGCTGGTCGAGCTCGGTGAGCGAGCCGTAGGCGGCGGTGAGGGCGTAGAGACCGGCGCCGATGCGGGTGAGCAGGCGGAGGCGGATGGCTTCGCGGATGTCACGGTCGTCGTACCCGGCATCGAGGATCTCCGGGCGAGTGAGGAACCCACGCTCTTCGGCGCGGACGAGCAGCTGATCGTTCATCGTGCCAGCGTCGAACGCGGACGGTCAGCGTGGGCACGGCGATGCGCGCCCGGTGGACAACGTGGGACGCCCGCCGTCCTGTGGACGGACGCGCCTGCCGCGACCGGAACGGCGTACGTCCATCAGGAAACCGGCACGACCCCCCGGTTGCCACGTGCGCGTGGCGACGGGTTCCGGGGTTCTCCTGGGAATCCGGGATGGGAGGATGGGGTCATGACCAATCTCTTCGGTGAACCGCCCGCCACTTTGCTCCCCGAGGACCCGGGGGCTGCCGAGCTCGCCGCGGGCCACAGCCCGCAGAACGTCGCCTCGCTGCACCCCGACTCGGCGCTGGCCTGGGTCACCCTGGCCGAGCTGGCCCTGGCGGAGGGTCGCGATCTCGAGGGGTACGCCTTCGTCCGCACCGGCTACCACCGCTCGCTCGACCTGCTGCGCCGCAACGGCTGGAAGGGCCACGGCCCGCTGCCGTGGGAGCACGAGCCCAACCGCCCGTTCCTGCGCTCGCTGGCCGCCCTCGCGGACGCGTCCGAGCGGCTCGGTGACGAGGCCGAGGCCCACCGGTGCCGCGAGTTCCTGCACGAGTCGAGCCCGGAGGCGTACGCCGAGCTGGTCGCGCCCAAGTCCTAAGGGACGAAGACCGTCATCGCGGAGGGCAGCAACGTCCAGCGGTAGTGCGTCGACGGCGCCGTGAGCTCGCCGTCGCTCGTGCACCGCAGGGCGTCCCCGCGGACCTCGACCTCGGTGCCACGCAGATAGATCACGTCGTCGCGGCGGTGGTGCTCGCCGCGACGGACGCTGAACGCGTACGCGATGCGCCGCAGCGGCGACTCGGTGTAGGACACGGACACGTCGAGCTCGCCGTCCGACGGGTCCGCCTGCGGCAGGAGGGGCGCTCCGCCGCCCACGAAGCGACCGTTGCCGACCGCGACCTGGATGACCGGGTTCTTGCGGGACAAGGGCTTGCCGTCGACCGAGATCGTCAGGCGCGCCCCGGGTGTCGTGAGCCCCTTGAGGCCGGTGAGGGCCGCACCGATCGCGTAGCCGACCGGACCGAGGGCCTTCTTCCACGGGCGGGCAGCTGCGGCCGCCTCCGCGCCGATGCCGATGTGGGCGGCGTTGACGACGACGTCGCCTTCGTCGTCCAGGATCAGGTCGATCTGCCGGGTGTGGCCCGTGACGACCGCTAGCGCGGCCTTGTCGGGCTCGTCGGGAAGCCCCAGGGTCGCGGCGAAGTCGTTGCCCGTGCCGAGAGGGATGAGACCGACCGTGACGGAGTCCAGGCGCTCGGCGCGGTGCAGCGCCGTCACGACAGCATGGAGGCTTCCGTCGCCGCCCAGCACCACGAGGACGTCCACGTCCGGGTGCGCTGACAGCGCGGCGGACAGGTCGTCGGGGCTCGACGTACGGACGAGGTCGACGTCGAAGTCGTCCCGCAGCGCATCCACTGCGGCCTCGACCGCAGTGTCGTCTGCGGCGCCGGCCTCAGCGTTGGCGATTGCAAGGAGTGACGTCATGGCGGGGCAAGACTACGGGGTCGTGCCGGCCGGCGGCGCCTCCTGGATCTCCGGCTCGCCGAGCCGAACGGCCACGACTCCGGCGAGGATCAGCGCTCCGCCCGCCAGCTGCACCGCTCGGGGTGCCTCCGACAGCAGCAGCCACGCGAACAGGACGCCGAACACCGCCTCGGCGAGGCCGACGAACGAGCCGAGGCGCGACCCCAGGCGGCGGCTCCCCGCGATGCTGAGCACGTACGCGAGCCCGGCCGTGACGACGCCGAGGACCAGCAGGACGAGCCACCACGGAAGCAGGTTCCCGGCGAGCTCGACGTCCTCGCTCGACGCGGCGAGCGGGATGATGCCGATGAGTCCCGCGGCCACCAGGCCGACGCCGCCGAACAACATCCCGCCGGCCGCGAGCGCGAGCCCGGGCAGGCCGTTGTCCTCGTCCGCGGACAGCACCCAGTAGACCGCGGCACAGGCCATCGCTGCGAGTGCCCACGCGATGCCGAGCCCGTCGACGTCCGCGCCGGACGTCAGGTCGAGCACCAGCACGAGGCCGGCGATCGCGAGGACCGCGCCCATGACCGTCAGCCGGGTGGGCCGCTGCCCGTGTCGCCACCACATCCAGGCCAGCACCGCGACCGGGCAGGTGAACTCGATCAGGAGGGCCACGCCGACCTGCATGCGCTCGACTGCGTTGAAGTACGCGAGCTGGCAGCCGGCCACGGCGATCACGCCGTAGGCGACGATCAGACGAACGTTCCCCCGTAGGAGTCCCCAGCGCCCACGCATCGTGAGCGCGGCGGGCACGGCGAGGACGAGCGCCGCGACGAGCACGCGCACGGTGACGGCGGCGCCTGCGGTCCAGCCGGCCTGGATGAGCCCCTTCGCGAGCGGGCCGGACAACGCGAACGACGCGGCGCCGGCCACCGCAAAGGTGACACCGGACGTCGTGCGGGACGCTGCACGAACATCCGTGTCATGAGTCAAAGGGGCCATGACATGTGACACTAGATGCTGGACCTGTAAGGTGTCAACGTGGTCTTCACTCATGACACCGAGATCGTCCTCGTGGCTGCCGTCTGGCTCGTGAACTCCGCCCAGGAGCCCGACACCCTGACGACCGTGGACGACGTGGCCGACTTCTACGAGGAGAACGCCTACACCGGTCTCCACGCCGGCGACGCCGCCGAGCTCGCCGAGCTGCGCGCCCTGCGGCCGCAGCTGCGCGAGCTGCTGACCGCCGATCGTGACGCGGCCGCCGAGGTGGTCAACCAGATGCTGAGCGACGGTGTCGCGCGCCCGCAGCTGCGCCGGCACGACGGTTTCGACTGGCACCTGCACGCGACGGAGGACGACCAGCCGCTCGCGGTGCGCATCGCGGTGGAGACTGCGATGGCCATGGTCGACGTGATCCGCGCCGACGAGACATCCCGGCTCGGCGTGTGCGCACAGGGCGACTGCGAGGGCGTCGTGCTCGACCTGTCGCGCAACCGATCGCGGCGATTCTGCAGCACTGCCTGCGGCAACCGCGCCGCCGTCGCGGCGTACCGCGCGCGCCGGTCCGGCTGACCGTGCTCCGCCCGGGTCACCGTTCGCGGTAGACTGCGCCGGTAAGAGCCCCGCAACCACGGGGCTTGTCGCACGTATGAGGGTGGTGCATCTCCATGCCCGCAGTCGTCATCGTCGGAGCCCAGTGGGGCGACGAAGGCAAGGGCAAGGCCACGGACATCCTGGGTAGTCGGGTCGACTACGTGGTGAAGTTCAACGGTGGCAACAACGCAGGGCACACGGTCGTCATCGGCGACCAGAAGTACGCCCTGCACCTCCTGCCGAGCGGCATCCTGAGCCCCGGCTGCGTGCCGGTCATCGGCAACGGTGTCGTCGTGGACCTCAAGGTCCTGTTCGAGGAGATCGACGGGCTCAACGAGCGCGGCATCGACACGTCGCGCCTGGTGGTCAGCGCCAACGCGCACGTCATCGCCGACTACAACCGCACGCTGGACAAGGTCGCCGAGCGCTTCCTCGGCAGCCGCAAGATCGGCACGACCGGTCGCGGCATCGGCCCGACGTACGCGGACAAGATGAACCGCCTCGGCATCCGCATCCAGGACCTGTTCGACGAGAAGATCCTGCGCCAGAAGGTCGAGGGCGCCCTCGACCTCAAGAACCAGATCCTCACCAAGATCTACAACCGCCGCGCGGTCGAGGTCGACGAGATCGTCGAGGAGCTCCTGTCGTACGTCGACCGGCTCCGCCCGATGGTCGCCGACACCCCGCTGCTGCTGCACGACGCGCTCAAGGCCGACAAGACCGTGCTGCTCGAGGCCGGCCAGGCCACGCTGCTCGACGTCGACCACGGCACCTACCCGTTCGTGACGTCCTCGTCGGCGACGACCGGCGGCGCGTGCACCGGCTCGGGCATCGCCCCGACCGAGATCACCCGCGTCATCGGCATCGTCAAGGCGTACGCGACCCGCGTCGGCGAGGGTCCGTTCCCGACCGAGCTGTTCGACGAGGACGGCGAGCGCCTGCGGCAGAACGGTGCCGAGTTCGGCACCACGACCGGACGTCCCCGCCGCTGCGGCTGGTACGACGCCCCGATCGCGCGCTACGCGGCCCGCATCAACGGCGTCACCGACTTCGTGCTGACCAAGCTCGACGTGCTGACCGGCTGGGAGCAGATCCCGGTGTGCGTCGCGTACGACGTGGACGGCGAGCGCGTCGACGAGATGCCGATGACGCAGACCGGCTTCCACCACGCCAAGCCGATCTACGAGTACCTCCCCGGCTGGACCGAGGACATCTCGGCGGCCCGGACGTTCGAGGACCTGCCGAAGACCGCGCAGGAGTACGTCCTGGCGCTCGAGGCGATGTCGGGTGCGCGCATCTCGACGATCGGAGTCGGCCCGGACCGCGAGCAGTCGATCGAGCGGTACGACCTGCTCTGAGCGGGGCGCCCGCCGCCGGAACGATAGGCTCGTGCTCCGTGAAGACACTCGTCATCGGCACCGGCGGCCGTGAGCACGCGCTGGCCCTCGCCCTGTCCCGTGATCCGCAGGTCACCGAGGTGCACGCTGCGCCGGGCAACCCCGGCATCGCGGCCGTCGCGACGCTGCACGACGTCGACCCGATGGACGGTGCGCAGGTGGCCGACCTGGCCGTCTCGCTCGGCGTCGACCTGGTCGTCGTCGGGCCCGAGGCCCCGCTCGTCGCGGGCGTGGCCGACGCGGTCCGCGCTGCCGGCATCGCGTGCTTCGGGCCGAGCAAGGAGGCCGCCCAGCTCGAGGGCTCCAAGGCGTTCGCGAAGCAGGTGATGGCCGGCGCCGAGGTGCCGACCGCCCTGGCGCACGTCTGCGAGACGCCCGAGCAGGTCGTCGCAGCGCTCGACGCCTTCGGCCCGCCGTACGTCGTCAAGGACGACGCTCTCGCCGCGGGCAAGGGCGTGGTGGTCACCGACGACCGGCAGGCCGCGATCGATCACGCCGCCGCGTGCCGTCGCGTCGTCATCGAGGAGTTCCTCGACGGTCCAGAGGTGTCGCTGTTCGCGATCACCGACGGCGAGACCGTGCTGCCGTTGCAGCCCGCGCAGGACTTCAAGCGGGCGTACGACGGTGACGAGGGGCCCAACACGGGCGGCATGGGCGCCTACACGCCGCTGGACTGGGCGCCGGACGGTCTCGTCGCCGAGGTGACGCGCCGCGTGCTCGTGCCGACGGTGCAGGAGATGGCCCGGCGCGGCACCCCGTTCCAGGGCCTGCTCTACGCCGGACTCGCGCTCACGAGCCGCGGTGTCCGCGTCATCGAGTTCAACGCCCGCTTCGGCGATCCCGAGACGCAGTCGATCCTGTCGCTGCTCAAGACGCCGCTGTCGGCCCTGCTGCACGGCGCCGCCACCGGTGAGCTCGCCGAGGTCGGCCTGCCGCAGTGGGAGCGGGCCTCGTCGGTCACCGTGGTCGTGGCGGCCGAGGGATATCCCGAGTCGCCGGTCAAGGGCGATGTGATCGAGGGCGTCGACGCGGCCAATGGGCTCGACGGCGTCGACGTGATCCACGCCGGCACAGCCCTTGCCGACGGCCGGCTCGTCACCGCGGGAGGTCGCGTCCTGTCGGTGACCGCCGTGGGCGCGGACCTCGCCGAGGCGCGCCGCCGTGCGTACGCCGGGATCGACCTCATCGACATCCGCGGCGCCCACCACCGGACCGACATCGCCCTCGCGGCGGAGCAGGGAACAATAGAGCTGTGACCACCCCGAACGTCCTCGCCAACCGCTATGCCTCCCCGGAGATCGCGCGCATCTGGTCGCCCGAGCACAAGATCGTGCTGGAGCGACGTCTCTGGATCGCCGTGCTCAAGGCGCAGCGCGATCTCGGCGTCGAGACGCCTGACGGGGTGATCGAGGCGTACGAGTCGGTGATCGACCACGTCGACCTCGCCTCGATCGCGGCGCGCGAGAAGATCACCCGTCACGACGTCAAGGCCCGCATCGAGGAGTTCGCGGACCTCGCCGGCACCGAGCACATCCACAAGGGCATGACCTCGCGTGACCTCACCGAGAACGTCGAGCAGCTGCAGATCAAGGCCTCCCTCGAGCTCATGCGTGAGCGCGCCGTGGCGACCCTGGCCCGGCTCGGACGCCTCGCGTCGGAGCACGCCGAGCTGGTCATGGCCGGACGCAGCCACAACGTCGCCGCGCAGGCCACGACGCTGGGCAAGCGCTTCGCGACCGTCGCCGACGAGCTGATGGTCGCGATCGACCGGCTCGACGACCTCATCGCGCGTTACCCCCTGCGTGGCATCAAGGGCCCGGTCGGCACCGCGCAGGACCAGCTCGACCTGCTCGGCGGCGACCAGGAGAAGCTCGCCGAGCTCGAGCGCCGGGTCGCGTCCCACCTGGGCTTCGACAAGGTGCTGACGAGCGTCGGCCAGGTCTACCCCCGCTCGCTCGACTATGACGTCGTGACAGCGCTGGTGCAGCTCTCGGCCGCCCCGTCCAACCTCGCGACGACCATCCGTCTGATGGCAGGCAACGAGATCGTGACCGAGGGCTTCAAGCCCGGTCAGGTCGGCTCGAGCGCGATGCCGCACAAGATGAACACCCGCTCGTGCGAGCGCGTCAACGGACTCGCGGTCATCCTGCGCGGCTACTCCTCGATGGTCGGCGAGCTGGCCGGCGACCAGTGGAACGAGGGCGACGTGTCGTGCTCGGTCGTCCGCCGCGTGGCCCTGCCCGATGCGTTCTACGCCTCCGACGGCCTGTTCGAGACGTTCCTGACCGTCCTCGACGAGTTCGGCACGTTCCCAGCGGTCATCCAGCGCGAGCTCGACCGCTACCTTCCGTTCCTGGCCTCGACCAAGGTCCTCATGGCGGCGGTGCGCAACGGCCGCGGCCGCGAGACGGCGTACGAGGCCGTCAAGCAGCACGCGGTCGCCGTCGCCCTGGAGATGCGCGAGAAGGGCGCCGCGGAGAACGACCTGTTCGCGCGCCTGGCCGCGGACGAGCGCCTGGGCCTGTCCCAGCAGGACCTCGCGAGCCTCGTCGCGTCACCGATCGACTTCACCGGCGCGGCTGTCAGCCAGGTCCACGCGGTCGTGGCCCGCATCGAGGAGATCGTCGCCGCCGACCCGGCCGCCGCGGCGTACACCCCCGGCTCGATCCTCTAGGAGTCTCGGCCCGATCGAACGGGCACAGGTGCGCGGCGAGGCCTACGCTCGGAGGATGCCGATCACCCTGGTCCCCGCGGGGTTCCTGGTCGGTGGGGCCGTGCTCGTGTGGTGGGCCTGGACCCGCCGCCGGGCTCTCGCGCTGCGCCCCTCCGACTGGCTCCCCGTCACGGGCAGCGTCGTCGGGTCCGGCGCGTCCAGGCGCGTCGAGTACCTGAGTCCTGAGGGCCGCCGGCTGCGCATCCAGGTGCCGGAGGACGCGCTGGTGCCGGCCGACGGACCGGTCGGACTGTTCGTCGACCCGCGGGATCCCTCGCGTGCCCGGCTGGCCGAGCCCGACCGGGTCGCGGCTCGGCTGGTCCGCCAGCTGCTGCTCCTCGGGGTGGTCATGCTGGTCGTCGGCGCGGTCACGCTCGCGGTCCTCGCCTGACGCAGGCGCGGGGCCACTAGGCTGGGCGCGTGCCACTCGACATCCCTGGAGCCACCCACCTGCACTCGGGCAAGGTCCGTGACCTGTACGAGGTGGAGTCCGGCCACCTCCTGATGGTCGCGTCCGACCGCGTCTCGGCGTTCGACTTCATCCTCGAGCCCGGCATCCCCGACAAGGGCGAGATCCTCACGCGCATGTCGCTGTGGTGGTTCGACCAGCTGGCCGACCTGATCCCCAACCACGTCGTCTCGACCGAGGTCCCCGAGCAGGTCCGCGGCCGCGCACTCATCGTCGAGAAGCTCGACATGTTCCCGGTCGAGTGCGTCGCTCGCGGCTACCTCACCGGATCGGGACTCAGCGACTACGAGGCCACCGGCGAGGTGTGCGGGGTGCCGTTGCCCGCGGGCCTGGTCGACGGCGCGCGACTTCCCGAGCCGATCTTCACCCCGGCCACCAAGGCCGACCTGGGCGAGCACGACGAGAACGTGTCGTTCGAGGCGGTCACCCACACGATCGGCCTCGAGACCGCCACCGCCCTGAAGGACCTGACGCTCCGTGTCTACGCCCGCGCCGAGGAGATCGCTCGCGAGCGCGGCATCATCCTGGCCGACACCAAGCTCGAGTTCGGCGCCCGCCCCGACGGCACGATCGTGCTCGCGGACGAGGTGCTGACGCCCGACTCGTCCCGCTTCTGGCCGGCCGACTCGTGGCAGCCCGGACGCTCCCAGCCGTCGTACGACAAGCAGTTCGTGCGCAACTGGCTCATCTCGCCCGAGAGCGGATGGGACCGCGCGAGCAACGAGCAGCCGCCGACCCTGCCGGACGAGATCGTCGCGAAGACCCGAGAGCGCTACGTGCAGGCGTACGAGCAGCTCACCGGCGAGACGTTCTGACGGGGCTGTGAGCTCAGCGGTCAGCGAGAGGCCCGGCCGGTACGTGGGCCTCGGCGCGGTGCTGTGCACGCTCTTCGCCATCCTCCGGGCTTCGGAGCCCGAGAGGATGGGGCTGTGGGTATACGGGGTGTCTGCGGTGGTTGGCTCTGCCGTCTGCGCCGCGCTGATACTCGTGTTGCACGAAGGATTGCGGGCTCAGGGTCAACGGAGCGTCCGGGCCGGGCGAGTGCAGGCGATCGTCAGCGCGCTGGCGCTCGCGTTCTGGGGGTTCATGTCGGTCAATGCCACGGCCAGCGCGTTTGCCGGTGACTACCAGCTGCCCGTCATGGTCTTGGCGCTTGTCGTCGTGGCCTTGGCGGTGATGAACCCGAGCGACCGCCCCATCGCAGTGTGGTTCAAGCGCCGTCCCGCATTGATCTGGATAGCCGTCCTGGTCGTGGTTGCGCTCCTCGGCTTCGTCCTGAGGTGAGCAGGATGCTCGACGAACGCCTCCCGGGCGTCCTGGGTTCCGTGACACCTGACCACTCTGCGTCGCTCTCTACCGCCCAGTAGTCTGGCGTGACCGTCGTCGCACCCAAGGAGCACCCGTGGCCAATCTCGCCGCCCTGCTGGAGAACTCCGCCGAGAAGTACGCCGACCGCACCGCGGTCGTCTTCGGCGACACCAAGCTGAACTACGCGCAGGTCAACGGAGCCGCGAACCAGGTGGCCAACCTCCTGGTCGAGCGCGGCATCCAGCCCGGAGACAAGGTCGCGCTCTCGTGCCCGAACCTGCCCTACTTCACGATCGTCTACTACGGCATCCTCAAGGCCGGTGCGACGGTCGTCCCGCTCAACGTGCTGCTGAAGCCCCGCGAGGTGGCCTATCACCTGGCCGACTCCGACGCGAAGGCGTACTTCGCCTTCGAGGGCACGCCCGACCTGCCGATCGGCGAGTCGGCGTGGGAGGGCTTCGAGGCGACCGACACGTGCTCGGAGTTCTTCTTGATCCGCATGGACGCCAAGTGGCCCGAGCCGCTGTCGCCGCCGGAGTACTTCGCGCCGCTCGTGGCCAAGCAGCCCGCGACGTTCGAGACGGTCGAGCGTGACGACGACGACACGGCCGTCATCCTCTACACCTCCGGCACGACCGGGCAGCCCAAGGGTGCCGAGCTGCGCCACCGCAACATGCGCGACAACGCGCTGGCGGGCGTCGACCTGTTCGGCGCCGACGCCGACAACCCCGACACGTACCTGTGCGTGCTGCCGCTGTTCCACTCGTTCGGGCAGACCGTGATCCAGAACGGCGCGTTCGCCTACGGTGGCACGGTCGTGATGCTGCCGCGCTTCGAGGCCAAGCCCGCCCTCGACCTGATGCTGCGCGAGAAGGTCACGTTCTTCGCCGGCGTGCCGACGATGTACTGGGGACTGCTCGCGGCGTTGGACGACACGGTGGACGTCGAGTCGCTCGCAGCGAACCTGCGGGTCGCTGCAGCTGGCGGCGCCGCGCTGCCCGGTGAGATCCACAAGCAGTTCAAGGACCGCTTCGGCGTCACGATCCTCGAGGGCTACGGCCTCTCGGAGACCTCGCCGGTCGCGTCCTTCTCGGTGTACGGCGAGGAACCGCGGGTTGGCTCGATCGGCAAGCCGATCCCCGGCGTCGAGATGAAGCTGATCCAGAACGACCTGGGATGGACCGACGTCGAGGACGGCCCCGACGCGGTCGGCGAGATCGCGATCAAGGGCCACAACGTGATGAAGGGCTACTACGGTCGCCCCGAGGCGACCGCGGAGGCCATCAAGGACGGCTGGTTCCGCTCCGGCGACCTGGCCAAGAAGGACGAGGACGGTTTCTACTTCATCGTCGATCGGTCCAAGGACATGATCATCCGCGGCGGTTTCAACGTCTATCCGCGCGAGATCGAGGAGGTGCTGATGGAGCACCCGGCCGTCTCGCTGGTCGCGGTCATCGGCGTCCCGAACGAGTCGCACGGCGAGGAGATCAAGGCCGTCGTGGTCAAGAACAAGGACCACGACGACGTCAGCGAGGCCGATCTCGCCGCGTGGGCCAAGGAGCAGCTCGCGGCCTACAAGTACCCGCGCATCGTGCAGTTCGTCGACGAGTTGCCGATGACGTCGACCGGCAAGATCCTCAAGCGCGAGCTGTCCTGAGACCGCCGTGGCAGGGTGCCGGAGGGCATCCTGCCACGAGGGTCGGACATCGAGTTTTGCCTGTTAAATCAGGAAAAAAGATGGCTAGAACCCTTGTGGTCGAACATCTGTTCGACTAGGGTTGAGTCATGAACCCGGAGCCGACGATCGACGCGATGCGCAACGCTGCGCAGGCGCTCTCGTCGGGCGACGTGCGGCAGAAGCTGCACGCGGTGCAGCAGGCGCAGGATGCGTTGGATGCCGCCAAGGCGGTGCTGCTGGCCGAGCTGCAGGCGTCCAAGGACTTCGAGCTCGACGGCGCCTCGACGTTGAACATGTGGGTGCGCAACCAGCTGCACCTGAAGTCAGGGCAGGCAACGACGTTGGTGCGCAACCTGCGGGCGCTCCGAGACCTGACCCTGGTCGCGGAGGCGGCGTTGTCGGGCCAGATCAGTGCCGCACACGTGCAGGTGTTCGTCTACGGCCTGGCCCATGTGGGGCTGGAGCCGATGCGTGAGTACGAGGACGTCCTGGTCGCGGTTGCGTGTGAACAGGACCCGGGTGCGCTGTTCGAGGCGGTCAAGGACCTGAAGGACCGGATCCACCCCGAGGACCTCGACGAGGCCTGGAAGGGTGGCATGGACAAGGAAGACTTCGCTGTCGACGCCCTGTTCGACGGCTGGCACATCACCGGATTCCTCAACACCGTCACCGGGCTGAAGCTGAAGAAGGTGCTCGACTCGATCTCAGCACCACGGGACAAGGACGACACCCGCACCGGCGCCCAGCGCCGGGTGCAAGGCCTCGATGACCTGTTGGACAGCATCCTGGGCAACGGCCTCCCGTCCGACAAAGGAGTGCGCCCGCACATGTCGGTCTTCGTCGATGTGGAGACCCTTGAAGCAGCGGCCGAGCGGGTGAAGCAGGAGACCGAGCGTCCTCACTTCGTGCCCGACCCCATGCCACCCACCGAGCCCGCGACCCTGGCCGGTCACGGCGCCATCGGTCCGCACCTGCTGATGTTCTTGTTCTGCATGTCCGGTGTCACCGGGTTCGTCCGTGAGCAGGACCAGGTCCTCAACGTCGGCCGCACCAAGTACGAGCCCACCATGAAGCAGCGCAAAGCAGTCCTGGCTCGCCAGAAGGGCATCTGCGCCACACCCGGCTGCCATCACACCCACCTCGAGGTCCACCACAGCGTGTGGTGGTCGCTGGGTGGCCGCACCGACCTGGACCAGCTCGTCGGACTGTGCGTCCGCTGCCACCACCTCGTGCACCGCGGGGCGTTGCACATCAGCGGCAACGCGGTCGACGGGTTCGAGTTCACCAACCGGTTCCAGCGGCCCGTCCGGCGACGACGAACCGGCTACCGCCGAGCCGCCTGACCCCTCCGGTCCGGCGGCCCACCGCCACGCCCGGGGCGCCGATACACTGGGCGCACCGACCACTCTAGGAGCGTCCGTGGCCCGCGTCATCGTCGATGTCATGCCCAAACCCGAGATCCTCGACCCCCAGGGGAAGGCCGTCCACGGCGCCCTGCCGCGGCTCGGCTTCAACGCCGTGACCGATGTGCGTCAGGGCAAGCGCTTCGAGCTCGAGGTCGAGTCCGCCGACGAGGCGACGCTGGCCGAGATCCGTCAGGTGGCCGAGACGCTGCTGTCCAATCCGGTGATCGAGGACTTCTCCGTGCGGGTCGACGACGACGCGGTCGCTCGATGAAGATCGGCGTCGTCACGTTCCCGGGGTCGCTCGACGACACCGACGCGCAGCGGGCCGTGCGCCTCGCGGGCGGCGAGGCCGTCGCGATCTGGCACGGCGACCACGACCTCCAGGGCGTCGACGCCGTCATCCTGCCCGGCGGCTTCTCCTACGGCGACTATCTGCGCTGTGGTGCGATCGCGAGCTTCGCCCCGGTGATGACCGAGGTCATCAGCGCGGCGCAGGGCGGCATGCCCGTGCTGGGCATCTGCAACGGATTCCAGATCCTCTGCGAGTCGCACCTGCTGCCCGGTGCGCTGATCCGCAACAACCACCGCACGTTCATCTGCCGCGACCAGACCCTGCGGGTCGACAACGCGTCGACGGCATGGACCACGGACCTGTCCGAGGGGCAGGAGATCGTCATCCCGCTCAAGAACGGCGAGGGCGGCTTCATCGCCGACGAGTCGACGCTGGACCGGCTGGAGGGGGAGGGCCAGGTCGTCTTCCGCTACGTCGGCGGCAACCCCAACGGCTCGCTGCGCGACATCGCCGGCATCACCAACGAGCGCGGCAACGTCGTGGGGCTCATGCCGCACCCCGAGCACGCGGTCGAGGACCTCACCGGATCCGGCACCGACGGCCTCGCGCTGTTCACCTCGGGCCTGTCGGCTCTGGCCTCGCGCTGACCGGAGCAGGCTGCTCGACCCGGTCGGACTGCTCGACAGCGGCAGACTGGGCCCATGGACACCGGGTCCGCGGACGACATGGCGCCCCTGCGGGACGCTGTGATCGCCTGCGCCGCTGACGACGCGGGTGAGGCGCGCCGGCTCGTCCTGACCCTGGCCGCTGACGTCGGCCTCCGCGCCGTCGTGCTGGTCGAGGGGGAGAGCGACCGGGCGGCGGTGGAGGCGCTGGCCCGCCGCCGCGGCCGTGACCTCGCCGCCGAGTCCGTCTGCATCGTCCCGATCGGCGGAGCCACCAGCATCCGCCGCTTCCTGGACGTCGTCGGCCCGGACCGGCTCGACGTCCGCCTCGGCGGTCTGGTCGACCGGGCCGAGCTGCGCTTCTTCCGGCATGCGCTGCAGGACGTCGGCCTAGGTCTGGACGGCTTCTTCGTGTGCGATGCCGACCTCGAGGACGAGCTCATCCGCGCCCTCGACGTCGCGGGCGTCGAGTCTGTGATCGGGGCGCAGGGCGAGCTCGGCAAGCTGCGGACGTTCGAGCGTCAGCCGTCCCAACGGCATCGCTCGCAGGCCGATCGGCTGCACAGGTTCCTCGGGACGCACAGCGGCCGCAAGGCGCAGTACGCCCGGGCGCTCGTCGACGCGCTGCCGCTCGTCCGGGTGCCGCGGCCACTGGACGACCTGCTGACGTACGTCGGAGGGCGGCTGGAAGAATGAGCGGCATGGATCTCCCCGTTGCCGTCTCCGTCCTGCTCATCGTGGCCGGTCTCTGGAACCTCGTGATCTGGCCGCAGTTCCTGCGCCGCGTGATGAAGGACCCGCGCGCCCGCGACGAGGCAGGCAAGGCCACGACGTTCCTGACCGTGCACCTCGTGCTGGTCACCGTCTCGATGGTGCTCGGCATCGCCGTCGGCATCGTGGGAATCGCCGCACTCGCCTGAGTGTTGATCCCCGCATGAGCACCACGATCAAGCACAACACCGACCAGCAGCGCTACGAGATCTCGGTCGACGGGATCCTGGCCGGCTTCACCGAGGCCACGGAGGACGACAGCGACGTCGTCGTCTTCCCGCACACGGAGATCTTCGACCAGTTCGAGGGCCAGGGGCTCGCCTCCCAGCTCGTCGGCGGTGCGCTCGACGACGTCCGGGTGCGTGGCAAGAAGGTCCGGCCGGTCTGCTCGTACGTGGTCCGATTCATCGAGAAGCACCGGGACTACGCCGACCTCGTCGCCTGAGAGTGGTGTCACACGCTCCCGAGTCGTCGGTGCCGCGCACCGACTGATAGTATGTGAAGACGTGAACGCGCAATTCTGCGCTGTTCCGGCCCGACGAAGTAGCGCATCCGTTGCGTGAAATGGTTTGCGGGCACCGTCCCGATACGTCTGTGAGTTCCTTGAATCAGCCTGCCGGCAGCACTGTGCTGCCCACCTTCTCCACCCTTTCCCTTCCCCAGCCGCTCGTCCAGGCGCTCGAGCGTCAGGACATCGTCAACCCCAGCCCGGTGCAGCTGGCGGTCGTCCCCGACGCTCTGGCCGGCAAGCACGTCCTCGGCCGTGCCCGTACCGGCTCCGGCAAGACCCTCGCCTTCGGCATCCCCGTGCTGGTCCGCCTCGCGGGTCGCACGAGCCGCCCCAAGGCCCCGCGTGGTCTGATCCTGCTGCCGACCCGCGAGCTGGCCACCCAGGTCCGCGCCGCGATGGAGCCGCTCGCCCAGAAGATGGGCCTGCGCCTGACGACCGTCTACGGCGGCGTGCCGATCAACAAGCAGATCAACACGCTCAAGAACGGCGTCGACATCGTCATCGCGACCCCGGGTCGTCTGACCGATCTGCTGGATCGCCGCTGCATGACCCTCGACGACATCGAGATCACGGTCCTCGACGAGGCCGACCACCTGTGCGACCTCGGCTTCTACAAGCCGATCGACGCGATCCTCGGTCGTACGCCCGAGAGCAGCCAGCGGCTCCTGCTGTCGGCGACGCTCGACGGTGACGTCAACAAGCTCGTCAAGCGCCACCTGCCGCAGCACGTCCTCCACGAGGTCGACTCGGGCGAGAGTGCCGTCGACACGATGGAGCACCACGTCCTGGTCAGCGGATCGACCGAGAAGTCCAAGGCCGCGTTCGACCTGCTGCGCGCCAACCCGCGCAGCATCGTCTTCACGCGGACCCGTCGCGGTGCCATGCGCCTGGCCAAGCAGCTCACGCAGAACGGCATCGAAGCGGTCGACATGCACGGCGACCTCTCGCAGCGTCACCGTGAGCGCAACCTCGAGGCGTTCAGCTCGGGTCGCGCCAGCGTCATCGTCGCGACGGACGTCGCGGCACGCGGCATCCACGTCGACGGCATCGGTCTGGTCGTGCACTACGACGCGCCCGCCGAGCACAAGGCGTACCAGCACCGCTCGGGCCGCACGGCTCGCGCCGGAGAGTCCGGAGCCGTCGTCACGATGACGACGCCCGAGGCTCTGCGCGACGTCATGCAGCTGCAGAACAAGGCCGGTGTCACGGCACGTCACCACGATGCGCGCACCGCGCCGTCGCCGATGACGGTCGAGGCGCTCTCGGGCGCCGGCACCGCCGCTCCGCACGCCTCGTCGGTCCGCCAGGGCGCCCGCTCGGGCGGCAACGGCGGCGGCAGCCGCGGTGGGTCCAGCAGCCGTGGCGGAGGCCGCCCGCAGGGTGGGTTCCGCGGCAACGGCGGCGGACGCCCGCAGGGCTCGGGTGGCAACCGCGGTGGTGGCGGCGGACGCCGTCGCTCCGGCGGCTCCGGCTCGACCACGGTCTACTCCTCCTCGTAGGAGACTCCCGCACGACGAACACACGACGCCGCCCCCGGTCACGCACCAGGGGGCGGCGTCGTTCGTCGTTCGGAGGCGGGTCAGGCGGTCAGCATCGCGTCCGCCAGCGCGACGTCCTTGTGGAAGCGGCGGTGGATGTAGAGCTTCTCGCCGAGCGTCGTGCACTTCCACCACAGCCCGCTCGCGGGGCCGATGCGGGTGTTGCGCGGCAGCTCGCGCAGCACCGACTTGGGGGTGCCCTGCGTCCACTTGCCACAGTCGAGCACGACGATGCGCTGGGTCGTGACGACGACCGCCTCGAAGCGGTTCCAGAAGATCCACAGGTAGGTCAGTGCACCCCACCATCCGCTGATGCGTTGACCGACCATGACGGCCACGACGGGCTCATCCGGTCGGAGAAACTTCTGGGAGTTCTGGACGATCTTGTCCCTGATCATGATGGCCATGCCCGGCAGGTTAGGGCAGCACGGCGCCGTGTGTGCCGGCGGCTCGCCGTCCGCGGACGACCAGCGTCCGGCGGCGCCGTGGCCCGTGCGCCATGCTGGTGCTCATGCTCGTGAGGGATCGGCTGCCGCGACTCGGCCTGCTCGGCCCTGCGTTCATCGCGGCCGTCGCGTACGTCGATCCGGGCAACGTCGCGACCAATGTGACCGCAGGCTCGACGTTCGGCTACACCCTGGTGTGGGTCGTGGTGATGGCCAACATCATGGCGGTGGTGGTGCAGTACCTCTCGGCGAAGCTCGGGATGGTCACCGGGCAGTCCCTCGCCGAGCACATGGGGGAGAGGCTGCCGCGGGGGCCCCGCATCGCGTACTGGCTGCAGGCCGAGGGCATCGCGGTCGCGACCGATCTCGCCGAGGTCGTCGGCGGCGCGATCGCGCTCAAGCTGCTGTTCGACCTGCCCCTCGTGGTGGGCGCGATCATCACGGCAGCCGTGGCCATGGTGATCCTGCGGGTGGGTGACATGCGGGGCCAGAGCGCGCTGGAGCGCGTCATCATGGGCTTCCTGCTGCTCATCGCCGTGGGGTTCATGGCTGGGCTGTTCATCGATCCGCCGTCGGCGGGGCCGCTGGCGGAGGGGCTTATCCCGCAGTTCGAGGGCTCCGAGAGCGTGCTGCTCGCATCCGGCATCATCGGCGCGGCCGTCATGCCGCACGTGATCTATCTGCACTCGAGCCTCACCACGTCGCGCCTGGGCTCGCGTGGCGACGGGCACTCGGTGCGGCAGCTGCTGCGGGCGACCCGCACCGACGTCGTCCTGGCGCTGCTGCTCGCGGGGATGCTCAACCTGTCGCTGCTCGTGGTCGCGGCCACGAGCCTCGAAGGCCTCGATGACACCGACACGCTCGAGGGCGTCCACCGGGTGGTCACGTCCGAGCTGGGCGCCGGCGTCGCGCTGCTGTTCGCGGTGGCGCTGCTGGGCTCAGGACTCGCCTCGACGTCGGTCGGGAGCGCGGCCGGGGCTGAGGTCATGCACGGACTCCTGGGTGTACGCCTGCCGGTCCTCGTGCGCCGGGTCGTCACGCTGATCCCCGCTCTGGTGGTCCTCGTGCTCGGGGCCGAGCCCAGCCGGGCGCTGGTCGTGTCGCAGGTGGTGCTGTCGATCGGCATCCCGTTCGCGCTGGTCCCCCTCGTCCTGCTGACGTCACGGCGCGACCTGATGGGCGAGCACGTCAACGCGCGCGGCACGACCGTCGCCGCGTGGGTCGTCGCCGCGATCGTGATCGCCCTCAATGCTTCCCTGCTGTGGTTGACCTTCACGGGGTGATCGGCGGGTTGAGACGCCTCTTCGCGGGTAGTTACCCCCGGTGGATGACCTGATCAACGCCGACTTCGTCTACCTCCTGATCGGGTTGGCCCTCCTGCTGGCAGTGGTCCTGCCGCACGCCTTGCGGACGGTAGCCCTGTCAGCACCGGTCGTCCTGCTCGCTCTCGGGGTGCTGGCGGGCCTCCTGCCCCTCCCGGACGAGGTGCGGATCAGCCCGGTCGAGGACCGCGCGGTGCTGGAGCACCTTACCGAGTTCACGGTGATCATCTCCCTGATGGGGGTGGGCCTCGCCCTCGATCGCCCGCTCAGCTTCCGCTCCTGGGCCTCGTTCAAGCGGTGGGGGACCACGTGGCGCCTCCTCGCACTGGCCATGCCGATGTCGATCGCCGTCGCGGCGTGGTTGGGTTGGTGGGTGCTGGGGCTGGCACCGGCTTCGGCGATCCTGTTCGGTGCCGCTCTGGCCCCGACCGATCCCGTGCTCGCCTCGGACGTGCAGGTCGAGGGACCCACGACCGACGCCGAGGACGCGACCGAGATCGACGAGCGCGACGAGGTGCGGTTCGCGCTGACGTCCGAAGCAGGTCTCAACGACGCCCTCGCGTTCCCGTTCGTCCACCTCGCGATGCTCGTCGTGGCCGCCACCACGCTCGGGGAGTGGGGCGTCAAGTGGGTCTTCATGGACCTGGTCGAGATGACCGTCGTGGGCGTCGGTGTCGGGGCGGTCGTCGGCTGGGCGCTCGCCAAAGCGGCATTCCGGTCGAGTCGCCCGTCGATCCGCACGGCCGAGACGGGCGAGCCGCTCCTGGCTCTCGCTGCGGTGCTCCTGTCGTACGGAGCCGCCGAGGTCGTGCACGGCTACGGCTTCCTGGCCGTCTTCGTCTGCGCCATGACCTTGCGGTCGATGGAGCGCAGCGCCGACTATCACGCCCTCATGCACGAGGTGATCGAGCGGCTGGAGCGGCTGCTCACCCTCGTGGTCCTGCTCGTGCTCGGAGTCGCGATCTCCGACGGCCTCCTGGACTCGCTCAGCTGGCGCGGAGTCACGGTGGGCCTGCTGCTGATCCTGGTCGTCCGACCGGTCACGGCCTGGGTCGCACTTCGGGTGGGACCGAAGCCCGTCGACCGGGTCGGCGATGACCACCTCGGACCACGGGAGCGGCTCGCGACGGCCTTCTTCGGCATCCGCGGCATCGGTTCGATCTACTACCTCGCGTACGCAACGGGGCGCGAGGACTTCAGCGACGTCGACACGTTGTGGTCGACCACCGCCTTCGTCATCGCGGTCTCGGTCGTGCTCCACGGGGTGACCGCGACGCCCGTGATGCGCTGGCTGGACCGGCACCGGGAGGCGGCAGCGCGGTGAGACGGCGACGGCTCAGCCGTCCTCCAACCGTGGAGAATTCCCGCGCCAGGCACGATGATTGACCCATGCCCGAGCTGCCGGAGGTCAACGCACTGGTCGAGTTCCTCGACGAGCAGATGACGGGTGCCGCCGTCGCCGCCGTCGAGCTGGCGTCTTTCGCGGTGCTCAAGACGTACGACCCGCCGGTCTCGGCGCTGCAGGGCATGGAGGTCACCGGGGTCACGCGACACGGCAAGTTCATCGACATCGACGTGAGCGGGATCCACGTGATCGTGCACCTCGCGAAGGCCGGTTGGCTGCGGTGGTCGGACAAGCTTCCCGAGACCAAGCTCAAGCTGGGCGCCAGCAACATTGCCGCGCGGGTGCGGTTGGACCGCGGGGACGGCCCGACCATCGGCTTCGACGTCACCGAGGCAGGCACCCGCAAGGGCTTGGCCATGTACGTCGTCAACGACCCGGCGGACGTCGCAGGCATCGCGGCCCTCGGCCCGGATCCGCTCGCGCCGGGCTTCGAGCTGCGTCCGCTCCTGGCGAGGCGGATGCAGGTCAAGCGGCTGTTGCGGGACCAGAAGATCATCGCGGGGGTCGGCAACGCGTACAGCGACGAGATCCTCCACGCCGCGAAGCTGTCGCCGTTCGCGATCGCCGAGAGCCTCGGCGAGGAGGAGATCGACCGGCTCGAGGCAGCGGTGCAGAGCGTCCTGCGCGAGGCCGTCGAGGAGGCGCGCGGCAAGCCCGCCGACGAGCTCAAGGACGACAAGCGGACTCGCATGCGCGTCCACGGACGCGCGGGGGAGACGTGCCCGGTGTGCGGTGACACCGTGCTCGAGGTGGTCTACGCCGACTCGTCCCTGCAGTACTGCCCCACCTGCCAGACCGGCGGCAAGCCGCTCAAGGACCGCTCGACCAGCAAGTTCCTCAAGTAACCCCACCCAGATTTGCGGACTCCTGCACCGTTCCGCGCGCGGATTCCGTGCAGAAGTCCGCAAATCTGGGGCGGGGGCTGGGGCGGGAGGTCAGCCGGCGGCGACCAGGGCGACGGCCAAGGCGGCGAAGACCAGGCCCATGCCCTGCCAGCGGTGGATCCTCTCGCGCAGCAGCACCGCAGCGATCAGCACGGTGCTGGCCGGGTAGAGCGACGAGATCACCGAGACGATCGACAGCAGGCCGTGGTGGGTCGCGTAGATGAACGCGCCCTGTGCCGTCGCGCCGAGGGGTCCCATCGACACCGCAGCCCAGGCCGCGCGGTCGCGCGGGAACCAGGCCTGGCGCAGCACGGTCGCGGTCACGATGACCGCGACGATCGACGTGCCCTGGGACGCCGCGAGAGGCAGCAGCCCCGCGTCGTCGCCGATCTGCCCGAGGAAGACGAACAGCATCCCGAAGCCCACCCCGGCCAGCACGCCGTCGAGGACCCCGCCGCGGTGGGCCGGGTCGTCGTCCACGACCCGCGAGATCAGCGCGATCGCGGGGAAGGCGCAGACGACACCGACCAGGGCCATCCCGGACGGCCGGTCCCCGGTCAGGAGCCCGACCGCGACCGGGATCAGCGCCGCGCCGATGGCCGAGATCGGGGCGACGACACCCATCCGGGCGCTCGACAGGCCGCGGTAGAGGAAGGCCGCACCGAATCCGCCCCCGAGGCCGGCGAGCGAGCCGAACAGCAGGTCGCGGCCGGTGGGGGAGCCGCCGACCACGAGGGCGACCGCGAGGCTGAAGACGGTGGACGACGACTGACCCACGACCGCGATCTGCCACGCGGAGGCGCGTTTGGAGAAGATCCCGCCGAGGAAATCGGACACGCCGTACGCGAGCGCCGAGACGAGGGACAGGACGATGGCCACGCGAGCAGCCTAAGTGCCTGTCGCCGAGCGGACCGGGCGCGGCAGCACGTAAAGTGGCGCGGTGGCACAGCACCGGTCCAGCCGACGACGCCTGATCGGCGGTCACGTCCTGAGGGCGGACGTCCAGGCGCTGCGTGCCCTCGCGGTGGTGGCGGTCGTGGTCTACCACCTGTGGCCGGAGGCCCTGCCCGGCGGATTCACCGGCGTCGACGTCTTCTTCGTCATCAGCGGATTCCTCATCACCGACCACCTCGCCCGCGAGGTCGACCGCACGGGCACGCTCGACCTCAGGAGGTTCTGGGCCGGGCGCGCCAGACGGCTGCTGCCCGCCTCCCTGTTGGTCCTGCTCGTCACGGCGGTCGCAGTCCTGCTCACGGTGCCCCGCAACCTTCAGGAGCGGTTCCTGACCGAGGTCGCAGCGTCCGCGCTGTACGTCCAGAACTGGCAGCTCGCCCGCGACTCGGTCGACTACCTCGGGGCGGAGAACCTGCCCTCGCCGGTGCAGCACTTCTGGAGCCTGTCGGTCGAGGAGCAGTTCTACGTGGGTCTGCCGATGGTCATCATCGTCGCGATCCTGGCCGCCCGACTGTTCGTGCTGGACAGGTACCGGGCGATCTTCGGCGTCCTGGTGATCGTCACCGCCCTGTCGTTCGCGTACTCGATCCATCTCAGCTCGGCGAGCCCCGGCACGGCCTACTTCTCGACGTTCACGCGCGGGTGGGAGTTCGGCCTCGGGGGCATCGCGGCGTTCGCTCCGCCGCTGATCGCGACCCTGACGCGCCGCGGTCTCGTCGTGGTCCGCACCGCGGCGGTGCTGGCGTTCGCGGCGATCATCGGCTCGATGGTCGTGATCGACGGCGACACCCCCTTCCCCGGCTGGGCGGCGGCCGTGCCCGTGCTCGCCACCGTGGTGCTGATGCGCTGGGGAGTGCCCACGTTCATGACACCGTTGGGCCGGTTCGCGCCGGTGGCCCTGCTCGGCCGGATCTCGTACTCGCTGTACCTGTGGCACTGGCCCCTCATCGTGATCGTCCCGTTCATCACGCTCCACCCGCTGACGACTTCCGACAAGATCGCGATCTTCGGCGCCGCGGTGATCCTGTCGTGGCTGTCCACGAGGTGCCTCGAGGAGCCGATCCGCTTCTGGAACCTCCCGCGCCTGCGGCCGTCCCACGTGCTGGGGGCGACCCTCGCGGCGATGGCCCCGGTGATGGTCGTGGCGCTCGCCGGGCGCGCGTACGTCGAGGACGTCCGCAGCGACGAGGTCACGGCGTCCGCCAAGGTGCTCGACGACCTCCCGGCCTGCGTCGGGGCCGCGGCGATCGATGCCGACGCCACGGGGTGCGGCGACCCCCTGGGCCGGCCGCTGACGGTCGTCGACCCCGCGGTCGCCGCGCAGGAGGAGCCCGACTTCCGCGACTGCTGGGCGACCAACGGGGTCGAGGAGCTCAACATGTGCTCATTCGGGCCGCAGACGGGCTACGACCTGCATCTGTTCGCGGTCGGCGACTCCCACGCGGCGGCACTGCTGGAGACCTATCGCTACATGGCCGAGAAGAACGACTGGCGCATCGACGTCGCCGCGCACGCCGGCTGCTACTGGACCGCGGCCGACATCGACCTCGACGGCGAGGACCAGGAGGCGGCCTGCCGCGCATGGCAGGCCAACCTGACCGACCACCTGCGCGAGAGCAAGGGCACGTACGACGCGGTGCTGACCACGCACGCCACGAGCCTGCGGATCGGCGATCGTCCGGAGGGTCTCAGCCGGACCGAGACCGTCGTGTGGGGGCTCGTCGAGGCCTGGAAGGAGACCGACGCCCCCGTCGTCGCGATCGTCGACAACCCTCGCAGCACCGACACGAACGCCCAGTGCGTCGAGCGCAACGGCGTCGACGACCCGCAGCGGTGCGGGACCTCGAGGTCGTACGGCCTGCGGCGGTTCGACGGCAACGCCGAGGCCGTCGCGCAGAGCCCGCGAGCGGCTCTGGTGGACATGACCGACTACTACTGCACCGCGACCCGTTGCCCGTCGGTCATCGGCGGCGTCTCGGTGTATCGCGACCAGACGCACCTGACCACGACGTACGTGCGAACGCTCGCGCCGTACCTCGACCGACGGGTGCGCAAGGCCCTGCGCGAGCTCGAGGTCGTGCCGGGCGGTCGTTGAGGCGCTGCGCAGGCCCAGCGGGTCCGTAGGATGGCAGCATGAGGTTCCGTCAGGGAGAATCGCTCGGTGCACAGGCCAACGCGGCCTTCGACGACATGGCCGCCCGGGTGGACGGCCGCACCGCCGAGGTGTCGGTGCGGGCCGCCCGCGCGATCAGCGTCGCTGTGAGCGTGCTGCGCATCCCCACCGCGGTGGTGGGTGCTGTGCCGCTGCCGTTCATCGCCGCGACATTGGTGCTCGGGTTCCTGGCCGGTGGATCCGTCGGCGCCGTGATGGTCGTCCTGGGTGTCGCGATGGCTGCGGTCAGTGCTTTGTTCTGGGGTCGCCGTCACCGCGTGATGCGCGCAGCCGCTGACCCCGACCGGCTCGCCACCGAGCTGGCCATCCTCGTGAGCATGTCGGGCCGGGTCGAGGAGTCCCGCGGCGCGCTGGCGGCGATCGCGGGTGGCGGCGGCTGGCGGGTCATGGGCCGCCTGCGTGGCGTCTGGCAGGGCACCCAGATGACGGCGCGATGGATCGACGGCGTCGGCGATCTCGAGCACGCGCGTTACTTCGCGCCGCCCAAGATCGGCACCAACATCTCGATCACCGTCATGGCGCTGTGGCTCATCCCGATCTCGATCGTCGTGACCCTGCTGGCTGCTGTCGGGACCATCGCCGGCTCGATCTGAGGACCCGCCGTCAGGTCGGTTCGATGTGGCGGTGCGACACGGGGTCGGCCAGCTCCTGCAGGCGCGTGCGCGTGAGGGGCCGCAGATCGGTCGCGCGGCGAGCCATGTCCAGGACGTACTGGGCGACGGCGGCTGCGTAGAACCGTGCCTCCCGGACCTCGAGCTCCTCGGCGAGGGCGACGAGCCCCGGGATGTCGTACGCCTGGGCGGCCCGGGCGAACGTCTGCCAGACCGCCGGCGTGCCGACGGGCTCGACCAGGTCGTCGACCGCATCGATGAGCTGGGGCAGGTAGGGCGGCCCGCCGATCTGGACGCTCAGCACGCACGCATCGATCTCGGCGAGGCGCAGCTGGTGGGAGCGGGCCTCGGCGGCGACCCCGGTGAGGAGCGCGAGCGCCTCCTCCGGCTCCGCCAGCGCGTCATGGGCGCAGGCCTGGGTGATACGGCGTTCGAGGTCGTGCTGGAGGCGGCGGGCAGTGTGCGTCCTGGACACCTCCAGGAGATCGTGCGCCTCGTCGTGACGGCCACTCTGCACGAGCACCAGCGCCAGCATCGCCTCGACCCGGCCGCGGATCTGGTGCGGGTCGTGGTGGCGCAGCGCGGCGAGGCAGAGGCGGGCGTTGACGAGCGCGTCCTGCACGTCGCCGCGAACGAGGTCGAGCAGGCAGCGCAGGGCTGCCGTCATGCGCCCGCTGCCGGCGAGGCCGAGGACGCCCGAGGAGTAGTCGGTGATGGCCTGGTCGGCCTCGGCGAGGTCGAGAGCCGTGATGAGCGCCAGGACGTGCGCCTCGCGGGCGACGTCGAGGTGGAACGCGCTGGGCTGGTCGGGCCCGTCCAGCAGCAGACGCAGGGCGAACTCGGCGGACTCGACGGCCCGGTCCGCATGGCCGGACTGCCGCTGCGCCGTCGACAGCGCGGTGAACGCGAGGGCACGGTTGCCCGGTGAGAGCCGAGCGGAGAAGGTCAGCGCCCGCAGCTCGGAGACGAGCTCGTCGCCGGACTCCGACTGGCACCTGTCGACGAGGCCCGCGAGCGACCTGACGGCGGTGCGGCGACGGGCAGCCTGTGGATCGGCGGAGGACGTCGCGCGGTCCAGCAGGTCCTGCTGGTCCGCCCCGGCGTCCCGGCGCGCGACCCAGCGCACGTAGGGCAACAGCTCGTCCTCGGACAGGTCCTGCGGATCGAGGCCCTCGAACATCGTGGCCAGGTCGTCGAGTGCGCCCAGCTCGAGGAAGGCGTACGCGCGCTCGAGCGGTGCGACGACGCTGTCGACCTCGTGGTGGGCGGGATCGGTGAAGGCGAGGGCGCGCTGGTGCCGGCCCGCGAGATTCGCCTCCCGGGCCGCGCGCGACGCGAGCTCCGGTGAGAGCGGATGATCGGTGGCGAGCCACCACTCAGCGGCCAGGAGGGCGACGCCGGGGCGGTCCAGCGTGGACGGGAACTGGTCCGCCCAGCGGTCGAACAGCTCACGCTGTCGCTCGGGCGCCATCGTCCGTCGGAGCACGGTGGCCTCGGCGTGGGACGCGAACCTGAGCCAGCCGGCGGCGTCCCGCAGCGTGCCGTGGGCGACCGCGACGTCGATGGCCGTCGGGTCGAGCCGGCGGCGTGCCTCGGCCAGGTCGAGTCCGCCGAGGAGCGCGGTCAGGTCGATCAGCTCGGCGATGGCCGGTCCGCCGCCCAGCCGCTCGACGGTCTCGGGAGCCCACAGGGCCGACAGGCGCTCCGACGTGGCATCGGTGCGGTCGGGGTTGAGGACGAGGACGCCCTCCACGGCCACGATGATGCCCGCCTCGCACGCAGCGTCGCAGACCTCGCGCAGCACACCGTACGATCCGGCGGTCCGCTCGAGCAGCACCTGGACGACGGTCGGGTGCGGGACCGCGCCGAAGCGGGTCTGCAGCAGCGCGGTGACCGCGGCGCTGTCGAGGGGGAGCAGCTGGACGACCTCGGCGACGCCCAGCAGGTGGGGCTGGCTGATCACCGTCTCCGGAGCCAGCGTGGCGACGAGTCGCAGATCGCCCGTCGCGGCGACGCGGCTGAGGACGCGCACACTTGCGGGGTCGCACAGGTGGGCGTTGGTCAGCACGAACGTCCGTTCGTGCTCGGGAAGCGTCTGCACCGCCGCGCGCACCGCTGCCTCGGCCGCCCGGTCGTCGACGTCAGGGGCGAGGTCGAGCCTCGGCAGGAGCTGCTGGACCGTGAACCAGCGCAGGTCCTTCTCGCCGTGGTGGGCGACGTGCCGGGCCACGGCCGTGCCGTCGGGGTCGAGGCCCGCGATCTCGGCCGCGAGACGGTTGCGGCCGCTGCCGGGCGGACCGACGACCACGAGCGCCGGACGGCGCTCGAGCAGCGCCCGCGCATCCTTGACGTAGGACTCCGAGAACGGCGGCGGCCATGGGTCAGCGTGCTGCCCTTGCCTCGACTCCGTCATGCAGTGCTCTTTCCGTCCGGCCCCTGGACCTGACACACGATAGCGCCGCAAGCGCCTCGAGCGACATCGGACGTCTCGAACCGTGACATCGTTGATGTCACGATGGGCTGCTGCAGCCCTTGAGGAATGCCGTGCCGACGGGCAGGGTTGAACCCCGAGTGCCTGCTCTCCTGGAACCCCTGACCCTGCGCGGCGTGACCGCGCGCAACCGCATCTGGCTCGCCCCGATGTGCCAGTACAGCGCCTTCGAGCGCGACGGAATGCCGAACGACTGGCACCTCGTCAACCTCGGCCAGCACGCCGCCGGAGGATTCGGCCTCGTGATGACCGAGGCCGCCGCCGTCGTGCCCGAAGGACGGATCAGCCCCGAGGACGTGGGCATCTGGAGCGATGAGCACATCGCGCCGTGGCGCCGGATCGTCGAGTTCGTCCGCGGACAGGGCGCGGTCGCGGCCGTCCAGCTCGCGCACGCGGGCCGGAAGGCCTCGACGTACTCGCCGTTCGGCGCCGGCACCGACTCGGTGCCCGCCGACGACGGCGGGTGGGAGACGGTCGGCCCGTCCGCGCTGGCGTACGAGGGATATGCGGTGCCGCGCGAGCTGACGACCGATGAGGTCGCCGCGATCCCGCAGGCGTTCGCGGACGCCGCGGTCCGCGCCGACCGGGCCGGCTTCGACGTCGCCGAGCTGCACGCCGCGCACGGCTACCTGCTGCACCAGTTCGTCTCACCCCTGTCCAACCACCGCACCGACCAGTACGGCGGCTCGTTCGAGAACCGGACGCGCCTGATCGTCGAGGTCGCGGACGCCGTGCGCGCGGTCTGGCCCGAGGACAAGCCGCTGTTCGTACGGCTCTCGGCCACCGACTGGGCGCCCGACGGCTGGGACGTCGACCAGACCGCCCGGCTGTCGAGCGTGCTCGGCGAGCACGGCGTCGACCTGGTGGACATCTCATCCGGCGGCCTCGTCGCGCACCAGCAGATCACGGTCGAGCCCGGCTACCAGGTCCCGTTCGCGTACGAGGTCCGCAAGCGCAGCGGCCTGCCGGTCTCGGCCGTGGGCCTGATCACCGAGCCAGCGCAGGCCGAGCAGGTGCTGCTCGACGGCGCGGCCGACGCCGTGATGCTCGGCCGGGTCGCGATCCGCGAGCCCGCCTGGCCGCTGCGCGCGGCCCACGAGCTGGGCGTCCCGCGCGACGAGGCGCCGTACCCGCCCCAGCACGAACGCGGCGCCTGGCGCTGACCCCAACCCGACCCGCGACTGGCGCAAGGTGAAGGAAGTGGGACGGCGTGTCGTCCACTTCTGCGCCAGTCGCGGGTCGGGGTGCGCCACTCGGTGCGCGGTCGGGGGTGCGCGGACCGATAGGATCGGCCCGTGACTGCAGCCCGCCAGCTCGACACCGTTGCCCACGCCACCAGCACCCCCGACCAGGATCAGCCCTGGGCCGAGCTGGGACTCCGCGAGGAGGAGTACGCGAGCATCCGCGAGATCCTCGGGCGACGCCCCACGGGGGCCGAGCTGGCGATGTACTCGGTCATGTGGAGCGAGCACTGCTCCTACAAGTCGAGCAAGGTGCACCTGAAGAAGTTCGGCGAGCTCCCGCAGGAGACGCCGCTCGGCAAGACCCTCGCCGGAATCGGCGAGAACGCGGGCGTCATCGACATCGGCCAGGGCTATGCGGTCACCTTCAAGGTCGAGTCGCACAACCACCCCTCGTACGTCGAGCCCTACCAGGGCGCCGCGACCGGCGTCGGCGGCATCGTCCGCGACATCCTGGCGATGGGTGCGCGTCCGGTCGCGGTCATGGACCCGCTGCGCTTCGGCCCGCTGGACGCCGAGGACACCAAGCGCGTGCTGCCCGGGATCGTCGCGGGCGTCGGCGGCTACGGCAACTGCCTGGGCCTGCCCAACGTCGGCGGTGAGGTCGTCTTCGACGAGACCTACCTCGGCAACCCGCTCGTCAACGCCCTCTGCGTGGGCGTGCTCCGCCACGAGGACCTGCACCTCGCCTTCGCGTCGGGCGTCGGCAACAAGGTCGTCCTGTACGGCGCTCGCACCGGTGGCGACGGCATCGGCGGCGTGTCCGTGCTGGCGTCCGAGACGTTCGACGAGGACGGGCCGGCCAAGCGCCCGAGCGTCCAGGTCGGCGACCCGTTCATGGAGAAGCTCCTGATCGAGTGCACCCTCGAGCTGTTCGCGGCCAAGGTCGTCAACGGCATCCAGGACCTGGGCGGTGCGGGCCTGTCGTGCGCGACGTCCGAGCTCGCATCGGCCGGCAGCGGTGGCATGCACGTCGAGCTCGACACCGTGCCGCTGCGCGACTCGACGCTCTCGCCCGAGGAGATCCTCATGAGCGAGTCGCAGGAGCGCATGATGGCGGTGGTCGAGCCCGAGCACCTCGACGCGTTCATGGCGATCTGCCGCAAGTGGGACGTCGAGGCCGTCGTGGTCGGCGAGGTCACCGACGGGGACCACCTCGTGATCGACTGGCACGGCGAGACCGTCGTGGACGTCCCGCCGCGCTCGGTGGCCCACGACGGCCCCACCTACGACCGCCCCTACGCGCGTCCGTCCTGGCAGGACGCCCTGCAGTCCGACGTCGCCGAGCAGCTGCCCCGGCCCACGACCGGCGACGAGCTGCGCGATCAGCTCGTGGCGGTCGTCTCGTCGCCCAACATGGCGGACAAGTCGTGGGTCACCGACCAGTACGACCGCTACGTGCAGGGCAACACCGTCCTGGCCCAGCCCGAGGACGCCGGCGTGATCCGTGTCGACGAGAGCAGCCACCTCGGTGTCGCGGTCTCGACGGACTGCAACGGCCGCTTCGCCAAGCTCGACCCGTACGTCGGCGCGCAGCTGGCGCTCGTCGAGTCGTACCGCAACGTCGCGGTGACCGGCGGTCGCCCGCTGGCCGTCACCGACTGCCTCAACTTCGGCTCGCCCGAGAACCCCGACGTCATGTGGCAGTTCGAGCAGGCGACGCACGGGCTCAAGGACGCCTGCGCGGTGCTCGGCATCCCCGTCACGGGCGGCAACGTGTCCTTCTACAACCAGACCGGCGACACCCCGATCCTGCCGACGCCCGTCGTGGGCGTCCTCGGAGTGGTCGAGGACGTGCGCCGACGCATCAAGCACGGCTTCACGGCCGAGGGCAGCCACGTGCTCGTGCTGGGGGAGACCCGCGAGGAGCTCTCCGGATCGACCTGGGCCGACGTGGTCCACCACCACCTCGGCGGCCTGCCCCCCGTCGTCGACCTCGAGGCGGAGGCGGCTCTCGCCGCGCTCATGCTGGAGGCCACCGCGACCGGTGTCGTCGAGTCGGCTCACGACCTGTCGGACGGCGGGCTCGCGATGGCCCTCGCCGAGGCAGCCTTCCGGCACGGGGTCGGCGTCACGGTCGATCTCGAGGACCCGTTCCTCGAGCTGTTCAGCGAGTCCTCGGCGCGCGCGATGATCACGGTCGCGGAGGACCGCCACGAGGAGCTCGTCGCCCTCGCGCAGAAGCACGGGGTCGAGCTCGCCTCCGTGGGGCGTACGGGCGGCACCGACCTGGTCGTCGAGGGACAGCTCAGCATCCCGGTCGCGGAGCTCAAGGCCGCGTGGCAGGAGACCCTGCCGGCCGTGCTCGGCTCCCAGCTGGTCTGAGGCATCCGATGGCCCGGTACTCCCCCCTCACGCACGAGGAGTTCGCGGCGATCTGCGCCCGGCTGGACGCCGGGACCGGGACCCGGCAGGACCTGAAGGCCGCCACCAAGCACCTGGCGGCGCTGCTGGTGCAGCGAGCGCCCGGCGCCAGCGTCGAGGTGCGGATCCCCCCGTTCGCGGCCGTGCAGTGCATCGCGGGCGCACGCCACACCCGTGGCACCCCACCGGCGGTCGTCGAGATGGACGCCCCCACGTGGATCGCGCTCGGGCGGGGTCGACTCGCCTGGTCGCAGGCCTCGATCCGGGCGTCGGGGGAGCGGTCGGACCTGTCGCACCTGCTGCCCCTCGACGAGGCCTGAGCTCACCGCCGGGCGGCGAACGCGCGCTCGGGGTGGTTGGTGGTCACCATCCAGACATCGGGGTCGTTCATCCAGCGCGCGAGCTCGTCGGGCCGGTCGACGGTCCAGACGATCAGCGGCAGGCCCCGCCGCCGGGCGTACGCCTTGAGCGACCACCGGGCCACGACCTTGTGCGCGACCACGACGTTGGCCCGGCTCAGGCGCACCCGGGTGCGGGGGAACGCCGACTCCGCCGCGACCCACCAGCGCGCGAGCCGGTGGTCGCGTGACGACCGCGGGCCCGACGACAACCCGACCAGCATCCCCGGCGCATGCTGCCGTGACCACGCCACGAGCCGGCGCACCGAGGCGTCCTCGGACGTCGTGACCACGACGTTCTCGACTCCCAGCACCGCCACGACGCGGGAGACGGTCTCGATCTCGTGGCCGGGGACCTTGAGGTCGACGTGCGCCTTGATGCGTCCGCGGATCACGTCGAGCACGCTCTCGAGGGTCACCAGGACGCCGGTGAACTGCTCGAGCCGGTGCCGCGCGATCGAGCGCAGGACGGCGTCGTCGTCGAGCTCGTCGTCGTGGAAGATGACCGGCGTGCCGTCGGCGGTGAGCCGGACGTCGAACTCGACGTAGTCGCAGCCCATCGCGATGGCCGACTCGAACGCAGCGAGGGTGTTCTGGGCGCGGCGATCACCGCCGACGCCCCCGCGGTGCGCCGACACCAGGGCCATGGCTCAGACGGTCTTGCCGCGCTGCAGCTGGGCCCAGACCGTGGACTCGGTCGTGGTGTACGACGACAGCTTGCGCGCCTTGCGGTACGCCTGGACCGCCTTGACCGTGTTGTTGTCGTAGACGCCGGTCATGCGCGGACGTACGCCGGCGGCGATCAGGGAGCGCTGCAGGCGCCACACCGACTGGCCCACGGAGCCGTACTTGAGGACGCGGGGGTTGGTGCCGTGCGCGAGCAGGGCGGTCCAGGTCGCCCGGGTGGTGCGGCCCGTGGCGCCCCAGCCCTTCGTCGCGCGGTACTTGTCCAGGGCCTTCGCGGTGCCGGTGCCGAACGTCGTGTCGACCGACTTCAGCAGGCGCTGCGACTTCAGCAGGCACTCCAGCGCGGCCACCTCGGCGCCCTTGCTGCCGACCTTCAGGGTCGGGTAGGCGTTGAACGTCATCCGCTTCTTGCACGGCAGCGACTGCTTGACGGCGACCGATCCACGGCCCACGTCGAGGTAGTTCTTGTCGATCGTGAGCTTCTTGCCGCCGTACGTCACGTCGATGTCGTTGTGGTACTGGTGGATCCGCTGCTGCTTCCAGCCCGCGTCGGACAGATACGGTCCGCCCTTGGTGTCGGCCTTCTTGTTGACCCACGCGAGCCACATCTGGTCGGGGAGCGTGAATCCCTTGCGCTTGGAGGCGCGGGCCTGGTCGATCGCGGCGATCGCCGCCGAGCCGCTGGAGTAGACGCCGGACTTGTAGCCCTTCGCGTGGAGGTACTCGGTCCACGCATCGGCGAACTCCAGCACGATGCGGTCGCACGCGGCGGTCCGGGCGTACCACTCGATGTCGAGATAGGAGTGGGTGCCCTTCGCGAATCCGTACTTCTTCAGCGCGGCGATCGTCTCCTTGGCCTCGGCCTGGGCCTGGCCGCGGGCCTTGGCGACGTTGACCGACATGCGCTTCTTCTGGACCCGGCTCTGGGGGTTGTTCTTGAAGCACGGCGCCTGGCGGCCGACGTGGATCGGCATGAAGCGCCAGCCGTTGGCGGCGTTCTTGGTGACCCACGACGCCTTCAGGTTGGGCTGGTACTTGTCACCGCAGTAGCGCGAGTTGCCCGACACGTAGATGCCGACCGCGCTGAACGGGGAGCGGAGGTTCCAGGTGTCCATGACGCTCTGGCTCGGCGCGACGCACGCGTCGAAGCCGTGCCCCGTGAAGTCGCCGGGAGCCGGCGGCGGGGAGGCCGCGGAGGCGGGGGTGGACAGGAGGACGGACGCGGCCAGGCCGGTCAGGAGACCGGTGATCGTGAGCCGCGAGGTGGGGGAAGGCACCAGGCGCATGCCTTCGAGGGTACGTGCCCCATGAGAGGTCTGTCACCACATCGGTGTTGCAGGTGTGACGGGAGGGACGGCTCCCGCTAGGGTGGTGGCCATCGTGGCCCCGGTCCCTCCCCTGGATGATCGGGGCCACGTTGCGTCCCCGGCCGGTCACACCTGGCGCGAGCCGTCGCCCCAGTAGGGCTTGCGCAGATCGCGCTTGAGGATCTTGCCCGACGGATTGCGCGGGAGCGCCTCCACCACGTCGATCGACGACGGCACCTTGTAGCCCGCGAGCCGCTCCCTCGCGAACGCGATCAGCTCGTCCGCGGTCGCGGACGCCCCTGGCCGGAACGCGACGACCGCCTTGACCGTCTCGCCCCAGCGGTCGTCCGGGACCCCGATGATCGCGATCTCGGCCACGGCCGGGTGCTCGGCGAGGACGCGCTCGACCTCGGGCGAGTACACGTTCTCGCCGCCGGTGATGATCATGTCCTTGAGCCGGTCCTCGATGAACAAGAAGCCGTCCTCGTCGACCCGCCCGAGATCGCCCGTACGGATCCAGCCGTCGGGGGTGATGAGCTCCGCGGTGGCCTCGGGGCGGCCGATGTAGCCGATGGTCGCCTGCGGGGTCCGGAACCAGACCTCGCCCGAGCGGCCCGCAGGGACGTCCTCGAGCGTCGTGGGGTCCACGATCCGCATCTCGGCCTTGGGGACCGGGCGACCCGCCGACACCAGGCGCTCGGGGTGCTCGTCGTCGCGGTGCGCGGCATCGTCGAGGACCGTGATGACGCCACCGAACTCCGTCATGCCGTAGACCTGTTGGAACTCAGTGTCAGGCCACGCGTCCAGAGCGGCCCGCAGCACCGGCAGGGGCATCGGCGCGGCCCCGTAGCCGACCGCCTTGAGCCGGCCGAACAGCGCCATGGCCTGCGGGCCCGCCGCGACGAGGGCCGCGACGACGGCAGGCACCAGGAACGCATGCGTCGCCCCGGCCATGATCCCGGCGGCCATGAGCGAGGCCTCGACCTCCGGGACGATGTAGCCCGGCACACCGAGCGCAGGGCCGAGAAGGGCGTACGACGTGCCGCCCACGTGGAACATCGGCATCGCGACGAGCAGCATGTCGCCGTCGTCGTAGCGGGTGTCGCCCGCGCCGTTGAGGCTGTGCTCGACCATCGCGGACTGGGTCAGCTGGACGCCCTTGGGCCGCCCGGTCGTGCCCGAGCTGTACATCACGACGCACACGTCACCGGGTTCGACGCCGGGCTGCCGGTCGGTCGGGGTCCCGGCGGCCAGCCACGCCTCCAGCTCGTCGTCCTCACCGCCGACCACGACGATCTTCTCGACGTGCTCCAGGCGGTCGCGCACGAGTGCGAGCTGGTCGAGGAGCTGGTGGCCGACGAACACGATCCTGGCGCCGCAGTCGTTGAGGACGTAGTCGAGCTCATCGCCCGCCAGGCGCCAGTTGACGACCGTCGTGGCGGCGCCCAGGTGGCATCCGCCGAGGAGGACCTGCAGCACGGCCGGGTTGTTCTTGTCCAGCACCGCGACCCGGTCGCCACGATGTACGCCGTCGGCCTGCAGGGCGCCGGCCGCCCGGCGGACCGAGTCGTGGGCCTGGCCCCAGCTCCAGGTCCGCTCGCCGAACACCCAGCAGGGTTGATCGGGCCGCTCCGCGGCTCGCGCGGCGAGGAAGTCCGACAAGAAGGTGGCGGGCGGGATCGTCGCGGTCATGGTTCTCCCTCGAAGATGTGACGCGGATCATGCCACCCTAGAGGGTCGATGCGGTCTCGTCACGCGTTGCCGGCGGGGCTCTGCTCCTCCAGCTGGGCCGCGAGGCGGTCGAGCGTCCTGCGCATGGCGACCTTGGTGGCCGCCGGCATCTTGCTGTGCGCGAGGAAGAACCGCTGCCGGTCCCGGGAGATGTCCCACGTCTCGGTCACCAGGGTCCCGCCGCCGACGGGCTCGAGCTCGTAGCGCCAGACCCGACCGCCGATCAGTCCCTTGAACCCGGTCGTCCGCCACGCGATGCGCCTGTCCTGCTCGAACTCGACGACCTCATTGGACGTGCGGTAGCCCACGCCCATGTGCATCGCCATGCCGAACCTCGAGCCGTGCCTCAGCGGCTGCGACGACTCGCGGGTGCCACGGACGGTTCCCGATCCGTCGAACTCGCTGTGCCGGGAGGCGTCCGACAGCAGTGCGAAGATGCGCTCCGGCGGTGCCAGGATCGTGCGCTGGACGGTGATCGTGTCGGTGCTCATGGCCCCATCTGATCGGTGGACGACGCGGGTCGCAACCCGAGTCGGCTGTGACGGGCACGGTGCGCGGGGCCGTCTCGTCACGCGGGAAAGATTGGTACGCCTCGGGGAGGGGCCCCTACACTGAAGACGTGCCCCGCGGAGATGGACGCCTCACCCACGATCTCGATCCCCAGGACGCCGGACCCCAGGACGCCTGCGGCGTGTTCGGTGTCTGGGCGCCGGGCGAAGAAGTCGCCAAGCTGACCTACTTCGGTCTGTACGCCCTGCAGCACCGCGGGCAGGAGTCGGCCGGCATCGCCGTCAGCAACGGCCGCCAGATCCTGGTCTACAAGGACATGGGACTCGTCTCCCAGGTGTTCGACGAGGCGACCCTGGAGTCGCTCAAGGGTGAGGTCGCGATCGGCCACGCGCGCTACTCCACGACCGGCTCGAGCGTCTGGCACAACGCGCAGCCGACGTTCAGGCCGACGGCTGCGGGATCGGTCGCCCTCGGCCACAACGGCAACCTGACCAACACCGCGGAGCTCGCGGCCCTGCTCCGTGCCCGCGACGCCGAGGCCGGCCGCGACTCCGGCAAGGGCGAGACGGCCACGTCGGACACCGCGGTGATGGCGTCCTTGCTGGCGTCCTATCCGGACCGCTCGGTCGAGGAGGCCGCGCTGGAGGTGCTGCCGCAGCTGCGCGGCGCGTTCTCGCTGGTCTTCATGGACGAGGGCACGCTCTACGCCGCCCGCGACCCACAGGGCATCCGCCCGCTGGTCCTCGGACGTCTCGAGCGCGGGTGGGTCGTCGCGAGCGAGACCGCGGCGCTCGACATCGTCGGCGCCTCCTTCATCCGCGAGATCCAGCCCGGCGAGTTCATCGCGATCGACGAGAACGGCCTGCGTGCCGAACGCTTCGCAAAGGCCGAGCCCAAGGGCTGCATCTTCGAGTACGTCTACCTGGCCCGCCCGGACACCACGATCTCCGACCAGCGGGTGTTCTCGGTGCGCGCGGAGATCGGCCGTCGCCTGGCCCGCGAGTTCCCGGTCGAGGCGGACCTGGTCATCCCGGTCCCGGAGTCGGGCACCCCGGCCGCGATCGGCTACGCCGAGGAGTCGGGCATCCCGTTCGGCCACGGTCTGGTCAAGAACTCCTATGTGGGGCGCACCTTCATCCAGCCCTCCCAGACGCTGCGCCAGCTCGGCATCCGGCTCAAGCTCAACCCGCTGCGTGACGTCATCGCGGGCAAGCGGCTGGTGGTCGTCGACGACTCCATCGTCCGCGGCAACACCCAGCGCGCGCTCGTGCGGATGCTGCGCGAGTTCGGCGCGGCCGAGGTGCACGTGCGCATCTCGTCGCCGCCGGTCAAGTGGCCCTGCTTCTACGGCATCGACTTCGCGTCCCGCGCCGAGCTGATCGCCAACGGCATCTCGGTCGACGAGATCTGCCGCTCGGTCGGCGCGGACTCGCTGGCGTACATCTCGCTCGACCAGCTCGTCGAGTCCACCAACGTGCCGAAGGACAACCTGTGCCGGGCCTGCTTCGACGGCATCTATCCCGTTGCACTCCCCGATGATGATGTGATCGGCAAACATCTCCTCGAGGTCCAGGACCAGCTGCCGCTCGAGGTCATCCAGTGAACGACGCTCCCCGCATCTCCTACGCCAGCGCCGGCGTCTCGATCGAAGAGGGCGACCGCGCGGTCGAGCTCATGAAGGAGTGGGTCGAGAAGGCCCGGCGTCCCGAGGTCGTGGGTGGCATCGGTGGCTTCGCAGGACTGTTCGACGCCTCGGCCCTCAAGGCGTACGACCGCCCGCTGCTCGCGACGTCCGCAGACGGCGTCGGCACCAAGGTGCAGATCGCCCAGCGCATGGACAAGCACGACACGATCGGCTTCGACCTCGTCGGCATGCTCGTGGACGACCTGGTCGTCTGCGGTGCCGAGCCGTTGTTCATGACCGACTACATCGCGACCGGCAAGGTCGTCCCCGAGCGCATCGCCGACATCGTCAAGGGCATCGCCCAGGCGTGTGCGGAGTCGGGCACCGCGCTGCTCGGCGGCGAGACCGCCGAGCACCCCGGCCTGCTGGGTGTCGACGAGTACGACATCGCGGGGTCCACGACCGGCGTGGTGGAGGCCGATGCCCTGCTCGGTCCCGAGCTCGTGCGCCCCGGCGACGTCGTCATCGCGATGGCGTCGAGCGGACTGCACTCCAACGGCTACTCCCTGGTACGGCACGTCTTCTTCGCGCCGGCGGACCAGGGCGGAGCAGGCTGGAGCCTGGACCGGCACGTGCCCGAGTTCGGGCGCACCCTCGGCGAGGAGCTGCTGACGCCGACGCGTCTGTACACGCTGCCCTGCCTGGCGCTGGCCAAGGACGTCGAGGTGCATGCGATGTCGCACATCACCGGTGGCGGTCTCGCGGCCAATCTCGCCCGGGTCGTGCCGAGCACCGTGTCGGTGCGGGTCGACCGGTCGACGTGGTCGCCGCAGCCGGTCTTCGGACTCGTCGGCTCGCTCGGCGGCGTCGCGCAGGAGGATCTCGACCTCGCCCTCAACATGGGCGTCGGCATGGTCGCGCTGGTCGCGCCGGATGCCGCGGATGCGGCGATCCGGCTGCTGGCCGAGCACGGCGTGCACGCGTGGATCGCCGGTCACGTGGCCGACGCAGGGGTCCACGGCGACGGCGGAACGGTCACCCTCACGGGCGCTCACCGCTGATTCGTACACAATTTCGGCCCCCACGGGGGGTCGATGTGAGAATTGTTGTGACTTGTGGGTAGGCTTGCAGCACGACAAACTGACTATTTCTCTGCGAGGGGGTCGAGCCTCATGGGCCGCGGCCGTGCGAAAGCCAAACAGACCAAAGTTGCGCGCGACTTGAAGTACCGGACGCCCGACACTGACTTCAACACCTTGCAGCGAGAGCTACACGGCGAATCGGGTGACCCCATCCCCGAGCCGTACCGCGATCTCGAGCGCGAAGACCCGGCCGCCAGCTGACGCTGGTGACCGGGCCTTCGCTGTGCTCGCTCAGCTCTTGACGTAGATCTGCCGGAGCCGGCCGACCTCACGCATGCGCTGCTCGGCCATGCGGTCGGCGGCGATCGACGGGGGCACGCCCTCGCTCTTCGCGCGCTGCAGCACGCCCAGGGTGGTGTCGAAGATCTTGGTCGCGCGCATCTTGGCCCGATCGAAGTCGAAGCCGTCCAGCTCGTCCGCGACCTGGATGACGCCGCCCGCGTTGACGCAGTAGTCCGGTGCGTAGGTGATGCCGCGCTCCTCGAGCCGCTTCTCGATGCCGTCGTGTGCGAGCTGGTTGTTGGCCGCACCGCACACGATCGTTGCGGTCAGCGCCTCGATCGACTCGTCGTTGAGTGCGCCGCCCAGCGCGCACGGGGCGTAGACGTCCAGCGGCTCGCGGATGAGCGCGTCGGTGTCGGCGACCGCCCGCACGCCCGGGTACGTCTCGAGGAGCGAGGTGACGGCCGGCTCGTACGGATCGGTCACGACGACCTCCGCGCCCTCGTCCACGAGGTGTCCGACCAGGTGGCGCCCCACCTTGCCCACGCCGGCCACGCCGATGCGCTTGCCGGCCAGCGACGTGTCGTCCCACAGGTGCTGGGCCGAGGCCCGCATGCCCTGGTAGACCCCGAAGGCGGTCAGGACCGAGGAGTCGCCCGCGCCACCGTGCTCGACCGTGCGACCCGTGACGTACCGGCTCTCGCGGGCGATCTGGTCCATGTCGGCCGAGAACGTGCCGACGTCGCATGCCGTGAAGTAGCGACCGCCCAGCGTCTGCACGAAGCGGCCGTACGCGCGCAGCAGCGCCTCGGTCTTCAGCGTTGCCGGGTCGCCGATGATGACGGCCTTGCCGCCGCCGAGGTCGAGGCCGGCCAGGGCGTTCTTGTAGGCCATGCCCTGCGACAGGTTGAGGACGTCGGTGAGCGCCTCCTGCTCAGAGGCGTAGGGGTAGAAGCGGGTGCCGCCGAGGGCGGGGCCGAGGGCGGTCGAGTAGATCGCGATGATCGCCTTGAGGCCGGTGGCCTCGTCGTGGCAGAAGACCACCTGCTCGTGCTGGCTTCCAAAGGGTGAGGGATTGCTGCTGCTGACGGTCACTGTGGTGCTCTCTGTGGTGGGTGGCCGGGGGAGCGATGGTGGGCTCCTCCAACGGGCGGGCCGCGGGGTGGTGCGACTCACAGTCCGACTGTACCGGCGCCCCGGGGTCCTGCAGGGGTTCGTCCCCGACAAAACGTGAGGCTTCCTTCGCATTTATGCTGGGCAGGTGAAGACGATCCCCGCGCCCAGCATCTCGTACTCGATCACGATCCGGCTCGAGGTGCCGTCGGGCGGCTCGGCGATCAGCGACCTCACGACCACCGTGGAGCGGGCCGGCGGAATCGTCACCGCCCTGGACGTCGCGGCGTCCGGCGCGGACGCGTTGCGCATCGACCTCACGTGCGCCGCCTCCGACACCGAGCACTCGGCACGCGTCGTGGACAGCCTGCGCGAGCTCGAGGACGTCGACGTCCTCAAGGTGTCGGACCGCACCTTCCTCATGCACCTCGGCGGCGTGATCGAGACCGCGACGAAGCACCCGCTGCGCAACCGTGACGACCTCTCGATGATCTACACGCCCGGGGTCGCGCGGATCTGCCAGGCGATCGTCGCGGACAAGGAGGACGCGCGGCGGCTGACCGTCAAGCGCAACAGCGTCGCGGTCGTCTCCGACGGGTCAGCGGTGCTCGGCCTGGGCAACATCGGCCCGCACGCGGCACTGCCGGTGATGGAGGGCAAGGCCGCGCTGTTCAAGAGCTTCGCGGACATCGACGCGTGGCCGATCGTCCTGGACACGCAGGACGTCGATCAGATCGTGGAGACCGTCGCCGCGATCTCGCCGGGCTTCGCGGGCATCAACCTCGAGGACATCTCGGCCCCCCGCTGCTTCGAGATCGAGGCCCGGCTGCGCGAGCGCCTCGACATCCCCGTGTTCCACGACGACCAGCACGGCACCGCCGTGGTGGTCCTCGCGGCGCTGCGCAACTCGCTGGCGGTGGTCGGCAAGGACCTCGCGAAGGCGCGCATCGTCCTGGTGGGTGCCGGGGCGGCGGGCACCGCGGTCCTCAAGGTCCTGCTCCACGCCGGGGCGGTCGACGTGACCGTGTGCGACGTCCAGGGCGTGGTCCACAGCGGCCGCGAGGGCATGGACCCCTCGCTGGCCTGGATCGCCGCGAACACCAACGACGCGGGGCGTACGGGCACGCTGCGCGAGGCGCTGCCGGGTGCGGACGTGTTCATCGGCGTCAGCGCGCCCAACCTGATCACCGCCGAGGACGTCGAGGCGATGGCGCCGGACTCCATCGTGTTCGCCCTGGCCAATCCCGATCCGGAGATCGACCCGGCCGTGGCGCGCCGGCACGCAGCGGTCGTGGCCACCGGCCGCTCGGACTACCCCAACCAGATCAACAACGTGCTGGCGTTCCCCGGCATCTTCCGTGGACTGCTCGACGCCCAGTCGCACGGCATCAGCATGGACGTGCTGATCGCCGCTGCCGACGCCGTGGCCGACTCGGTGTCGCCCGACGAGCTCAACGCGAACTACGTCGTCCCGAGCGTCTTCCACCCGGACGTGCACCAGCGCGTCGCCTCGGCCGTACGCACGGCAGCGATTGCGGCAGATGCCTCACAGCACCCAGAACAGGCCCACCACGGTCGGTAGGAAGGCCAGCGGGATCCACGGGGACATCAGCTTGGCCCCGAGGATGATCCGCACGACCACGTAGGTCACCAGCGCGAACACGGCCGACATCGCCAGCAGCAGGATCGCGTCGGCGCTCCGGCCCTGGCCCTGGACGACGTGTGCGACGACGATGACGCCCAGCACGCCGTGGATCGCGACCGCGAAGAAGGCGATGGCCGCGACCCGCCGCTGCACCCGGCGGAGGGCGACGAGCTGCTCGGCGGTGCTGCGGGTGGTGCTGGTGCGGGTCCTGGTGCGAGGGGTCATGCGGTCACGCTTCCGTGGGCGGCATCGATGATGCGGTGGAGGACGGCGTTGGTGGTGGTGAGGTCGTCCGCGGACATGCCGAGACGGGTCAGCATCGTGGTCGGGACCTCGAGCGCCCGGTGGCGCAGCGCGCGGCCCTCGTCCGTGACGCGGATGGCCAGTGTCCGCTCGTCGCTGGTCGACCGGGACCGGCTGACGAGTCCGGCGGCCTCCAGGCGCTTGAGCAGCGGGGACAGCGTGCCGGGGTCGAGATGGAGCAGCTCGCTGAGCCCCTTCACCGAGATCTCGTCGTGCTGCCACAGGGCCAGCATCACGAGGTACTGCGGGTGGGTGAGGCCGAGCGGCTCCAGCACGCTGCGGTACGACGCGACGACCTCGCGGGAGGCCACGGCGAGGGCGAAGCACACCTGCTCCTCGAGGGCGAGCGGATCACGGATCGTCATGTCTTGAGCGTACCAATGATTGGTGCACCAACTATTGTCGGCTACGTCTCACCTTGCGGTCGAGCATCGCGTCCATCTGGCGAAAGAGCGGACGCATCCCCGCGGTCAGCACGCCGGGGACGGCGGCCATCGCGATCTCTGAGACTGCGCCCTGCAGGCTCGTGACCCGCGTCGGACGGTCGACCACGGCCCTGACGAGCCAGTCGGCGGCCTTGTCCGCGCTGAGCATCGGCATGGCCTGGTAGATCTGGGTGCCGCCGGACATCTCGGTGCGCACCATGGGGAAGTGGACCGTGGTCGTGGAGATGCCCTGTCCGCCCAGCTCGGCGGACAGGGAGCGGGTGAACGACTCGAGCGCAGCCTTGCTGGCCAGGTAGGCCGAGAACAGCGGGATCGGCAGCTGCGTCGACAGGCTCGACGAGATGACCACGTGGCCGTGGCCCTGCTCCAGGAAACGCGGGACGAGCCCCAGCGTCAGGCGTACGGCCGCCAGGTAGTTGATGGCCATGGTCCGCTGGTAGTCGTGCACCCGGTCCACCGACTCGGTGATCGGGCGCCGGATCGAGCGGGCGGCGTTGTTGACCAGCACGTCGATCCTCGGGTGCTCGGCCAGAAGCTGGGCCACGAGGGCGTCGGCCTGCGCGGCGTCGGTGAGGTCCACCGCGTACGTGCACGCGTCCCCGCCTGCGCGACGGATGTCGGCAGCGACCGACGCGAGCTCGTCCTCGCGGCGAGCCACCAGGCACACGGTCGCGCCGAGGGCTGAGAGCTTGCGGGCGGCCTCGGCGCCGATGCCGCTGGACGCTCCGGTCAGCACGACCGTGCGGCTGTCGAGGCGGCGGCTCCGCAGCGGGATCACCGACCGCCGCCGTCCAGCAGCGCGGTCAGCAGTCGTACGCAGCGCTGCCTCATCTCGTCGGCCGTCTGCTCAGGGTGCTCGACCCACCAGTTCATCAGCGAGTCCACGATGCCGAGCCAGACCGACGTCATCGCCGAGACGTCGAGCTCGTCGTCGTTGCCGACCAGGGTCATGAGCTCGGCGACGCCCTCCTCGGCCAGCGCGCCGATGCGATCGGTGTAGACCGCGATCGACGCGGCGATCGGGCCCTCGGTCGGGGCCGTGCTGTCGAAGAACAGGCGCCAGAGGTGCCGCTGGCCCTCCAGGAGCGTGAACATCCCGGCGAGGGTGTCGATGCCCCGCTGGATGCCCACGGCCTCGCCACGGGCGATCCGCTCGATCTCGTCGGCGACCAACGTGCCGCCGCGGACGAGGCAGGCCTCGTAGAGCCCTTCCTTGGACCCGAAGTAGTTGTAGATCAGCGGCTTGGAGATGCCCGCGAGGTCGGCGACGGTGCCGACCGACGTGCCCGCGAATCCGTACGTGGCGAACTGCTCGGACGCGATCGACAGGATCTGCGTCTCCCGATCGAGGCGGGGGACGCCCTTCGTGCCGGCATTGGGTCTGGCCACGTGCGCAGTGTAGGCCCGGGGGCCGTCAGAGGCTGCGGGTCAGGCCGCCGTCGACGGGCAGCATCACACCGGTGAGGAAGCTCGCGGCGGGGGAGAGGAGGAACGCGGCCGCGCGGCCGAACTCCTCGGGCCGCCCGTAACGGCGCAGCGGGATCGTCCGCTCGTTCGCGGTGCGGGCCGCGTCGGCGTCGCCGGTCGCGGCGTCGAGCGTACGCACCCGATCCGTGGAGAGCCGGCCCGGCAGCAGGGCGTTCACCCGGATGCCCCGCGGCCCCAGCTCGTCGGCGAGATTCTTGGCGGCCATGGCCAGGCCGGGGCGCAGGGCGTTGGAGATGCCAAGACCCGGGATCGGCGACTTGACCGACGTCGACAGGACGAAGGCGATCGAGCCCCCGTCGCCGAGCTCCTCGGCGATCGTCGTGGCGAGCCGGAGAGCCCCGAGGAAGACCGACTCGAAGGAGGAGCGCCACTCCTCCTCGGTGCGGTCGAGGATCGGCCCGGCCGGCGGGCCGCCGACACTGATGAGTGCGCCGTCGAGCCGGCCGAACGCGCTGTCGGCGGCGGCCACGAGCTGGGCGGGGGCCGTGGCGTCTGCATTGTCGACGGCGACGCCGACAGCGCGGGGGCCGAGTGCGGCGACCGCCCGGTCGACGGACTCCTTGGTGCGCCCGGAGATCACGACGTTCGCGCCCTCCGCGACGAGCTGCTCCGCCGTCGCGCGGCCCAGCCCTCCGGAGGCGCCGGTGAGGATGTACGTGCGATCGCTGAGCCCCAGGTCCATGCCGTCACCCTACGACCGCCCGGGCCTGCACAGCGGACCGATGATGAGGGTTTGTGGTCGTCCCTGCTGCCCGAAACCCTCATCGCGCGTCCCCGCCGGGCGGGCGCCGGACGGAGGATGAGGGTTTGTGGTTGCTGGTGCTGCCGGAAACCCTCATCGTGGGTCCCCGCTGGGCGGGCGCTGGACGGAGGATGAGGGTTTGTGGTCGTCCCTGCTGCCCGAAACCCTCATCGCGCGTCCCCGCTGGGCGGGCGCCGGACGGAGGATGAGGGTTGTCGGTCGCTGGAGCTGCCGGAAACCCTCATCCTCGGTCCGCCCGCAGGGCTGGACGCGGCGGGGGGAGAAAGAGGAAGAGCCCCGCGAGATTCGCGGGGCTCTTCGTCTTTCTGCTGTGGCCAGGGCCGGGGTCGAACCGGCGACCCTCCGCTTTTCAGGCGGATGCTCGTACCAACTGAGCTACCTGGCCACCGCTCGCGAACGAGCGACGACCACCTTATCGCACGTGGTCCGGGCTCAACGACCCCTGTCCGCCAACCGCTCCAGCAGAAGCGCCTCAGCGACGCACACGCGCGTGAACTCACCGAGATGTAGACCCTCGTCGATCCCGTGGGCGCGGGTGTCCGGATCCTCGACGCCCGTGACGAGGACCGCCGCGTCGGGGAAGATCCGGGCGAACTCGGCGATGAACGGGATCGAGCCGCCCATGCCCATGTCGATCGGCTCGGTGCCGTCCCACGCGTCGCGGAACGCCGACCGGGCGGCGTCGTAGGCGGGGCCGTCGGCATCGACCGTGAACGGCTCGCCGACCTCCCCGCGCTCGACCGTGACGCGGGCGCCGAACGGGGCATGGCGCAGCAGGTGCGCCTCGAGAGCGTCGAGGTGCGCGGTGGCGTCGCCGCCGGGCGCGACCCGCATGCTGATCATCGCGCGGGCGCTCGGCGCCAGCGTGTTGGACGCAGTCGCGACCGGGGTGGCGTCGAGGCCCACGACGCTCACGGCCGGCTCGGCCCACAGTCGCTGCACGATCGAGCCGCGGCCGATCTGCTCGACGCCGGGCAGGACGGACGACTCCTCGCGGAAGCGGTCCTCCGGATACTCGACGTCGGCGGCGGTGCCGTGGTGCAGGCCCTCGACCGCGACGGAGCCCGCGTCGTCGTGCAGCGTCGCGAGCAGCCGGCACATCGTGGTCAGCGCGTCCGGGACGACGCCGCCCCAGATGCCCGAGTGCACCGCATGACCCAGGGTCTCGACGGTCACGACACAGTCGGCCAGCCCGCGCAGCGTCACCGTCAGCGCCGGGACGCCCACGGCCCAGTTGGCCGAGTCAGCGATGACGATCGCGTCGGCGGTCAGCTCGTCGCGGTGCTGCTCGAGCAGGGCCACGAGACTCGGTGACCCGGACTCCTCCTCGCCCTCGACGAAGACGGTGACGCCGACCGGCGGGTTGCCGTCATGTGCGCGGAACGCAGCGAGGTGCGCGGCCAGACCGGCCTTGTCGTCGGCCGCGCCTCGGGCGTGGAGCCGGTCACCGCGCCTCGTGGGCTCGAACGGAGGGGACGTCCACAGGGCGGGGTCACCCGTCGGCTGGACGTCGTGGTGCGCGTACAGCAGCACCGTGGGGGCGCCGGGCGGGGCCGGGTGGTGCGCGATGACGGCGGGGGCGCCGCCGGCCTCGACGATCTGCGTCCGGGCGAACCCGGCCTCCCGCAGCAGCCGTTCGACCTCGGTGGCGGAGCGACGCACGTCGTCGTGGTGCTCGGGCTGCGCCCAGATCGAGGGGATGCGCACCAAGGTCTCGAGATCGTCGAGCACCGAGGGGAGGACGTCGTGGACGCGGGAGGTGAGATCGGTCATACGTCCAGCGTGCCACGCGACCCCGCGGGGGTCGCGTGGCAGAGCGGGATCAGGCCGTCATGACCGCGTCGTCGGCCGAGATGCGCGGCAGGCGGTCGAACCAGGGGGTCTCGCCCGGGTGACCGATGTTGATGACGAGCTGCGTGCGCCACGAGGTGCCGGAGAAGAACTCGGCGTCGATGGCGGCGGCGTCGAAGCCGCCCATCGGGCCCGCATGGAGGCCCGCGGCGCGGATCCCGACGACGAAGTAGCCGGTCTGCAGGGCCGTGTTGTAGCGAGCGATGTCGGCGCGGCTCGTCGCATCGCCTGCGAACATGTCGCCGGCGGTCGGGTTGTGCGGGAAGTGGGCGGCCATCGAGGTGTGGAAGTCGACGTCGGCGGCGACGACCGCCACGACGGGGGCGCTCGCGGTCTTGGCGCGGTTGCCCTCGGCCATCAGCGGCAGCAGGCGCTCACGGCCGGCGCCCTGCTCGACCAGGAGCAGACGCATCGGCTGGATGTTCATCATGGTCGGGCCGTACTTGACCAGCTCGAAGACCTCGCGGACCTGATCGATCTTCACCGGCTCGTCACTGAAGGTGTTGACGGAGCGGGCCTCGCGGAACAGCAGGTCCAGCGTCTCGTCGGGCACGGAGAAGGGGAGTGTGGGGTCAAAAGAAGTCATAGAACATTCAACCACTCTGGGGGAAAGAAAAATCCCACGCTCCCCGAGGGGAGTCGTGGGCTTTCTCACTTCTCACATGGCGACCCCGACCGGACTCGAACCGGCGACCTCCGCCGTGACAGGGCGGCGCGCTAACCAACTGCGCCACGGGGCCATGTGTTGTGCGGTTAACCGCGAACGCAACTGTAACGCACGCCCCCCGCGAGGAACAAAACGGGTCAGGTGTGATCTGTCCCGCCGGCGTCCGCGCCCTGCGGTCCCGCGGCATTCGGGTCGTCGGGGGCGGGCGGCTCGCCGGTCGCACGCGTCGTCATCGAGTCGTCGAGACGGTGCGGCCGCTGAGCATCGCCAGGACCTTGACGGGCCGCGCGCACCCACAGGGCGCCTCCGACGGCCAGCACGACGATGCCGAGCAGCATCCACTTCATGGACGGGGTCCTCTCGTTGCACGGAGTCCGTGACGGTGATCACACGGCGTACAGCATCTTCGGTGGTCGCGGGGCAGATGTCCAGGGTGTGAACGACGGCATCGTGCGGCGCCCGGCGCGCTTCGATGGCGGGCATGACCGCTCGTCGCACCACCGTCGCGCCCCTGTCGCTCGCCGACCTCGCTGCCCTGACCCAGACCGTCGCCGACGATGTCCGCGCCGGGCTCCACGAGGTCCGCGCGGACGCCGATGACCGCTGGCACGTGCGACTGCGATGCGACGACCGCGTGGACGTGTGGCTGATCAGCTGGACCGAGGACCAAGGCACCCAGCTCCACGACCACGGTGGCTCCTCCGGCGCGTTCACGGTCGTCAGCGGGGAGCTCAGCGAGACCGTGTGGACGCCCGGGGCGCAGGTGCTGACAGAGGCCGCTCGCCGGGCCGGCGACTCGGTCGTCTTCGGCGGGCGCTACGTGCACGACGTGCGCAACGTCCGGCAGCAGACCGCCGTGAGCGTGCACGCGTACTCGCCCCCACTCGCGCTCATGAACTACTACGACGTGGACGGCGGCGGGCTCACCCGCCTCGCCTCCGCCTGGACCGACGACCCCGAGGCGCCGCCGTCCGGCCTGCGAGCCGCGTCATGACGCCACGGTTCGGGTCGGTCGACGAGCTCCTGGCCGCGGCGCGGGCTGATCTGACCCGGCTGGACCCTCACCAGGCGGTGGCACGGGTCGCCGCCGGAGCACTCATCGTGGACATCCGGCCGGCATGGCAGCGCGAGACGGACGGGGAGATTCCCGGTTCTGTCATCGTCGAGCGCAATCATCTGGAGTGGCGCCTTCATCCTGCGTCGGGCGCGAGCCTGGCCGTGGCGACGAAGGGGCAGGAGTGGATCGTCGTGTGCACCGAGGGCTACACCTCGTCGCTCGCGGCGTCCGCCCTGGTGTCGCTGGGCCTGTCCGCCAGCGACATCGCCGGAGGCATCCACGCGTGGCGTGCAGCCGGACTGCCCGTGGTGCCGGGGCCGACCACGGTGGAGTGCCGGGTCGGCAACGGCGCCGCGACGCCGTGATCGTCTCGCAGCTTGTGATTGCCGCTCGAGGGTGATCACGCCAGACTGGCTGCACCCCGTTCCTTGCACATCCACCGTTCCTTGCCCCAACCCATTGTCCCGGCGTGCCCTCGTCGAGCGCGGAGGACCGCATGATCGAGTACCGCAACGTCGCCAAGACGTTCGCCGACGGGACCGAGGCCGTGGGCGACTTCAGCCTGGTGCTGCCGTCGAGGACCACGACCGCACTGGTCGGCTCGTCCGGCTGCGGCAAGACGACCCTGCTGCGGATGGTCAACCGCATGGTCGATCCGAGCCGCGGGCAGGTGCTGATCGACGACGTCGACATCGCGACCCGCAACAAGGTCGAGCTGCGCCGCGGCATCGGGTACGTCATGCAGGAAGCGGGTCTGCTGCCGCACCGCAAGGTCATCGACAACGTCGCGACCGTGCTCCGCCTCAACGGCGTGAGCCGTCGCGAGGCCCGCGAACGTTCCTACGCCGTGATGGAGACGGTCGGGCTCGACACGTCGCTGGCCACGAAGTATCCCGCCCAGCTGTCCGGCGGCCAGCAGCAGCGCGTCGGTGTCGCCCGTGCCCTGGTCACCGATCCCAACATCCTCTTGATGGACGAGCCGTTCGGTGCCGTCGACCCGATCGTCCGTGAGGAGCTGCAGACCGAGCTGCTGCGTCTGCAGCGCGAGCTCGACAAGACGATCGTGTTCGTCACCCACGACATCGACGAGGCGTTCCTGCTGGGTGACCAGGTCGTGATCCTCAAGAAGGGGGGCGCGGTCGCGCAGGCGGGTTCGCCGGCCGACATCGTCGCGGCCCCGGCCGACGACTTCGTCCGCAGCTTCGTCGGGCTGGACAAGGGACACCGCCGGCTGCACGTCGAGGAACGCGACGGCGTCAGCATCGTCGTCGACGGCGCCGGCCGGCCCGCCGGGGTGCTCGACTGATGGACTGGGTCCGCAACAACACCGACCGGATCGGCGACCTGATGCTGAGCCACCTGTGGCTCAGCGTGGTGCCGATCGTGATCGGCTTCGCGATCGCTCTTCCCATCGGCTGGTTCGGCAACCGGAGCCCGCGCCTCAGAGGCGTCCTGCTGGCTGCCGCGGGGGTGCTCTACACGATCCCGTCGCTGGCGTTCTTCCTGATCCTGCCCGGCATCATCGGAACGGGCTTCCTGTCACCGCTGAACGTCGTCGTCGCTCTGACGGTCTACGCCGTGGCGATCATGGTGCGATCGGCCACGGACGCCTTCGAGTCCGTCTCGCCCGCGGTCCTCGATGCCGCGACGGCGACGGGTTTCGCCCCTGCCGGTCGGGCCTTCCTGGTGGAGCTGCCGCTGGCCGGACCGGTCCTGGTGGCCGGGCTGCGGGTCGTGGCGGTCAGCACCGTCAGCCTCGTCAGCGTGGGGGCACTGATCGGCGTCGACAACCTCGGCTCGCTCTTCACGGAGGGTTACCGCACCGACAACCAGGCCGAGATCCTGACCGGTGTGGTGGGGATCGTCGCGATCGCGCTCCTGCTCGATGCGCTGATCGTGCTGGCCGGACGCGTCCTGCTGCCGTGGAACCGGGGCGCGCGCACCCGCGCCCGCACCTCGGTCTCGCCGATGGCCCTGGTGCAGCACCTGCGAGGTGGGCACGCATGAGCGTCGTCGCCGACACGATCGACTGGTTGGCCGACCCGGCGCACTGGTCGGGCGACGACGGCGTGCCGCACCGGTTGGTGCAGCACCTGGGTTACACCTGCCTGACCGTGGCGATCGCCGCGGCCATCGCGGTCCCGATCGGCCTGTGGATCGGCCACACCGGACGGCTGCGCGGCGTGGCCGTCGTGAGCTCGGGGGCGCTGCGGGCGCTGCCGACGCTCGGGGTGCTGACGTACGCGTCGCTGTTCACCGGCATCGGCATCAAGGCCGCGATCTTCACGCTCGTGCTGCTGGCGATCCCGCCGCTGCTGGCCGGCGCCTACGCGGGCCTGGAGTCGGTCGACCGCCAGACCATCGACGCCGCCAGAGCGATGGGCATGACCGAGCTGCAGATCCTGACCCGGGCCGAGATCCCGTTGGCGTTGCCGATCATCGTCGGTGGCCTGCGGTCGGCGACCCTGCAGGTCGTCGCCACGGCCACTGTCGCGGCGTACATCCCCGGTCCCGGCGGCCTGGGCCGCTACCTGATCGACGGCCTCGCGCTCAACGACTACCCCCAGGTCGTCGCGGGCTCGATCGTGGTGATCGCGCTCGCGCTCGCCCTCGACGGAATCTTCGTCCTGCTCCAGCGGTTGGCACTTCGCAACCGTCCTGCCACCGTCCGCATCGCAGCCTGACCCCACCCCAAGGAGAACCATGTCCATCACCAAGCTCACCGCGGGACTCGCGGCCGCCGCGCTCGGCCTCACGCTGTCCGCCTGCGGCGGCGACCCCACGTCCGACGACTCCAAGAAGTCGGCAGGCGACACGATCACGGTCGGCTCGGCGGCCTTCCCCGAGAACGAGATCATCGCCGAGATCTACGCCCAGGCCCTGGAGGCCAAGGGCGTCAAGGTCGAGAAGAAGCTCAACATCGGCGCCCGCGAGGTCTACATCCCGGCGCTGGAGAAGGGCGAGATCGACCTGCTCCCCGAGTACACCGGCAACCTGCTGGCCTACTTCGACAAGGACGCCACCGCGACGTCGCCCGAGCAGGTCGACGACGCTCTCGAGGACGTCCTGCCCAAGACCCTGGAGGTGCTGGACCCGGCCCCCGCCGAGGACAAGGACTCGCTCAACGTCACCGCCCAGTACGCGGCCGAGAACAACCTCAAGAGCATCGGTGACCTGAAGACCGTCGGCAGCTTCAAGCTGGGCGCGAACCCGGAGTTCAAGGAGCGCAAGTACGGCATCCCGGGGCTCGAGTCGGTCTACGGTCTCACCGACATCGAGTTCGTCCCGATCAGCGACGGGGGTGGCCCCAAGACGCTGAAGTCGCTGCTGGACGACGACATCCAGGTCGCCGACATCTACTCCACGACGCCGTCGATCCTGGCCAACAAGCTGGTGACCCTGGAGGACCCCGAGAACCTGATCGCCGCACAGAACGTCATCCCGCTGATCAACGAGAAGAAGGCCAGCGACAAGGTCGAGGACGTGCTCGACGACATCTCCGCGGTGCTCACGACCGAGGACCTGCTCGAGCTCAACAGCAAGAACCAGGGCGCCGACAAGACCGCCCCGGACGTGCTGGCCAAGCAGTGGCTCACCGAGAAGGGCCTCATCTAGCACCACCAGCGCCAACCGCCGGGTCAGGGCCGTCATCGCGTACCTCCAGTCCTGACCGCCGCCGGGTGGCGGCGGGGTCGGGGTGCTGGCATGCTCGGCGGACCCAGCTCCCACGGAGGTAGAACATGCCCGTCACCGAGGCCAACGGCGCCCGCATCCACGTCGAGGACACCGGTGCGCCCGCCGGGCGTCCCGACGCCCCGGCGATCGTCTTCGGACACGGCCTGCTCTTCAGCGGTCGGATGTTCGCGGCCCAGGTCGCGCGCCTGCGCGACCGCTACCGCTGCGTGACGATCGACTGGCGCGGGCAGGGCAAGTCGCCGGCGGCCGACGACGGCTACGACATGGACTCCCTCGCGGACGACGCCGCGGCGGTCATCGAGGGGCTGGGGGCCGGGCCCGTGCACTTCGTCGGGCTCTCGATGGGCGGCTTCGTGGGCATGCGCCTCGGCGCCCGCCGGCCCGAGCTCATCCGCTCCCTGGTGCTGCTCGACACCAGCGCCGGGCCGGAGGACCCCGACAAGGTGTCCCAGTACCGGCTGCTCGCGAAGGTCTACGGCGTCCTCGGTCTGTCCCCGGTGCGCGGCCGCGTCGAGCCCCTCATGTTCGGGCCGACGTTCCTCGCCTCCCCGGCCGCTAAGCGGGACACCGACGCGTGGGTCGCGGAGGTCAAGGCCTGCCGCCGCTCGGGGATGAAGAAGGCGATCTACGGGGTCACCGACCGCGAGCCCGTCCTCGACGAGCTGGGCCGGATCACCGCGCCCACCCTCGTGGCTGTGGGGGACGAGGACGTCGCCACCCCGCCGGCCAAGGCCGAGGTCATCGCGGCGGCGATCCCCGGCGCCCGTCTGGAGATCGTCCGCGGCGCGGGACACTCCAGCACGATCGAGCAGCCCACCCGCCTCGCCGACCTCATCGAGGAGCACGTCGAGGCGCACTAGACCACCGGCGCCTCCTCGGGCGGGACGAAGACCCAGGGCTCGCGCGGGATCCGCTCGATCGAGAACCCGTCCAGCAGCTCGCCCGCGGTGGTGCCGGTCAGGCCGAGCGAGGCCGTGACGAGAGCGAAGGCGCTCGGGCCCAGCTCGCGCAGGGTCACTGCACCGTCGCGCTTGGCGAGGCGTTGTCCGGCGGAGTTGAGTGCGAGGGGCACGTGGACGTACGTCGGCGGCGTCGCGCCCAGCAGGGTGGCGAGGTACGCCTGCCGGGGCGCCGAGCTCAGCAGGTCGTCCCCGCGGACGACCTGGTCGACGCCCTGCTGCGCGTCGTCGACGACGACCGCGAGGTTGTACGCGATCGCACCGTCGCCGCGACGCAGCACGAAGTCGTCCACGACCCCCTCGTACGAGCCGTGCAGCTCGTCGTGGATCGTGAAGCTCGCGGTGCCGGCCCGCAGGCGCACGGCGGCCGGACGGACCGCCCGCCGTTCGTCCCGCTCGGCCTCGGTGAGGTCTCGGCAGGTCCCGGGGTACGCACCCGGCGGGGCGTGGGGGGCGGAGGGCGCCTCGAGGATCTCCCGCCGCGTGCAGAAGCACTCGAACAGCAGGCCCCGGCCGCCGAGCGAGGCGAGCGCCGCGTCGTACAGCCGGGCGCGCTCGGACTGGTGCACGACCGGGCCGTCCCAGTCGATGCCCATCGAGCGGAGGTCCGCGAGCTGCCGCTCCTCGGCCCCGGGTCGCACCCGGTCCAGGTCCTCGACGCGCATGAGGAAGCTGCGGCCCGTCGACCGCGCGCACAGCCACGCCAGCAGGGCGGTCCGCAGGTTCCCGACGTGCAGGTCACCTGAAGGCGAGGGGGCGAATCGACCGGCTCCCATGCGTCAGCGACGCGGCTTCTCGTACACGCGGCTCACGGTCACCCGCCCAGCCTGCCACTGCCTCATCGTGCGGCGAGCAGGGCCTTCTTCATGGCCCCGGCGAGATATTCGCTGCCCGCCCGGTTGGGGTGCTTGTTGTCGATCGTCTTGTTCGTGGGCAGTGTCTTGGTCGTCACGAACGTGAAGCCCTCCCGCTGCGCGTAGCGCTGGACGTAGGACTGCATCTCGGTGCCGAGGCTGCGCTGCGACTTGCCCCACGGCGTCATGACCAGCACGTGGCTGCGCGGGATGCCCTCCTTGCGGACGTGGGTGTCGAGGCGCTCCATGTACTTCTTGATGCCGGCGCGCCGCTTGGCCTTGCTGAGCGACTTCTTGCGGTTCCTGGAGTCGCACGTGTTGTAGTCGTTGCGACCGCCCTCGATGATCAGGAAGTCGACGTCGGCCTTCTTGATCGACTTGTTGCGGCTGCCGAACGTGGTGCCGCCGCACTTGTTGCCGCGGGTGTTCATGCCCGAGCCGCCCTCGGCGTACGTCGTGATGCGCGAGGCGTTGACCGCGGGGTCGCGGGCCAGGATCGACCACCAGCCCTGTGACGCGCTGCCGGGCTCGTCGCGGTACCAGGACGTGATCGAGTCGCCGATGACGAGGATCTTGGGCCCCACGGGGGCCGGGTCGACGGCCTGCACGCCGTTGAGCGACGAGGCCTCGGCCGTCCCGCCCGCCGTGGGGGCGTCCGCGGCGCCGGCCGGCGAGCCGAGTGCGACGGTCGACAGCAAGGCTGCGGTCGTGGACAGGACAAGGGTGCGCAACATGGGATTCCTCGAGGACGTGGCGGCGGATCCTCGACAGCGTACGGCGATCCGGTCGGTCAGATGATCGTTCGGCGCACACGTGACGTGATGTCGCTCGCATGATCCACCGCACCGGGGGGTACGTCATGGTCCTGACCACCAGGAGGATCGCCATGACCGTGCTTCCCGACGAACCCTTCGAGCCTGACGACGTGGACCCCGAGGACCCCTTCGCGGTCGAGCCGGACGCGGAGCCGGAGCTCCCGCCGGACCCGGACCGGATCGTCCCGATCCCGGGGGAGGACCCGGCCGACCTCACCTAGATCCGTCACGGGCCGCGACCCCCGGAGCCTGCGGCGAGACACCGAATTGGGCATAATTGAGCCTGCGAGCGTGTACGAGCGGCGCGGGCCGGGTGGCTGCGCACGATGAGGCGGACCCCGAGGGGAGCAGGCGGCGGATGCAACACACGTTCACGACGACCGAGGTCGGTCGCGACCTGGCCGAGGTCGACTGGAACGCCACCCCGCTGGGACCGCCCGACGACTGGCCGCAGAGCCTCAAGACGACCGCCCGCATGCTGCTCACCACCAAGTTCTCGATGTGGATGGCGTGGGGACCCGATCTCACCTTCCTGTGCAACGACTCCTACCGGCGGCAGACGCTCGGCACCAAGTACCCGTGGGCGCTGGGCCGCCCCGCGTCCGAGGTGTGGTCGGAGATCTGGGACGACATCGGTCCGCGGATCGAGGCGGTGATGAGCACCGGCGTCGCGAGCTGGGACGAGTCGCTGCTCCTGCTGCTCGAGCGCAGCGGATTCGTCGAGGAGACCTACCACACGTTCTCGTACAGCCCGCTCGCCGCGGACGACGGCCACATCGAGGGCATGCTGTGCGTGGTCAGCGAGGTCACCGAGCAGACCATCTCCTCGCGCCGGATGACCACGCTGCGCAATCTCGCGGCACGCACGGCCGGACAGCTCACCGAGAGCGAGGCGATCGCCGCGGCCGGCGAGCAGGTTCTCGCCGATCCGCTCTCGCTGCCCTTCGGCCTGGTGTACGTACGCGACCCGGAGCTGGGCCGGTTCGTCCGTGCCGAGGTCGCCGGGGCCGATGACGACCACCCGCTGGCCCCGCGGGTGATCGATGTCGACGATCCCGCGCCGCTGTGGCCCGTCGAGGACGTCCTGGCGGGCCGACAGGTCCTGGTGGACCTCACGTCGCTGCCGCACGCCGCCCCCCGTGGCCCGTGGGACGATCCTCCGACGCGGGCGCTCGTGGTCCCTCTCGCGGGTGCCGCGTCGTCCCAGCCGTACGGCTTCTTCGTCGCGGGCCTGAGCCCCTACCGCCCGGTGGACGCCGCGTACACCGGGTTCGTCGAGCTGTTCGCCGGACAGCTCGCTGCCTCGATCACGGCAGCGCGGACCTTCGCGGGCGAGAAGCGCCGGGCGGAGGCGCTGGCCCGTCTCGACGAGGCCAAGACCGACTTCTTCACCAATGTCAGCCATGAGTTCCGCACCCCGTTGACCCTGCTCCTGGGGCCCGCGGCGGACGCCCTGGCCGATCCGGCGCTGCCGACCGACGATCCGCAGCGCGTCCGCTTCGACATCGTCCACCGCAACGGCCAGCGCCTGCTGCAGCTGGTCAACAACCTGCTCGACTTCGCGCGGCTCGAGGCGGACGGGATCGCCTCGCACTTCGAGCCGGTCGACCTCACGCGCCTGACCGAGCCGCTCGTGACGATGTTCGAGTCGGCGGCGGCGCAGGCCGGCCTGACGTTGACGTACCGGGGCGCCGAGCTCTCGACCCAGAGCTACGTCGACGTCGAGCACTGGTCCAAGATCGTGCTCAACCTGATGTCGAACGCCTTCAAGTTCACCTTCCACGGCGGCATCACGGTCACGCTCGTCGAGCAGGACGGTGACGCGGTGCTGACCGTCGCCGACACCGGGGGTGGCATCCCGGCAGCCGAGCTGCCGCACCTGTTCGACAGGTTCCACCGTGTGCGTGGGGCGGAGTCGAGGACGCACGAGGGTTCAGGCGTCGGGCTCGCCCTGGTGTCCGAGCTCGTGCAGCTGCACGGCGGCGAGGTCGACGTCGCCAGCACCGAGGGCGTCGGCACCACGATGACGGTGCGGATCCCGCTCGGCCGCGCCCACCTGCCGCAGGACGAGGTGGTCGAGTCGGCGGGCACCCGCGAGCCGGTGCCGGGGGCCGGGGCGGATCTGCTGTCCGATGCGTGGCGTTGGCTCGAGTCCGCCCGGAACGAGACCAGCGAGCCCACGGCGCCTCCGCAGGACGGGCTCGCCCGCGTCCTCGTGGTGGACGACAACATCGACATGCGGCGATACGTCGCCGGCCTGCTCGCCCGCGAGTACGACGTCATGACCGCGGCAGACGGGCTCGAGGCTCTGGAGCGCATCGCGGACACGGTCCCCGACCTGATCATCACCGACGTGATGATGCCGCGCCTCGACGGGTTCGGGCTGCTGGCCCGGCTCCAGGCCGATCCGAGGACCACCGGCGTCCCCGTCATCATGCTCAGCGCGCGTGCCGGCGAGGAGGGGACGGTCGAGGGCCTCGAGGCAGGAGCGGCGGACTATCTCGTCAAGCCGTTCGCGGCCCGCGAGCTGCTCGCGCGGGTGCGGGTCAACCTCGAGCTCGACCGGGTCCGGCGCGTGCGGGCCACGCTGGAGCGGAGCGAGGCGCTGCTCGACCAGGCGCAACGGCTCGCGAAGGTGGGCAGCTGGGAGGCCGACCTCTCGACGAGGACCGTGACCGCGTCCGACGAGCTCCTGCGGCTGACCGGCCTGACCCGTCAGGAGTTCGAGGAGATGGGCTGGCCCGGAGTGGTCTCCGGCGTCGTGCACCCTGACGACGCCGAACGGGTCATCGGGACGCTCGGCGATCTCGAGATCGGCGACGTCATGACGTACGACATGCGCATCCTGACTCCCCAGGGCGTCGAGCGTCTCGTCACCGTCCGGGCGGCTCTCCTCGGGGACGAGGACGGGCAGCCGCGGACGCTGCAGGGATCGATGCAGGACGTCACCGAGCAGCGCGCGGCCGAGCAGGCGATGTCGGCGGCCCGTGCGCGCGAGGAGGCCGGCCGCCGCGAGCACGCGATCGCGGAGGAGCTGCAGCGCAGCCTGCTGCCGGCCGAGTCGTTCGACCTGGAGCACCTCGACGTCGCGACGTACTACCGGGCCGGCATCGAGGGCACGTACGTCGGCGGTGACTGGTACGACATCATCGAGCTCGGCAGCGGCCGCACGGCGTTCGTCATGGGCGACGTCATGGGACGGGGCGTGCGTGCCGCGTCGGTGATGGGTCAGCTGCGCTCCGCGGTCCGCGCGTTCGCGACGCTGGACCTGGCCCCCGACGAGGTGATGCGTCACCTGGACGTGCTGGTGCAGGACCTGCCGGGCGATCAGATCGTGACGTGCGTCTACGGCGTCTTCGACCCCCGGGACGAGACGCTTCGCTACGCGAACGCGGGTCACCTCCCCCCGCTGGTGTCGAGCCGGGACGGTGAGCTGCTGCGCCTGACGGCGGGCGGCCCCCCGCTGGGCGCCGGGTACGGCGACGAGGCGACCGACGAGATCCCCCTCGCGGCGGGCGCGACGATCGTCTTCTACACCGACGGCCTGGTCGAGCACCGCGGCCGCGACATCGACGACGGGATCTGGGCGCTCGAGCGCCAGGTCGTCTGGCGTGCGGGCACCCCCCTCCCGGGGATGCCCGAGGCCATCGTCGGTGCGCTGCTCCCGGACGGTCCCGACGACGACGTCGCGATCCTGGTCGCACGCGTCACCTCGGTCGCCGAGACCGCGGGCCTGTCCATGCACCGCGACACGGGACGTGCGACGGTCGCCGAGGCGCGGCAGTTCGTCGTCGAGCGGCTCAACCGGTGGCACGTCCCCGAGCCGGTGACCCGGGACATGGCCCTCATCACGAGTGAGCTGGTGACCAACGCGATGGTGCACGGGGGCGCGCCGGTCGAGCTGCGGCTGCGCTGCGCGGGCACGCAGGTGCTCGTCGAGGTGCAGGACGATGCGGCCGGTGAGATGCCGCGGCCGCGCGATCCCGCGCAGACCGACGAGCACGGCCGGGGCCTGCACATCGTGGACGCGCTGTCCGACGAGTGGGGAACCCGCGGCACCGAACGGGGCAAGACCGTGTGGAGCGTCCGGGCCTGGCGGCCCGGCAACCGAGGAGGATCATGACCGAGCTGACGTTCACGACCGAGGACCGGCAGGACGGGGCCGTGCTGTCGGTCGCGGGGGACATCGACATGCAGACGTCGGCGGACCTGCGCGCCCAGGTCGACACCATGGACGTCGCGCACCGCACGCTGGTGCTGGACCTGGGCGGGGTGACGTTCGTGGACTCCAGCGGACTCGGCTCGCTGCTCGGGGTCAAGAAGCAGCAGGAGCGGGCCGGCGGTCGGCTGCTGCTGTCGAACGTGTCGCCGCCGGTCGCCCGCATCATCGAGATCACCAGGATGGACCGGGTGTTCGAGAACGCCGAGGACTGACCCCCGGCCGCCGTCAGTGCCGCACGCGCACCGAGAGCGTGGGCTTGGGCGGCATGCGCCGCAGCGTGGCGCGGGGGCCCTGGACCGTCGCGTGCAGCTCGGCGACACGGCGCACGAGCGTGACCAGGACGGCCAGTGTGAGGTCCTCGCCCGGGCACCGGTGCCCCGTCACCGCGGACCCGCCCCCCTGCGGGACGAGGTTGTAGGGCGTCACGGGGCGGCGCTCGAAGCGCTCCGGGTCGAACGACTCCGGGTCGCGCCAGATGCGGGGGTCGTGGTTGGTGCCCCACACGTCCAGGACGATGAGCGTCCCCTGCGCGATGGTGGCCCCCTCCCACTCCAGGTCGCGGGTCGCGCGGGTCGCCAGGAACGGGACGAAGGGATAGGTGCGCCGCACCTCCTGGGCGACGTTCATGGTGGACGCGCTCCGGGACAGCACGGCCTCACGCTGCTCGGGGAAGACGTCGAACGCCTCGAAGATCCCCGCCACGAGCCAGCTGACCGCGACCAGCGGACGGATCAGGTTGATGACCTCGACCGCAGCGGTGTGGACGGGCAGCAGCTCGCCTGACTCGTCACGGTGACGGGCCCAGACGTCCAGGGGGGACACGGCGGGTGCGCCTGATCCGCGGGACTCCTCCACCAAGCCCTGGATCCAGGTCTCGGTGCGCCGGCGTGCGCGTCGCGCCTTGAGCTGGCGCACGTTGGGCCCGCCGAAGCCGTCGACCATGGCCAGCATGTCGTGGGTCCGGTCAGCCGTCTCCTCGGGCTCCGGGGCGATGCCCACCCACTCGCAGACCGACTCGAACAGGATCGAGCCCACCTCGTCGAACACGTCGATGTGCCGGGGCCAGGCGGGCGCCCGCTCGTCCCACCGGCGGGCCACGCCGTCCGCGACGTCGCGCACGGCCACGGGCCCGATCACCTCGTTGAACGTGGCCTTGCGATGCAGGTGGGCGCTGCCGTCGAGCAGGTGGACCGCGCCCTTGCCGAACAGCGGACCGACCAGCGGGACGGGCAGTGCGGACGAGCGCTCGGTGTCGGGGTTCTCGTAGAAGAACTGGGCGGCGGACGCACCGCGGATCGCGGTGACCCTCTCGTGCAGGAGCCGGGTCTGCACGGTCTCCGACCCGGTCTGCCGGCGCATCGTGTCCCAGAAGCGGTAGCCGTTCCTCAGCAGCATCAGCGAGTGGTCACGCCCGTACGAGACCGGGGCCGGACGGGGATGGCGGTCGGCACTCATGGTTGTTCGATGCCCTTTTCCCGTTCGTTCATGCGCGGGCGCCCGAATGGGACCGGGGCTGCTTGAGCCAGCCCGGTGGCGGGTACGGGAGGTGCGCAGCGGGCGACGGCCGCCCCGGCGTACGACCAGGAGGACCCATGAGCCAGATGTCACCGGACTTTCCGGATCCGAACACCGGAGCCATGCCCGATCCGGACCCGGGAGCGCCCGAGCCCCCCGAGGAGCCGCCGCTCGAGGACGACGCGGGCGACGTCGTCCCCGACACCGACTGACGGCCCGCCGGGCTGCTCGACCGCAACGGATTGATCCCCTCGCAGGGGGGTACACCGTCCGCCGAGTGCAGAAGGTCGCTCCGCCCCTTGTCATGGGAAAGGACACCATGCTGCACTCGGCCACCCGAGCCCCACGACCCGCCGAGCTGCGGCCCGTCCGCGTCGCCTCGATCCCCGCCTCCCACGTCTATGTGCGGCACCTGGCGCCCGCCCAGCCCGAGGATGCGGCGGTCCAGCGGTTGCCGGACCCGCGGCCCCCGGGGAGCAGCCCTGAGGCGTCCCAGTGGTGGCCCCCGGTGATGCTCGACGCCGACTGGATCGCTGCGCACGGCGACGACTTCGACCTGATGCACCTGCACTTCGGATTCGACGCGTTCTCGGTCGACGACCTGCGTGCCGTCGTCGCCGCTCTCCGGACGGCCGGCAAGCCGTTGGTGTTCACCGTCCACGACCTGCGCAACCCCCACCACACGGACAGGCGCGCCCACGACGAGCAGCTCGACGTCCTGGTGCCCGCGGCCGACGGGCTCATCACCCTCACCCCTGGTGCGGCGGCCGAGATCGCTCGTCGCTGGGGACGCACGGCCACCGTCATCGGTCATCCGCACGTCGTCGAGCTCGACGACGCCGCCCGGATCCGGGATCGTCGCGCGCGCCGCACCGACCCCTTCCGGATCGGTGTGCACCTCAAGAGCCTCCGGGCGTGCATGGACGCCGAGGCAGTCGTCCCCGTGCTCGTCCGGGCCGCGCGCGAGCTCCCGGGCGCGGTGCTGCAGGTCAACGGCCATCGAGACGTGCTGGAGCCGGGCGGCGCCCAGTTCGATGCGCGGCTCGCGGCGATGCTCGACGACCTGGGCGACGAGATCGACCTGCGGGTGCACGACTTCTTCTCGGACGCCGAGCTGTGGGACTACCTCGGCAGCCTCGACGTCTCGGTGCTGCCCTACCGCCACGGGACGCACTCGGGCTGGCTCGAGGCCTGCCGCGACCTCGGCACGGACGTGGTCGCGCCGAGCTGCGGCTACTACGCCGACCAGGCGCCCGTGCACACGTACCGCCTGGACGAGACGACGTTCGACGAGGAGGGTCTCGTGCGCGCGATCCACCGCGCCCACGACGCACCCACCCCGCTCCTGGACCTCGATGACCGCGCCCGCCAGCGCGATGCGGTCTCCGAGGCCCACCGGGCCGTCTTCACCCGGCTCGTCCGGTCATGAGGATCTGCCTGATCGCGTCCAGCCGATTCCCGGTGGGTGAGCCGTTCCACGGCGGCATGGAGGCGCACACCGCGCTGCTGGCCGAGCACCTCATGGCTCGCGGCCACAGGGTCAGCGTCTTCGCCGCGCCCGGCTCCGACCCTCGCCTGCACGTCGAGGAGCTGGCGACCGTGCCGTTCGAGCCGAGCCCCGCGGCCCGCCGCGACGTGGGCGCGATGCCCGAGGTGTGGATGGCCGAGCACCACGCGTACCTGGGCCTCATGATGGAGCTCGCGCGGACGGGCAAGGACCGCTTCGACGTGATCCACAACAACTCGCTGCACCACCTCCCGATCGCGATGGCCGAGCTGGTCGACCTGCCGATGGTCTCGACCCTGCACACACCGCCCGTCCCGTGGCTGGAGTCGGCTCTCATGGTCGCGCGGGTGCCCACGACGTTCGTCGCGGTGAGTCGCCACACCGCGACCGCGTGGGAGCACGCAGTCGCGGCCGAGGTCGTGCTCAACGGGATCGACACGACGCGCTGGAGCGCGGGACCCGGGGGCGCCCGCGCGGTCTGGACCGGCCGGATCGTCCCGGAGAAGGCGCCCCACCTCGCGGTGCTGGCCGCGCTCGAGGCCGGGATGGAGATCGACCTCGCGGGTCCTCGACAGGACGAGGACTACTTCGTGCGTGAGATCCAGCCGCTCCTCGGCGATCGGGTCCACTACGCGGGCCACCTCGACACGGCCGCGCTGGTCGACCTGGTCGGCGCAGCGGCCGTCGCGGTCGTCTCGCCCGTCTGGGACGAGCCCTACGGCCTGGTGGCCGCGGAGGCGATGGCCTGCGGCACCCCGGTGGCGGCCTTCCGCCGTGGCGCGCTCCCCGAGATCGTCACGGCGCGCACGGGCGCCCTGGCAGCGCCCGGCGACGTGAGCGCCCTGGCGGTGGCGATCGAGGAGGCCAGCAGGCTGGACCGCTCGCACGTGCGCGAGCACGCGACGAGGCACCTGGGGGTCGCGCGCATGGTGTCGGCCTACGAGGACGTGTACCGGCGAGCGGCCGCCGGACGAGCCGCATGATCGGCTACTACGTGCACCACCACGGTCGTGGTCACCTGCACCGCGCCATCGCCGTCGCGGCAGCGACCGGCACGGTCGTGGTCGGCATGAGCTCGCTGCCGCGCCCTGCTGAGTGGATCGGCCCCTGGCTCGAGCTCCCTCGCGACGACGAGGGCGCGGAGCCGGTCGACGCCAGCGCGCGCGGCCGTCTGCACTGGGTGCCGGAGATGGACCGCGGTCTGACCGCCCGCATGTCCGAGATCTCGTCGTGGATCGCTAACGTCGAGCCGACGCTCATGGTGGTGGACATCTCGGTCGAGGTGTCGCTGCTGGCCCGCCTGCACGGCACGCCGGTCATCACCCTGGTCCTGCCGGGGGAGCGCCTCGACTCCGCGCACGACCTCGTCCACTCGGTCGCACGGCGCATCGTGGGCGCATGGCCACCCGAGGCGACGGGCATGGTCACCGGACTCGACCCGCACCTGGACCGGCTGACCTGCGTGGGAGGTCTGTCCCGGTTCGACGGACGTGAGATCGTCGCGCCCGCCAGGGATGACGGGGAGCGACGGGTGCTGGTGCTCGCCGGCGCCGGCGACCAGGGGGCGGAGGAGTGGGACCTCCTCGCGGCGCAGGCCGGGACGCCGGGCTGGACGTGGGACGTCATGGGTCCCGGCGCGGCCTGGGTCGAGGACCCGTGGGAGCGGCTGTGCGCGGCCGACGTCGTGGTCACCCACGCGGGCCAGAACGCGATCGCGGAGGTGGCAGCGGCGAGGCGGCCCGCGGTCGTCGTGCCGCGCCCGCGCCCGTTCGGCGAGCAGGACGCGATGGCGGCGGTCCTCGGTGCCGACGGACGCCTCCCGGTCACGGTGTGCCCCGAGGGCCTGCCGACCTCCGGCTGGTCGCAGCTGCTCGACCGGACCGCGGCCCTCGACGGCACCGGCTGGACGTGCTGGAACGACGGTGGCGGCGCGCAGCGACTCGCCGCCGTGATCGCCGAGGAGATCGCTCGTACGCCGGCGGTGCCGTCCTGATGCTCGCCGTCGTCACGATCGCGCACGGTCGCCACGACCACCTCGCGCTGCAGCAGGCGGGTCTTCGCCGCTCGCACCGCCCACCCGATCTCCACGTCGTGGTTGCGATGGACGACGGAGGGCTCGAGCAGGCGCTCGAGCCCGTCCCGTGGCGTCGCCGCGTCGTCCACCTCGCGCGCTCCGGTCCGCACCTGCCGCTCGCCCGTGCCCGCAACGTCGGCGCCCGCACCGCGATCACCGCGGGAGCCGGGACGCTCGTGTTCCTCGACGTCGACTGTGTCCCGTCCCCGACCCTGCTGGCTGCGTACGACGAGGCGGCGACGGATCCGGTGACGTCCCGTGACCTGCTCTGCGGCCCGGTGAGCTATCTCCCGCCCCCGCCCCCGGACGGCTACGACCTCGCGACCCTCGACTCGCTCGCGGAGCCGCATGCCGCTCGGCCGGCACCGCCCGCCGGGACGGTCGAGCGTACCCGCCGCGGCTACGAGCTGTTCTGGTCGCTGTCCTTTGCGCTGGGTCGCGGGACCTGGTCCGAGATCGGCGGCTTCCACGAGGGCTACCTCGGCTACGGCGGGGAGGACACCGACTTCGCCAAGAGTGCCGAGAGCCTCGACCTGGCCCTGACCTGGGTCGGCGCCGCCACCGCGTTCCACCAGCACCACCCGGTCAGCTCGCCTCCCGTCGAGCACGTGGAGGACGTGGTCCGCAACGCGACCCTCTTCCACGCGCGCTGGGGGCAGTGGCCGATGACGGGCTGGCTGAGCGCGTTCGTGGAGCGCGGCCTCGTGGAGCGTCGGGGTGACGGGACGTACCGGGTCGTGCGGTGACGCCGCGGTCGGTAGGCTCGGGGCGCTCATCGACGGAGGGCTGGAGTCCATGCTCGCGTTCCCGCAGGACCCCATGCTGGCGCGCCACGTCACGGCGCTGCCGGAGCCGGGCGCGCTCGCCGGCGGCTGCGCGTACGAGCCCAAGTTCGACGGCTACCGGGCGCTGCTGTTCGTCGACGAGGACGGCTGCCGGGTCCAGTCGCGGCGAGGTCACGACATCAGCGATGCGTTCGACGACGTGGCCGCGGCGGCCGCCGAGCAGCTTCCGGCCGGTCTGGTCGTGGACGGTGAGCTCGTCGTGTGGGCCGACGGCTCGCTCGACTTCGCCGAGCTGCAGCGGCGTCTGGGCAGGGGGAGCAATCACGGCTTCCGGCGGCGCCCGGCCTCGTTCATCGCATTCGACGTGCTCGCAGTCGCCGGCATCGACATCCGGTCGCGCCCGCTCGAGGTGCGCCGAGAGCTCCTGGAGACCGTGATCGACGAGCCGGAGGGCGCGATCCAGCTCTCGCCGCAGACCACCGACGTGGCCGAGGCCCGCGAGTGGCTGGACGACTACAGCGCCGCGGACGTCGGCATCGAGGGCCTGGTGGTCAAGGGGCTCGGCACGGCCTACCGCAACGGGGCGCGGGACTGGTTGAAGTACCGCGTGCGTGACACCGCCGAGGCGATCGTGGGTGCAGTCGCCGGGGATCCCGAGGCGCCCGAGCACCTGGTGCTGGGGCGTCTGGACGGCTCCGGGGACCTGCAGATGGTCGGGACGACGACCCAGCTCGCACCGCAGCTGCGCAAGGGCCTCTCCGGGCTGCTGGTGCCCGCGGACGAGGAGCACCCGTGGCAGGACGGCGGGGCGACGGGAACGCGCTGGGGAAGGCGGGACCAGCGGCCCGTGACCCTGGTCGAGCCGACGCTCGTGGTGGAGGTCTCGGTCGACAGCTCGACCGATCGGGGCAGGTGGCGCCACCCGGCGCGGCTGGTGCGGGCGCGGCCCGACCTGAACGTCGCCGAGGTGCCGTCCGTCTGACCCGGCGCCGGGTTACACGGAGCCGCGGCGGGGTACGTGGAGGGCCCCGACGAGAGGAATCACCATGAGCGAGTCACCCATCGAGCCCGACACCGAGCGTGGAGCCGACGAGGGACAGGGCGAGGACTTCGACCCCGTCCAGACCGGAGAGCCCGCGACCGGGCCCGAGGCGCCCGTCCCGCCCGGCGGCCAGGACCTCGCCGACCAGCCCGGCAGCTGATCTGCCGGACCGGCACGCCTGATCGAACCGCCGTCGCGCCCCTCGCAGCTGATGCGCCCGAGGGGCCACGGCGGTTCGTCGCGTCGGGCGATGGTTGAAAGCTCCTCAGTCGGGCACTTGTGTGTGCAGAGGCGCGAGGCCGGCGAGCCGCCCGCGCCCACCGAATCCGCAATCGCGAGAGGCAACACATGAAGGCACTGACCTGGCAGGGCAAGCAGAACGTGAGCGTCGAGACCGTCCCGGACCCCCAGATCCAGGAGGCTGACGACATCATCATCGAGGTGACGACGTCCGGCCTGTGCGGATCCGACCTTCACCTGTACGACCCGCTCGGACCGTTCCTCCACCCCGGCGACGTGCTCGGCCACGAGCCCATGGGGCGCGTCGTGGAGCGCGGATCGGCCATCACCGACCTGCAGGTCGGCGACCGGGTCGTCATCCCGTTCCAGATCGCGTGCGGATCGTGCTTCATGTGCCAGCGCGGGCTGCAGACCCAGTGCGAGACCACGCAGGTGCGTGAGTACGGCATGGGTGCCGCACTGTACGGCTACACCGATCTCTACGGAGCGGTTCCCGGTGGCCAGGCGGAGTTCCTGCGGGTGCCGCACGGCAACTACAACCCGATCAAGGTCGAGGAGGGGCCGAGCGACGACCGCTTCGTCTATCTCTCCGACGTGGCGCCGACGGCATGGCAGGGCATCGAGTACTCGGGCATCAAGTCCGGCGAGACCCTGGTCATCGTGGGCCTCGGCCCCATCGGCGAGATGGCCGCCCGCATGGCGCTGCTGCGCGACGTGCGAGTCATCGGCGTCGACCTCGTCCCCGAGCGTCTCGCGCGTTCGGCCGCACTGGGCGTCGAGACGATCAACCTGGAGGACGGCGACCCGGTCGCCGCGATCCTGGACAAGACCGCAGGGCGCGGCGCTGACGCCGTCATGGAGGCCGTCGGGATGGAGGCGCACGGATCGGGCGTCGCCGAGACTGCGCAGAAGGTCGTCGGCCTGCTGCCGAAGGCGCTGTCGCGACCGATCATGACCAATGCGAGCACCGACCGGTTGGCCGCCCTGGACCTGGCGTTCCAGGCAGTGCGTCGCGGCGGCACGGTGTCGATCAGCGGGGTCTACGCGGGCGCTGCGGATCCCCTGTCGATGCAGATGATCTTCGACAAGCAGCTCACGCTGCGCATGGGCCAGGCCAACGTGAAGCGCTGGGCGGACGACCTCCTGCCGCTGGCCCAGGACGACGCGGACCCGCTGGGGCTCGAGACGTTCGCGACCCACCACGTGCCGCTCGACCAGGCACCCGCGGCCTACGAGATGTTCCAGAAGAAGCAGGACGGTGCGATCAAGGTGCTCTTCCAGCCCTGAGACCGCACGCCACAGCTGCCTCTCGTCGCGTCAGTCGCGGTGGGAGGCAGCTGTGCTTTCGAGCACGTCGTCGACGACCGCCCGGAGGTCCAGGTCCGGTCCGGCTGCTGCGCGTTGGCGGTCCGCGCCGGTGCCCTCGGCCAGGACGCGGGCGATCCCGTCCTCGACCAGCTCGCGGTCGCCCGCCCGCTCCAGGGCCGGACCGATCGCGTCGACCAGCGCGCCGAGGGCGTCGGCGGCGGGCACGAGGGCTCCGTCCAGCGGGTGGAGCAGCGACGCCGATACGCCGTGGCGTCGCGCCTGCCATCGAGCAGCACGCAGCAGGTCGACCCGCCACGGTGTCAGGGGGGTGCGGGCGTGCCAGGCCTCGGCGCACGTCTCGACGAGCCCGCGGGAGAGGGCTGCGACCAAGGCCGTGTCCGCGAGGTCGGTGCAGATGTCGGCGACCCTGATCTCGACCGTGGGGTAGTCCCGTGCGAGCCGGGCGTCGAAGTAGAGCATGCCGTGGTCGAGCGCAGCCCCGCTCGCGACGATCGCCTCGACGGCCTTCTCGTAGCCCGCCGCGTCGCCGAACGGCTCGACGGGCCCCGAGGACGGCCACGAGTCCCAGATCTCCGCGCGCCAGCTCGCATACGACGTGTCGATGCCGAGGTCGAACGGTGAGCCCGTCGAGACCGCCTGGACGAGCGGGAGCCACGGCCGGATCCGGTCCAGGACGGCGACGCCCTCCTCGTCGTCCGCGATGTCGACATGCACGTGCATGCCGCACGCGAGCGCCTCACGCCCGACGCGGCCGAACCGCGCCATCATCTGCTCGTACCGTCTCTTGGGGGTGAGCCGGCCCTCGTCGTCGGGCATGACCGGCGTCGGCATCGCGGCCAGCCGCGCGCCGGCGCCGGCGCCGTCGGCGGCCTTGGCCGCGCCGCGGCGCGCCTCCTTCAGGTCGGCGATGACGTCGCCCAGCGCGTGGTGAGGATCGGACTGGGTCTCGACCTGCTGCAGGAACAGCTCCTGCTCGACCTCGTCCCCAGGAGCCTGCTCCACGGCGCGGTGCGACGAGGCGACCAGCTGTCGGGTCCCCGGGTCGACCAGGAACATCTCTTCCTCGACCGCCACCTTGCGCACTGTCACGGCACCATCGTGGCGGTGCTGTGCCGGGACGGCAAACCGGCCGGGTCGGCTGCAGCAGCCCTGAGGCCGATCCCGATTCAGCCGCGCCGATAGGGGCACCTGGACGATGGCGTCGAGAGAGAGTCGAGAGAAAGGACCCCGCGTGCCGAGGACGACCGCAGGAACGGTCCGGATCGGCATCTCCGGGTGGACCTACCCGCCGTGGCGCGGGGTGTTCTACCCGCCCGGCCTGCGCCAGAAGGATGAGCTGGAGCACGTCGCCGAGCGGCTCCCCAGCGTCGAGATCAATGGCTCGTTCTACTCGCTGCAGCGTCCCGACAGCTATCGCGGCTGGCGCGAGCGCACGCCGGAGGGATTCGTCTTCTCCGTGAAGGGCGGACGCTTCATCACCCACATGAAGAAGCTGAACGATGTCGAGCAGCCGCTGGCCAACTTCTTCGCGTCCGGTCCGCTCGCCCTCGGGGACAAGCTGGGGCCCGTGCTGTGGCAGCTGCCGCCCAATCTGGGCTTCGACCCCGATCGGCTGCGTCACTTCTTCGACCTGCTCCCACGGACGACGACGGCGGCCGCGCGGCTGGCCGGGCAGCACGACGAGCGCGTGGAGGGTCGGTCCTGGACCGAGACGGACGCGGATCGCGAGATCCGCCACGCCCTCGAGGTGCGGCACGACTCCTATCTGGCTCCGGCGTTCCTCGAGCTGCTGCGGGAGCACTCGATCGCGGTCGTCGTGGCGGACACGGCGGGGCGCTGGCCGCTGCTGCGGGAGGTGACGACGGACTTCGCGTACGTCCGCCTGCACGGCGACACCGAGCTCTATGCGAGCGGCTACGGCCCCCAGGCCCTCGACGAATGGGCCACGCTGATGAGGGGATGGGCCGACCGGGGCAAGGACGTCTACGCGTACTTCGACAACGACATGAAGGTGCGCGCCCCGTTCGACGCGCTCGCGCTCGCGGAGCGACTCGCTGACCTCCTGCCGGAGTCCCCGCCGGACGTCACGTGGGGGAGTTCATCTTCCCGTGCAGCTTCGCCTTGAGGGGATCGGGCAGCAAGGAGGAGAGCGCGGCCTGGATCGCGTTCAGGCGCGTGCCGGTCACCACGTGGTCTCGGCCCTCGAGCATCGCGTCGACACCCTGACGGGCGACCTGCTCGGCGCCGTCCTTGTGGCCCTCGTCCAGGTGGGTGCCCTCCAGGTCCGCACGGTCGAAGAAGTCCGTGTCGGTCGGGCCGGGCATCAGGGCCGTCACCGTGACACCGGAGTCCCGGAGCTCTTGGCGGAGGCCCTCCGCGAAGGACTGCACGAACGACTTGGAGGCCGCGTAGGTCGTGTTGAGGGGGCCGGGCATCTGCGAGGCGATCGACGAGGTGAACAGCAGGCGTCCGTCCCCCTCGGCGACCATCCGCTCGGCGACGGCCTTGCCCAGGTGCACGGTGGAGGTCACGTTGACCGCGACGAGCCGCAGGTGGTCGTCCAGATCGGTGTCGACGAGCGGCCCCCCGACGCCGACGCCGGCGTTGATCGCGGCCGCGGCCGGGCGACGCGGGTCGTCGTCGAGCGCCGCGAGCGTCGCGAGATTGCCCGCGGTCGTCGCCAGGTCGGCCTGCACGGCCCGGGCCGCCGTGATCGCGTCGAGCTCGCGCGCCACCTCGTGGATCGCATCGTCCTCGGCCACCACGATCAGGTCGTAGCCGCGCTCGGCGAGCTCGCGGGCGAGCTCGCGACCGATGCCCGACGACGCCCCCGTGACGAGCGCGAGAGGGCGCGCGAGCGAGCGGGTCGTGTCGTCCATGTGGTCAGCTCCTGTGTCGGTGTGCGATGGACATACCCGTGCCCGGTGCGGGTGATACCCGCGCGGCCGTGAGCTGGCCGGATCCTCGCTGGGCACTACGATCGCCCTGTGCCTGACCTGTCCTACCGCCAGATGCGAGCGCTGGAGGTCGGGGTGACCCAGATGCTGCAGACGATCACCCGACTGCAGGACGACGGCTGGGTGCTCCTGCAGGACTGCGTCTCGATGCGGGGCAAGAAGGTTCGCCTGGTGTTCGGCAAGGCGGAGAGGCACGAGCGGGAGCACTAGCTCCGCGGGCGCACGGTGGGTGGCGCACACCTGAAGGGGCGGACCGTGCGGTCTGCGTAAGCCCGTGGTCCGCCCTCTTCGCGGTGCGTCGTCCGATCCCGTCGCCTGGGCTGTGTGCCCCGGTTCGGGTCTCTCGGACACCATGTCTGTACCCCCGCCCGAGCGGTCTCAAACCACGTGGCGCCCGCGGGGGGCGTGACCGTGGTCACCCACGAGTTGCCGAGGGCTGGATGTTTCCGGGACGTCGTGCCGGGGTATTCGCACCCACGCAGGACTTTTGCCTGTGCACCAGCCAGCGGCCACGACGTCGCCCGAGCCCCAGGGGGACCCATGAGTGCAGCCGACGCCCGCGATCGGACCGAGATCGACCCGGACGACGACCGCAAGCCCGACTCGCCGGCAGACCTGCACAAGCGGTCGTGGCTGTACGTCGTCAAGAAGACCGTGCGCGAGTTCTCGAAGGACCAGTGCACCGACCTGGCCGCAGCTCTCACGTACTACGCGGTGCTGGCGCTGTTCCCGGCCCTCGTCGCCCTGGTCTCGCTCCTCGGCGTCTTCAGCCAGGGCCCGAGCACCGTCGACTCGCTGCTGAAGATCGTGGACCAGATCGGCCCGTCGTCCGCGGTGGACACGCTCCGACCCACGATCGAGCGACTGAGCACCTCTCAGGGCGCGGGGCTCGCGCTGGTCCTCGGTGTCCTCGGTGCGCTGTGGTCCGCGTCCGGGTACGTCGGGGCCTTCGGCCGGGCGATGAACCGGGTCTACGAGATCGGCGAGGGACGGCCGATCTGGAAGCTGCGTCCTCTTCAGCTGCTCGTGACGGTGTTCGCCATCGTCCTGGTCGCGATCGCCGCGCTCGCGCTGGTCCTGACCGGTCCGGTCGCCGAGGCAGTGGGCGACCAGATCGGGTTGGGGTCGACCGCGATCCTCGTGTGGGACATCGCGAAGTGGCCCGTGGTCCTGCTGATCGTCGTGGTCATTGTCGCGGTGCTCTACTACGCGACCCCCAACGTCAAGCAGCCCAAGTTCCGCTGGATCAGCGTCGGAGCGCTCGTCGCGATCGTCGTGTGGATCCTCGCCTCGGCCGCCTTCGGTCTCTACGTGGCGACGTTCGCGAGCTACGACAAGACCTACGGGTCGCTCGCGGGCGTGATCGTGTTCCTGCTGTGGCTGTGGATCACCAACCTGGCCCTGCTCTTCGGCGCCGAGCTCGACGCCGAGCTGGAGCGGGGTCGCCAGCTCCAGGCCGGCATCGCTGCCGAGGAGACCATCCAGCTCCCGCCCCGCGACACCCGCAACATCGAGAAGGCCGAGAAGAAGCACCAGTCCGACGTGGCAGACGCTCGCGAGATCCGGGCGGACGCCGGACGGGACGAGGACCACCGGGACTGAGCCCGACGAGAAGGTGGCGATCGGCGGTTGCCGCGCGTCCGACCGGGGTACTTGGCGGCCATGACCCATCCCAGGCCTCGGCAGTCAGCTCGTCACGCAGACGTGACGACCCGCCCTCGATCGTCCGACGGGGGACTGCGGTGAAGCCCGCGACCAGCTCGACGACCTCGTTGTGGCTCGACCGCCCCGAGCCGATCGCCGGCCAGCCGCTGCCCGCCGGTGACCACCTCGACGACATCGTGGTCGGCGCCGGGATCACGGGCCTGACGACGGCCCTGCTGCTCGCTCGGGCCGGCCGCCGGGTCGCGGTGCTCGAGGCCGGGGTGGTCGGCTCGCTCGCGTCGGGCAACACCACGGCCAAGGTCTCCCTGCTGCAGGGCACCAAGATGTCGACGATGCTGCGCTACCAGTCGCAGGAGGTCGTGCGCGCATACGTCGACGGCAACCTCGAGGGCCAGCAGTGGATGCTGCGGTTCTGCGACGACCACGGCGTGCCCTACCAGCTGCGCGACGCCGTGACCTACGCGTCGGCGCCCGAGCAGGCAGCCATGGTCGACCAGGAGCTGGAGGCCACCCAGGCGCTCGGCCTGCCGACGTTCCCCACCAGCCACCTCGACGTCCCGTTCCCCCAGTTCGGCGCGGTGGTGCTGCGCGACCAGGCCCAGATCGACCCCATGGACCTGTTGACCGCCCTGGTCGAGCAGATCCGCTCGCACGGCGGCTCGGTCCACCAGGGCGTGCGGGTCGTGGACGTGTCCTGGTCCGGGCGACGCACAGTGACGCTCGAGGACGGGGCCACGCTGCAGGCCGATCACGTGGTGCTGGCGACGGGCTTCCCGATCCTCGATCGCGGCCTGTACTTCTCCAAGCTCGAGCCGATGCGCTCGTACGCCCTGGCGTACGACGCCCCCGCGGAGTCCGTGCCCGACGGCATGTACCTGTCGGCCGGGCCACCGAGCCGGTCGGTGCGCGACGTCCCGACCGCCGACGGCCGACGCAAGCTGCTGATCGGAGGCAGCGGGCACGAGGTGGGACGCACGCCGTCCGAGCGGGCCAAGGTCGACGCGCTGCGCGAGTGGACCGCCGAGCACTTCCCCGGCGCCGTGGAGACGCACGCGTGGTCCGCCCAGGACTACCAGTCGCACGACGCCGTGCCCTACATCGGACCGCTGCCCCGAGGTGGTGGACGCATCCACGTCGCCACGGGCTTCGACAAGTGGGGGATGGCGTCCGGCGTGATGGCCGGGCGCAGCATCTCCGCGCAGATCCTCGACGAGGCCCCGAGCTGGCAGAAGACCATGAGCACGCGCGTGACGCGTCCGTCGGGCATCGGCCACGTCGGCCTGATCAACGCCAAGGTCGCGGTCGCCGCCGCGAAGTCCCTGGCATCGGCGGAGATGCGGCCCGCGCCGGCCGAGCCCGCCGAGGGTGAAGGCGTCGTCGGCAGGCGGGGGATCGTCCCGGTCGGCACCTCGACAGTGGACGGGACGACCTGTGCGGTCCGGGCGATCTGCACGCACGTGGGCGGCGTCCTCAGCTGGAACGACAACGACAAGACGTACGACTGCCCGCTGCACGGATCGCGCTTCGCTGCAGACGGCACGGTGATCGAGGGCCCCGCCGTCCGCCCGCTGAAGCGGCTGGAGCCCGAGGAGGAGCCCTCATGACGACCACGCCGCAGGACCCGCGCGACGACGTCGAGCCCTCTGACCCGATCGAGCGGCATGAACCCGACCTCGATCCCGGGCTCGCTCCCGATCCGCAGCACGAGGTGCGCCAGAGCCCTCCCGAGGACGCTCCGGGGTCCTGAACCGCCGGTGCCCGCCCGAGCGCGTCGGGCGGGCACCGGCGGGTCGGCGACTAGGCCGAGATCGACGCCTGGTCCTCGCTGGAACCGATCTGGATCTTGCGCGGCTTGGCCCGTTCCACGAGCGGGATGACCAGCGAGAGCACGCCGTTGTCGTAGGCCGCCGAGATCCGCTCGGTGTCGACGCCCTCGCCCAGCGTGAACTGGCGGACGTAGCTGCCCGGTCGACGCTCACGGGTCAGCCACTGGGCGCCCTCGTGGATCGCGGCCGTGCGCTCGGCGCGAATCGTCAGCAGGTGGCCGTCGAGGTCGATGTCGATCGAGCCGGGATCGACACCGGGCAGATCTGCACTGAGGACGTAGCGGTCGCCCTCCTTGAACAGGTCGACGGGCACGGACCTGGGGCCCGTGCGCAGCTGTGTCGTCAGGTCCTGAGCCAGACGGTCCAGGCCACTGAAAGGATCGAAGGTCATCGAGTTCATGGCAACGCTCTCCTTTCGGTGAAGTTGAGTCGATCCGACTCAACTCAGTCTCGACTTGGCACAGTTATAGGACAGCGACGCGGCGGTCGCAAGCGCGATTTCCTGAAGAGATCCTGAGAAATCTGGAGGTCCACGAGGGCTCCTCGGACGGTGGTCTGGGACGGGCCGCTACGGGGTAGTGAGCACCTGACACCGACCCGTGGAGGAACCATGACCGACTCACCCGCCCCGGACCTGCCCGGCCACGAGAGCGACCTGCAGCCGGCCGCCGACCACGGCGAGCACTCCTACCGGGGCACCGGCCGCCTGCTCGGCAAGGTCGCGATCATCACCGGCGCGGACAGCGGCATCGGCAAGGCCGTCGCGATCGCGTACGCCCGCGAGGGCGCGGACGTCGTGATCGGCTACCTCAGCGAGGACGACGACGCCGCCGACACCCAGCAGTGGGTCGAGCGGGCCGGACGCACCGCGCTGCTGGTCAAGGGCGATCTGGCCGATCCGGCGCACTGCCGCGCGATGGTGAGCCAGACCGTCGAGCACTTCGGCCGGGTCGACGTGCTGGTCAACAATGCCGCGGTCCAGATGTACCGCAAGACGTTCGAGGAGATCCCGGACGAGGAGTGGGACCGCATCATCGCGACGAACCTGAGCGCGATGTTCCACCTCGTGAAGGCGTCGTTGCCGCACATGCCGCACGGCTCGTCCATCATCGGGACCTCGTCCATCAACTCCGACATGCCGATGCCCGAGCTGATCCCGTACGACGTCACGAAGGCCGGCATCGCCAACATGACGGCCGGCCTGGCGCAACTGCTCGCCGACCGGGGGATCCGCGCCAACAGCGTCGCGCCGGGCCCCATCTGGACGCCGCTGATCCCCACCACGATGCCGCCGGATGTCGTCGACGAGTTCGGCGACATGTCCCCGATCGGCCGGGCGGGTCAGCCCGCCGAGCTCGCCCCGGTCTACGTGATGCTGGCCTCCGACGAGGCGTCGTACGTCTCGGGTGCCCGCGTCGCCGTGACGGGAGGCATGCCTATCCTGTGACGGCGCGTGTCGCCGACCACCCCGGCGGCACGTTTGCCAGATCCACCCGCCGGGTAGAACCCGGGGGTGACAGCGCCGCGCGTCACAGCAGGAGGAGCTCACCACATGCCCCAGAACGACTCGACCAGCGCCGTGACGGCCCCGATGCCGACGGAGACGATCGAGTTCGGCGGTCTGCAGATCGCCTTCGACGACCGGGTGCTGCGGCCGCGGGCGTGGACGATCGCCCAGTCGCAGTGGGCGGCCGACCTGGTGCAGGAGGCCGCGCCCGGACCGGTCCTCGAGCTCTTCGCAGGCGTCGGGCACATCGGCCTCGCCGCGGTGGTGGACTCCGACCGGCAGCTCGTGCTGGTCGATCTCAACCCCGTGGCCTGCGAGCTCGCGCGGCACAACGTCGAGTCCGCGGGCCTCGCGGGCCGGGTCGAGGTGCGCGAGGGGCGGATCGACGAGGTGGTCGGGGACGCCGAGACCTATCCGGTGATCATCGCGGACCCGCCGTGGGTGCCGTCCGCCGGCATCCACGAGTTCCCCGAGGACCCGCACATCGCGATCGACGGCGGTTCCGACGGCCTGGACCTGGCCCGCACCGCGTGCGAGGTGATCGACCGTCACCTCCAGCCGGGGGGCTCGGCCATCGTCCAGCTGGGCACGGTCGAGCAGGCCGAGGCGATCGGCGAGCACCTCACGGACGCACTGGGGTCGGACATCACGCTGGTCGAGACCCGCCGGCACGACCGGGGCGTGCTGGCGCGGCTCGCCCGCTGACCCCGGCCGGGCGGCCGGTCAGCGCTTCGGGATCACCTTGTGGGTGCCGTCGCACCACGGCTGGGAGGCCGACTTGCCGCACCGGCAGACCGCGCTGATGGGTCGGGTCGTGCGGTGGTTCACGCCGTCGGCGTCCTGGATCACGTGGTCGCCCCGCACGAGCATCGGCCCGTCCGGGCAGAGGATCACGTCGGGGTGCTCGGGCTCGGTCATGCGGCCCACTCCTGGAGCATGCGGTGGGCGAACCGGTCCTCGAGGTCCAGGCACGTGAAGGCGCCGAAGAAGACGTCGTCGCGCAGGGCCGGCTCGTCCTGCAGCAGGGCGCCGCAGATCGTCCGCACGGCCAGCTGCTCGTGGACCGCGTCCGCCTCGACGTGCTCGGTGTAGTAGCCGATCATCGACTCCGGCAGCCCGAGCCGGTCGAAGCCCTGGGCGATCCGCCGCGACGGGATGCTGCTGGTGACCTCGAAGGCCGCGAGGTGTCCGAGCGAGGCGCCGCGGAGGCGACGGTTGAGGCCGAACAGCGACATCGCGTTGTTCTCCTCGAGCACCTCCAGCGGGACGTCGTCGATGTATGCGCCGTACTCGTTGCGCAGGCCGCAGTCGTCCATGCCCCGGGCGAACAGTGCGGCGTGCAGCTTGGTGGGGTCGCCGCAGCCGTACTCGTCGAACTGCAGCTCCATCAGTGCTGCCTTGGCGGCGTAACCGAGGCGGGGCACGAGCCACGCGCTCGGATCGGACTCCTTGAGGTGGTAGATCGACCGGAGGCGCAGGAGCTCGAGTGCCTGGTCGTAGGTCGCATCCTTGTGGACGAACTTGGCAAGCGACGGACCGTCGTGCTCGGCCACGAACGAGAAGAAGGTCTCGGCGAACTCCCCGTCCGGTGACGTGGCGGGCGCGCGGTCGCGAAGCTCCTGCTCGAACGACGACTCGAGCGAGCGTCGCAGCTCGACCAGCTCGGGCTGCCACTCGCGGGCGTCGTCGACGTCCTCGAAGCCGCGGTAGTGCAGCTCGTACAGGGCCCAGAGAGTGATCTGCAGGTCCTCGTCGTCGTCGGGGAGAGTGCGCAACGCCGCGTCCCACGATGGGGAGGTGGCGCGCATGGACTCGAACACGATCTCACTGAGGGATCCGCGTCCCTTGGGCGTCAGCACGTGGGCTCCGAGGCGAAGTCGGGTGTGGGTGTCAGTTCTGGCGGCATGATCTTCCTCGCGATGTGCACAGCTCCCGCCGGTTGCTCGACAGGCGCGTCAGGAGTACCCCGCGGGCCATGTCCCAAGCGCTCCGGGACGGTCGTCCCGGGGTGGGCAGGATCACCTCGCGGCCGCGGAAGGCAGGGAGTGGGCCGGGGCCAAAGGGCCCTGCTCTCCCGGGGCGATCCGGGCACATGGTGGACCATCGTGCCTCGTCCGGTCAGTGGATGCGGAGACAGAGGCACTGGTTCCTGAGGAGGACGCCATGCCGAACCTACGACGAGTGGTCAGCGGGACAACGGCCTGCCTGATTGCGGCGACGGCACTGGCGGTCGTGCCCGACGTGAGCAGGGCGCCGGCCTCCGCAGATCCCCCGACCGGGGGCAGCACCATCGTCTCGGAGACCTTCACCGGTGCGACGGTGCCCGACCCGGCCTGGACCGTGCAGGGCAGGACCTGCCTGACCGGCGCCACCGCCGCCCCCCCGGCCGGCGCAGCGAACATCCCCACCTGTGCGAACGCCCGGGTGGGCGACGTGCCGGCGATCGGGACTCCGGGATACCTCCAGCTGACCGACGAACAGCTGCAGACCGCCGGGAGCGTGCTCTACAACCGACCGGTCCCCGCCAGTGCCGGTGTCTCCATCACGTTCGACCAGTTCCAGTACGGCGGCACCGGCGCGGACGGCATCGGGTTCTTCCTGGTCGACGGTGCCACCGACCTGACGGCGACCGGAGCGCCGGGAGGCAGCCTCGGATATGCCCAGCGGCGGGCCGGGCAGGGCGAGTTCGAGCCCGGGGTGGTCGGCGGACTGCTCGGCGTCGGGCTCGACGCGTTCGGCAACTACTACAACGACGGCGAGGCCCGGGGCACCGGTTGCCCCGCCGACCAGCGTTCCCCGTCCACCGCCAATGGGCCGATAGCGCCCAACGTGATCACCCTGCGCGGCCCGGGTCAGGGGACCGTGGGGTACTGCTACCTGGCCTCGACCACGCCTCCGGCGCCGGCGGACCCGGACAACCCCGGGTCGACCCTGAACGGGGGCACCGGGACGCTGCGTGCCACCACCCGGGCCGGCTCCTGGCGCCAGGTGAACATCCAGGTGACGCCCGCGCCCGAGCCTCGGGTGATCGTCCAGGTCCGGTACAACCCGGCCGACGCGGACGACCCCTGGATCACCGAGCTGGACGTGCCGGCTCCCGCGGACCTGCCGAGCACCTACAAGTTCGGCCTCTCCGCCGCCACCGGAGGGCAGAACGACGTGCACCTGATCCGCAACGCCGTGGTGCAGTCGGTCGTACGGCTCTCCCAGCTGCAGCTGGAGAAGCAGGTGGACAGGTCCGGCGAGCCGCTGCCAGCGGTGATCACCGCCGGCACCGTGATCCCGTACCAGTACACGGTGACCAATGCCGGCCAGGAGACCCTGTCGACCCTCGACATCACCGACGACCGGATCACCGGAGTGATCACCTGTGACAGCACGACGCTGCCGCCGGCCCCCGCTCCAGGCTCCACGACCGTGTGTCGCGGCACGTACACCGTCACGGCGGCGGATGCGGCGGCCGGTTCGGTCGTGAACATCGCCACCGCCACGGCGGTGAGTCCCGGGGGCGACGACATCACCTCGCCGGAGGCGACCGTCACGGTCCCGCTGGTCTCACGGCTCGCGCTCACCAAGACGGTGCAGACACCCGGGCCCTACGTGGACGGGACGGAGGTCGAATACGGGTACACGGTGACGAACACCGGTGGCTCGACGGTGACCAACGTCGACGTCACCGATGACCGCGTCAGCACGGACGCACTGGTCTGCGAGGACAACGTGTTGGATCCGGGGGCCTCCACCACCTGCACCGGCACCTACGTCGTCGACACCGAGCAGGCGGACGCGTCGGGGCGGATCGTCAACACCGCCGTGGCCAGGGGTGAGACCCCGATCGGTCAGGCGGTCGAGTCACCCCAGGCGCAGGCAGCAATCAGGGTCGGCCCCGACGACCCGGCTCTGAGCCTGGAGAAGACCGCGAGCCCCACCACCGTCACGGCGGTCGGCCAACGGGTGACGTACTCGTTCCGGGTCACCAACACCGGCAACGTACCGATCGGGGACGTGGCAGCCGTCGAGGACAGCTTCACCGGTTCCGGGACCTTGCCGGCCGCGACGTGCCCCGCTGAGCCGGCTCAGCTGGCACCCGGCGCCAGCGTGGTCTGTACCAGCGTCTACACGGTGACGGCGGCAGACCTGAACGGTGCGGGGCTGCGCAACACGGCCCGAGGGACCGGCACGGACCCCGCCGGGGAGGACATCTCGTCGTCGCCCGACTCCGCCGTCGTGCAGGTGGACGCGCCCGTCGCCGCCCAGCCGCGGATCCGCACCCGCACCTCGCAGCAGCGGGTCAAGCCGGGGCAGTCCTTCCACGACCGCGTCCAGGTCACCGGCCTCGCCCGGGGAACCTCGGTGCCCGCCACCGCGCGGCTCTACGGCCCGTTCAGGTCGCTCTCGCGAGCGTCCTGCCGCCCGGCGCACCTGGCGCGCACCGTGACGTGGCGTGCCACGAGCGGCTGGTCCAGGACCCCGGGGGTGAAGCTCTACGAGCCGGGCGTCTACACCTGGCAGGTGGCGACCAGGAGGACGGACGCCAACCGGGCGGCCTCGTCGCGGTGTGGCCTCGCGTCCGAGACCACGACCGTGGCCAAGCCGACGTACCCCGTGCCGGTGGTCGACGGCGGGTTCTCCGGCATCCTCGGTGGACCGAAGGCCTCCCGGGCCGCTCGGTTCGAGATCAGGGCGAAGGGATTCGGCTTGCGCGCCCGGGTCACGCCGACGACGACCTCCCATGGTCGGATGAACCTGCCCGACAACGTGGCCGTGACCGCCTGGCTGCGGAAGTCGGCAGGATTCGGCGACAAGATCGGCACCGCGGTGGTCGCCGGGCACGTCTCCGACCGGCGCGACCGCCACGGAGCCATGTGGGGACTGCGGCGGGCCCACCCTGGTCAGACGGTGACGGTGCGCAGCGCCGGCAAGACGTACCGGTACAAGGTGACCGAGACCAAGAAGTACGACCGGACCCGGAAGCTGCCAGCGCGGTTCTTCAGGACCGTCGGGGCCCACCGGCTGGTGCTGATCAGCTGCACCGACCGGGTCGTCTACCGCAACGGGCGCTTCCACTACACGAAGTTCCGGGTGGTCGTGGCCAAGCAGGTGGGTCAGCCGTCGGGTCGTTAGGAGCGCCAGCACGACAAGGGATGATCACCCTGCGTGATCATCCCTTTCGTGCAGTCCAGATCGACGCCGAGGATCGTCGCGGTATGTGCCCCGAGCAGCCCGCGTGATCCAGCTGCGACGGCCACGGGGTGCTCTTGGGTGGCGTAGGGTCGAAGGGGTGAGCGATCAACGCGACCAATTCTCTGACGTGGTGCGAGCCATGCGGGCCAGCGACGCCGTCGACCGCAGCATGGAGGCCGCGGTCGCGGGCGCCGTCGACCTGATCCCGAACGTCCGGCACGCCGCCGTGTCGATGGTCCGCCGCGGCAAGAAGGTCGAGACCGTCGCGGCCACCGACGATCTCGTGCGGCGGGGCGACGCCCTGCAGTACGAGCTGGAGGACGGCCCGTGCCTGCAGTCGATCTGGGAGGAGGAGACCGTCCAGAGCGACGACCTCGGCCAGGAGCACCGCTGGCCGCTCTGGTCGCCGCGAGCAGCGCAGGAGCTCGGGGTGCGCAGCATGCTGTGCCTGCAGCTGTTCGTCTCCGGCGACACGATCGGCTGCCTCAACCTGTACTCCCGGGAGCCTGACGCCTTCGACAGCCACGACCGGACGGCGGCCCACGCGCTGGCGGCGCACATCGCGGTCGCGCTCTCGGCGGCGCGCAAGATCGAGAATCTCGAGAGCGCAGTCGTCAACCGCACGCTCATCGGCCAGGCCCAGGGCATGTTGATGCAGCGCTACGAGATGGATGCCGCGGCGGCCTTCGCGGTGCTCAAGCGGGTCTCGCAGACCGAGAATCGCCGGCTGCACGAGGTCGCGAAGGAGATCGTCAAGCGCGGGGTCGGGAGCGACTCGCTCGGCTAGGAGCGCGGTGCCGTCAGCCTTGGCGCGAGCGCAGCCGGGCGGCGTCGGTGGTGTACGTCAGGACCGCGAGCGGGTCCATCGTCATGACGACCCGTTCGGCCTGCACCTGCAGCGAGTGCGATGAGCACTCCACGACGATGAACCAGCTCGAGTCGGCCTGGGTGCCCAGCGCCGTGACGCCGTCCCATCCCAGCTCGAGGAAGGTCGACAGGACGCGTTGCTGGTGGAGGCCGCCCTGGACCCGATAGATCTGCAGGGTCCAGTCGGCGGAGTTCGGCGAGTGCAGGCGCATGATGCTCCCTAGGAGGGGGATCACCGACTGCTGTCTAACCGGTTGGTCCATGGTGGCGTCCAGGCTGACTGCTCGCAACCCAAATGGGAAAGCAGCACCGCACGACGCCGTGTCGAGTGGCACCCCCAACGGGATTCGAACCCGTGCTACCGCCGTGAAAGGGCGGCGTCCTAGGCCGCTAGACGATGGGGGCCGGAAACGCGTTCAGCATAGAGGGTGAGCTGGCGCGACGCGAAACCGCATCAGGCAGGATGGGGCCATGATCGAGCTGAGCGAGGACCGGTTCGCCGAGCTGGTCGAGGACGCCTTCGCTGCGGTGCCCGAGGAGCTCGCGTCGCTGCTCGACAACGTCGTGCTGTTCATCGAGGACGACGCACCCGCCGACGACCCGACCCTGCTGGGCCTCTACGACGGCATCCCGCTGACCGAGCGCGACAGCACGTACGCCGGCGCGATGCCGGACCGCATCTTCGTCTATCGCAACCCCACGCTGGCGATCTGCGACACCGAGGAGGACGTGGTCGAGGAGGTCGGCATCACCGTCGTCCACGAGATCGCCCACCACTTCGGCATCGAGGACGACCGCCTGCACGAGCTCGGCTATGCCTGAGCCGTCGACGCTGCTGGTGCGCCGGGCTGCCGAGCGGTTCCACACCGTCGGCGACGGCGTCGAGACGTGGCACAGCTTCTCGTACGGCGTGCACTACGACCCCGAGCAGATCGCCTTCGGACCGGTCATGGCGATCAACACCGAGCACGTGGCCCCCGGCCGCGGCTACGACCTGCACACCCACGCCGACGTCGAGATCGTCACCTGGGTGCTTCACGGCGTGCTCCGCCACGAGGACTCAACCGGGCACAGCGGCGAGATCCGCCCCGGGACGGCCCAGCGGCTCAGTGCGGGCACGGGGGTCCAGCACTCCGAGCGCAACGCCTCGGACGTCGAGCCGCTCGTCTTCGTGCAGATGATGCTGCGGTCCGATCACGACGGCCCGCCGGCGTACGCCCAGCAGGGCGTGGCGCCGATCCCCGGCAGGCTCACGCCCACCGTCGAGGTCCACGCCCGGGCCGAGCTGCTCGCGGTCAGCCTCGAGGCCGGGCAGTCCGTCACGGTGCCGGCCGCCCCGCGGAGCCTGGTCGTCGTCACGGGCGGCACGATCCACTGCGGCGACACCGATCTCGCTCCCGGCGACGAGGCGCGGCTGACGGCCGCCGGTGAGTACGATCTGAGGGCGTCCAGCGCCGCGACCGCGCTGATCTGGCAACTGCAGAGGTGACCCGATGACCGTCCTCGTCCTCAACGGCCCCAACCTGGGCCGTCTCGGCGTGCGCGAGCCGGCCGTCTACGGCACCGCGACGTACGCCGACCTGGTCGCTCGCTGTGAGCAGGTCGCCGGGGAGGTCGGCGTCGACGTCGACGTCCGCCAGACCGACTCCGAGGCCGAGATGATCGGCTGGCTGCACGAGGCGGCCGACGCTGGCTCGCCGGTCGTCCTCAACGCGGGCGCCTGGACGCACACGTCGATCGCGGTGCGTGACGCCGCGACGCAGCTCGCGGCTCCGTTGGTCGAGGTGCACCTCAGCAACGTCCACGCCCGCGAGTCGTTCCGCCATCGGTCGTACCTCAGCGACATCGCCGCGGCGGTCGTGGTGGGCATGGGGATCGAGGGCTACGCAGCCGCAGTTCGTTTCGTCGCGCAACCGCTTTAGGGACCACCCGCCCTGTTCGGCGCGTAGCGATCGGCAATAGCCTGTGCTGGGCAACTAGAGCTGGGAGCGCACGTGAGAGGTTGGCACGCACACCGCGAAGCCGTCGACACCCTGGTGGAGTCCTATCGAAGGATCCCGCCGGGTTCTCGGATTCGACTGGCGAAGAAGACGTCGAACCTGTTCCGCCCCCGCGCCGGCAACGACGTCCCGGGCCTCGACGTGGGCGGTCTCGACGGCGTCATCGCGATCGACACCGCGGCGCAGACCGCCGACGTGCAGGGGGTCTGCACGTACGAGGACCTCGTCGCCGCGACCTTGCTGCTGGGGTTCATCCCCTACGTCGTCCCCCAGCTGCGCACGATCACCCTCGGCGGCGCGGTCACGGGCCTGGGCATCGAGTCGACCTCGTTCCGCAACGGGCTGCCGCACGAGTCGGTGCTGGAGATGGACATCCTCACCGGCTCCGGCGAGATCGTCACGGCGACGCCGGAGAATGAGAACAGCGAGCTGTTCGAGGCGTTCCCCAACTCGTACGGGAGCCTCGGCTACGCGACGCGGCTCAAGATCAAGCTCGAGCAGGTGCCGCCCTACGTGACCCTGCGGCACGTCCGCATGGCGGACGCGGCCCAGGCGATCAAGACGATCGAGTCGATCGCCGAGACGGGGGAGTGGCACGGTGAGCGGGTCGACGGCATGGACGGCACGGCGTTCTCGCCCGACGAGATCTACCTGACGCTGGCCCACTTCACCGACACGTTGCCGTCGGGCGGTCCCGGCTCCCTGAGCGACTACACGGGCCAGCAGGTCTACTACCGCTCGATCCAGCAGCGCGAGACCGACGCCCTGTCGATCAACGACTACCTCTGGCGCTGGGACACCGACTGGTTCTGGTGCTCAGGTGCCTTCGGCGCCCAGAACCGGTGGATCCGGCGCATCTGGCCCGCGCGGTACCGCCGCAGCGACGTCTTCCACAAGATCGTCGGCCTCGACGAGAAGCTCGGGATCATCAGGACCCTCGACAGGATCAAGAAGATCCCCGGCCGCGAGCGCGTCATCCAGGACGTCGAGGTGCCGCTGGAGAGATTGCCCGAGTTCCTCGAGTGGTTCGACGCCGAGATCGGCATGCGCCCGGTGTGGCTGTGCCCCCTGCGCACCACCCGCAGCTGGCCGGCGTACCCGCTCGAGCCGGCCACGACCTACGTCAACGTGGGCTTCTGGGGCACCGTCGAGGTGCCCGCGGACGCACCGGCGGGCTTCGTGAACCGCAAGGTGGAGGAGGCCGTGCACGCGCTGGGCGGCCACAAGTCGTTGTACTCGGAGGCCTTCTACGACCAGGAGACGTTCGACCGGATGTACGGCGGCGAGGTGCTGGCCGCCGCTCGCAGGAGATATGACCCGGAGAGCAGACTCAGCACCCTGTTCGAGAAAGCGGTGAGGAATTCATGACCACCACGGATGTCGCAGTGCGGCTGTCCATCGCGGACGCCCTCGGCAAGCTCATGAAGGACGGGCTGCCCTTCAGGTTCGAGGCCTTCGACGGCAGCTCGGGCGGCCCCGTCGACGCGCCCTTCACGCTGCGGCTGCTCAACGAGCGCGGCCTGTCCTACCTGATGACCGCGCCGGGCGACCTCGGTTTCGCCCGTGCGTACGTCGCGGGGGACCTCGAGCTCGACGGGATCCACCCCGGTGACCCGTACGACGCGATGGTCCTGCTCATGAGCCAGCTGCGCTTCAAGGTGCCCTCGGCGTCCGAGATGGTGCAGATCGTGCGCGGTCTCGGCTTCGGCAACCTCAAGCCCCCGCCGCCGCCTGCGGAGGAGCACCTGCCCAAGTGGCGACGTGCGCTGGAGGGCATGCGGCACAACAAGAGGCGCGACGCCGAGGCGATCCAGCACCACTACGACGTCTCCAACCGCTTCTACGAGCTGGTCCTGGGCCCGTCCATGACGTACACGTGCGCGGTGTTCCCAACGCTCGACTCGACGCTGGAGCAGGCGCAGCACGAGAAGTACGACCTCGTCGCGCGCAAGCTCGACCTCAAGCCCGGCCAGCGGCTGCTCGACGTCGGCTGCGGCTGGGGCGGCATGGTCCGCCACGCGGCGAAGCACTACGGCGTCAAGGTCCTCGGCGTGACGCTGTCGCGCGAGCAGGCGGCCTGGGCGCAGGAGCAGATCAGGCGCGAGGGTCTCGAAGATCTCGCGGAGGTCCGCTTCCAGGACTACCGCGACGTCACCGAGACCGGCTTCGACGCGATCAGCTCGATCGGCATGACCGAGCACATCGGGGTCAAGCAGTACGACGACTACTTCGGCTTCCTGCACAGCCGGCTCAAGGTCGGCGGGCGGCTGCTCAACCACTGCATCACCCGGCCGAACAACAAGATCACGACGACGGGTGCCTTCATCGACCGCTACGTGTTCCCCGACGGTGAGCTCACTGGCGTCGGGCGCATCACGATGGCGGCACAGGACGCGGGCCTGGAAGTGCGCCACGTGGAGAACCTGCGCGAGCACTACGCCATGACGCTGAAGGGCTGGACCGACAACCTGGTGGCCAACTGGGACGAGGCGCTCGAGGAGGTCTCGGTCGGCCGGGCCAAGGTGTGGGGCCTCTACATGGCCGGCTCGCGTCTGGCCTTCGAGCGCAACGAGATCGAGCTGCACCACGTCCTCGCGGTCAAGACCGACGAGCGCGGCAACGCCGACTGGCCGCTGCGCCCGACCTGGCTCAGCTGAGCGACTCCGCTCCCGCGGGGCAGGACGCCGGTGCACCGGTCGCCTGCCTCGCGGCATCGGCGCGGTCGATAGTCTTCGATCGACGACGACCCAACCGATCGGGAGAGCCGTGAGCGACCACCTCGACGTCCTGCGCGAGCAGATGCGCTACATCGACGTCGACCCGTACTCGGTCGCGTCGACCGCGATCCGGTTCGGCTTCCCGGGGGCGCTCGACCTGCTGTCGCTGATGGCGACCGACGGGCGCGAGGACTACGCGTCGCTGACCGCGACCGCGGAGCGGTTCGCGGCGTCGGGCGCCCTGCGTGCCCCCGACGAGCTGCGCGAGCGGTACGCCGCACGCCCCGTCGGCGCGCTCGCGCAGGCGCTGGTCGGACGCGCGTACCGCGACCCCGACTACGCGTCCTCCGCACGGATGCACCGGCTGGCCCACGCCCTCGGACCCGTCGACGACCAGCCCACGGGCTTCCCGCGGCTGCTGCTGCAGACCCAGCTCGCAGCGGGTCAGCACGCCTACCTCGACGCCCTGCTGGCCGACGACCCCACGCTCGCGGACGACCACCTGGCCTGGGTGATCCGCACCGACCGGCTCGGCCCCGCCGTGACCGGCTCGGCGTTCGACGCCCGCCGGTGGAGCGAGTCGTTCACCGAGATCTTCGCTCCGCACGGGGTGACGCCCGTGCGCCTCGGCGACTCGGACCGTCCCGTGTTCGATCGTCTCGAGACGGCTGCCGTCCCGCCGTCCGTCGACCCGGGCGACGGGCCGCTGGTCACGGTCGTGATGTCCGTCTACGCCCCCGACGAGAGCCTCGAGACCGCGGTGCGCTCGATCCTGGCGCAGACCTGGACCGCGTTCGAGCTGCTGGTCGTCGACGACTGCTCCCCGGCGGAGTTCACCGCCCGCATCGACGCGGTGGCCGACTGGGACCCCCGCGTCCGGGTCCTGCGCATGGCCGAGAACGGCGGGACGTACCCGATCCGCAACCGGGCCCTTGCCGAGGCCCGCGGCGAGCTCATGACGTTCCAGGACTCCGATGACTGGTCCCATCCCGAGCGGCTGGCCCGCCAGGTGGCGGTGCTGGTCGACCGTCCCGAGGTCGTGGCCACGCTGAGCTCGTGGGTGCGCCTCACGCCCGATCTCGTGCTCAACCGGGTCGGCTACGACGCGACCCGTGTGAACGCCTCGTCCATGATGTTCCGCATCGCGCCGGTGCGTGAGCGGCTCGGCGGCTTCGACCCCGTGCGCAAGGACGCGGACTCGGAGTTCCGCAACCGGCTCGAGACGGTCTTCGGCGAAGAGGCCGTCGTCCCGCTGCCCGACATGTGCGCGGTCGCCCAGCTGACTGCCGACTCGCTGTCCCGCGACGACTTCTCCTTCGGCTGGCGGGCGGCGACCCGTGACGCGTACGGGGTCGACGCGGGCCACTGGCACCACCGCATCGCCGCGGGCCGGGTCTCGCCGTTCCTCGACCCGCAGGGGCCGCGCCGGTTCCCCGCGCCGGCCTCGTTCCTGACCCGCACTCCGGCGCCCGTGACGTGCGACGTGGCGTACGTCAGCGACTGGCGCACCCGCATCCACCGCTACGACGCGGCACCACGTCGCGTGCGCGCGCTGACCGAGGCCGGGCTCGACGTCCACCTCGGCCAGGCGATGAGCCTGCGCCATGCCTTCCGCATCCGGCGCAACACGTTGCCCGACGTCCTGGACATGCGCGCGTCCGGTGAGGTCGGCTGGCTGGTCTGGACCGAGCCCGTCCACGCCGCGGTCACCTTCGTCGACTCCCCGGAGCTGCTGATGTTCCCGCGCAGCACCGAGGGGGTGCGGCTGACCACGGGGCGGCTCGTCGTGGCGGCCGGCACGCCGACGCGGGTGCCCCAGCGGGACTGGACGCTGTACGACCCGGCCACGGTCGAGCGGGCGGGCCGCGAGCTGTTCGGCGTGGACGTCGAGTGGCTGCCGGCACACGACGGCGTCGCGGCCGATCTGCGCAGCCATGGTGCGACGGCGACGATCCTGCCGCCGCGCAGCATCGGCGTGGTCGACCCGGGGGCGCGGCGGGGCAGTGGGGCCCGCCCGCGGCCGGTCGTCGCGACCGCGCAGCTCGAGCGGATGAGCAAGAACCGCCTGAAGGGCACGCAGATCGTGCAGTGCCTGCCCCCCGACGCGGGCTACGACGTGCGGATCCTCGACGATGACGACGTCGTGCCCGGCCTGTTCCGCAAGAATCCCGTCCCCGAGACCTGGACCCTCGTCCATGGCGTCCCCCTCGCGGACTTCCTGTCCGAGGTCGACTTCTACGTCGGCTACGCACCTGACGCGTGGGGCACGGCTCCGACGTGGCCCATGCTGCAGGCACTCGCGGCGGGCGCGGTCCTGGTCGTCGACCCCCGGCACCGCCCGGCGCTCGGTGACGCCGCGGTCTACGCCGACCCGGCCGGCGTCCGCGGCGTCGTGGACGCGCTGGCCGCCGACGCGACGGCGTACGCGGCGCAGCGGGCGAGGGGCGACGCCTTCGTCCGCTCCGAGCTGGACCCCGCCCGGTTCGCCGCGTTCGTGGCCGGTCTGCGCGGCTGACTGGACGGCGCGAGTGACTAGGCTGCACGAGTGATCGGACGAGCGAAGACCACCGAAGCCCTGCCCGACCGGCTGGAGGTCCTGCGGAGGCAGGCTCGCTACATCGGGGTCGGCCCCTACGCGGTCGCGGCGATCGCTCTGCGGTTCGGCTTCGCCGACGCGCTGGACCTCGTCTCGCTGATGGCCACCGACGGGCGGCTGGACCACGCAGGCGTCGCGAAGGCCTGCGACGACTTCATCGCGACCGGGCAGCTGCACGCCGACGACGAGCTGCGGGCCGCGTTCAGCGCCCGCGGCATCGGTGCGGTGGCCCGGGTCCTGGTGGGTCGGCAGTACCGCGATCCCGACTTCGGCTCGGCCGCGCGGATGCACCGCTTCGCCCATGCGCTGGGGCCGATCGCCGACCAGCCGTTCCACTTCCCGGGGCTGCTGGTGCAGACCAACCTCGCGGCGGGCCAGCACGACTACGTGGCCACGATCCTCGCCGAGGACCCCGACATCGCCGACGAGCAGACGCACTGGGTCGTCCGCACCGACCGCCTCTCGCCGCGTGCCACCGGCGAGGCGTTCGATGCCGAGGCGTGGTGCGCATCGTTCAACGAGGTGTTCGCCCCGGAGTCGCTGGCCCCGGTCCGCATCGGGGCGGGACCCGGCCCGCTGTTCGACCGGCTCGAGGTCGCCGACCGCTCGGCCCTGCCGGCCGTGGACTCCTCGGCGGGCCCGCTGGTCACGGTGATCATGTCGGTCTACGCACCCGACCACAGCCTCGACACCGCGGTCCGCTCGATCCTGGACCAGACGTGGTCCCGCCTCGAGCTGCTCGTCGTCGACGACTGCTCCCCGGCCGAGCACACCGCCCGGATCGACGCGCTGGCCGAGCTGGACCCACGGATCCGGGTGCTGCGCATGCCCGAGAACGGCGGCACCTACCAGATCCGCAACGCCGCGCTCCGGCACGCCCGCGGGGAGCTGGTCACGTTCCAGGACTCCGACGACTGGTCCCACCCCGAGCGACTGGCCCGGCAGGTCGCGGTCCTGCAGCAGCGCCCCGAGGTCGTGGCGTCCCTGACCACCGCGGTCCGCATGCCCTCCGACCTGACGCTCAACCTGGTCGGTTACGCCCCGACCCGCGTCAACGTCTCGTCGCTCATGTTCCGCCGCACCGAGGTGCTCGAGCGTCTTGGCGGCTTCGACCCCGTGCGCAAGGGCGCGGACACCGAGTTCTGGCGCCGCCTCGAGATCGTCTTCGGCGAGGACGCCGTCGTGGCCCTGCCCGACGTCGCCGCCGTCACGCAGCTGACGACCGACTCGCTGTCCCGCGACGACTACGCATTCGGCTGGCGTGCGGCCACCCGGCTCGCGTACACGACCGGCTACCGCCACTGGCACCAGCAGATCGCGGCCGGCGCCTCCCCGTTCCGCGATCCCGATCCGGCCTCGCCGCGTCCGTTCGCGGCACCTCGGGCATTCCTCGGCCGACAGGTCGAGCCGGTGACCTGCGACGTCGCGTACATCAGCGACTGGCGGGTCGGCGTGCACCGCTACGACGGGGCCGTCCCGCGGGTGCGGTCCCTGATCGAGGCCGGGCTCGACGTGCAGCTCGGCGAGTCGATCGCCCTGCGCCATGCGTTCCGCAATCCCCGTCAGCCGCTGCCCGAGGTGCTCGAGATGCGCGCTGCCGGCGACGTCGGCTGGCTGCTGTGGACCGAGCCGGTGGACGCCGCGGTGACCGTCGTGGACTCGCCCGAGCTGTTGATGTTCCCACGTGACGCGGCCGGCGTCCGGGTGACGACCCGCCGCCTCGTGGTGCTGGCCGGCTGCGGACCCCGGCTGGACAACGGCGGCGAGCTGTACGACGCGCGGACGGTCGAGCGCCGCGGGCGTGAGCTGCTCGGGGTCGACGTCGAGTGGTGGCCGGCGGACGCTGAGGTCGCGCAGGCGTTGCGGGCGGCCGGCGCCAACGGGACGATCCTGTCGCCGCGACCGTTCGGCGTCGCCAGCGCGGCCGACCGGCTCGAGCCCGGGATGCACTCGCCACCCACCTTGGGCATGGCGTACATCGAGCGCGAGGCGAGGGACCGGCTCAAGGGCATGCGGATCGCCGCGGCCCTGCCGCCCGGCGGCCCCTACGACGTCCGCGTCCTCGACGAGGACGGCGTCGTGCCGCGGCTGTTCGTCAAGAATCCCGTGCCGGACAACTGGACCGCGGTCAAGGGCGTGTCCGTCGCGGAGTTCCTGCGCGACATCGACGTCTTCGTCGGCCACACGCCCGAGGCCTGGGGCGCCGTGGCGCTGCAGCCGATGCTCGAGGCCCTCGCCGTCGGGGCGGTGCTGGTCGTCGACGAGCGGCACCGTCGTGCGTTCGGGGACGCTGCGCTCTACGGTGCGCCCGAGGACGTCATCGGGCTCGTGGAGCCCATGGTCGCCGATCCGGCGCGCTGGCAGGCCCAGCGTGAGCGCGGGCTGCAGTTCGCCCGCGCGGTGCTCGACCCGGCCGACTTCGCGGCGTACGTCGCGAGCCTTCGCCCCTGAGGAGGGTTACAGGCGCTCGACGCCCGGCGCGTCGGTCGCACCCTTGGTGTCGAACAGGACCCGGGCCGTCGCGGCGATGTGCGCGAGGTCGTAGTCGCGGTGGTTCTGCAGCAGCACCGTCACGTCGGCCGTGCGCAGCGCCTCGTCGAGATCGTCCGCGCGGGTGACCGCGACCCCGCCGGGGGTCCAGGACTCGACGTGGGGATCGTGGAAGAGCAGGTTCGCGGCCTTGTCGCGCAGCAGGCCGGCGAGCGGGGTCGCGGGCGACTCGCGCTGATCGGCGATGTTGGGCTTGTAGGTCACGCCGAGCAGCAGGATCGTCGAGCCGTTGAGCGCCCGGCCGGCGTCGTTGAGCAGGTCCGCGACGCGGTCCACGACGTACGCGGGCATCTGCAGGTTGATCGACTGGGCGAGCTCGACGAACTGGAACGGCCGTCCGAGCGTCGAGCGGACCTTGAACGACAGGTAGTTGGGGTCGATCGGGATGCAGTGGCCGCCGACGCCGGGCCCCGGGTAGAAGGCCTGGAAGCCGAAGGGCTTGGTCGCCGCGTTGCGGATGACCTCCCACAGGTCGATGTCCATCTCGTGGCAGAACTGCGCCATCTCGTTGACCAAGGCGATGTTGATGTGCCGGTACGTGTTCTCCAGCAGCTTGGTCATCTCGGCCTCGCGCGTGCCCTTGGACGGCACGACGGTGTCGATGAACCGGCTGTAGAACGCGGTGGCGACCTTGGTGGACTCCGGGGTGTGGCCGCCGACGACCTTGGGGGTGTTGGCGATCCCGTACGTGGGGTTGCCCGGATCGACCCGCTCGGGGCTGAACGCGAGGTGGAAGTCCACGCCTGCGACGAGCCCGCCCTCCTCGAGGATCGGGCGGACGACCTCGTCCGTCGTGCCGGGGTACGTCGTGGACTCCAGGACCACGAGGTGCCCGGGGCGCAGCTGGCGCGCGATCGTCGTGGTCGCCGAGACGACCGCGCCGAGATCGGGCTCGCCGTCGATCGACAGGGGCGTCGGGACGCAGATGACGATCGCGTCGGCGTCCGCGAGGACGGACTCCTCGGTCGAGGCGGTGAACCCCAGCGAGAGCATCTCGGCGATGTCGGCGTCCGACAGGTCGTCGATGTGGCTGCGCCCGTGGTTGAGCGTCTGGACCATCGCGGCGTTGACGTCGAAGCCGGTGACCGTGAGGCCCGATCGTGCGGCCTGCTGCGCGAGGGGGAGACCGACGTAGCCGAGTCCGATGATGGCCATGTCGACGGACAAGGCGTGCTCCTTCAGTGGTGGAACTGCTGCGTGCGGAAGGTTACCCCACCTCCGCTAGTCTGACCGGGGCCCGGGCGCCCGGGACAGGTCGACAACCAGGCGCGAAAGACGGAGCCCCAGACGATGGCAGCTGTGACCGGGCGGCATCGCGCCGAGCGGCCCACCCGACGACCTGACCACGGGCGCACCCTGCGGCTGGACATCGAGGGCATGCGGGCGATCGCCGTCGTCGCGGTGCTGCTGTTCCACGCGGGACTGCCGTGGGCGGCCGGCGGCTTCGTCGGGGTCGACGTGTTCTTCGTGCTGTCGGGCTTCTTGATCACCGGTCTGCTCGCCCGGGAGATCTCGCGCAGCGGACGGATCCGCATCGGCACCTTCTGGGCCCGCAGGGTCAAGCGGCTCCTGCCCGCAGGCGCTGTGGTGCTCGTGTTCTCGGCCGTCGTGGCGTACGTCTACCTGCCGATCACGCAGCGCGACGAGTTCGGCGGTGACATCGTCGCGGCCGCGCTGTACGTCGTGAACTGGCGGCTCGCGGAGCGTTCGGTGGACTACCTCGCCGAGGACGTCGGGGCGTCGCCCGTGCAGCACTACTGGTCGCTGTCGGTCGAGGAGCAGTTCTACGTCCTGTGGCCGCTGCTGATGCTCGCGGTCGCGGTGCTGGCCGCCCGCCGTTGGAGGGGCGTGGCGTTCGGCGTGCTGGGGCTCGTGACGGCCGCTTCCTTCGCGTGGTCCGTGGTCCAGTCCCACAGCCACCCGGGGACCGCATTCTTCGTCTCGACCACGCGCGTCTGGGAGCTCGGTGTCGGCGCACTGCTGGCCCTGGCGACCACACGGGTCGCGGCGCTTCCCGCGGCCGTGCGAGCCGTGGGGGGCTGGGTGGGCCTGGCCCTCATCGCGTACGCGGTGCTCGTCTTCGACGCCGGGACGACCTGGCCCGGCGCCAACGCCCTGGTGCCGACGGTCGGGGCCGCCCTCATGATCGCGTCGGGCCTCGCCCCCACGCCGGGATCGCCCCAACGGATGCTGAGCCTCGCGCCGATGGTGTGGATCGGCGGTCTGTCCTACTCGATCTATCTGTGGCACTGGCCGGTGCTCGTGGCCGCGCAGGCCCACGACCCCGATCTCGCGCAGGGCTGGGTCGTCGCCCTCGTGCTGGCGTCGATCGCGCCGGCGTGGCTGTGCCACCGCCTGATCGAGAACCCGGTCCGCTTCGGGGCGGCGTTCCGGTCCACGGGCCGGGCGCTCGGGTTAGGCGCGGCGCTCACCGCGGCGGGCGTCGCGGCGGGCCTCGTGCTCGCGACGAGCAGCGGCTCGACCGACCTCACCGAGGCGACGCTCCCGGACAGCCCGGGCGCAGCGATCCTGGAGACCGTGCAGGGACAGGTCACGCAGTGGAGCGATCTGCAGACGGCCGATCCCATCCGCCCGCTGCCGGGGGACGCCGAGCGGGACATGCCCCCGCCGGACGAGCAGCGCTCGTGCCAGACCCGGTTCGGCGATGCGACGGCGCGCACGTGCGTGTTCGGGGACCCGGACGGGGACCGGACGGTGGTGATCACGGGCGACTCCAAGATGCAGGTGTGGCTGACCGCGCTCGACGACATCGCGGCGGACGAGGGCTGGCGACTCGTGCAGCTCACCAAGTCCGGCTGCGCGTTCGCCGACCACACGCGCGGCACGGACATCGACCGTGACTGTCTCGCCTGGGGCAGGGCGGCGCTCCGCACGATCCTCGACCTCGAGCCCGACCTGGTGATCACCTCGCAGCGGCACGGCACGGCGTACGAGCCGGGCACCAAGAGACTCACGCAGGCAGCGATGGTCGACGGACTGTCGACGTACTGGAGCGCGATCACCGCGCGGGACATCCCGCTCGTCACGATCCTGGACAACCCCAGCCCGGACCGGGAGGTGCACGAGTGCGTCGCGCAGCACCCGTTCGCACTCGACCAGTGCGCCTTCGACAAGGAGCGCGGCATCGCGGTGTCGGCGGCGGCTGCGCAGCGGGCCGCGGCCGACCGCGTCGGGGGGGTGGGCATCGTGGACCTGACCGACGTGATCTGCCCCGATGCCGGCCGGTGCGCACCGGTCATCGGCAACGTGCTGGCGTACCGGCAGGGGACCCACCTCACCCGGTCGTACGTCGACTCGATGCGTCCGCAGCTGGCGGCGGCGCTGGCCCGGGCGACGGACGGTGCCCTGGGGGCCGGCGACGGGCGCCCCCGCTCGGGGTGACGGTGGTCACCGGCGCCGCGCGCGGTCCCCGGTCGGCTTTCGCAGATCCGATAACCTGTCCGAGGCCCACGGCCCGTCCTGACCGATCGACCCCGCCCAGATGGGATCCGCGCGCATGACCACCGCACAGCACTTCTCAGGCGGCAGCAGCGCGACCCTGACGAAGCCCGACCACGGCCGCACCATCCGCCTCGACATCGAGGGCATGCGCACGATCGCGGTCGGCTCGGTCCTCATCGCCCACGCCGGCGTGCCGTTCATGGCCGGCGGCTTCGTGGGCGTCGACGTGTTCTTCGTGCTGTCCGGATTCCTCATCACGGGCCTGCTCGCGCGGGAGGTGTCCCGCACGGGCCGCGTCAGCCTCAGCACGTTCTGGGCCCGCCGCATGAAGCGGCTCCTGCCCGCGAGCGCGACCGTGCTCGTGTTCTCGGCCCTCGTGACGTACTTCTTCCTGCCGATCACGCAGCGCAAGGACTTCGGCGGCGACATCATCTCCGCGGCCGCGTACGTCGTGAACTGGCGCCTCGCGGACCGTGGCGTCGACTACCTGGCCGAGGACATCGGTCAGTCCCCGGTCCAGCACTACTGGTCGCTGGCGGTCGAGGAGCAGTTCTACGTCGTCTGGCCGATCCTCATGCTCGTGATCGGCCTGGTCGCGGCCAAGCGCTGGAAGCGCGGGGCGTTCGTGGTCCTCGGCCTCGCGACGGTCGCCTCGTTCGCGTACTCGGTGCAGCAGACGGCCGACAGCCCCGCGACCGCGTACTTCGTCACGACGACGCGCATCTGGGAGCTCGGGATCGGTGCGCTGCTGGCGCTCGCCGCGAACCAGGTCGACCGGCTCCCGTCCGTGCTGCGCGCGATCGGCGGCTGGGTCGGCATCGCCCTGATCGCGTACGCGGTCTTCGTCTTCGACGAGTCGACGACGTGGCCGGGCGCCAACGCCCTCGTGCCGACGGTCGGCGCCGCGCTCATGATCGCGAGCGGCCTGTCGCCGACGCCGGGGTCGCCGCAGCGGCTGCTGAGCATCAAGCCGATGGTCTGGATCGGCGGCCTGTCGTACTCGATCTACCTGTGGCACTGGCCGATCCTGGTCGCGGCGCAGGCCGAGCGTCCGGACATGCGGCTGCGCTACCTCGTGCTGCTGATGGTCTTGTCGATCGTGCCGGCGTACCTCAGCAACCGGTTCATCGAGAACCCGGTCCGCTTCGGCTCGTTCTTCAAGCCCAACGGCCGGGCGATCGGCATGGGGCTCGCGCTCACTGCGGTCGGCGTGGGCGTCGGCCTCGCCCTCAACGCGTCGGTCAGCCTCGGTTCGAACGTCCGGGAGGCGAGCACGTCCGGCAGCCCGGGTGCCGCCGCCCTGCTCGACCCCGCCAACAAGGATGTCGTGTGGAGCGACATCAAGTCGGTCGACACCATGCGACCCCTGGCGACGGGAGCGGTCGACGACCGGCCGCCGTTCTACGACGACGACTCGGGGTGTCAGGTCCGTGGGGGCGACCCGAAGCCCAAGCTGTGCGAGTGGGGCGACACGTCCTCGGACCGCACGGTCGTCATCATCGGCGACTCCAAGATGGCGCAGTGGCAGACCGCGCTCGAGGAGATCGCGAAGGACGAGGGCTGGAAGCTCATCCAGATCACGAAGTCGGCCTGCCCCTTCACCGACGCCAGCATCGATCGCAGCAACAAGGTCGACTGCCGCCAGTGGGGCCGCACCGCCCTGCAGGACATCCTCGAGCTCAAGCCCGACCTGGTCATCGCGTCCCACCGCATGCAGGACGCGCTGCCCGAGGGCAAGACCGACGACAAGGACGCCACGGTCGACGCGATGGCCGACGGCATGGCCCGCTACTGGAAGACCCTCACCGACGCGGGCATCCCCGTCGTCGCGCTGCTCGACAACCCCGCGCCGACCAACCAGCCGGTGTACGAGTGCGTCGCGCAGAACCCCGAGGACCTCACGGCCTGCGCCTTCGACCGCGAGCGGGGTGAGTCCGGCTCCGGTGCGCCGGCGGCCCTGCGCGCGGCCAAGCAGGTCCCGGGCGTCAAGATCCTGGACATGTCCGACACGATCTGCCCCGACGGCGGCCGCTGCTCGGCCGTGATCGGCAACGTCCTGGTCTACCGCCAGGGCACCCACCTGACCAAGACCTTCGTCGACAGCACCAAGAAGCAGCTCGCCGACGCCCTCCACACCGCCTCCGACGGAGCCTTCGGCCGCAAGCTCCCGGATTGACGGTTTCCCACGGGACCGTGGTGTTTGGTCACTTACCTCGTGTTGAGACGCGAGGGGAGTGACCAATTCCCACGGGACCGTGGGAAACCGGCAACGCGGGGCCGCGCCCGCGGGGTCAGGTGATGGCGCGGGTACGGACGAGGTGCTCGATGGCCTCGACGGCGCGGCGGGAGTTGTCGCGGTCGTGGAACGTGAAGGCGTCCTGGGCGCGCCGGTCGTACTCGGGCTCGCGGACGCAGTCCGCCACGAGATAGCGCTCGACCGCGTCGATCGTGGCGTCCAGGTCGTACGTCACGGGCCCGAAGCCGTCCCGCTCGTGGTCGAACCAGGACGGCTCGGCGTGCCCCGCGGAGAACTCCTCGCGGTCGAAGTGCGTGTAGACCATCGGGGTGCCGAGATAGGCCAGGTCGAAGTGCACCGACGAGTAGTCGGTCAGGAACAGGTCGCAGCGCCGCATGACCTCCTGGATGTCGGAGGCACCCCCGTCGAGGATCGTGACCCGGTCACCGCCGACCGTCGGGTCCGCGTACTGCGCGCGCAGGTTGTAGTGGGGCATGAACTCGAGCCGGTGGTCGTGCTGCTCCAGCAGGGCGTGCAGCCGCTCGCTGGTCAGGAAGCCGTCGACGAAGCGCTGGTAGGTCGAGCCCTCGAACGGGATCTCCCCGCTCGACCCGTCACTGAACAGGTCGGGCGCGAGATAGCGGCGCCACGTCGGCATGAACAGGATCGTCCGGCTGCGCGGCGTGGGCACGAGCGCGTCGAACCGGGGCAGCCCGGTCTCCGCGATCTGCTGGTCGTAGCCGGACGTCGCGCGCACCGCCTCGGTCTCGGCGTGGCTCGCGGTCAGGAACAGGTCGTAGCCGCCCGTGCGCCGCCGCACGTCCTTGGTCTTGTCGTTGACGCCGTGCTTGAGATAGACCCGGTACGCGCCGATCCGCCAGTTGAGCTGGCGCATGTAGTGCTGCTTCTTCCACCGGCTGGGGAGCATGTGCTTGACCGAGTACGCATTCGCGAGCACCGTCGCGTGCACCATCAGGACGCGGTGCCGCCACGACGAGTGCTTCACGACCCGGCCGAGCGCCGACAGCTCCTCGAAGCGGTCGCTCGACGGGTCGAGCACGTAGTACGCCCGGATGTCAGGGCGCTCGCGGCGCAGGTACGTGAACAGGTGGAAGCCGTTGTCGCGAGCGGTGTCGGCGCGTTCACCGACGAGCCAGATCTCGCGGCCCACGAAGAACGGCCGGGTCAGCGCACGCAGCGGCTGGACGAAGGCGTACGGACGGCGCCGCACGATGTCCTTGAGCGCGCGGACCGCCCGGGCCGCGGTCCACCGCACGCCGGCGAGCGGGGCGGGGTACGCCTGTGCGACCACCTCGGCGCGCTCGGACGGCGAGGGGTACAGCTGGAGCCGGCGACCCGAGGAGACGATCGGGCGGGACGTCGCGAGCGCGCCGGGGGCGGCGTGGACGACGACCCGCGACGGCTCGCCGCCCGGCGTCGTCAGCTCGATCTCGAGGCCGGTCGTGCCGACCGGGATCTGCTCGATCGGCACGTCAGCGACGAACCCGGTCCAGCGGTGGGCCCCGTCCTCGTAGCGCAGCCGCGGCTCCGCGACGGCCTGCACGACCTCAGCCCCGTCTGGATCGCTCCAGTGCAGCGTGAGCGTCTGGTCGGCGGGCGGCTCGGCGCCGTCCGTGCCGGGACGCCGGCAGGTGCCGGTCAGGCGCAGCGTGCGGCCGCCGTCGACGACGTCGAGCCCGTGCAGGCTCGCCGCGATGATGCGGACGGGCTCGGCGGTCACTTCGTGCGGGCGTCGAGCTCGGCGATCGCGTCCAGGATCGACTGCCGGGCCCGGGAGAGATCGGCCAGGGTGCGGGCGGACGACTGGTCGACCGCGGTACGCACCTCGGTCGTCACGCCGGGCTGCTGCGCCGGCGCGGTGACGAGATAGCCGGCGATGGCGCCCTGCAGCAGCAGGATCGCGAACAGCACGAGGTCGTACTCGTCGGCCAGCAGCCCGACGACCCCGACGACCAGCAGGATCGCGGTCGCGAGGGCCAGTGCCTTGGTGCGTTCGGCGACGAGGCGTCGCGCGTACGACTTCGCGGTGCCCTGCCAGGTGCTGCTCATCGGGATCCCCCTGTGGTGGTCAACGTGCGGATCGCCGCGACGTACGCCGCGGCGGACAGCTCAGTCTGGCAGAACGCCAGTGAGCGCCCCTGCTGCTCGGCGAGCAGCGCGGGGTCGGTGGTGAGCTTGTCGAGGAGCTGCTCGAGCGGACCGTCGTCGAGATAGAGCGCGGCCTCGCCGAGGACGCCGCGCAGGGCCGGGTCGGCGATCACGACGCAGCCGCGTGCCATGGCCTCGACCGCGGGTCGCAGCAGTGCAGAGCCGGCCACGGCGGGCGCGGGCACGACCACGACGTCGCACTGGTCGTAGAACTCGCTCGCGGCGATGATGTCGGTCGAGAAGGCCAGGACGCCGGGCACTGCCGGTGCAGGACGGGTGGGGTCCTGGAGCACGCGCACGTCGTGGTGCGCGACCGGCGGGAGCAGGCGGGCCAGCTCGGCCGGGGACGCCTGCTCGACGGGGTACGCCGAGGGGTCCGCGATGCCCAGGACCAGACGCTCGCCGATCCGCCGGCGCGGGAAGCGGGCGACCGTGGCGATCTCCATCAGCCGCGGAGGGTGGACCGTGCCGGTGACCCCGCTGGCCCAGATCGCGCGACCGATCTCCTCGGTCGCCGGGATCCACTCGGCCGGCCGGTTGAACATGCGGCGCACCGCCGCCTCGATGTGGGGCGGTTCCCACGAGACGCGCGGCGCAGTGCCCTCGGTGGGCATCCGGTCCGCGATGACGACGACCCGCTGCGGGGTCATCGCGACGGCATCGGTCGATCGTGGCAGCGCGAGGAGCTCGACGTCCCTGATCAGCAGCACGGTGGGGGACACCGGGGCGCCGAGGGTCATCCACGAGGTCACGTCGTGCGCCATGAGGTCGAGCAGGTCGGCCCGCGGGTAGTGCCGCTTCTGGGACGCGAACCGCAAGGCGTCGGTCCGTGCGAGCCCGACGCGCAGCCCGTCGGCGTGCAGGGCGGCGATCTCGCCGGCCACGCCCGAGCCGGACTGCGGCCCGGGGCGCGGATCGGTCAGCATCACGACGTCGGGGCTCGTGTCGGGGTACGTCGTGCCCTCGAGCTCGGGCGGGGCCGGGAACGGCCGGCGCCCCTCGGCGTCCGGCGAGCGCGGCTCGATCCCCTCGGTGCGGATGCGGTGGTGCCAGTGGCGGAACGCCGAGTGGTAGGACACCCGCGCGGGCCGGTGCCAGCTCGGACGGAAGTCCTCGCGCGACAGCGACCCGTCGGTGAGCTGGTAGAGCGAGAGCGGCTCCTTGAGCGTCGTGACCGCCTGCTGCCCGAAGACGGCCGCGATTCGCTCGATGTACTCGGTGTCGGCGGCCTTGCGCATCTGGTCGAACGGGCCGAGCCGGCCGAGGACCGCCTCACGCTTGAACAGCAGCGAGGGTGCGTTGTGCGCGAACGGCAACGAGCCGACCCGGGTCATGTAGAGGTCGGTGTGCAGCCGGATCGACTTCGACAGCGTCGCGACGAGGCGCTTGTCACGGGCGAACGCGGCCATCTGGCGCTCGAGGCGCTGCGGGTGCGACCAGTCGTCGCCGTCCTGGATGCCCGCGAGCTCTCCGCGGGCCAGCGACAGCCCGAGGTTGCGGGCCCGGTACGCCCCGCCGTTCTGCGGCATCCGGTGGTACGAGACGCGGTCGCTGAGCGCCCGCACCTCCTCGAAGATGTCCTCGTGCCCCTCCGGGCTGTGGTCGTCGACGACGATGACCTCGACATTGCCCCAGGTCTGGTCGAGCACCGAGCGGGCCGCGGTGAGCAGGCTGCGGGTGGGCGCGTAGACCGGCATCACGATGCTGATGAGGGGTCCGTCGACGGATCCGGCGGCGGCATTCGTGCGCACGGTGTCGAACGGGGTCCCGGTCGCCTCGAACGTCATCGGGGCCAGCCCTCGGTCGATGAAGGGGGCGTTGAACGCCTGCTGCCAGGTCTCGAGGGACGCCGGCTCGACGCCGCGGAAGGGGTTGATGATGTCGGTGTTGGCGGCCCAGTGGTACCAGGACCGGGCGTCGTTGGTGACGACGTCGGGATTCGCGTGCGAGGTGTGCTGTCGGACGTAGTCGACCCGTCCGACCGCGAGGTGCACCTGGACGTCCTGGCGGTCGTACTCGTACGGGACGCCGTCCCGGTCGGCGATCTTGCGGGCGAGCGCGAACAGGTCGGCGGCCGCGGTGAAGTCGCCGTGGGAGCCGAAGGCGAGCCCCAGCTCGAGGTACGCGAAGGCGTACGTGCCCGGGGCGTGCAGCGGGGTCAGGGCCCGGTCGACGACCGGACGCCCGTGGGTGAGGTCGGCCGCGATGCCGATGATCTGGTCAGCGGTGTAGGTGCCGCGCGAGGCCATGCGCGCCAGCAGCTCGATCGAGTCGGCGTACTCGTAGCGCAGCAGGGTCGCGGCGAGCCGCGCGGCCGAGACGACGCCGGAGTCCGCGAGGTCGACGAGGTGCGGAGGGAGGCCGGGTGTCTGGGGGCTCACCGGTGGGGGTGCTCGCTTCCGGGTCGACTGCAGGGCACGGGACAAGGCGGTCGTGCCTCGTCAGAATACCGGGGACCCAGGCGGGGTCGCGCCGCCGTCGCGGCGCGCCGCCGTCGTCCCGCCCGGCTCAGCCGATCTCGATGACGACGGGGGCGTGGTCGCTCGCGCCCTTGCCCTTGCGCTCCTCGCGGTCGATCCACGCCGAGTCGACCCGCGCGGCGAGCGCCTGCGAGGCCAGGATGAAGTCGATGCGCAGGCCGCGCTTCTTGGGGAAGGCGAGCTGCTGGTAGTCCCAGTACGTGTAGACGCCCGGGCCCGGGGTGTGGGGACGCACGACGTCTTCGTAGCCCGCGTCGAGGATGCCCTGGAACGCATCCCGCTCGGGCTGGGAGACGTGGGTGTGGCCCTCGAAGACCGACATGTCCCACACGTCGTCGTCCTGCGGCGCGACATTCCAGTCGCCGGTCAGCGCGATCTGCGCGTCGGGGTTGTCGGCCAGCCAGTCGCCCGCGACCTGGCGCAGGCGCTCGAGCCAGGCGAGCTTGTAGACATAGTGCGGGTGGTCGACCTCGCGGCCGTTGGGCACGTAGAGGCTCCAGACCCGCACCCCGCCGCACGTCGCGCCGATCGAGCGGGCCTCGACGACCGCGGGATCGCCGAACGTCGGCTGGTCGTCGGCGAACTGGGTCGCGACGTCCTTCAGGCCGACGCGGGAGATCAGCGCGACACCGTTCCACTGGCTCAGGCCGAAGTGGGCGACCTCGTAGCCCATCGAGGACAGCTCGAGGCCGGGGAACTGGTCCTCGCGGCACTTCGTCTCCTGGATGGCCAGGACATCGATGTCATTGCGCTCGAGCCACCCCGTCACGCGGTCGATGCGGCTCCGGATGGAGTTGACGTTCCAGGTCGCGATACGCACCCCCTGAATCTATCTGGTGGGACCGACGCCGGGTGGAGGGGTGACAGATGAGGCTGCTGGGGCGCACCATGGGAGGTCTTGTCCCGGGAGGTGGTCGGCATGCGCAGGATCCTGGTCGTCCTGGTGGTGCTCCTGATCGGCTCAGGGCTCCTGGCCACCCCTGCCATGGCGGGCGATCCGCCGATCACGCTGCCGAAGAACCCGACCGGGCTGCCCGCGCCGGTCGAGCTGCCCGACGAGCTCGACCCCGCCGCCCCCTACCTGCCGCAGACGTCGTGCAGCCCGCTCGACATGCCCGGCGTGCTCAAGCTGCGCGACCTGGTGATGTCGACATACGGACAGGGCAGGGCGGGCTCGATCTCGCGCAGCTGCACCGAGGGAGTCTCCGAGCACAGCGACGGCCGCGCATGGGACTGGATGGTGGATCCGAACGACAAGCAGCAGAAGGCGGCGGCGGCCGACTTCCTGGCGTGGGTGACCCGCGACAACGGCCGCAACGCCCGACGCCTCGGCATCATGTACGTGATCTACGACGAGAAGATCTGGGGCGTCTACGACACGCGGGCCGGCTGGCGGCCCAGCCGTGACCACCAGGACCACGTGCACGTGTCGCTCAGCTGGAACGGCGCCCGCGGCAACGTCTCGTTCTGGACCGGCAAGGTCAGCCCCACCGACTACGGTCCGTGCGTCAGGTTCAAGGGAACGTACGCCGCGCGGTCCGGCTCGCCGCGGACGGCCGCGTGCCCCGCGGTGTCGCCGCTGCTGGTCAGGACCACGCTGGGCGATCGTCAGTACGGCCGCACCGGCGGAACGGTCAAGAAGGCGCAGGCGCTGTTGAAGGTGCCCCGCACCGGGCGCTTCGACGATGCGACCTGGGCTGCGGTCCGGCGCTACCAGCGCGCCCACGACATCCCGTACACAGGCGTGCTGGACCAGCCGACCTGGGCCTCGCTCAGCCCCTCCAGCGTCAAGAGCCGGACGGCCACGCCCGGCACGCGCTCCGCCGCGATCGCCTACGGGGTCGCGCACTACGGCGACAGCGTGATCCGCAGGGGTCGGGTCGCGAAGGCCGTCGTGGTCCTGCAGACCGCGCTCGGGCTGCCGCGGGCGGATCGCAACGGCTTCTACGACGCCGTGACGCTCGCGGCGGTCAAGAAGATGCAGGGCCGGGCGGGCATGGGGCGGGACGGCATCGTCCGGGCGGCCGAGTGGCGGGCGATGAAGAGCGCACGCAACTGAGCAGAACCCCCCAGTGCTGCCATGATGGCGAGATGAGCCATGAGGACTCCGCTGCGTACAACCCGCCGCACGAGGACGACCGCATCGACGGTCGGGTCGCCGACCAGTCGAAGGTCGGCCCACCCGTGTGGGTCAAGCGCATCGTCCTGGCGATCGTCTTGGTCGGCATCGCGTACGTCGTGTATCTCCTGTCGGCGGCGTTCTTCCCGCGGTGGTGGGCGCAGCGGGTCGCGGACCAGGTCGACGGCAGCGTCTCGCGCGGCACCCTGTGGGGACTGTTCTACGGCTTCGTGTTCTCGCTGGTCCCGCTGCTGATGCTGTTCCAGCTCCGGCACCGGTTCTACAGCTGGACGTGGCGTGGCATCCTCGCGGTCGTCGCGATCGTGCTCGCCGCCCCCAACTGGCTGACCCTCTCGGTCGTGGCCGGCAACAGCAGGGCCGCGCACGCGGGCGAGCGCATCATGGACGTCGACGCACCCGGCTTCCGGGCGGCGACCCTGATCGGCGTGATCGCAGGCGTGGCGCTGGCCGTGATCATCACGGTGCTGAGCATGCGGCTGAAGGCCCGCCGCACCGAGGTCAAGCGGCTGCGCACCGAGCGCGACGAGCTGCGCCGCACGCGGGGGACCGACGAAGGATCCCGCGAACAACTGTAGGCAACGTTGCGGTTTCGGGCCATTTCGACGGTGTGAACGTGTGAAATCAGTGGCCGAAAGGGCTAGAGACAACGGGCACACGCGCGCTAGCATGCACCAACTTCTCTTGAGAGCCCGGGTGCATCCATGGCCGATCAACTCAGTGACGACGAGAAGCACCTCGCGAGCCTTGGCTACAAGCAGGAGCTGAACCGGTCCTGGTCCAGCTTCTCCAACTTCGCGATCTCGTTCTCGATCATCTCGATCCTGGCCGGCTGCTTCACGACGTTCGGCCAGGCCTGGAACAACGGCGGGCCGGTCGCGATCTCGTGGGGCTGGCCGATCATCTCGCTGTTCATCCTCATCATCGGCTTCACGATGTCCGAGCTGGTCTCGGCCTACCCGACATCGGGCGGCATCTACTGGTGGGCGTCCAAGATGGGTGGACCCGCGGCCGGGTTCTTCACCGGGTGGCTCAACCTCATCGGCCTGCTCGCGGTCACCGCCTCGGTCGCGTACGGCTGTGCGACCTTCATGGACCTGACGTTGCAGACCCTGAGCGAGGGCTGGCGCGACAGCTACAGCCTGCAGCGCGTGTTCCTGATCTTCATCGCGATCCTCGTGGTCGCCGCCCTGCTCAACATCTTCAGCGGGCACCTGCTCGCGGTCGTCAACAACATCTCGGTGTGGTGGCACGTGGTGGGCGTCGCGCTGATCATCGCGGTCCTGCTCATCATCCCCGACACCCACCAGTCGCTGAGCTTCATGTTCACCGAGAAGATCAACAACTCCGGCTACGCCGACGGATCCGTCAACGGCGGCACGTACTGGTTCCTCGTGCTGCCGCTCGGCTTCCTGCTGACCCAGTACACGATCACCGGCTTCGACGCCTCGGCCCACCTCTCGGAGGAGACGCAGGGCGCGGCCGAGGGTGCCGCGAAGGGCATCTGGCGCTCGATCGCGTACTCCGCACTCGGCGGCTGGCTGCTCCTGCTGGCCTTCCTGTTCGCGGTGCAGGACCCGGACGCGGTGACCGAGGGTGGCGGTGGTGTCGACCTGATCTTCGGTCAGGCGTTGCCGCAGGGCTGGCACGTCCTGGTGCTCGCGATCTCGACCGCAGGACAGTTCTTTTGCATGATCGCGTGCCTCACGAGCGCCTCGCGGATGACGTTCGCGTTCAGCCGTGACGGCGCCATCCCCGGCTCGAGGATCTGGTCCAAGGTGTCGGCCACGAAGGTCCCGGCCAATGCGGTGGTCTTCGTGGCGGTGATCGGCGCGATCATCACCCTGCCGGCCCTGATCGAGGTGGACATCAACGGGGCACCCGTCCCGGTCGCGTTCTACGCGGTCACCTCAGTCGCCGTGATCGGCCTCTACCTCGCGTTCCTGATCCCCATCTTCCTGCGCTGGCGGATGGGTGACGCGTTCCAGCCCGGCAGCTGGAACAACGGGTCGAAGTACAAGTGGATGAACCTGATCGCCGTCGCGGAGATCGCGATCATCTGCATCTACTTCATCCTGCCGTTCACCCCTGCGGCGCGGCCGTGGGACGACGACTTCTCCTGGAAGTTCGTCAACTACGCGCCGATCCTGACCGGCGGGACGCTCCTCGCGCTGACCATCTGGTGGTTCGCTTCGGCCCGCCGCTGGTTCACCGGTCCCAAGCACACGATCGACGAGTCCGTGACAGACGCGTTCCAGGACTAGGTTCGGGCGCGCGACCCGGCACTCAGACGCCGGCAGGGAGGGTCCGCAGCAGGTATCGCTCGGCCTCGCCGGTCTGCTGGGCCAGCTCCTGGGCGGTCGACGACGCCTGGCGGGGCTGCTCAGGACCGGTGCCCGAGCCGGGCCCGTCGGGCACCACCATCTCGGTGGGGCTCAGTGCGAGCAGGACCTCGTCCAGCTCTGCGGGGGTCGGACGGGTCGCGTCGACCAGGACGGTCAGGTCGTGCAGACCGGTCCGCAGTCGGTCGAGCTCGGTCAGCTGCTGGTCGTCCAGCTTTTCGTGGTCAGGCACCAGCTCCTCCTGCTGCTGAGCGGCCTCGCGGTGCAGTGCCACGGCGTCGGACAGCCCCGGTGTCTCGCCGCTCACGGCGGCGCGGAGCGCAGCTGTGGTGGCCTCGGTTGCCGACTCGATGCGTCGGCGCAACGGCGGTGGCCGGAATGCGGGCACGACCGCGAAGCCGACGACCAGTCCGACGACCACCGCGGCTGCCGTCAGCCCCACGTACTGCAGGAGCAGGTTCGTGGCGTTGAGATCGCGGGTCACCGAGTTGAATCCCACGCTCACGACGACCATGCACCCCTGGCCCAGCGCGGGTCGCGTGACGATGAACCACAGGCCCATGCACAGGGCCACGCCGGCGATCGGGGTCAGGAAGCGTGACGGCACGGTCAGCAGGATCACCGCGACGAGCAGCGAGCCGCCGACCAGTCCGATGATCTTGTTGGTCGCCTTGGTCAAGGTGTCGCGCCAGCTGGCCTGCAGGATGCTGAAGGTGGCCAGCATCGCCGTGGAGACGAGCGGGTCGCCGCGATTCAGTCCCGACGTGATGATGAGCATGATGAGCAGGCCGAGCGCGGTGCGGAACCCGTGCCGGAGCTGGACCGATCGCAGCCGGGCGGACGGGTGCAGCACAGCGTCCTTGAACTGGTGGCGGCTGTCGTGCTCGAGCGGGACCGCGCTCGTGTCGTGCTCGCGGATCGCCCGCTCGACGTCGTCGAGGGCGTCCGAGGCGTCGGCAAGGCGGGACGAGGTGGCGACGGGGGCGTGCTGGACTGACGGGTCCTGGGCCGACTTGTCCGGATCGGACGGGTGCGACGTCGAGGGCTTCGCCTGCAACCGCCCGGCCAGGTCCTTCGCCCGGTCGCGCATGGCGGCGATCGCGTCGGGATCGGTCCCTGACAGCTCTGCCGCGCGGAGGGCGAGGCGGTAGCGCGACGCCGCGTCGAGGACGTCTGCCAGCCAGCGCTGCCTCCCGTCGCTGATCCACGTGCCGAAGGCAGTCGAGGTGGCCGCCGCGGAGTCGTCGGCGACGAGGACCTGCGCGATCTGCTCGCGGGTCGGTTTGGACGGATCGGAGATGCCCATCAGCACGCGAAGTGCGAGGGCGACTGCGACGCCGGCCACCGCGGCGGCGATGACCTGCTGGTGATCGGCTCCCCCGTTCGGCGCGTAGCCGTAGCCGAACACGGTCGTCATCCCCAGGCCCATCCCTGCATTGGCGAAGCGGGGTCCGAGCAGGGGGAGCAGCGCGGCGACGAAGCCGAGGAGGACGACGAGGACGATGGCGGCGGGCCTGGACGCCTCAGCCACCAGGCGAGGCACTGCCGCCGCGAAGATGAGCAGAGGTCCCATGACAGCGGCGATCCGCAGGTCGGCACGCAGCGGGCCACCGATGAACACGACGAGGGAGAACAGCCCGGTCAGGCCGCCGATGATCCCCGCGGCGCCCGCTCCCCATGCGTCTGCGAGCACGACGGACGGCAGGACGGTCAGCATCATCAGGATGAGCAGCAAGGGGCTGCCCTTGGGGTGGTGCAGCAGGTGCTTGCCAGATGCCACGGTCGTGCCTCCCTCGTGGAGCGGTCCGGCGCGCCCCTGGCCCGACAGTAGGGGCGATCGGCGAGGCCGATCAGGGGCCAATGGCCCCGAGTCATGACCATGGACAACCCGCAGGACGGCCTATATGGTGCGGAATCAGACCAATTGCGGGCCGGAGGTCAGCGGTGAGCGCACTCCTTGGCGGTGAGCACCTCGCCGACGCGGTCCTGCGCCCGGTGCGTGCGCACCACGCGTTCGAGTCGTGCGTCGAGAGGCTCGCGACGTCGATCCGCCTCGGTCTCTACCAGGACGGCAGCACGCTGCCGCCCGAGCGCGAGCTCGCCGAGCGGATCGGGGTGTCGCGGGCCACGCTCCGCGAGGCGATCGCGGCCCTGCGGGAGGCGGGTCTGGTGACGACCCGGCGCGGGCGGGGCGGCGGCACGGTCGTGACGTTCCGGCCGTCGGAGCCCGGCTCGGCCCCGACGTTCGCCCGGCCTCGATCAGAGCTGCTCGACGCGCTCGACTTCCGGCGCATCGTCGAGCCGGGGGCGGCGCACGCGGCCGCGGAGAAGCAGCTGAGCACCGCCCAGCAGCAGATGCTCCTGACGTCCCTGGACGAGGTCACCCGCGCCACGAGCAAGGCCGTGCACCGGCAGGCCGACTCGTTGTTCCACCTGGCCATCGCCTCGCTGTCGGACTCGCCCCTGCTGATCGACGCGGTGACCAACGTGCAGATGTGCCTGCACGACATGCTCGAGGCGATCCCGGTCCTCGACCGCAACATCGATCACTCACGCCGCCAGCACGTCGCGGTGACCGAGGCGATCGTGTCGGGTGACGCCGCGGCCGCGCGACGCGCGATGGAGCGGCACTGCGACGACACGGCCGCACTGCTCCGGGCCCTGATGTGAACCGGTCCCTGATGTGAACCGGGCCCCGATGTGAAGGAGAGCGCATGAGCACTCGCAACGACCGGCACCTGACCCTCGAGCAGCTCAGGGTCCGCATCGAGGAAGGCCATGTCGACACGGTCGTGGTGGCGTTCACCGACATGCAGGGACGTCTGCAGGGCAAGCGGCTCCACGCGGCGTACTTCCTGGACGTCGCGCTCAAGCAGGGCACCGAGGGGTGCAACTACCTGCTCAGCGTCGACGTCGACATGAACACCGTCGCGGGCTATGACATGAGCTCGTGGGAGCGGGGCTACGGCGACATGGAGTTCGCCCTCGACCTCGACACGATCCGGGTGCTCGAGCACCTGCCGGCCACCGTCATGATCCAGTGCGACCTGGTGTGGCTCGATCACACCCCGGTCGTGCAGTCTCCCCGCACGATCCTGCAGATGCAGGTCGACCGGGCCGCTGCTGCGGGGTTCGCCGCGCTCGCCGGCACCGAGCTGGAGTTCATCGTGTTCGACACGACGTACGAGCAGGCGTGGAGCTCGGGCTATCGCGACCTGACCCCCGCCAACCAGTACAACATCGACTACTCGATCCTCGGCACGAGCCGGGTCGAGCCGCTGCTGCGCGACATCCGCAACACGATGTACGCCGCCGGCATGAACGTCGAGGGCGCCAAGGGCGAGTGCAACTACGGCCAGCACGAGATCGGCTTCCTCTTCGACGACGCCATCGTCACGGCGGACAACCACGCGGTCTACAAGACCGCAGCCAAGGAGATCGCGGCGCAGCACGGGCAGGCGCTGACGTTCATGGCCAAGTACGACGAGCGCGAGGGCAGCTCGTGCCACATCCACCTGTCCCTGCGGGGCACCGACGGCGCCACGGTGTTCTGGGACGACGAGGCCGACGGGGGACGCGGGGGCCGCACCCCGGTGTACGACCAGTTCATCGCCGGCATCCTGGCCACGATGCGTGACTTCACGCTGTTCTACGCGCCCAACATCAACTCCTACAAGCGCTTCGCGGACGGCTCTTTTGCGCCGACCGCGGTCGCGTGGGGCCTCGACAACCGCACGTGCGCGGTACGTCTGGTGGGGCACGGGCCGAGCGCGCGTCTGGAGAACCGCGTGCCGGGCGGCGACGCCAATCCCTATCTCGCGCTGGCCGCGATGCTCGGGGGTGGCCTGTATGGGATCGAGAACGAGCTCGAGCTCGAGGCCGAGGAGACCGGCAACGCGTACACGTCGGGCAATGCGAAGGTGCCGAGCACGATGCGGGAGGCACGCGAGGCGTTCCACGGCTCGGCGGTCGCCCGCGTGGTGTTCGGCGACGAGGTCGTCGACCACTACACCAACATGGCGGACGTCGAGCTCAAGGCGTTCGACGCGGCCGTGACCGACTGGGAGCTGCGCCGCGGCTTCGAACGACTCTGAGGACCCGCATGACGAGCACCCACACCGTGATCAACCCCGCGACCGAGGAGGCCGTGGCCGAGGTCGAGATGGCGGACCTCGCCGCCGCGGACGCGGCGATCGAGCGGGCCGCGGAGGCGTTCCCGGGCTGGCGGGACACCGCGCCCGGCGAGCGTGCGCGGCTGCTGCGCCGGTTCGCCGCGATCGTCGACGAGCACGTGCCCGAGCTCGCCGAGCTCGAGGTCCGCGGCTCGGGACACACGTGGGGCAATGCGACATGGGAGGCGGGCAACGTCCGCGACGTCCTCAACTACTACTCCGCGGCGCCCGAGCGGCTGACCGGCCTGCAGATCCCCGTGCCGGGCGGCGTCAACATGACGTTCCACGAGCCGCTGGGCGTGGTCGGCATCATCGTGCCCTGGAACTTCCCGATGCCGATCGCCGGCTGGGGCTTCGCGCCGGCGATCGCGGCCGGCAACACGGTGGTGCTGAAGCCCGCCGAGCTCACCCCGTTGACCGCGATCCGGCTCGCCCAGCTCGCGCTCGACGCCGGGATCCCCGAGGGCGTCCTGACCGTCGTCCCGGGCAAGGGATCGATCGTGGGGGAGAGGTTCGTGACCCACCGGTCCGTCCGCAAGGTCTGCTTCACCGGATCGACCGAGGTCGGCAAGAAGATCATGGCCGGCTGTGCGGACCAGGTGAAGCGGGTGACGCTCGAGCTCGGGGGCAAGAGCGCCAACATCGTCTTCGCCGACGCGGACCTCGCCGGGGCCGCGGCGGCTGCCCCGGGGGCGGTGTTCGACAACGCGGGCCAGGACTGCTGCGCGCGCTCGCGCATCCTGGTGGAGCGCTCGGCGTACGACGAGTTCGTCTCACACCTGCAGCCCGCGGTCGCCGCGGTCAAGGTGCTCGATCCGGCCGACCGGTCCAGCGAGATGGGCCCGCTGATCTCTGCGGCGCAGAGGGCGACCGTGCAGGGCTTCGTCGACGAGGCCGAGGTGGCCTTCACGGGCTCGGCGCCCGAGGGCCCCGGCTACTGGTTCGCGCCGACCGTCGTCCTCGCCGACGACCCGCAGGAGCGCATCTGGCGCGAGGAGGTCTTCGGCCCGGTCGTCGCGGTGATGCCGTTCGACGACGAGGCGCACGCACTCGAGCTGGCCAACGACACCGAGTTCGGCCTGTCCGGCTCGATCTACACCCGTGACATCGGGCGAGCGCTGCGCGTCTCGCGCGGCGTCGAGGCCGGCAACCTGAGCGTCAACTCGCACGCCTCGGTGCGCTACTGGACACCGTTCGGCGGATTCAAGCAGTCGGGCCTCGGCCGTGAGCTCGGCCCCGACGCGCCGCACGGGTTCACCGACGTCAAGAACGTCTTCATCTCCCACGACTGACCGGCCAGCGGGGACGACACAGAGAGCGGGTAGGACATGGCAGGACGCATCGAGGGCAGGGTCGCCGTCGTCACCGGGGGCTGCTCGGGCATCGGGCTGGCGACGGTCCGCCGCTTCGCCGCAGAGGGCGCCCACGTCGTCATCGGGGACGTGGACGACACGTCGGGGCCGGGCGTCGCCGAGGAGGTCGGCGGCACGTACGTCCACGTCGACGTCACCGACAAGGAGCAGGTCGACGCGCTGTTCCGCACCGCCCACGAGACGTACGGATCGGTGGACATCGCCTTCAACAACGCGGGCATCTCACCGCCCGAGGACGACTCGATCCTCGACACCGATCTCGACGCGTGGCGCCGCGTGCAGGACGTCAACCTGACCAGCGTCTATCTGTGCTGCAAGGCCGTGCTGCCCTACATGCTCGACCAGGGCCGCGGGTCGATCATCAACACCGCCTCCTTCGTGGCCGTCATGGGGGCCGCGACGTCGCAGATCTCGTACTCCGCGTCCAAGGGCGGTGTCCTGTCGATGTCGCGTGAGCTCGGTGTGCAGTTCGCCCGCCAGGGCGTGCGGGTCAATGCGCTGTGCCCCGGCCCGGTCAACACGCCGTTGCTGCAGGAGCTGTTCGCCGACGATCCCGAGCGGGCCGCCCGGCGGCTCGTGCACGTGCCGGTCGGCCGCTTCGCCGAGCCCGAGGAGATCGCGAACGCCGTGCTGTTCCTGGCCAGTGACGAGTCCAGCTTCATGACCGCCTCGACGTTCCTCGTCGACGGCGGCATCTCAGGCGCCTACGTGACCCCGTTGTGACCCGTCCCGTCATCGGCCTGAGCGCCTACCGGGAGCCCGCGCGGTGGGGCGTCTGGCACGAGTCCGCCGACCTGCTTCCCTCGACGTACGCCGGCGCGGTCGCAGCGGCGGGCGGGGTTGCGGTGATCCTGCCGCCCGGCCACCCCGAGAACGCCGACGCGGTGGTCGGCCGGCTCGACGGGCTCGTGCTGGCCGGGGGCGCCGACGTCGACCCGCGTCGCTACGGCGCGCAGGTGCACGAGCGGACCGCCGGCTGGCGGGTCGACCGCGACCAGTGGGAGCTCGCCCTGCTCGACGCGGCAGACGCCCACGACCTGCCCGTCCTCGGCATCTGCCGCGGCATGCAGGTCATGGCCGTGCACGCGGGCGGGACGCTGCACCAGCACGTGCCCGATCTCGTGGGCCACGAGGAGCACTCGCCCGGGGGAGCGCAGTTCGGTGACGTCAGCGTGGACGTCGTGCCCGGCACGCGTCTGGCCGCGGCCGTGGGCGACAAGGGCGACGTCCGGTGCCATCATCACCAGTCCGTGGCCACCCACCCCGGCTTCCAGGCCGCGGCCCACTCCGCCGACGGGGTGCTGGAGGGGATGGAACGACCCGACCGACCGTTCTGGGTCGGCGTTCAGTGGCATCCGGAGACCCTCGAGGACGTGGGCCTGTTCACGTCACTGATCGCCGCCGCGGGCGGGTGAGCGACGCTCAGACGTAGTGCGGCTCCTCGGCCTCGGCGATGACGCGGCTGAGTCGGCGGTTGAGCCGACGCATGGCCGCCTCGTACGCCTTCGGGACGTAGCGCTGCAGATAGTGAGCGGCGCGGACGTCCTGGGATGTGAAGACCAAGTACTTGCCGCTCTCCGCGCCCCGGATCATGGCGGCGGCGGCCTCCTCGGGAGAGACCCCGTTGCGCTTCCAGTCACTGACCGTCTTGACCAGTGCGGGGTGCTCGCGGTCGACCCCGGCGATGGTGAAGCCGTCGCCCGCAGGGGTCTTCACCGCGCCCGGGCAGACGAGCGTGACGCCGATCCCGTGCTGCGCGAGGTCGAACCGCAGGACCTCGCTGACGCCGTGGAGGCCGAACTTGGCGGCGCTGTACGGGGCGTTGACGGGCAGGCCGAACAGGCCGGCCGGGGAGGACACGTTGACGATGTGGCCGCCATTGCCGGTCTCGATCATGGGCGGGACGAACGCCGACAGGACGTGGATGGGTCCCATCAGGTCGATCTCGATGGAGTCGCGCCAGTGCTGCGACGTCAGGTCCTCGATACGGCCCCAGGTCGCGACGCCGGCGATGTTCATGACGATGTCGACCGGTCCGTGGACCAGCGTGCGGTGGGCGAACGCCGCGACCGAGTCCTCGTGGGAGATGTCGAACGCCTCGTGGTGGACCACGTGATCCTCGACGAGGGCCACGGTCTCGGCCAGGCGCTCTGTGTCGACGTCGGTCAGGGCGAGGCGCGCGCCCTTGTGTGCGGCCTGGATCGCGGCTGCGCGGCCGATGCCGCCCCCCGCACCGGTGATCACGGCCGTGCGGCCGGCAAAGCTCGTACCCTTCATCATTTCCCCCTGGAGTTGTGAAGTGGGACGATCGTATCGCTTGCCCGGGGGTCACAGGTCGTACGTGTGACCTGTCTCATCCGGCGGATAGCGTGAGGCGCAGCAACCACGAGCCGGAAGTCAGCACATGAGATCCAACAAGTACGCCGCGACGTGCGCCGAGTGCAGCTCGGCCGTCGCGATCGCGGCCGGCCGACTGATCGGTCGTCCGGGGCGGTGGCTGACCCTCTGCCTGCCCTGCTCGCCGACCCCGCCTCCCCGCGGGGACCACCCCGGCTGGCACGTGGCACCTCTTGCCTCGCTCGACTTCGAGACCACCGGGGTCGATCCGCTGACCGACCGGGTCCTCAGCTTCGCGCTCCTGGACGACCGGGGTCGCGACGTCGTGGGCCTGGTCGATCCGGGGGTCCCGATCCCCGAGGCGTCCGCCGCGGTGCACGGTCTGACGGCCGAGGCGCTGGCCGGTTCCCCCGCCCCGCACGAGGCGATCGCCCGGATCGTCGCCTGGGTGCAGGACCTCGTCGACCGCCGCATCGGACTGGTCGTGTTCAACGCGGCCTATGACCTGACGATGCTGCGAGCCGAGGCGCAGCGCTGGGGCACGGCCCAGCCCGACTGGGACCGTCTGCTCGTGGTGGATCCCTTCGTCATCGACTGGGGCATCGAGCGCGGCGGTCTCGGACCCCGTCGCCTCACCGACGTCTCGGCCTATTACGGCATCACGCTCGACAACGCGCATGACGCCGCAGCCGATGCGTACGCCGCGCGCGAGGTGGCCCACGAGATCGGCCGCCGCCACCCCGAGGTGGCCGCCGGCACGCTCGACGACCTCATGGAGCGGCAGCGCCGGTGGTTCGCCGACCGGGCGGAGGACTGGAACCGCTATGCCAGCACGGTGGGCCGCAGCCTCGACGATCCCGAGGGATGGCCCCTGCAGGTCGCGGCGCCCGAGGCCCGCACCGCCTGACGTCCTCGCCGGCTCAGGCCCTCGCGCGCGCGATGATGGCCTCGGCCAGCGGGTCGGGGGCCTGCTCGGGCACCCAGTGCCCGATGCCGTCGAGCTCGACGAACCGGTAGTCGGCGTCGACGAAGTCACCGCACGCCTCGGCGGCCACGCGCCCGATCGCCATGTCGTGATCTCCCCACACGAACGTCGTGGGCACGTGCACGGGCGGCGTCGAGGCGAGCTCCGCCGTCATCGCCCGGTACCAGTTGAGCGCTGCGGTCAGGGCGCCCGGCTCGGCCAGCTGGGCCACGTAGCGGACGACGAGGCCGACCGGCACGGCATCGCCGTACATCGCGATGAGGCGTCTGCCCTCGTCGGCCAGCAGCAGGCCCTCGGCCTTGCCGCCGGGCTCGCGGAACAGCTGGATGTAGGCGGCTCTCTGCTGCTGGTCGGGATCGTTGCGCAGTGCTGCGTTGTACGCCGCGAGGTGGGGCACGGACACGGCCGTGAGGGTCCTGACGCGCTCGGGGTGCTGCACGGCCACGAGCCACGCGACCACTGATCCCCAGTCGTGACCGGCGAGGTGGAACGTCCCGAGCCCCAGGGCGTCGGCGATGCCGAGCACGTCGGTGACCAGGAGGTCGGTCGTGTACGCCTCGACGCCCTCGGGCCGGGCGTGCGGGGAGTAGCCGCGCTGGTCGGGGGCGATGACGCGATGGCCGGCGTCGGACAGACGGGCCGCGACCGATGCCCAGGACAGCGAGGTCTCGGGGAAGCCGTGCAGCAAGATGATCGGTTCGCCGTCCTCGGGACCGGTGATCCGGACGTCGAACGTCAGGTCGCCGACGGCGACGGGGGTGGTGGATCCGTACGTCATGGTGGACCTCCTGCGGTCACTCGACGGTGGGTCGTGCCTAGTCGATCGTGTCACCAGTGCGCGCGACGGCCTCACGATCGAGCGCGGCAGCGGTCTCGGGATCGGGGGCGCTCCCACCGCGATCGTATGGCAACCACCACGAGTCGTCCTCGTCGCGCGGAGCGGCGGGGTAGCTGTCGATCGCCTCGGCGAGCAAGTCGTCCATGCAGGTGCGGAGCCGGGTCGTCAGTGCCCCGACGTCCTCGTCGTGGCGTGCGGTCAGCGGCTCACCGACGAGGATCGTGATCGGCGTCCCTCGTCGCAGGGACCGGTGCCCGTCCACCGTCAGCACGCGGTGGCCGCCCCAGACGACCACGGGGACCAGCGGGACGCCGCGGTTGAGCGCCATCGCGGCGGCGCCGCGCTTGAACGGCTTGAGCAGCCACGAGCGGCTGATCGTGGCCTCCGGGAACACCCCCACGAGCTGATCTGCGTCCAGCAGCCGCAGTGACCGGCGGTACGCGCGAGCCCCGTGCCGGCGATCGACCGGGATGTGTCCCATCGCGCGCATGAGCCGGCCGACGACCGGCAGGCCGAACACCGAGGTCTTGGCCATGAACCGCACGAGGCGTCCGCGCTCGCGGGCGGCGTAGCCGATGAAGGTGAAGTCGAGGAACCCGACGTGATTGGCCGCGAGCACGGCCGGTCCCGCGGCCGGGATGTGCTCGGCCCCTCGGACGTCGAAGCGGTAGCCCATGAGGCGGAAGAGCGCCGCGAAGACGCGGTTGGCCCAGCGATAGGTCCGATCGGATCCCAGCAGGGGCGGCTCGCCGGCGGACTGGGCGGCCCCGGCCATCTACCGGGCGGCCGGCAGTCGCGGCCAGCAGTCCGTGCGGACGGTGGGGTCGAAGCCGGCTCCCGCGGCGACGGTCCTCTTCTCCCGCCACACGATGCCCGTGGTCAGGAAGAAGATCGCCAGGATGTACAGCGCCATGATGGCCAGTCCCGTGACGGTCGCGTCCTGGTCGATCCGCCCCGCCTCGGCCAGGGCGATGATCCCGTCGGACACGAGGAAGAGGGCCCCGCCGATCCCGGCACGCAGGTCCGTCGAGAGCGCGGTCGCGGCGGTCGCCAGGAGCAGCCCGGCGTACACCGGGACGAGCGGCTTGAGGCCGGGCTCCAGCCCGCCCCAGCACCAGGCGACCAGGGCCACGGCCGCGACGACGTACGCCACGAGGATCAGCGGCTTGCGGCGCAGCTGCTCGATCGCGCCGCGGCGCACGAAGAACGTGATGAGGCAGACGTGGGCGACGGCGAAGGCGGCCATGCCCGCGGTGAACATGTCCTCGATCTCCAGGAACAGGTCACCGAGGCAGCAGAAGACCAGCGCGACGGCCAGCAGGCGAGGGCCGCGCTGCTCCAGGACCCACCCGACGAGGAGGGGTGCGAGCAGGCACTTGGTGATGCTGTCCCACGGGGTCGCCTCCACGCCGTTGAGGACGAGGTGCACGACGGCGACCACGCCGAAGGCGATCAGCCAGGGGCTCTTGACGGCGTTCATGCGCTCAACCTATCGAAGGCCGGACGCCACGATCGGCTCCGGCACGTCGCCGGCAAGGGGGTTGACACCACGAGCGAAACGACAATACTTAAGTGTGTGGTTAAGTATGAGGAGCAGCTGGACCGGGTCTTTCGCGCCATGGCGGACCGGACGCGGCGGGCCATGGTCGAGCACCTGGTGGCCGGCCCCGCTTCGGTGAGTCAGCTCGCGGATCCGCACGAGATGTCGATGCCGGCGGTCGTCCAGCACCTGAAGGTGCTGGAGGAGGCCGGGATCGTGAGCTCGGAGAAGGTCGGGCGGGTCCGGACCTTCCAGCTGGCCCCCGACGCCCTGGCGGTCGCCAGCGCGTGGCTGGGCCGGCAGCGGCTGGCCGCCGAGCAGCGGCTCGACCGGCTCGGGGCCCTCCTCGACCACGACGTGGTGACCGACAGCGGGACCGACAGCGAGGAGAGCAGACATGAGCACGACGACTGAGCGCACCCAGACCCACGCAACCTTCGTCCTGGAGCGCGACTACACGGCGCCCGTCGACAAGGTGTGGGCCGCCTTCGCCGACCCGGACGTCAAGAAGCAGTGGTTCGGGGGCGGTGACTTCGAGGACGTCGAGGTCTCCGAGGACTTCCGTGTCGGTGGCATCTCGATCAACAACGGGACGATGAACGGGCACCGCAGCGAGTTCCGCGCGACCTACACCGACATCGTCGAGCGTGAGCGCATCGTCTACGTCTACGACATGTGGGACGACGGCGTGCACGCCTCGACGTCCATCACGACGGTCGTCCTCGAGCCGACCGACGGCGGCACCCACCTGACGTTCACCGAGCAGGGGGTGCACCTCGACGGCGTCCACGGCCCGGGCCCGGAGGCGGCGGCAGGCCGGGAGCACGGCACCGGCTGGCTCCTGGACCGCATGGCCGGTGTGGTGGAGCGCTCCTGACGGAGGCGACCTACGCGGTGCGGCGGGCCGGCTTCGAGGCGTACATGTTCGCGTCGGCGAGGGCGAAGGCGTCCATGACCGTGACGAGGCCGGGGGTGGTGGACGCATGGCCGATCGAGGCGGCGATCCCGGCCTCGGCCAGGCACGACCGGAAGCGCTCGAAGTGGGCGTCCAGGTCGGCGACGGCGACGCTGTTGGAGAGCACGACGAACTCGTCGCCGCCGTAGCGGGCCAGCCGGTCGGCCTCACCCGCCGTGCGGGAGAGGGCTGCGGCGGCCGCGCAGATCAGCTCGTCGCCCGCGTCGTGGCCGGCCGAGTCGTTGACCGCCTTGAGCCCGTCGAGATCGATGACCGCGACCGCCGCGAGGTCGCCGTAGGCGTCGATCCGCTGCTGGGCGTCCTGCACGAGCAGGTCCCACCCGCGGCGGTTCGTCAGTCCGGTCAGGGCGTCGGTGTGCGCGAGCGCCTCCGCGATCTCAGCGGCTCGCCGCTGCCGATCGAGGGTGCGGGCCATGGCCAGCTGCGACGAGAGCAGGTCGGCCATCAGCTCGATGAGCTCGACGTCGATCTCCGAGACGTCGGTCAGCGGATCGGGCCCCACGCCGCACAGGGTGCCGAAGGTCTGCCCGAGGTCGTCGGTGAGCGGCATCCCTGCGTACGCGCGCACCTGCTGGGCGAGCGGGTGGTCCGCGTAGTCGGGGTTGGCACTCGAGTCCGGCACGAACCGGGAGGCGCCGTCGAGCATGCGGACGCAGAACGTCTCGGGCCACGGCTCGCGCTGGCCCACGCTGAGGAACGTCTCGGGGTGCACGTGGACGTGGACCTGCTCGCCACCCGCGACCCGTGACACCGACCAGTCGGGGATCGGCGTGTGCGCGTTGAGGTAGTCGACGATGCGTTGAGCTGACGCGCTGAACAGGAGGGCCCCGGTCGGGTCACGATCATCCACGCCGCAATTGTGCCGTTGCACCGTCGCCCCGCGCAGACGATTGTCTGGCACGTTGGTCACATGACGGCTGATCTCGTGCTCGCCAACGCCCATGTCCACGACGGCACGGGATGGTCGCGAGATGCCGACTCGATCGCCATCCGTGACGGCCGCATCGTGACGATCGGATCGGAGCTCCCGGCCGGAGCCGAGGTCGTCGACCTGGACGGGGCCTGGGTGCTGCCCGGGTTCCACGACGCCCACGTGCACCCCGTGCAGGCGGGGCTGGAGATGAACGCGTGCGACCTGACCGGCGGCGGCGACGTCGACGGCTGTCTCGACCGCATCGCGGCGTACGCGGCGGCACACCCGGACGCCGAGTGGGTGCTCGGCGGCGGCTGGTCGATGGACGCCTTCCCCGGCGGAGTGCCGACCGCCGAGGCGCTCGACCGGGTGCTGCCCGACCGCCCTGCGTTCCTGCCCAACAGGGATCACCACAGCGCCTGGGTCAACAGCGCGGCGCTGCGCCGCGCACGGATCGACCGGACGACGCCCGACCCGAGCGACGGCCGCATCGAGCGGGACGCGGACGGCGAGCCGACCGGGGCGCTGCACGAGGGGGCCATGGAGCTCGTCCGGGCCCTGGTCCCGCCGGCGACGCCGGGCGAGCAGACCCGGGCGCTGCTGACCGCGCAGGCGTACCTGCACTCGCTGGGCATCGTGGGGTGGCAGGACGCCCTGGTGGGCGAGGGCCTCGGCATGGCCGACTCGCTCGAGACCTATCTCGCTGCGGCCCGCGACGGCCTGCTGACCGCCAAGGTCGTCGCGGCACTGTGGTGGGACCGCGGGCGGGGGGCGGACCAGATCCCCGGGCTGATCGAACGACGGGCCCGGGCCGCTGCGGCCGGCATCGACGCCGGCAGCGTCAAGATCATGCAGGACGGGGTGTGCGAGACGTTCACCGCGGCGGTGATCGATCCCTATCTCGACGGGCACGGCCGACCGACCGAGAACTGCGGCCTGTCCTTCATCGAGCCCGCCGACCTCGCGGCGTACGTCCAGCAGCTCGACGCCGCCGACTTCCAGGTCCACGTGCACGCGCTGGGGGACCGGGCCGTGCGCGACAGCCTGGACGCGATCGAGCACGCCATCGCGGTCAACGAGCGGCGGGGGAACCGGCACCACCTGGCGCACGTGCAGATCGTCCACCCGGACGACGTGCCGCGATTCGCGGCGCTCGACGTCACGGCGAATGCGCAGCCGTTGTGGGCCTGTCTGGACGATCAGATGGTCGATCTGACGCTGCCGTTCCTCACCGCGTCCGCTCGGGAGCAGCAGTACGTCTTCCGGTCGCTGCTCACCTCCGGAGCGCGCCTCGCGTTCGGCAGCGACTGGCCCGTGTCGTCGCCGGACCCGTTCGGCGCGATGCACGTCGCGGTCAACCGGACGGCACCGACCAGTCGGCTCGGCCCGTTGCTCGCGCACGAGGGCCTGACCGTCGCGGAGGCGCTCGACGCCTACACGAGCGGCAGCGCCTGGGTGAATCGGCTCGAGCGCACCTCAGGGCGTCTCGCGGTGGGCGCGGCTGCAGACTTCGCGGTCGTGGACCGCGACGTCCTGGGGGTGCCGCCGGACCGGATCGCCGACGTGCGTGTGCTGCGGACGTACGTGGACGGCCGCCTCGTGCACGGGGGTTGAGTCAGCCGAACGAGACCAGGCAGAACGGGTGACCAGCCGGATCTGCGAACACCCGCCACGGGTCTTGGTCGGGGTCGACGACGTCCGACAGGATGTGCGCACCCAGCCGCACGACGTCGTCAGTCCCGGCAGTCAGGTCGTCGACCTCGATGTCGAGATGGACCTGTTGCTCCCCGGAGCGGCCCGGCCAGGGCGGGGGCTCGAACGCCTCCACGACCTGGAAGGCCAGGCGGGGGCCGCCGGCCTGACGCTCGAGGGACCACCAGTCGTCCTCGCGCTGGTCGATCTCCTGGCCCAGGACCTGCGACCAGAACTCCGCGAGGGGCTCCGGGTCCCGGCACTCCAGCACGATCGAGCGCACGGCTCCGACGCGGGTCATGACACCGAGTCGTCAAGCCCGTCGGCGTCCGGGTTGCTGACGCTGGGCTCGAAGGGTCGGGGTGCGTCGACCTCCGGGTTGTCGGCGGTCTCGTCGGGGTCCAAGGGCTCGTTCGGTGATTGGCTCATGCGCCGGTCGTACCCCGCCGGGCCGGGGTCAAGCAGGGCTCAGGCGCAGAGGGAGTCGCTGGCCGTGCGGGTCGTGGCCTTGACGGCCTTGGGAGCCTTCGGCTGGACGCCGCCCTCGATGCGGTCCGCGCCCAGGATGAGCCAAACTCCGGTCATGCCCGAGGAGTGCACGACGACGTCGGCCTTGAAGCCGAAGTCGCGGTTGATCGCGTCGGCGGTGGCCATTGCCTCGGGTGTTCCGTCCACGAAGATGCGGGTGTTCTTGGCAGGCTTCTGGGCGTTCTCGATGCCGCTGATCGTGTAGCCGAGGGTCGACATCGAGGCCTGCGCCGCCGTCGCGAGACCGTTGGTCTGCGCAGCGTTCAGGAGCTTGACCGGGGTCTCCCGGCTGGCCTTCTTCTCGTCCTCGGAGCCCTCGACCGGCACCTTCTTGTCCTTCGCGATCGCAGCGAAGATCGTGTCGGCGTCCGCCGTCTTCACGACGCGGTTGGGATCGGTCGGTGCGGTGCCGTTGGGCATCGTGATGAACCGGATGTCCGAGTCGTCGACCGACCTGGCGCGCTGGGCCAGCGACGTGAGCTTGGGGATCGAGGAGATGCCGTCGTCGACCGTGATCGAGGACGTCAGGGCGTTGATGAACTTGAACAGGCGGTCCGGACGGGTGAGGGTGCCGGCGCTGCGGGCCTGGCTGATGATCGAGGACATCACGACCTGCTGGTGACCGAGGCGACCGATGTCGCTGCCGTCGCCCACCGCATGGCGGGTGCGGGCCAGCGCGAGGGCGTCCTTGCCCTTGAGCTTCTGCTTGCCGGCGGGGAGGTTGAGCTTGGCGTCGGGATCGACCATCGCCTGGTTGAGGCACACCTTGACGCCACCGAGGGCGTTGACCATCGAGGCGAAGCCGTCGAAGTCGAGCTGGACGAAGTGGTTGATGTGCACGCCGCTCAGCTGCTCGACCGCCCGCACCGAGCAGGCCGGGCCGCCGGCGAGCGCCGAGTTGATCATCTGCTGCGGACCGCCGGCGAACGCGCCGCTGCCGGTGTCGTCGCACGCGGGCAGGTCGGTGAGGGTGTCGCGGGGGATCTGGACCGCGTCGATGCGGGTGTTGTTCTTGGAGAAGTGCACCAGCATGAGGGCGTCGCTGCGCTGGCCCTCCTCCTTGCCGTAGCCCTTGGTCTTGAGCTTGCGCGAGTCCGAGCCGATGAACAGGACGTTGAGCGCGCCCTTCGGGGTGTCGTCCTTGACCACGTGGTCGGCCTCGTCGAGGGCCTTGGACTCGATGTTGTGGTTGAACTTCCAGTACGCCGCCGCGCCCCCGATGCCGACGATCAGGGCCAGGACGAGCGCGCCGAAGCCGAGGCCCCGCACGATGCGCCTGCCACGGGAACGCTCCCGCTTGCGGGAGGTCGGCGGCGACGCGGGCGCGGGCTCGGGGGCCGGCGCGTCGGGGCTGCTCACCATCTTCTCCTGCGGGTTCGGGGCGTTCGAAAGGCTGCCGGCCAAACCGGCAGACGTCCTACGATACGAGGCGTACCTGAGAACAGGATAGGAAGCGCGGGTGACGTTGAGCGCATTCCACCGGTATGACCATGACTGTGTCGGGGGCGAGCCCCCGGGGGCTTCCGTCCCGAGACAGCGCTGGAGATCGAGCGGGTGGGCCCCGTGGGACTCGAACCCACAACCCGCGGATTAAAAGTCCGCTGCTCTGCCAATTGAGCTAGAGGCCCGGGACATGGGGACAATGGTCCGGAGAACCCTCCGGAGAACGTCGCTACGCCCAAGAGCGAGTATCGCAGAGGTGTGCGGCAGACAGGTCCGGTACCTCAGGAGAGCCGTCGCGTGGGCGCGGGGTGCGGGCTGCGGAGGAGCTGACTCCCGGTGAGGGCGTCGGGGTATCTGAAGCCCATGTGGCGAAAGGTGGCGTGGCAGGGAGTCGTCTCGGGTGCCGTCGGGGTGGCGGTGATGACGGCCGGCGAGAAGGTCGAGCAGCGGTTGACCGGCAGACCAGACTCGGACGTCCCTGGGCGGGTGCTCGAACGGCTGGTGGGCCGGACTGACACCCCCGGACGTCCTTCCAGGGCGGTCAACCTCGCGATGCACTACGGGCAGGGCATCCTGCTCGGGACGGTGCGCTCGCTCATGGCCCAGGCCGGGCTTCGCGGCGCGCTCGCGTCGGCGCAGTTCTCCGTCCTGCGGCTGACCAATGACCAGATCCTGGAGAACGCGACCGGAGTCGGCGCCCCTCCGCAGACCTGGCCCCGCGGCGAGCTGGCGGTGGACCTGGTGCACAAGACCGTCTACGGGTTCGTCACGGGCGCGGTCGCGGACGCCCTGGCCGGGCGCGACGGCCCCGGGCCCGGGCAGCGGCACGCCTTGCGCCGACCGGGACGCCATCACGACGTCGGTCCCGTGCCGCGCGCCGAGTCGTTCACACGGTGACCGGCGAGGTCCCGGACGGCGGCGCTTGTCCGCGCCTCGCGTGGACAAGCGCACCCGTGCGGGGTAGGACTTGGACATGAAGCTCAGCCAGGTGCTCGGAGGGGTCGGCATAGCGATCGGGGCGGTGGCGGCTCGTGACCTGACACAGAAGAAGCACGCATTGATGCGCAACTTCCCTGTGCTGGCGCACGCCCGCTACTGGCTGGAGACGATCGGCCCTGAGCTGCGTCAGTACATCGTGACCAGCAACGACGAGGAACGGCCGTTCAGCCGCGATCAGCGCTCCTGGATCTACGCCTCGTCCAAGCAGGAGAACAACTACTCGGGCTTCGGCACCGACAACGACATCGAGCACCTGCCGGGCTACGCGATCATCAAGCACCGGACGTTCGCCGACTCCCTGCCGCACGATCACGCCGAGAGCACCGGTCTGCCGAGCGCGAAGATCCTCGGCGGACCGCGCGGGCGCGCCAAGGCGTTCCGTCCCGAGTCGGTCGTGAACGTCTCGGGCATGAGCTTCGGGTCGATGTCGGGCAATGCGATCCAGGCGCTCAACCGGGGAGCGAAGCTCGCCGGGTGCATGCACAACACGGGGGAGGGCGGCCTGTCCTCGCACCACCGCCAGGGCGGCGACATCGTCCTGCAGATCGGCACCGCATACTTCGGGTGCCGCAACGAGGACGGCACCTTCTCGATCGACCGGCTCAAGGAGGTCGTGGAGTCCGCGCCGGTCCGGGCGGTCGAGATCAAGCTCTCCCAGGGCGCCAAGCCGGGTCTCGGCGGCCTGCTGCCCGCGGCGAAGGTGACCCGCGAGATCAGCGAGATCCGTGGCATCCCGATGGGGCAGGACTGCGCGAGTCCCTCGCGGCACACCGCCTTCACCGACACCGACAGCCTGCTCGACTTCGTCGAGCTCATCGCGACCGAGACGGGTGTCCCGGTGGGCATCAAGAGCGCGGTGGGCGAGATGGGCTTCTGGTACGACCTCGCGCGTCACATGTCGCGCCGGGACCGCGGCGTCGACTTCGTGACGATCGACGGCGGCGAGGGCGGCACCGGCGCGTCGCCGCGCATCTTCGCCGACTCGATCGCCCTGCCGTTCCGCATGGGCTTCTCCCGGGTCTACGGCACGTTCGCCGCCGCGGGCCTGAGCGATGACGTCACGTTCATCGGCTCGGGCAAGCTCGGCCTTCCCGACAACGCCGTCGTGGCGTTCGCGCTGGGTGCCGACATGGTCAGCGTGGCCCGCGAGGCGATGCTCGCGATCGGCTGCATCCAGTCGCAGAAGTGCCACACCGACCGCTGCCCGACGGGCGTCGCGACCCAGGACCCGTGGCTGGCCCACGGCCTCGATCCGACCGAGAAGGGTCAGCGGTGCGCCCAGTACGTCCGGACGTTCCGCAAGGAGCTGGTGAAGGTGTCAGAGGCGGTGGGTGTCGCGCATCCGGGCCTGATCACCCCCGACGACGTGGACATCCTGCAGGGCGACTACGAGGCGGTGTCCCTGCGTGCGGCCTACGGCTACGAGGACGGCTGGGGCGCCCTGGGACCGGATCTGGCGCGGCAGATCTCCGAGCTGATGGCGCCCGGCGGCTCGCGCCCCGAGCGGGACTCGATCGAGCAGGGCGAGGGCGAGAAGCCCCTCGGTCACGACGCCGAGAGCGTCACCTGACGGCGTCGCTGGCCCGGCGCCGCCGGTCAGCGCGGGGAAGGAACAGCGCCACGAGGGTCGTCGGGTGGTCACCGACACCGATGAAGCCGCCGAGCGCCTCGGCCCGGGTGGCAGCGTCGCTGAGACCCGAGACGGCCTCCGTGGGCGAAGCGTGCAGGACGCCAGGCTCGATCACGCGCGACCCCTCGTCGTGCACGCGGAAGCGGAAGTGGGTGCTGTCCCGGAAGATCTCGATCGTGACGGTGCCCGATCCGTGCAGCAGGGCGTTCTCGATCAGGATGTCGACGACGGCGTCGATCGCTTCGCGGGCGGCCCACACCATCGCGGGATCCTCCGTGGGCAGCACCGTGATCTCGCGGCCGGCTGCCTCTGCCTGAGCCGACCAGCGCTTCGCGGCGTCGGTGGCCACGGTGGCGAGGTCGACGGTCGAGCCCCGGTTCTTGCGTCGATCGCCACCGCTCTCGAGCAGCGCCGTCACGACACCGCTCAGCCGGTCGACCTGGGTCAGGCTGTGCTGCAGCTCGTCGGCGACCGCGGGCGGGGTCTCGGGCCACAGCGTCAGGTCCTCGAGCGAGAGCCGCAGCGCCGTGATGGGCGTGCGGAGCTCGTGTGACGCGACGACCGCGAGATTGCGCTCGCGACGCACCAGCTCGTCGAGCTGACCGGCGGCGCTGCGCAGGGCGTCGCCCAGCTCAGCCGCCTCCCGCATGTTGGACCTGTGCACAGGGGTGTCGAAGTGTCCCTCACCGATGCGCTTCGCGTCCTCCGCCAGCCGGCGGAAGGGGTAGGCGAAGCGCTGGGCGAGCAGCCAGCCGATCACTGCTGCCAGCACGGCAAGTGCGAGGCCCACGAGCACCAGCGACCACAGGGCGTCCGACACACGACCCGCGCTGACGGAGGCCTGCTGCGTCAGGATGACCCGGGCCCCGGTGTCGGCGACGGGTCGGGTCGCGGAGATGTCGTCATCGTCACGGGGGGCCGTGCGGGTGCTGATGCGAGTGCCGTCCTCAGCCATGTACGTGAGGGTCTGCCCCTCCTGGGTCAGCTGGTCCAGGAACGCGGGCGTGATCTCGTCGGGCCCGCGGGCCGCCACTGCGACAGCCACGAGATCGGCCGACTCGCTGACGGACTCGCGCTCCTGGTCCTGGACGAGGTTGGCGGTGGAGTAGGCCCGCACGACGCCGAAGACGGCGATCATCCCGACGGTCATCGCGACGAGCGTCACCACCAGGCGTTCACGCATCGGCGGTGCTCTCCAGCCTGAACCCGACACCGCGGACCGTCACGATGCGAGACGAGGTGCCGCTCTCCTCGAGCTTTTGCCGCAGACGCCCGATCGTCGTGTCGAGCGTCTTGGTCGAGCCGAACCAGTTCTCGTCCCAGACGTCGTCCATGACCCGCTCGCGGGTGAACACCGCGCCGGGGGTGGACTGCAGGAGCGCGAGGACGTCGAACTCCTTGGCCGTGACGGCCAGCTCGGCGGCGCCGACCCAGACACGGCGAGCATCGGTGTCGACCCGCAGGGCGCCGGCGTCGTCGGTGGCTGCTGCGGGCGGGGCAGGCGCAGCCGGGGTGGCTGCCGGCGCCGGCGCATCGGCTGCCGCGGGCGCCGCACGCCGGAGCAGGGCACGGGCGCGGGCCAGCAGCTCGGCGAGGCCGAACGGCTTGGCCAGGTAGTCGTCGGCGCCCACGTCGAGGCCCACGACGCGGTCGAGCTCGCCGCCGCGGGCCGTCAGGATCAGCACGCCGCCCGCATAGCCTCCCGCGCGGATGCGACGGCAGACCTCCAGCCCGTCGATGTCCGGCAGGCCGAGATCCAGGAGCACGAGATCGACGTCGCCGGCCTGGACCCGGTCGATCGCGGGGAGGCCGGCCGAGGCGCGTTGGACCGAGTAGCCCTCACGCTCGAGGGTGCGGATGAGGGGAGCGGCGATCTGGTCGTCGTCCTCGACGAGCAGCACGAGGTGGGGCATCTCAGGAAGCATACGGTGACCGCGTGTCCGGGCCGGCGGTCGTGCGCGGCCGGTCCGCGACGAGCAGGCCGATCACCGCTATCGACAGTGCGAGGACGAGGACGCCCAGCGGGCTGACCGTCTGGACGTCCTGTCCGGGCAGGCCGATCGTCGACGTGAGGGCGGCGCTGGCTCCGCTCACGGCCGCCATCAGTCCCAGCACGAGGCGCGATTCCCACGTGCTGCTGCGATGCAGCCAGTACGCGGCGACCGTCGTCATCAGGACGAGCGCCATCAGCAGCACCTCGATGTACGTCTCGGGCTGGGTCAGCCCACCACGAAGCAGCTGGACGAGGACCAGCAGGGCCGCGGCCATCGTGGCACCCCGCGAGCGGGTGGTGTGCTCCATGCGCATCAGAAGTCCACGTCCGTCGGGCCGGACTCGGTCACAGTGCTCGTGCTGATCGGGTTGCCCGCCAGGTCGAGGATCGAGGACGACGGGCTCCACACCATGTCGGCGGCCTTCGCCGTGCCGGCGGCCGAGTAGGGGGAGGAGTCGAGCCGGATCGTCACGACCGTGCGGGCTCCGCCGTCGGTGAGGGTCGTCGCGCTCATCGTCACGCGAGCGCTGGTGGCGAGCAGGAAGAAGTCCTCGTTGAGGGCGACGGTGCCCAGATCGGCATTGCCCGGACCGGAGACGTCGAGGACGTCGTCGCCGCCCCACCAGCTCGCGTTGCTGAACTGGACCGAGCCCGACGTCGCCGTCCCGGACCAACCCGCGTAGATCGAGCTGAGGTCCATCTGCTCGCTGAACGTGTAGACGATGGTGTCCCCGGCGTCGACCTTGCCGTTCGTCCCGCCGTTGGTGGTCTGGATGTCGACACCCTTGCCACGCGTGTTGTCGATCGTGCGATCGGTGACGACGGCGGAGGGGGTCTGGACGCCGGCCGAGTCGGTCACGACTGCGCGCAGGTCGTACGCGCCGTCGGGGAGGCCGGTCGTGGCGAACGAGCAGCTGTAGGGCGAGGTGGTGTCGGTGCAGATGTCGGTCCAGGTGCCGGCGCCGGCGGGCGAGCGCTGGAACTTGACCGAGGCGATCGTCCCGGTCGACTTGGCCTGGGCGTCCAGCGTGACCGTGCCGCGCAGCTGGGTGCGGGGCGCCGTGAGGGTGACCGAGGAGACCGTGTTCTGCACGACGCGCCCTGCCGTCGGCGATGAGGTCGTGGTGTTGCCGGCCTTGTCGGTGGCGACGGCGCGGAACGTGTAGGTGCCGTTCGCGAGGGTGTTGGTGTCGGCGGCGCAGCTGGCCGGGAGGCTCGTCGCGGTGCACAGATCGGTCCAGGTGCTGCCCGACCCGGCCTGGACGACCACCTTGGCGATGCCCGAGCGCTCGTCGCTGGCACCGGCGGCGAAGGTCTTGGTGCCCTTCAGGGGGGTGCCCGGGTCGGTCATCGTGACGGCCGGAGCGATGTTGTCGACGACGACGCGGCTGACCACGGGCGATGCGAACGTCGCGGTGCCGGCCACGGCGACGGCGCGCAGGTCGTACGTCCCGCCGGGGACGGCGCTGGTGTCGACGGAGCAGGTGTAGGGCGCGGTGCTCGAGGAGCAGGCCGTGGCCCAGCTCGTGCTGCCCGTGGGGGCGAACTCGAGCCTCACCGAGGAGATCTTGACGCCGCCCTGGTTGCTGACGCCGACCGTGGTGCTCACGGTGCCCCGCAGGAAGTCGCCCGGGCGGGGCAGCGAGACCGTGAGGTTGTTGGCGACGGTGGCGCGGAACGTCGTGGAGGTCGCGCTGTTGCCGGCGCCGTCGACCGCCGTGGCTCGCAGGTCGTAGGAGCCGTCGGCGTCCGGGAGCGTGTTCCAGTCGCACGCGTAGGGGGCGGTCCTCGCGGTGCAGACCGTCGTCCAGGTGGAGCTGCCGGCGGCGGCCCGCTGGATCGTGACGCGGTCGATGCCGGTGACGTCGTCCTGCGCGGGAGCGGCGATCGTCGTCATGCCCTTGACGGTGGGGCTCGGGGTGGAGACCGTGACGGACGGCGGCGTCCAGTCGGCCGCGGCGGTGACGGTGCTGGTCGAGCCGGTGCGGGAGACGAACGACGCGGAGGACGAGCCGGTCACGGCGACCGAGGCGACGACGGCGACCAGGGCGCCGACGGCCCAGGGCAGCCGGCGGGTCAGGGAGATCCCCTGCTGCCGGTGCCGTGCGTGCGTCGAGCTCATGACTCAACTCTAGGAAGGGACGATCCACGTGATCTCCACACGAATGCCTCAGGACCTCCACATCTGCGCGAACGACAACGTGCCGCCGACCAGGTGGTCGGCGGCACGTCGTCGAGCGGGCCGGGGGTGCCCGCAAGCTGGGGGGACTACTCGTCGCTCGTGGCGGCGCCGGCCTCGACCGAGCTCCACTCGAAGGCCGCGGCGGCGGTCCTGCCCTGGGCCCGGTTGGTCGCACGGCGGTCGAGCTCGACCGTGAACGAGTAGTCGGTGGCGGCGCCTGGGCCCATGAGGCCCAGGTCGGTCAGGGCCCCGTCCGCGAGACCGCCGAACGTGCCGGCGTAGATCACGCGTCGAGCGGTGGTGTCGGTGATGACCATCGACAGGCTGCGGCCGAACGCGTTGGTCGATTCGGTCTCGACGAGGCGGAACCGCGCGGGCACCGAGGCGGTGTTCGTGATCGTCAGGCCTCCGCTGACGACGTCACCGGGCTGGAGGTTGCTCGCGTCGAAGATCGCGGCCCGTGACCTGGAGTTGCTCTGCGTCAGGGGCCCGGAGGTGGCGGAGCTGATCGTGCTCGCATTGACCGAGGTGTACGTGGCGCCCGATCCCACCGCGAGCGCGCCGCCGGCGACCACCGTGGCGAGCGGAGCGAGGATCTTCATGGTCCTCACGAGATGAGTCCTGGGGTGATCGTCGTCATGACCGGTCCGGATCAGGCGGAGTGTGCGGGCTCACGGACAGGGCCCGTGACAGCTCGTGGTCCGTCCTCGCGGCGACCACCGATGGCGCGAGCGAGCTCGACCAGCGCGGCCAGGGCGATGAGCGCCGCCGGGATGCCGATGACCACCATGCGGATCTCCCGGTCGGCCAGGGCCACGAAGACCCAGCCGAGGTGCGGGACGGTGTGGCGTACGACCGGCTGCTCGCCCTCGGTCAGGCTGAACTTCCACGGATCGGGGTCCGGGTTGGCGTCGCCCTGGGTCTGGAGCTGGCGGACGCCGGTCTTCAACGTGGTGTCCTTGATGATGCGGTGCGTCACGAGGGTCGTCACGCCGCTGTCAGCGGGTGGGAGGTACGTGATGACGTCCCCGACCTTGAGCTCGTCCACCGGGACGGGCTCCTCGAAGGCGATCGCACCCTTCTCGAACGTTCCCGACATCGAGCCGCCCGTGATCACGTAGCGCTCGTAGCCGAACAGGCTCGGCGCGAGGTACGCGACGCCGGCCAGGGTGGCGAGGATCGACAGGAGCGTGACCAGGCCGGAGCCGACGCGGGCAGCGGTGCTGCGGCGGGGGCGGCTGTGCTTGCGGCTCATGAGCGTGTCCTGTCGAGGTGTGCGGGTCGAGATGGCGGGGGCGGGGCGCCGTCACGGCGCCCCGGCGTGTCAGCTGGCGGGGTTCTCGACCTGGACCGAGTCCCACTGGAAGGCGGCGGTGGCGACCTTGCCCTGGTCGGCGTTCGGCGCGGACGCGGCCAGCTTGGCGCTGAACGTGTAGCTGTTGGCAGCCTTGGGGGCGACCTCGCCGAGATCGGTCTTCACGCCGTCCACCAGATCGCCGAACGGGCCGCTGAAGACGACCTTGTTGGTCGTGGTGTTGGTGATGACCATCGTCATGCTGCTGGCCGCGAACGTGTTGGTGGACGCGGTCTCGGTGAGCGAGAACTTCGCGGGCAGCGAGCCGGTGTTGGTGATCGTGAGCGAGCCGGTGGCCGTGTCGCCGGGCTTGATGTCGGTGGCGGTGAAGATCGCTGCCTTGTCCTTCGAGTTGGTCTGCGACAGGGTGCCCGCGGTGACCGAGCTGATCGTGTTGGCGCTCGTCGAGGTGAACGTGGCGCCTGATCCGACCGCGACCGCGCCGGCGGCGACGAGGGTGGCGAGGGGGAGGAGGATCTTCTTCATGGTGTGTCCTTGGGAGGTAGTGGCGAGGCGCTGCGTTGGCTTGTGACCTCAACCTATTGAGCCGCGATCCACACGATCTCCACACAACGTCCTCATGCACTCCACAGTTCGGCATCAGCTGCCGGGGAGCTCCACAGTCCCGGAGCGGGACCTCACACGGGCAGGTCGAACCAGACGCTCGTGCCGCCCTCGGCGGCGCTCTCCATCCCGATCGTCCCGCCGTGCGCCTCGACGATCCTCCGCGCGGTCGCCAGGCCGATGCCGTGGCCGGACGCGTGCTCGTCCTGCCGGGCGAACAGCTCGAACATCGCTGCGCGGCGGGCCGGGGGCACGCCGATGCCGTTGTCGGTGACCCGGACCCGCCAGTGACGGTCGAGCCGGTCGGCGGTGATCGAGACGACGGCCTTCTCGCCGGGACGTACGAACTTGACCGCATTGGTCAGCAGGTTGAGCACGACGGAGTAGAGCAGGTCGGGGTCGCCGAGGACCACGGGCAGCTCGCCCACCTTGACCTCTGCCCCCTCGCGCATGATCAACGGAGCGACATCGCGGACGACGGAGCTGACGACCGTGGACAGATCGGTCGGCGAGAGACGCAGGCGGCCGTTCTCCCGCGCGAACGTCAGCATCTCCTCGATCATGGCGTCCATGCGGTGCCCGGCCTCCTTGACGGCCAGGACCATCTCGGACACGCCGATGTCGGCCGTGACCGCAGGCTCGCCGGCCAGCAGCTCGGTGTTGATGAGGATCGCGGTCAGTGGCGTGCGGAGATCGTGGCTGACCTGGCCGGCGAACTGGATGAGGTGCTCATTGGACCGACGCAGCTCGTCGCGGACCGCCGTCAGGTCGCGCAGCGAGTCCTCGAGCGCCTGGCTGCGGTAGCGCAGCTCGAGCATGTCGGTGACCTGTGAGGCCATCACCGCGAGCGCCCGCTGCTGCACGTCGGTGAGCTCGTGCGGGACGACGTCGAAGACGCACAGGCGTCCGATGGCCAGACCGTCGGCCGTCGTGACCGGCGCCGAGGCGTAGAAGCGGACATCGCCGATCTCGCCGTTGACGAAGGGATTGGAGGAGAAGCGCAGGTCGTTGCTGGCGTCGGGCACGATCACCGGCTCGGGGTCGTCCATCACGACCGCGCACATCGAGTCCTCCCGCGCGCACACCGCCGGCTCGATGCCGTGGGCCACGATCTGGTGCTGCTGGTTGCTGCTGAGGATGTTGATCACCGCGTGCGGGACACCGCAGATCTGCGCGATCAGGCTGACCAGTGACTGGAGGTCGCGGCCGGGCGCTCGATCAAGCACTCCGTAGCGCTCGATGAGCGCGTCGTAGGTAGGCACGGCATTCCCCAATGACGGTGTCCAGGACTTAGGTCCTCATCGTCTCACGCTCCGGCTCCGCACGATCGACTCGCGGGCAGGCGTGAGCGGACCTAGCGTGGTCTGGTGACGCAGACCGACGCCCGTGAGCTGACCCCCGAGGAACAGTCCCGGCGCTGGCAGGCCCTCGCCGTGTGCCTGGGAGCCGGTGCGATGACCCTGCTGGACGTCAGCATCGTCAACGTCGCCCTGCCGTCGATCAGCGAGGGGCTCGGTGCCGGCAACAGCACGATCCAGTGGGTCGTGGCCGGCTACGCGCTCGCCTTCGGCATCGCCCTGGTCCCGGCCGGACGCCTGGGCGACGCCCGCAGCCGGAGGACCGTCTTCCTGTGGGGCGTCGCACTGTTCACCCTGTCCAGTGCTGCGTGCGGAGCGGCGCAGACGCCGTGGATGCTCGCTGCGGCGCGAGTCGTCCAAGGGCTCGGCGGTGGACTCATCACCCCGCAGGTCTCCGGATTCATCCAGAACCTGTTCCGTGGCCCCGAACGGGGCCGGGCCTTCGGTCTCTTCGGAACCACGATCGGCGTCTCCACCGCGATCGGCCCGCTCCTCGGTGGCCTGCTCGTCCACCTCGGCGGGGACGAGTGGGGGTGGCGGCTCGTCTTCTACGTCAACCTCCCCATCGGGATCGCGCTGCTGGTCCTCGCCGCCCGCTACCTGCCCCGCACCGAGAAGGGGCCGAAGCAGTCCCTCGACCCGGTCGGGGTGGTCCTGTTCGGCACGGCGATGCTCCTCGTGCTCCTTCCCCTCGTCCAGGGCGGTCAGGACTCGTCGCTGGCGCAGCGGCCCTGGTGGCTCGTGGGAGTCGCGGCACTGCTGCTGGCGGTCTTCGTCCTCTGGGAGCGCCGCTGGACGGCGCGAGGCCGCGAGACGCTGCTCGACCTCTCGCTCGTCCGAGTGAGGTCGTACGTCCTCGGGCTCGGCGTGGGCACCCTCTACTTCGCCGGGTTCACCTCGATCTTCATCATCCTCACCCTGTTCCTGCAGGAAGGGCTTGGCTACACCCCGCTCGAGGCCGGCTTCTCCCAGCTGCCCTTCGCCGTGGGCTCGGCCACGTCCGCGTGGATCGGGGGTCGCCTCGTCGAGCGGTTCGGCAGGGCGCTGGTCGTCCTGGGCCTCGCGATGGTGACCGTCGCACTCGTGGGGATCGACGTGGTCGTGCCTCATCTGGACGGCAGCATCGGGCTCAAGCTCGCGCCGCTGCTGCTCCTGGCCGGTCTGGGTGGCGGTCTCGTGATCTCGCCCAACATCACCCTCTCGCTGGACGAGGTGGATCCCGCCCGGGCCGGTGCCGGCGGTGGTCTGCTGCAGACCGCCCAGCGTGTCGGCTCGGCGATCGGCGTCGCGATCGTCCTCGCCCTGTTCTTCGAGCGGGTCAGGTCGACCGACGGGGACTTCGCCGATGCGCTGTCCTACAGCCTGCACGTGACGATCGCCTTCATCGTGTTCGCCCTGGTCATGGGGGTGCTCGACCTCGTACGTCGCGCACGTCACGACTGACGCGGGCGCGATCGGCTGCGTCCAGACCGGCCCGCGAGATAGTGTCGAGCTGATGTTGACCGTGGACCACCTGGGAGCCCGCCGCATGCCTGAGCCGTTGGACAGTCGCCTGCGCGACGACGACGCGCTCGACGAGATCGAGATGACAAGCCGTCTCATCATCGCGGCGTCCTCGAAGGACGGACACCTCTCGCAACGCGAGGTCGACGAGATCCTGGGCATCCCCACTGCCGGGTGACCCCGCGGCTGGCATGTGCGAACAGCGTGCATCTAGCATGGGCTTGCCCTACTCAGCATTGACAGGAGCTAGTCGTGCGTTTTCGCATTCGGCCAGTTGAAACATCCTTCTACGATCTGTTCACCGAGATGGCGAACCACCTCGTGGAGGGTGCAAATCTGCTGGCGCAGATGCTCGACTCCGGCACCGACAAGAACGCTCTCGGTGACCTGATGAGAGAAGCCGAGCACCAAGCGGACGAGACGACCCACAAGATCATCAAGCGGGCCAACACGACGTTCATCACGCCGTTCGACCGTGAGGACATCTACCGTCTCGCCAGCAGCCTCGACGACGTCATGGACTTCATGGAGGAGACCGTCGACCTCGTGGGCCTGTACGAGCTCGGCGAGCTGCCGGCCGACTTCGCGCCGCAGGTCGAGGTGCTGCAGCGGGCGACCCAGCTGACCGCCGATGCCATGCCGCGACTGCGCACGATGAAGGACCTCGACGAGTACTGGATCGAGATCAACCGGCTGGAGAACCAGGGCGACCGCTCGTACCGCCGAATCGTCGCCAACCTGTTCAGCGGAAGCTACAAGTCGCTGGAGGTGCTCAAGCTCAAGGACGTCGTGGACTCCCTCGAGCACGCCATCGACGCGCTGGAGTCAGTCGCGAACACGGTGGAGCAGATCGCCGTCAAGGAGTCCTGAGCAGTGGACCTTGTCCTCGCCCTGGTGATCGCCACTGTCGTCATCGCACTGTTCTTCGACTACACCAACGGCTTCCACGACGCTGCCAACGCGATCGCCACCTCGGTGTCGACCCGTGCCCTGACGCCGCGCATCGCGCTGGTGATGGCTGCGATCCTCAACTTCGTGGGAGCGCTGCTGGGGGTCGGTGTCGCCAAGACGATCAAGGAGATCCTCGTCGGCTTCGACGACATGACCTCCCAACACGCCTTGACGGTGGTCATGAGCGCCCTGGTCGGAGCCATCACGTGGAACCTCATCACGTGGTACTTCGGCATCCCGTCGTCCTCGTCGCACGCTCTGATCGGCGGCCTGATCGGTGTGGGACTCGCCGCGGGCGTGACGGTCGACTGGGACAAGGTCGTCGACAAGGTCGTCATCCCGATGGTCATGAGCCCCGCGCTCGGCTTCGGTGGTGCGTTCATCGTGATGCTGACGATCATGTGGGTCTTCCGGCGGGCCAATCCGCACACCGTCAACCGTGGGTTCCGTCTGTCGCAGACCGTCTCGGCGGCCGCGCTGTCGCTCGGGCACGGCCTGCAGGACGCGCAGAAGACCATGGGTGTCATCGTGCTGGCGCTCGTCGCCGGCGGCTACGGTCCCGCGGCCGGCGAGCGGGAGATCCCCTATTGGGTCGTCTTCGCGGCTGCCGGCGCGATCTCGCTCGGCACGCTGTCGGGTGGCATGCGCATCATGCGCACGATGGGACGCCGCATCATCGCCCTCGACCCCCCGCGCGGATTCGCGGCGGAGTCGACCGCTGCGGTCGTCCTGTACGGCATGGCGATCGGCCTGCACGCCCCCGTCTCGACGACCCACACCATGACCTCGGCGGTCATGGGCGCAGGCGCCACGAAGCGGTTCAGCGCGGTGCGCTGGGGAGTGGCTCGCGGCATCATCACCGCCTGGATCGTCACGATCCCTGCGGCCGCGGCCGTCGGCGCGGTGACGTACCTGCTGCTGCGCCTGGTGATCCCGGGCAACTGAGGCTGGGGTCGGGGTCCTGCTGGGGCTGGGCGGGTCTCCCGGCTCGCCAGCCTCGCGCTGGGGCCTTCGGCCCGGGACGCTCACGCTTCGCTGGCATGGGTGAGGCGCGAATCGCGCAGAGCGCGATTCGGCCTCACCCAAACCTTCCCTGGATGTAGGCCTCGGTGGCGGGGTCGACCGGGTTGGAGAAGATCGTGTCGGTGCGGCCGACCTCGATGAGCCGGCCGGGCTTGCCGACGCCCGACAGGTTGAAGAACGCAGTCTCGTCCGAGACCCGGGCGGCCTGCTGCATGTTGTGAGTGACGATCACGATCGTGTAGTCGCTCTTGAGCTCGTGGATGAGGTCCTCGATCACGCTGGTCGAGATCGGGTCGAGGGCCGAGCACGGCTCGTCCATCAGCAGGATCTCGGGCTCGACCGAGATCGCCCGCGCGATGCACAGGCGCTGCTGCTGACCGCCCGAGAGGCCCGAGCCGGGCCGGTCGAGGCGGTCCTTGACCTCGGCCCACAGCCCGGCGCTGCGCAGCGACCGCTCGACGATGTCGTCGGACTCGGTCTTCTTCATGCGCTTGCTGTTGAGCTTCTGCCCGGCCAGGACGTTGTCGTAGATCGACATCGTCGGGAAGGGGTTGGGGCGCTGGAAGACCATGCCGATCATGCGGCGGACGTTGACCGGGTCCATGTCGGACGCGTACAGGTCCTGACCGTCGATGAGGACCTTGCCCTCGACCCGGGCGCCGCGGATGACCTCGTGCATGCGGTTGAGCGACCGCAAGAAGGTCGACTTGCCGCAGCCCGAGGGGCCGATGAACGCGGTGACGGACTTGGCGGCGATGGGGATCGTGACGTCCTCGACGGCGAGGAAGTCGCCGTAGTAGATGTTCAGGTCGGAGACGTCGATGCTCTTGGCCATGGTGGGAACCTTCCGGTTTAGCGCTCGCCCTTGGGCGAGAAGAAGTAGGAGACGAGACGGGCGATGAGGTTGAGGAGCATGACGATCAGCAGCAGCGTCAGGGCGGCGCCCCAGGCGCGGTCGATGCTGAACTCCGGCGGGATGCCCGGGCTCCGCACCGACTGGTAGGCGAAGACCGGCAGGGTCGCCATGCGGCCCTCGAACAGGTTGAAGTTCACCGAGTCGGTCGCGCCGGCGATGATGAGCAGGGGAGCGGTCTCGCCGATGACCCGGGCGATCGCAAGCGTGATGCCCGTGACGATGCCGGCCAGCGCGGTCGGCAGCACGACCTTCGCGATGGTGCGCCACTTGGGCACCCCCAGCGCGTACGAGGCCTCGCGCAGCTCGTTCGGGACGAGCTTCAGCATCTCCTCGGTCGACCGGACCACGACGGGGATCATCAGCACCGACAGCGCGACCGAGCCGCCGATGCCCATGCGGACGCCCTCGCCGAAGAACACCACGAACAGGGCGTACGCGAACAGTCCCGCGACGATCGACGGGATGCCCGTCATGACGTCGACGAGGAACCGGATCCAGCGCGAGAGCCGGTTGCCGTCGGCGTACTCGACGAGGTAGATGGCCGCGAACAGGCCGATCGGGACCGAGATGACCGCGGCGGCGCCGGTGATGAGCAGCGTGCCGACGAGCGCCTGGTAGATGCCGCCGCCCTCGCCGACGACGTTGCGCATCGAGTAGGTGAAGAACTCCGCGGAGAGCACCTTGGTGCCCTTGCTGATGACCGTGTAGAGGATGCTGACCAGCGGGAACATCGCCAGCGTGAACGCCGAGGTGACGAGCACCGTGACCAGGCGGTCGGTGGCCTTGCGGCGGCCCTCGACCACGGCCGACCACAGCGGGAGGCCCAGGCAGACGACCAGGACCGCCAGTGCGGCGAGGACCAGGTTGGTCCCGGTGAGATAGAGGGCCGCGCCGACGACGAGGGCGCCGGTGATGACCGCCCGGCTGCCCCACGAGGGCAGTCGTGCGCCGTAGAGCTCCTTTTGGATGTCCACGGATTCGCGAGTGAGGGTGGTCGTCATCAGTTGGCTCCGGAGAAGTCCTTGCGGCGGTCCACGACGGACCGGGCGGCGAAGTTGACGAGGAAGGTGATCACGAACAGCACCAGGCCGCTGGCGATCAGGACGTTGACCGTCTTGCCGCTGGCCTCGCCGAAGCTCAGCGCGATGTTGGCCGCGATCGTGCTCGGGTTGGTGCTGCTGATGAGGTTGGCGGTCACGGTGCCTGCGGTCACCGACAGCACCATCGCGACGGCCAGCGTCTCGCCCAGCGCCCGGCCGAGGCCGAGCATCGCGGCCGAGACGATCCCGGAGCGGGCGTACGGGAAGATCGCGAGCCGGGCCATCTCCCAGCGCGTCGCGCCGAGGGCCAGGGCGGCCTCCTCGTGGAGGCGGGGCGTCTGCAGGAAGATCTCGCGGCAGATCGCGGTCATGATCGGCAGGATCATCACGGCCAGCACGATGCAGGCGGTCATGATCGTGCGGCCGGTGGCCGAGGCCGGGCCGGCGAAGAACGGGATGAAGCCGAGGTGGTCCGCGAGCCACTCGTAGACCGGCACCATGTGCGGGGCGAGGAACTGGATGCCCCAGAGGCCGTACACGACGCTCGGCACCGCGGCGAGCAGGTCGACGAGATAGCCCAGGACCTGCCCGAGCCGACGCGGCGAGTAGTGCGAGATGAACAGCGCGACCCCCACGGCGACCGGTGTCGCGATGATCAGGGCGACGGTGGCGGCGATGAGGGTGCCGTAGACGAGCGGCCAGACGTACGGCCAGAAGCTCTGACCGCTCTTGACCTCGTCGGGATCGGCGAGGATCCCCGGGATGCCCTCGACCGTGAGGAATGCGGCGACGCCGGCCAGGACGAGGAGGATGAGGAGGCCGGCACTGGTCGACAGCCCCGAGAAGATGCGGTCGCCGGCGCGGACCACGGTGGTGCGCTTGCGACGAGGGGCCAGCGTGCTGGTCACAGGCGGTGCCTTTCAACTGCTGTTCGGATGGTGATGCGGGTGCTGCCGCCCGGCCACGAGGGCCGGGCGGCAGCGGGATCAGGCGGCGGAGATCGTCTCGACCGCGGCCTGCACCTTGGTGGCGAAGTCGCCGGAGAGCGGTGCCGATCCGGCACTCTCCGCGGCGGCGGTCTGTCCCTCGGAGCTGACGACGTACGACAGCCAGGCCTTCACGAGCTCGGCCTGCTTGGCGTCCGGGTAGGTCTGGCACGCGATCTGGTAGGACACGAGGACGATCGGGTAGACGCCCGGCTCCTCGGTCTTGCGATCGATGTCGACCGCGAGGTCGGTCTTGCTGCGGCCCTCGACCGGCGCTGCGGTGTCGAGCGTCTTGGCCGCGGCCTCGGGCGTCGGCGCGATGAAGTCGTCGCCGACCTTCACGTTGGCCTTGCCGAGCTCGCCGGCCTGGCTCTCGTCGGCGTAGCCGATCGTGCCGTTGCCGCCCGAGACGGCCGCGACGACGCCCGAGGTGCCCTCGGCAGCCTCGCCGCCCTTGATCGGCCACGTCTCGACGGTCCCGCCGGTCCAGCTGCCGTCCGAGGCGGCCTCGAGGTAGTTGGTGAAGTTCTTCGTGGTGCCCGAGTCGTCCGAGCGGTGCACGGCCGTGATCTTGGTGTCGGGCAGGTCGACGCCGGGGTTGTCGGCCTTGATCGCGTCGTCGTCCCACGTCGTGATCGTGCCCTCGAAGATCGCGCCGATGGTCTTGGCCGACAGGTTGAGCTCCTTCACGCCGTCGAGCTTGTAGATGACCGCGATGGGGCTGACGTACACCGGGACCTCGACGACGTCGCTCCCGCACTTCTTCTCCGCGGCCGCGACCTCCTCGTCCTCGAGGTACGAGTCGCTGCCGGCGAAGGCGACACCACCGGCGATGAACTGCTCACGTCCGCCGCCCGAGCCGACCGGGTCGTAGTTGACCGTGGCGCCGCTGTTCGCGGTCTGGAACTGCTTCTTCCAGGCGGCGATGGCCGCCTCCTGCGACGTCGCTCCGGCGCCGTTGAGCGTCCCGGAGACGCCGTCACCGCCGGACGTGTCACTACCGCCGTCCGATTCGTTCGCGGCACCGCAGGCGCTGAGGCCGAGGGCGATGGCGAGCATGGCCGCGGGGGCGGCGATGCGCAGTTTGGTGCGGTTCACGGGGGTCCCTCTCTGGGATCAGATTGTGCTTACCCCGTGAAGGTAGGCAGCCCAGGTGTATCGATCGCGGGCCGTTGGTGAACGGCCGGTGAACGATGACGGAACGGTGGGCAGCAGTCCCGTCAGGCCAGCAGCTCGGTGGCGTGGACGAGGCCCTTGCGGTGGTGCACCACGACGCCCTGGCCGGGGGCGAGCTCGACCGGGTCGATGCCGAGCGCCTCGAAGACCCACGGCAGGGTCGGCCGGTGGCTGCACAGGGCGACGGGCTTCTTGCGGTCCAGGATCGCCGCGACCGAGCGCTGCACCTGAGCGGCGCGGGTGTCCTCTGACAGGCGGTCGTCGATCTCCAGGAACGTGTCGATCGAGTGGGCGTACGGCTCGACGGTCTGGGCGCAGCGCACTGCGGGGCTGCTCACGATGCGCCGGACGCCGTACGCGCCGAGGACCGGGACGAGCGCCTTGGCGCGGGTCAGACCGGCGGCGGTGAGGGGGCGCTCGAGCTCCTCGATCCCGGACGACCGGGGGACGGCCTTGCCGTGGCGCAGCACGACGAGCGTGCGGGTCCGGTGCGCCTGGGCCTCGCGCAGCGCACGGAAGGTCTCGAGCAGCTCGACGTCGTGCTGGTACGTCAGCAGCCCCCGGGCGTCCCGCACGCTCACCCACCGGATCTGGTCGACCTCCTTGTTGGGGGTGAACCGGTCGGAGTCGTCCGGGCCGACGACTCGTGCGCACCAGTAGGCGACGCGCTTGGTGCCGTCGCTGATCGGGTAGGAGATCTCCTGCAGGGGGTGGCCGAGACGGACGCGGACGCCGGCCTCCTCGCCGATCTCGCGGACCGCTGTCGTCTGCAGCGCCTCGCCCGGGTCGGTCTTGCCCTTCGGGAAGGTCCAGTCGTCGTACGAGGGCCGGTGCACGACCAGCAGCTCGACGCGCGGGTCGGGGCGGGCAGATCCGGGCCGGTTGCGCCACACGATGCCACCGGCTGCCGTCGTGATCCGTTCACTTGCCATGGTGCGTATTGTCCCCCGAAGAAGTGGCCAGCAGGTGAAGGAGGTGTTGACGCGGTGAAACGTCGTCCCACCGTGCGTCTCGTGCTCGCGCCACTGCTGGTCATCGCCGTCGCCGTCACCGCAGGGTGGCTCGTCGACGAGCGGAGCGCCGCCGATCCCCGCCCGCCCCTTGCCTCGGCCCTCGACGTGCTGCCGTCCGCGACGGTCGTGGCCGGTTTCACCGACTGGTCGGCGATCCGTCGCGACCTCGGGCTGGGAGACGCCTCGACGGCGGCCGCTCGGTCCCGGATGGGCGACGACGCCGCGCTGCGCGACCTGTCGACGCGGTCGGTGCTGGCGGAGTCCGTCGAGCCGATGCACGCGTCGTACGGCTGGTCCGTGGCCGACCTGGAGTGGGAGTCGTACGGGCAGGCCGCCGGCGGCGCGGCGATGGTGGCCCGCACGTCGTCGCGGGTCTCGTTCGCCGACGTCGAGAAGCGGCTCCGGGCGCTCGGCTACACCCGCGACGGGGCGGTGTGGACGCTCGGCGACGAGGGCCGGGTCAGGGTCGGGCCCGCCCTCGCCTCGGCACTCGGTGCGATTGCCCTGCTCCCGAGCCGGCGGCTCGTGGTCGCGACGAGCAGTGCGGCGTACGCGCCGGTGGTGCTCGCCACGATCCGGGGCGACGAGCCCTCGCTGCTCGCGAGGCGTCCGGTCGCCGACATCGCCGGACAGCTGTCGGGGTCCGCCAGTGCGCTGGTGCAGGCGCAGCAGGAGGCGTGCCGGTCGACGGCCGTCGGCGAGGGCGACCCGGACGTCGCGGCCCAGGCGGACGCGGCGGTGGCCCGCACGGGCGGGCTGGCGGCGCCGCGTTATGCGGGCCGGGGGCTCGTGGACGGCCCGCGCAGGCAGCACATCCGGTTCGCCTGGGCGTACGCCTCACCGCGAGTGGCCGCCCAGCAGCTGGAGACCCGCACGTCCTTGGCGACGGGACCGTTCATCGGTCGGTCCGGCCGCGTGGAGGACTCGCTCGACCTCGTCTCGGCCACGGTGCGCGGGAGCGCCGCGGCGTTGCGGTTCGACCTCGATCCCGACCGCGGCGCGTACATGTCGGGCGAGGGACCGCTGCTCTTCGCGGCCTGCCCGGCCTCGCGCTAGGCCTGGCGGGAGCGGCGCGCGCGGGCGCGCGCGATGAGCTCGGCCTGCAGGTCCGACGTGCCGACGTGCCGTGTCCAGGTGCCGTCGCCCGCGAGGTGCCATGACGTCGTGGACGGGTCGACGGATCGCGCGAGCAGCTCGCCGAGGGCCTCGGTGTGCGCCTCGGTCGGGACCCGGACGAGCACCTCGACCCGGCGATCGAGGTTGCGGTGCATGAGATCGGCCGAGCCGATCCACGCCTGGGGCTCGCCGCCGCCCGCGAACCAGTAGACGCGGCTGTGCTCGAGGAACCGGCCGAGGATGCTGTGCACCCGGATGTTGTCGCTGAGCCCCGGGACGCCGGGACGCAACGTGCAGATCCCGCGGATGACGAGGTCGACCGGCACCCCTGCCCGGGACGCCTCGTAGAGCTTGTCGGTGACCGCCTCGTCGACCAGCGAGTTGATCTTGATCCGGATCCCGGCGGGGCGGCCAGCGCGGTGGTGCGCGATCTCGGCGTCGATGCGCTCCAGGATGCCGAGGCGCAGGCCGGCCGGGGCGACCATGAGGCGCTGGTAGGAGAAGTCCTGGGCGAATCCCGACAGGTTGTTGAACAGGTCCGTCAGGTCGTGGGTGATCTCGGGGTCCGAGGTCAGCAGGCCGAAGTCCTCGTACAGGCGCGCGGTCTTGGGGTTGTAGTTGCCGGTGCCGATGTGCGCGTAGCGGCGTAGACCGTCCGGCTCGTCGCGGATGACCAGCGCGAGCTTGCAGTGGGTCTTGAGTCCGACGAGTCCGTACACGACGTGACAGCCGGCCCGCTCGAGCTTGCGTGCCCAGCGGATGTTGGCCTGCTCGTCGAAGCGGGCCTTGATCTCGACCAGGACCAGCACCTGCTTGCCCGCGCGGGCGGCATCGATCAGCGAGTCGATGATGGGGGAGTCGCCGGACGTGCGATAGAGCGTCTGCTTGATCGCCAGCACCCGGGGATCGGCCGCCGCCTGCTCGATGAACCGCTGGACGCTGGTGGCGAACGAGTCGTAGGGGTGGTGGACCAGCACGTCGCGCTTGCGCAGTGCGCTGAACAGGTCGGCGGGCTTGGAGGTCTCGACCTCGGCCAGGTGCTGGTGGGTGCCGGGGACGAACGGCTCGTAGTGGAGCTCGGGGCGGTCCAGGTCGGCGATCTCGTGGAGGCTGCGCAGGTCGAGCGGGCCCTGCAGGCGTACGACCTCCTCGGGCCGGATGCCGAGCTCGGAGACCAGCAGGTCGAGCACCTCCGGGTCGATGGACCGCTCGACCTCGAGGCGTACGGGCGGGCCGAACTTGCGCCGCAGGAGCTCCTGCTCGAGCGCCTTGAGCAGGTTCTCGGCGTCGTCCTCCTCGACCTCCAGGTCCTCGTTGCGGGTCACCCGGAAGGCGTGGTGGGCGATGACCTCCATGCCTGGGAAGAGCAGGTCCAGGTGGGCCGCGATGACCTCCTCGAGGGGCACGAAGCGTCCGGGATCGGCCTCCATCCAGCGGTTGATGATCGGCGGGACCTTGACGCGCGCGAAGTGGTCCTTGCCGGTGTCGGGGTTGCGCATCACGAGCGCGAGGTTGAGCGAGAGCCCCGAGATGTACGGGAACGGGTGGGCCGGGTCGACTGCGAGCGGGGTGAGGACCGGGAACACCCGGTTGCGGTACGTCGCGCTGATCTGCTCCTGCTCGTCGGGGCGCAGCGCGTCCCAGTGCAGCAGGTGGATGCCCTCCGCGGCCAGAGCCGGGACGAGATGGTCGTGATAGGTGTCGGCCTGCTGGATCAGCAGCTCCTGGCTCGCGGCGAGGCTGCGCGAGAGGACCTCACGGGGGTTGAGGCCGCTCGCAGCGGGGACTGCGACGCCGGCGGCGATGCGCCGCTTCAGACCGGCGATGCGCACCATGAAGAACTCGTCGAGGTTGCTCGCGAAGATGGCCGTGAAGCGTACGCGCTCCAGCAGGGGCAGGCTCTCGTCCTGCGCGAGCTCCAGGACCCGGGCGTTGAACGCGATCCACGAGAGCTCGCGGTCCAGGAAGCGGTCAGGGGGGAGCGTGCTGTCGGCCGGGTCGAACGGCGGGTCGACGTCGAACTCGTCCGGCGAGGCCGGGTCCTCCAGGTCAGCGACCGCGATGTCGTGTGTGTCCACCTGTCCAGAGTGGCAGATCAACGTGAACGCGGCCTGAACAAGGACCGCGCGGACCTCTTCAGGCACTAGCGTGACCGCATGGCACTCGTTCCCCAGCTCATCGGCGCCGCGCGGGGTGCCTCCGCCCGCGCTCTGATGCAGCTGCCGCGTCCCGCGATCGCTCGTCTGGCGGGCCCGCCCGTCGTCGTCAACGGCCGTACGCTCGACCCCGAGATGCAGCTGCTGCTTCGCCTTCAGCGACTCGAGGGACCGGCGGCCGAGTCCGTCGCGATCAGCCGGGGGCGCCGGATCATCGTGTCCTCGTCGAGGCTTGCGGGCGGCAACCAGCCGATCGGCGCCATCACGGATCGCACGATCGACGGTCCCGGCGGCCCGCTGGGCCTGCGCTTCTACACCCCGCGCGGGCTGACCGGGCGGGCGCCGGCGCTCGTGTTCTTCCATGGCGGCGGCTGGATCTACGGCGACCTCGAGAGCCACGACGCGACGTGCCGGTTCCTGGCGGAGGAGGCGCAGGTGCGGGTCGTCGCGGTCGACTACCGCCTGGCCCCGGAGGCGCCGTTCCCGGCCGCGGTCGACGACGTCCTGGCGGCGTGGAGCTGGATCGTGGAGCACGCGCCGGGGCTGGGCATCGATCCCGACCGCATCGCGGTCGGCGGCGACAGCGCGGGCGGCAATCTCGCCGCGGTGGTCGCGCAGCAGACCGCTGGCTCCGCGAGCGCTCCGGCGTTCCAGCTGCTGATCTATCCGGTGACGGACTTCCTCAACCGGGCCCCCAGCCGCACCACGTACGCCGAGGGCTTCTTCCTCACCAAGGCGTTCATGGACCTCGCGGAGGAGAACTACCTCGTGGGTGGGGAGGACAGGTCCGATCCTCGCCTCTCGCCGCTCTACGGAGACGTCTCCGGCGTCGCACCGGCGTACGTCGTGACGGCGGGCTTCGACCCGCTGCTCGACGAGGGTGATTCGTACGCCGAGAAGCTGCGCGACGCCGGGGTCCCGGTCGAGCACGTCCGCGAGGACGGTCTGATCCACGGCTTCGTCAACATGGTCGCGATCGGCCGCACCGCACCCAAGGCCGTCCGCCGCGCCGCCGCAGCCCTCCAGCGCGGCCTCTCCTGACCCACCCCAACGCTGACGCGCGCCTCCGGGACGCCGAGGGGAGGCTCCGGGTCGCCGGTCCGCATACGGGAGCCGCGCTTCAGCGGACGGGAGGCGCGCCTCAGCGCACCGGGGCCGCGCGTCAGCGGACGGGGGCCGCGCGTCAGCGGACGGGGGCCGCGCGTCAGCGGACGGGAGGCGCGCGTCAGCGGTGGGTGGAGTAGAGGACGTCCTTCTTGTGGTCGCGGAAGCCGAGGTTGCGGTAGACCTTGAGCGCGGGGGCGTTGTCACCCTCGACGTAGAGGTCGACGACGGGCAGGCCCTGCTCGTGCAGGTGCCGCAGTCCCCGGGCCGTCAACGCCGTGCCGAGACCGCCGCCCTGGGCGTCGGGGTCGATGCCGACGACGTAGACCTCGCCGATCCCGTCCTCGACCTTGGTCCAGTGGAAGCCGATGACGCGGCCGTCGCGCTCGGCCACGAAGAGGCCCGCGGGATCAAACCAGTCCGAGGCCATCCGGCGGTCCAGGTCGGCCCGGTCCATGGCCCCCTGCTCGGGGTGGTGTGCGAACGCCCGCGCGTTGACGGACAGGATCGCCTCGGCGTCGTCGGGTCGGTACGTCCGCAGGGTGACGCCGTCGATCTCGCGCTCGGGGGCCGGCGGGCCGTCGAACGTCAGGCGCAGCACGAGCAGCTCGCGAGCGACCGTGAGTCCTGCGGACGCGGCGAGCGCCTGCGCGCCAGGCAGATCGCCGTGCGCCCAGAACTTCTCCTCGCCGTCGGCCACGAGCTCGTCGAGGATGCGGCGTCCGATGCCCTCGCGACGCCGATCGGGGTCGACGACGATCTCGACCGGGGCGTCGCCGACCGCGTACGCCGCGCCGACGATCGCACCGGACCGGTCGGACTGCTGCACCAGCACCCGGGCCCGGGCGCCCTCGCGCAGCGCGAAGAGGCTCGCCTCGTTGAACGGCGCGACGCCGTCGGCCTGCGTCGCCCGCTCGGCCAGGTCCAGGAGGCTCATCGGGACCTCAGTGCCACGAGCTGCGCGCCGATCTCGGCGGCCATCGCCCGGGCGAACGCCTCGGGGGTGTCGCCGGCCGGCTCGGGGACGATGTGGTGCACCGTGCCATTGTGCAGCAGGTCGAGGGCGCCGACCCGCTGGGCCGCTGCCATCTCGGCCGCGTGCTCGAGATCGCCGTGCACGATCGCGCTGGCCCCCTCGGGCGGCAGCGGCGACAGCCATGCGTTCTCCGCCGCGATCACGACGTCCGCCGGCAGCAGCGCGAGCGCTCCGCCGCCGCACCCCTGGCCGAGCAGGACCGAGACCGTCGGCACGGTCATCGTCGACATCCAGCTGATGCAGCGCGCGATCTCACCCGCGATCGCGCCCTGCTCGGCCTCGGGCGACAGCTCTGCTCCCGGGGTGTCGATGAACGAGACGAGGGGCAGCCGCAGCTCGTTGGCCAGCCGCATCCCGCGGCGGGCCTCGCGAAGGGCCGCCGGGCCCATCGGCTTGAACCGGGTCTGCGTCGTGCGGTCCTGACCGATCACGACGCACGGCTGACCGTCGATGCGGGCGAGGGCCACGATCATCGCGCTGTCGCGCTCGCCCTTCTCGGTGCCCTGGAGGCGCACGGTCGCGTCGCTGCCGTAGCGGAGCACCTCGCGCACGCCCGCGCGGCGGGGGCCGCGGGTGATCTGGATCGACTCCCACGCGGAGCGCTCGTGCCGGACCTCGGCGGTCCGGAGCTCACGCGTGCGCCGCGTCGGTGGATCGACCAGCAGGCTCAGGGCCCGGTCGACCAGCAGCGGCAGCTCGTCGGGCAGCACCACGGCGTCGATGATCCCGCGGTCGGCGAGGTTCTCGGCGACCTGCACGCCGGGAGGGAAGGGCTTGCCCTCCATGATCTCGTAGACCTTGGGGCCGAGGAAGCCGATGAGCGCACCCGGCTCCGCGATCGTGATGTGGGCCAGCGAGCCCCACGAGGCGAACACTCCGCCGGTCGTGGGGTGGCGCAGGTAGATCAGGTACGGCAGTCCGGCCGCGCGGTGGTCCATGATCGCGCGGGTGATGTCGACCATGTGGACGAACGCCGGGGTGCCCTCCTGCATGCGCGTCCCGCCGGACGCCGTCGTGGCCAGGACCGGGATGCCCTCGGCCGTCGCCCGGCGCACCGCCGCGACGATGCGCAGCGCCGAGGCCCGGCCGATCGAGCCGGCCAGAAAGCGGAACTCGTTGACGACGACCGCGACCGGCCGCCCGCGCATGAGGCCCCGTCCGGTCAGCACCGACTCGTCGGTGCCGGCGCGCTCGGCCGCGGCGCGGAGCTCCTGCTGGTACGTCGGGTCGAGACGGCTGTGGTCGACGGGCTCGTCCCACGACTCGAACGATCCTTCGTCGAGGACGAGGTCGAGGAGTCCTTGGGCAGTCAGATGGGCCATGCGCCCACCCTCTCAGGCCGTGACGTCGGCGCTGTCGCGAGCAGGCTCGGACTTGGTCGCGACGAAGCGGTACCCGACGTTGCGCACGGTGCCGATGAGCGTCTCGTTGTCGGTCCCGAGCTTCGCGCGCAGGCGGCGCACGTGGACGTCGACCGTGCGGGTGCCGCCGAAGTAGTCGTAGCCCCACACCTCCTGCAGCAGCTGCTGGCGGGTGAAGACCCGTCCGGGGTGCTGCGCGAGGAACTTGAGCAGCTCGAACTCCTTGAACGTCAGGTCGAGCGTGCGGTTCTCGAGCTTCGCGGTGTACGTCGCGTCGTCGACGACCAGGCCGCTGGAGGAGATGACGTGGCTCTCGTTGTCGCCGACCGAGCTGGCGGCGATGCGGCCGACGCCGAGGCGCAGGCGGGCCTCGAGCTCGGCGGGGCCGGCCGTCGTGAGGATGACGTCGTCCATGCCCCAGTCGGAGGCGGCCACGGCCAGGCCGCCCTCGGTGAGGATGAGGATCAGCGGGCACTCGACACCGGTGGTGCGGATGACCCGGGTCAGGCTGCGGACCTGCGCGAGGTCGTGGCGCCCGTCGACCAGCACCGCGTCACACGGTGGTGCGTCCAGCAGGGCGCTCGCCTCGGCGGGGAGGATCTTGACGTGGTGGGGCAGCAGCGCGAGCGCGGGCAGCACCTCGACGGACGATTGCGTGCTCTTGGTGAGCAGGAGCAGGTGGGACATGGCGTCGGCCTCCGGTGCTGCGATTCGTGCGGCAAGCATGCTTGCACAGTGTGCAGATATGCGAAGAGGCCATGGTGAATCACCGTGGCCTCGTTGCATGCACGAGAATACGACATGTGTCCGATCAATTGCCACAAGATGACGCGAATGAGAATGACGTCACAGTTCGCTACTGGGCCGCTGCGCGCTCGGCCGCAGGCGTCGCCGAGGAGACTGTCGCCGCCCTGACGCTGGCCGAGCTGCTCGACGAGATCAGCCGCCGGCACCGCGACCGGGACCGGTTCGACGACGTCATCTCGATCTGCTCGATCCTCGTCGGCGAGACGCCGGTGGGGGCCAAGGATCCTGCCCAGGTCGATCTCCCGCGCGGGGTCCACGTGGAGTTCCTGCCGCCGTTCGCGGGCGGCTGACCGCTCGACTGGCATCATGCGGGGGTGCCCAGACTCGGATCCACGCTGTTCTCCGTCGCCCTCGTCGGAGTCATCACGCTGGCGGCGTACACCGACCCGTGGGTCCTGGGCGCAGCGCTGCTCCTGGTGCAGGTCATGATCGGGGCCGCCCCGGGCATCTTCGACGCGACGCACCGCTCGATCCCGTCGCCTCGCTTCGTCCCGGTCGTGGTGGCCGGCGTCGTCGCGACGGTCCTGACGCTCGAGCCCGATCTGCTGTCCGGCGCGGCCGGCACCTCGCCCGACGTGGTGGGCGCGACCAGCACCGGCATGGTGGGGGGCGTCCTCCCGGCCGTCGCCGCCGCCCTGCTCGTGGCGCTGGTGGCCCAGATGCTGCGGCGCGACGGGCGTACGCACCTGGTCCAGTCCGTCGGCTACGCCGTGCTGTTGGCGGTCGTGGCCGCCCTCGCGTCCGGATGGGTCAGCGCGGTGGACTCGGTCGACGGGCCCGAGGTGGTCGCGGTCGGTGCTGCGGGCGTCGCGGGCGGTCTCCTCGCCTGGACGTTGCCGGTCGACCGGTGGATCTGCCTGAGCCTCGCGACGCTGGCCGGCGCAGGAGCGGGCGCGGCGGTCGCGGCGGTCGTCGACTCCTCCATGACGGTCTACTTCGGCGTCGTCGTCGGTCCCGCCGTGGCCCTCGCGGCCGTGCTGGGACAGATCGTCGGCCGGGCGATCGCCCGTGGCCGCGCCCACGCCGCGGCGAGCTGGGGATTCCCCGGCGCCATGGCCGTCGCCCTCGCGGCACCGCTGGTCTACGTCGGCGGCCAGCTCCTGACGCTGCCCAACCTCTGAGCCGTCCCCGCGGCGTACGCTGTCACGGTGATCGGAGTCGTCGTCCTGCTCGTCTCCGTCGTGGTCGCGGCCGCCGCAGCGCTGGCGATGCGATGGAAGAACGGCCGGTTCTCGCAGGTCGCTGACGATCGCGAGGTCATGACGCCCGACCAGATCGGCGCACCGCTCGGCGAGCGCGCCACGCTGGTGCAGTTCTCGAGTGCGTTCTGCAGCCCGTGTCGGGCGACGCGCGTCCTGCTGGCCGACATCGCCTCGAAGGTCGACGGGGTCACCACGGTGGAGATCGACGCCGAGGAGCACCTCGACCTGGTGCGGGAGATGGGCATCATGCGCACCCCCACCGTCCTGGTGCTGGACGCCCGCGGTGCCGTGACGACACGCGCCTCCGGCCTCCCGCGTCGCGAGCAGGTGATGGCGGCGCTCGACCGTGCCGTCGACGCTCGATAGAAGCTCCGGCGTCTCGGCATACGGGACACATGTCCACATGGTGGAATCGATGCGGGTGTTCGGCGACCGGTGCCTCTACTGTGGAGCCATGTTCCGGACGACACACCTGACGCGCCGACGTGCAGTGGACAACTGCCGTACGCGCTCGTCGCTGTGTCGCGCGCGCTGATCTCGACGCCCATCAGCCAGGGCACACCTGCACGTCCAGGTCGTGCCGTCCCGTTCGCAGGAGCATCATGTCCCAGCCCCTCCAGGTGGACCCACGTGGTCTGCGGGTCGTCGCCGGCATCACGGCGGCGGTCCTCGCGGCGGTGCTGCTGATCCCTGCGGAGCCCGTGCGCACCGTGCTGCTCGCGGTCCAGGTCGTGGTGTTCGCGCTGGCCGCGTTCGTGGGCCTCGGTGCCTCGCCCTACGCGGTGCTGTACCGGCGGCTCGTGCTGCCACGCATCGGCCCGCCGCTCGTGCGGGAGGACGCCCGTCCGCCGCGCTTCGCGCAGGTCGTGGGCCTGACCTTCACCGGCGTCGCCCTCGTCGCACTGCTGGCGGGAGCGACGACCCTGTCCCTCGTCGCGACGGGCCTCGCGCTCGTCGCGGCCCTGCTCAACGCAGTCGTGGGCCTGTGCCTCGGCTGCGAGATGTACCTCGCGCTGCGCCGGCTCGCGCCGGTCGGCGCCTGAACCACCACTCAACCACTTCACGAACGTCCAACCAACGCCCGCTCGGGCACAACGGAGGTAAGCATGAGCCGCGAATCCGCGCTCGTCACAGCAGACTGGGTCGAGGAGCACCTGAACGACCCGAAGATCGTCCTGGTCGAGGTCGACGAGGACGCCGAGGCGTACGACAAGGGGCACATCCCCGGTGCCGTCAAGCTCGACTGGAAGAAGGACCTCCAGGACGGCGTGCGTCACGACTTCGTCACCAAGGAGAAGCTCGAGGAGCTCTTGTCCGCCAAGGGCATCGCCAACGACGACACGCTCGTCTTCTACGGCGGCAACAACAACTGGTTCGCGGCCTACGCCTACTGGTACCTCAAGTACTACGGCCACGAGAACCTGCGCCTGCTCGACGGCGGCCGCAAGAAGTGGGAGCTGGACTCGCGTGAGCTGACGACCGACGTCGCCGAGCGCCCGGCCACGACCTACACCGCGAAGGAGGCGGACACCTCGATCCGCGCCTACCGCGACGAGGTCATCGAGGCGATCGGCACCAAGAACCTGATCGACGTGCGCAGCCCCGACGAGTTCGCCGGCCGCCTGCTGGCCCCCGCGCACCTGCCGCAGGAGGCCGCCCAGATCGGCGGTCACATCCCCACGGCCGGCAACGTGCCGTGGAGCAAGGCCGCCAACGACGACGGGACGTTCCGCAGCGACGAGGAGCTCAAGGCCCTCTACGCGGACGCGGGTCTCGAGGACGGCAAGGACACGATCGCGTACTGCCGCATCGGCGAGCGCAGCTCGCACACCTGGTTCGTGCTCAAGGAGATCCTGGGCCTCGAGAACGTCAAGAACTACGACGGCTCGTGGAGCGAGTACGGGTCCCTTCGTGGCGTCCCCGTCGCGCTCGGCGACGAGCCGGGTGTCGCCTGATGTGCGGCGCAGTCAAGGGCGGCCCCTCCCTCGAGGGCGTCGACGTGGCGAACCAGGCCGTGATCCAGGGTGTCGTCACGCGTGACGGCCAGCCGGTCGGCAACGCGTACGTGCGTCTGCTCGACCGCACGGGTGAGTTCACCGCCGAGGTCCCGACCTCGGCCACGGGCCAGTTCCGCTTCTTCGCCGGCCCCGGCGAGTGGACCCTGCGCACGCTGGCTCCCAAGGCGGTCTCGGTCGACAACACGGTGACGGCCGCCAAGGGCGTCGTCGCGGAGGTCGCGGTCGCGGTCTGAGCCACGACAGCACGACAGCGAGGTGTGCCCGGCTCCGGTCGGGCGCACCTCGCTGTCGTTGCTCACATCTCGAGGATCAGTGTCGTCGGGCCGTCGTTGACCAGCGAGATCTGCATGTCCGCGCCGAAGACCCCCTCCGCCACGGTCGCGCCGAGTCGCCGCAGGGCGGCGCAGAACTCGTCGTAGAGCGGCTCGGCGACCGGCCCGGGTGCGGCGGCCGTCCAGCTGGGGCGCCGCCCCTTGCGCGCATCGCCGTAGAGGGTGAACTGGCTGACGACCAGGATGCCCGCGTCGAGGTCGGCGGCGGACTGCTCGTCCTGCATGATGCGCAGCCCCCAGATCTTGGCCGCGAGCCGCCCGGCCACCTCGGCGGTGTCGTCGTGGGTGACCCCGAGCAGGACCATGAGCCCCGGACCGATCTCGCCCACCGTCTCGCCCGCGACGTCGACCTGGGCACGTGTGACTCGCTGCACGACGGCTCTCATGCGTCGAGCGTAGCCGCGCCCAGTAGACTGGAATCCATGCCGTTCGAGATCCCGTCCGACCTCCACCCCGACCTCATGCCTGTGGTGTGGTTGCTCGGCAACTGGCACGGCAACGGCCAGGGCGACTACCCCACGATCGAGCCGTTCTCGTACGAGCAGGACGTCGTGTTCGCGCACGACACCCGGCCGTTCCTGCACTACTTCAGCCGCACGTGGATCACCGACGAGGCGGGGGAGCGGTTGCGTCCCGGAGCCATCGAGACGGGCTTCCTGCGTCCGGCCGGCGGCAATCAGCTCGAGCTCGTCCTCGCTCACCCCACCGGCTACGCCGAGGTCTGGTACGGAGAGGTGGACGGGCCGCGGATCACGTTGGCGACCGATCTGGTCGCTCGCACGTCCACGGCCAAGGAGTACACCGCTGGACAGCGCATGTACGGGCTGGTCGAGGGCGACCTGATGTACGCGCAGGACATGGCTGCCGAGGGCCAGGAGATGCAGTCGCACCTGTGGGGGCGGCTCAAGCGTGTCTGACAGCAGCCCACTCCTCGCCCTGCCCGGTGCCGTGCCCGGTGACGCACCGGACGGCGGCGTCGCGGCCCACTACGGCGCGATCTCGGCCGAGCAGCGCCGCCTCGTGCAGGGCGGCACGTTCGTGGACCTCTCGCACCGCGACGTCGTCACGATCAGCGGCCCCGACCGGCTGACCTGGCTGCACTCCCTGACGACACAGTTCCTCGAGGGTCTCGCGCCAGGCACCCCGACCGAGGTCCTGCTGCTGACCCCGCAGGGCCGGATCGAGCACGCCTTCTCGGGCGTGGACGACGGCGAGACCTTCTGGGCGCACACCGAGCCCGGCGCGGGTGCGGCGCTCGTGGAGTTCCTCGACCGCATGCGCTTCATGCTGCGCGTCGAGGTGGCCCTCGTCTCCCACGAGTGGTCCGTCATCGGGCTGCCCGGCCTGGCCTGGCGGATCGTGCCCCGCGCCTCGCTCCCCGACCTGCCGGACGAGCTCGGCGACCCGGTCGGCATGTGGGCCTGGGAGGCCCTGCGCATCGAGGCCGGACGCGTCCGGGTGGGTCTGGACACCGACGACCGCACGATCCCCAACGAGGCGGGTCTGCTCGGCGTCGCGGTGCACCTCGACAAGGGTTGCTACCGCGGCCAGGAGACCGTCGCGCGCGTCCACACCCTCGGCCGGCCGCCCCGCCGGCTCGTGCGCCTGCACCTCGACGGCTCGGTCGACCACCTCCCCCCGCACGGCTCGGACGTCCTGCTGGACGGTGTCCGCGTCGGCTTCGTCGGCACCGCCGCACGGCACCACGAGCTCGGCCCGATCGCCTTGGCGATGATCAAGCGCAACGTCGACGTGGCCGCGACGCTCGAGGCCGACGGGGTGGCCGCGTCCCAAGAGGTGCTGGTTGACCCGGAGGCCGGGCTGCACGTCAGGCCGGTGCTGTCATGAGCGCCCCCCGGTTCGGCATCCTCGCCGTCTGCACGGCCAACATCTGCCGCTCCCCGATGATGGAGATGCTGCTGCAGGCCCAGCTCGACGACTCGCGCTACGAGGTCGCGAGCGCCGGCGTCCAGGGCTGGGACCGCAAGCCGATGGACGCGTCCGCGGCGGCCGAGCTCGAGCGCCTCGGCCACTCCGCGGAGGGATTTCGCTCCCACCCGATCGGCTCCTACCTCGTGGACTCCGCCGACCTGATCCTGACCGCGACCCGGACCCACCGCTCCGACGTCCTCGGCCTAAGCCCGCAGGCCCTGCGCCGCAGCTTCACCCTCGTCGAGTTCGCTGCGCTGAGCGGCATCGTGACGGCCGACAGCCCGCGCGAGCTCGTCGCACAGGCTGCGCAGCAGCGCAGCCTCGCGCCGGCCGAGATCGACATCGGCGACCCCTACCGCCGGGGCCCCGAGGTGCACCGCGCGATCGCGGACCAGATCGCGGAGGCGGTCGCGACGATCAGCACCCGGCTCAACGCCCTGGTCACCGCCGACAGCCACTGAGTCCGATCACACGTCCCGTGAGTTTCGCCCCAGCGGCGCGGGACCGATATCGTGGGGTCGAGCGCGTACGTTTCCTCCCGCGACCTGGGCATGCATTTGGGGCTGTCGATCGGTCTGACGGGACTCTCGACCGATCCGGTCCCGCGCCGTCTACCCAGGAGAATGCATGACATCCGACCTTACCGTCGACACGCCCACCTTCGCCGATCTCGGCCTCATCGACACCCTCGTCGAGCGCCTCGGCTCGCTCGGGTACGAGACGCCGACCCCGATCCAGTCCCGCGCGATCCCCACCCTGCTCGAGGGCAAGGACGTCGTGGGTCTCGCGCAGACGGGCACCGGCAAGACGGCCGCCTTCGCGCTGCCGATCCTGCAGAAGATCGACCCGAAGAACAGCAAGACGCAGGCCATCGTCCTCGCGCCGACCCGTGAGCTCGCGCTCCAGGTGTGCGAGGCCATCACGACGTACGCGGTCAACCTCCCGGGCATCCGGGTCCTGCCGGTCTACGGAGGACAGGGCTACGGCTTCCAGCTGCAGGGCCTGCAGCGCGGCGCGCACATCGTGGTCGGCACCCCCGGCCGCGTCATCGACCACCTGGAGCGGGGCAGCCTCGACCTGACTGCGCTGGAGTTCCTCGTGCTCGACGAGGCCGACGAGATGCTCAACATGGGCTTCGCCGAGGACGTCGAGCGCATCCTCGCGGACACCCCGGAGTACAAGCAGGTCGCCCTGTTCTCGGCGACCATGCCCAAGATGATCCGCAGCCTGGCCAAGAAGTACCTCCACGACCCGGTCGACATCGCGACGCCCAAGGCGACGACGTCGACGACCACGGTCCGCCAGCGCTGGATCCAGGTCTCCCACCACCACAAGGTCGATGCCCTGACGCGTCTGCTCGAGGTCGAGACCGGCGACGGCATGATCGTGTTCGTCCGCACCAAGTCGGCCACCGAGGAGCTCGCCGAGAAGCTGCGCGCCCGCGGCTACACCGCGGCAGCCCTCAACGGCGACCTGGTTCAGGCCCAGCGCGAGCGCACGGTCTCGCAGCTCAAGTCCGGGCAGATCGACATCATCGTCGCGACCGACGTCGCGGCCCGTGGCCTGGACGTCGAGCGCATCACGCACGTCGTCAACTACGACATCCCGCACGACACCGAGGCGTACGTCCACCGCATCGGTCGCACGGGCCGCGCCGGCCGCACGGGCGAGGCGATCCTGTTCGTCACCCCCCGCGAGCGCCGCATGCTCTCGGCGATCGAGAAGGTCTCGGGCCGCCCCGTCGAGGAGATGTCCGTCCCGTCCGCCGAAGAGGTCAACGAGCGTCGCGCGGGCCGCTTCGCCCAGGCGATCACCTCGAGCATGGGCTCGCCGCAGTTCCACGCGTTCCGCTCGCTCGTCGAGGAGTACGCGAGCGAGAACGACGTGTCGATGACCGACGTCGCAGCAGCCCTTGCGGTCATGAGCCAGACGGACAAGGAGTTCTTCCTGCGTCCCGATCCGCCCAAGAAGCCCGCACGCGAGCGCGATCGCGACTTCGAGCCCCGCAAGAAGCCCGCAGGCTTCGATCGCAGCGACCGGCTCCCCGCCGAGGGCGCTGCGGTCTACCGCGTCGCGGTCGGCAAGCGCCACAAGATCGGCCCGTCCGCGATCGTCGGTGCGCTGGCCAACGAGGGCAGCCTCAAGCGCTCGGACTTCGGCAAGATCACGATCGGCCAGGACCACACGCTCGTGGAGCTCCCGGCGGACCTGCCGGACGCCGTCTTCGAGGCGCTGGCCAACACCCGCATCTCGGGCAAGCTGATCGACCTGCAGCCCGACAGCGGGCCGCCGATCCGCCGCACCCGCGAGGACCGCAAGGGCAACCCGCCCCCGAAGAGGTCGCACGAGAACCGGCCCTACCCGTCCAAGGCGCCGGACAAGGGTTCGTACGAGTCGAAGGGATCGAGCGGCAAGCCCGCTCGGAAGCCGCGGCACAAGTGAGGCTTCACCACTAGACTGGCTGGGCCCCACCGACCCCTTCCCTCACAAAGGTCGCCCATGTATCTGCTGGACAACGCCTCGCGGCGCTACCACTGGGGCTCCACCTCTGACATCCCGCAGTTCCTCGGGGAGTCGCCGGACGGCTCGCCGCTGGCCGAGATCTGGATGGGAACGCATCCGCTGGGGCCGTCGACCCTCGACACGCCCGAGCGGGTCCCGCTCGCGGAGGTCTCCGGGGAGCTGCCGTTCCTGTTCAAGATCCTGGCGGCCGACCGGCCGCTGTCCCTGCAGGTGCACCCCAGCCAGGCGATGGCCCAGGCCGGCTACGCCGACGAGGACTCCGCCGGGGTCCCGCTCGACGCACCTGAGCGGACGTACCGCGATCCGCACCACAAGCCCGAGATGGCGTACGCGCTGACGACCTTCGACACGCTCGTGGGATTCCGGCCGACCGCCGAGATCCTGCGGGTGCTGCACGGCATCGACACGCCGCTGGCGCGCAGCCTGGGTGAGGACCTTCGCGCGTCCCCGGGCTTCCGCGGGATCATCCGGCTCGTCGAGCGGCTGCTGACCGAGGGCATCGGTGCGGACGAGATCACGGCGGTCGTCGAGGCGTGCCGCGAGCTCGTGAACGCGGGCATCGACGTCAAGCGGGCGTACGTCACGGCGGTCGAGATCGCCGAGCACTATCCCGACGACGTCGGCGTGATCATCTCGCTGACCCTCAACCGGCTGACGCTGCAGCCCGGTGAGGCAGCGTTCCTGGGCGCCGGCATCATCCACGCGCACCTCAAGGGGATGTGCCTGGAGATCATGGCCGCCTCCGACAACGTGCTGCGCGCCGGTCTGACCACCAAGCCGCTCAACCCCGCGGGCCTCGTCAAGTGCCTCGAGCGCGGCATGTCGCGGCTCGCGCGCGTGACGCCCGAGCCCTTCGGCTTCTCGACCGACATCTTCAACCCCGACGTGCGCGAGTTCGCGCTCGCGGTCACCCAGTCGTCCAAGGCCGAGCCCGAGGGCGTCCTGCTGCCTCCCGCACCGCACCGCATCGTGGTGTGCACGGGCGGCGAGGTCGAGCTCGTCAACGGTGCGGGGGACCACCTCAAGCTCGCGCGTGGCGACTCGATGTACGCCGGTCCGGACGACGGTGACGTGCGGGTGCTGGGCACCGGAGAGGTCGCCCAGGCCTACACCCCCGACCCGGACGCGCCGACGGCCGAGCTCGTCGACCTGGTGCTGCCGGGCGGCGAGCGCCGGGTGCGTCGTGGTCGTCGCATGGACGGGTCCGGCCAGGCCGAGCAGGTCGACGGGCCGGCCACCTAGGACTACACGAGGTCGGTGCGGCCGCGCTCCTTGAGCTCGGCGACCACGTCCTTGACCCGCTGGGCGTGCGCGCGGGTCGTCACGAGCAGCGCGTCGGCGGTCCGCACGACGACCACGTCGACGAGACCGACGACGGCGATCGTCGTGTGGTCCGCCGCGATCGCCAGACCGCTCGCGTCGACCCAGACGGTGTCGGGGGACGAGCCGGTGCCGACGTCCTGGAGCGCGGCGAAGTCGCCCACGTCGTCCCAGCCGAACGTTCCGGGCACCACGGCCATGCCACCCTCGAGGGACACCGGCTCGGCGACTGCGTGATCGATCGCGATCTTGGTCAGGCGCGGCCACGTGGCCTCGAGGACGTCCTGCTGTCGGTCGCCTCCCCAGGCACGGGCGATCTCCGCGAGTCCCTGGTGCAGTCCGGGCTGGAGCCGCGCGAGGTGACCGAGCAGCACGTCGGTGCGGGTCACGAACATGCCGCCGTTCCAGCTGTGCGCGCCGCCTGCGACGTACGCCGCCGCGGTCTCGGCGTCGGGCTTCTCCACGAAGGCGGCGACGGCCTGCGCGGACGGCGCCCCGGGGACGTCGAGCTGCCGGCCTGACTCGATGTAGCCGAATGCGGTCGACGGACCGGTCGGTGCGATGCCGATCGTGGTGATCAGGCCCGTGCCGGCGACGGCGACGGCCTGCGTGATCGCGGCCGCGAACGCCTCCTGGCCCTCGATCACGTGGTCCGCGGCGAACGAGCCGATGATGGCGTCCGGGTCCGATGCGCCGATCACCGCGGCCGCAAGCCCGATCGCGGGCATGGAGTCCCGGGGCGAGGGCTCGACCAGCAGACCGGTCAGCTCGGGCAGCTGCTCGCAGATGGCGTCGGCGTGCGCGGCGCCGGTGACGACGTGGATGCGCTCGGCCGGCACCAGCTCGCGCAGGCGGTCCCAGGTCTGCTGGAGCAGGGAGCGCCCCGAGCCGTCGAGGTCGAGCAGGAACTTGGGCCGCCCGGCCCGCGACAGTGGCCAGAGCCGGGTGCCGGCGCCTCCGGCGGGGATCACGGCGTGGAACGAGTCGAGGCTGTCCGGCGGGGTCATGGCGTCCTTCGTGTCACGGGGGCAGGGGTCACGGGGTGAGCTCGCCGACGGTCGTCGTCGGGGTGGGGTCGCCGAGCGACGCCTTCGCGGCGTCGAGGGCGACCACGGCGCTGAGCAGGTTGTGGTCGGAGGTGACGGGTCTGGCGTAGCTGCCGCCGTCGAGCCGGACCAGCTGGGCCCACGACTCGACGTCGAAGTCCTTCGAGACCCAGATGTGGTCGACGTGGGCGCCGGCCGCGAGGAGCGTGGTCGCGAACGTGTGGCTCGTGCTGATGCGGCCGTTCGTCACGTCCTTGGTCTGCAGGAACGAGTTGGCGAACCCCGCCGCCCGCATCTTCACTCCCGGGGCATCGGCGGCGCGGTGGGTGCCGGAGTTGAAGTCGCCCGCATAGATCATGGGGGTGCCGGTGTCGTTGATCTGCGCCATCCGGCCGAGCATCACGTCCATCTCGCGCGACCGCTTCGCATTGGCGTCCGCGCTCTTGCCGTTCTCGAGGTGCACGTCGACGAAGTAGAACGTGCGTCCGGTGTCGCGGGTCCGGAACTTCGCCCAGGTGGTGTCGCGCCCGTCGCCGATCGGGAAGCTGCCGCCGCTGATCTGCTCGAACAGGGCCGGTCGATAGAAGATGTAGCGCGCCCGGGCACCTCCCTCGGCCCGCACGAAGCCCTGCGAGCCGCCCGTGAAGATCGCGTTGGTCGTCGCGCCGACGCGCTCGCCACCGGCCTCCTGCAGGCCGAAGATGTCGATCTTGTTGGCGTTGATGAACGAGGCCATGATGCGGGCCCGGCTCGGGTAGGCCGAGCACTTCTCCGAGCACACGTTCCAGGTGCCGACGCGGAACGACGACTCGCGCACACCGGTCGTGAACGTCACGGGCTTGGTGAAGGCGCCCACCTGGTCGCCGTTGACGGCGCGGACCCTGATCCAGTAGTCGGTGTCGGGGCGCAGTCCATTGGTGATGAACGTCCGGCCGGTGCCGAGCGTGCGCACCGTCGTGGCCTTCTTGGTGAAGCGCTTGTCGCGCGCGATCGACACGTCGAACTGTCGCGCGTTCGGCGTCCTGCGCCAGGTGGCCTTGATGCCTCCGGGGGTCACGGTGGTCACCTTGAGGCGGCGGACCGGGGCCGGCTTGAGCCGGAACCGGGCGATGCGCGAGGAACGAACCTTGCCGTCCTTGATCGCGTCGACGCGGTAGTACTGGTCGACGCCCGGGACCGCGGCCCGGACGTCCGAGAGGGTGAGCGTGGTGCGCCGCCGGTCGTCCCGTGCCTTGACCTTGGCCGTCACGGCGCGGGTCAGCGCGCGGTCGGGACCGACCCGGACGACGTACTCCTCGGCGTTGTCGGATCCGCGCCAGTCGAGCTCGACGCTGGTCGGCGTGAGGGGCTTGGCGGTCAGGCCCGTCGGCGCCTCGAGTCTCTCCTGCTCCGCGTACGTCCTCGACAGGCCGACGCCGAGCGCGCCGACCACCGCGAGGCACAGCAGCACGATCAGCAGCCGTCGAGGTCCGCGCCGCGTGCGCCGTCCGGCCACGCGCTTCGGGGAGGATCGCCCGGGCGGCTCGGCGCGGCGGCGCGGTGGAGCGATCTTTCTACGTGTGACGACGGGACGACTCCAGTGGCGTGCGGACAGGGTGGTCGAATACTACGACGCCGCGGGCGTGCTGGTCAGCCGAGCCGCACGTCGATGACCAGGGGGCTGTGGTCGGAGGGGATGGGCTTGACCAGGCGGCCGTCGGCGCCGATGAGCACGATGTTGCGCCAGGCGTCGACCCGGCTGCGCCACGGGTTCACGTAGACGTGGTCGACGTGGTCGCCCCACTTGTAGCTGATGACAGGCGCAGTCTTGAAGTTGTTGTAGCTGTTGAGGTGCTGGCGCTCCACGGTGCGGGCGAGATCGTACGCATCGCGGAAGTTGTGTGCCTTCATCGCGGCGCCCACCACGTCGGGGGTGCGGTTCTTGTGCGAGTTGAAGTCGCCCGCGAACACGACCGGCAGGTTGGCGGTGTTGACCTGTGCGGCTGCCGCGAAGAGCAGGTTCATCTCCGCGCGGCGGTTGGTGACCGCGGTGGAGTTGGTGCCGGCCACGGTGTGCACGTCGAAGGTCAGGAAGTGCCGTCCGGTGGACTTCTCGACCAGCTCGGCCCAGACCGCGTAGCGGCAGCCCTTGGCGTGCCACCCGAGGAAGACGTGCCCGGTCTGCGCGTCCGGTGCCGTGGTGGCCCGGCAGCCGTTCTTGTCCTTGCTGCCGTACTCGTAGGCGGGCTTGTCGGCCAGATCGAAGCGGCTCGCCTTGTAGTACAGCCGCTTCGCGCTCACGTTGATCGCCTCGGCGTAGCCGGGCGGCGGGGTCGTGAGCTCGCCGGCCTCCTGCGTGGCCAGCACGTCGGGGCTCGCGGCGGCGATGCGCTCGAGCGCCGCAGGCTGACGGGGGGTGGGGCTGGTCGCGGAGGTCCGCACCCACGGGTAGCGGGTCGTGCTCTTCTGGTCGCAGACCGCCGAGCAGAGGTTGTACGTCATGACGCGGACGGCGAGCATGCCCTTGGTGGGGCCCGGGCGCACGATCGTGGTGCGGCCGACCCGGGTCGACTTCTTGCCCTTCTTGCTGCCGTTGATGCCGCGCACCTGGAAGAAGTAGTCGCGTCCGCGCGACAGGCCGGAGACCGTGATCTTGCTCGAGCGCACCGTGTAGGTCTTGGCCTTGCTCATCGAGTACGAACGCGACATGAAGACCTGGTACTTCTTTGCGCTACGGATGTCGGACCAGTCGAGCGACAGGCTCGTCGTGTCGTGGGTGCGGGAGTAGTTGGCCCCGACGAAGGAGACGAGACCGACCTTGCCCGGGGTCGAGGCGGCCGCGGCCGGCTGGAGCCCGGCGAGGACGAGCAGGCCGACAAGAACGCCGACGACAGGGATGCGCATGGGTAGACCCTAGTTGCTCAGGATGCCCACGTCAGGTCCTTGACCGACGTGTGACGTCATCGCCCCGGCACGTCGAGCATCGCGCGGACCCCGTTGTGGTCGGTCGCGAACGGCTTCGCGTACCCCCTGCCGTTGCGTGCCATGGACACCACGACCCGCCACTGCCGCACCGAGATGCGGGGATCGATGTAGATGTGGTCGACGTGGTCGCTGCTGCGCAGAGGCGGGTTCACGGCCTGGTTCGCGCTGTTGTACGTGCGGTGCACGGGGTTGGTGGCCCGGGAGAGCGAGTTGACGATCCCCGCAGCGTTGAAGACCCGCTTCGGGGCGTCGTACCCGCCGGGGAAGCGTCGCTGGGCGTTGCTCTTGTTGGAGTTGAAGTCGCCCGCGTAGACGACCGGCAGCCTGTCCCGGTTGATCGAGGCGATCTTGCGCAGCAGCACCTTGGTCTGGGTGCTGCGGACGTCGTCGAGCGCCCGGCCCTTGAACGGCTGGAGGTGCACGTCGACCACGAGGACGGAGGTCCGGCTCGCGGAGTCCCGCAGCTCGGCCCACACCGCGTACTTGCCCCGCTTCGCGCTCAGCGTGACCTTGCCCGAGCGTCGCAGGTCGTACTTCGACTTGTTGTAGAACAGCGACTTCGCGCTGTAGTACGCCGCGAGACCGAAGCCCGGCAGCTCGCGCCCGAACCGCGTGTCCTTGTCGTGCGACTCCTGCGTGGCAATGATGTCGGCGCCCGATCCACGCGCGATGCGCCCGGCGTATGCGCGACGGGTCGACCAGCTCTTCATGCGGTTCGCGCGGGTGACGCACTTGTCCTGGCCGCAGAGGTTGTACGTCAGCACGTTGATGCGTGCGGGCAGCGAGGGCAGGCGCAGCGCGCGGACCGGGGACCACTTGCCCTTCGAGGGGTTGTTGATCGCCCGGACGCGGAAGTAGTACGTCGTGCCGATCGTCAGGTTGGACTGCGAGGCGGTGGTGCGCCCCGTCGTCACGGTGCGCAGCTTGGACGTCATGGCCGAGTTCTTGGCGATCTGGAACTGGTACCACTCGGCGTTGACCGCTGCGGGCCACGAGGCCGTCACGCTCCCGGTCGCGCGTCCCCGCGCCGGCGAGACGCTGCGCACCTGGGACGAGGGCAGGTCGATGCGGTGCACGGCGGAGGCCGCCGACCTCGAGCCCCGGTGGGAGCGGACCCGGTAGAAGTAGTCGCCACCTCCGGTGGGCCGCAGGCCCGTGAACGTCACGGAGCGCGTCGCCGACGGTGCGGACGTCCGGGCGCACCGGGTGAGTCCACGGTTGCCCGACAGGCAGACCGAGTAGCTCGTCGCGTTCCGGGCCGCGGGCCACGAGATCGTGGCCTTGCTCCAGCTGACGGCCTGCCGGATCCCGGTGGGGGCGTCCGGCACCACGGGCGGCTTGAGGTTGAAGCCCTTGAGCGGTGACGTCCGGGTCCTGGACCCGCGACCGGCCGTGACGCGGAAGTAGTAGTCGGTGTCGGCGGTGGCCTTGAGCCCGGTCACGGTCCAGGACCGCTTGGACGAGGTCGGGGAGAACCGGGTGCACGGCTTGTCGCGGGCGACCGTGAGACATGCGCGGTACTTCGTGGCGTGCCGAGCCGGCTTCCACGTCAGGACCGCCGACGTGTGGGTCGTGGTGGCCTTGAGCCCGGTGGGTGCCGCGGGCCGAGGACCGGCCTGGGCGGGCCCCGTGAGGGCCGAGGTGAACAGGAGGACGAGGACGCCGAGCGCGCAGGCGCGACCGATCCGAGAGTGCATCTGAGAACAACCTTGCTGGTGGGGAAGCGGCTCGACCGAGCCGACCAGTCCTCTGAGGGTAGGCGAAGAATTCGCGCAGACGGGGGTCTTGCCCGGCGTGCCGCCTAGGCTGTTGGACGTGGACGTTCTGGCAGAAGTGATCCGGTCCGGGCTCGTCGAGAGCCGTCACCGAGGTGTCGCCGTGGGGGTGGACCCGTCCGGCGAGGTCGTGTGGTCGATGGGCGATCCGGGGACCGTCGTGTTCCCCCGCTCGGCCAACAAGCCCATCCAGGCCCTGGGGATGCTCCGCGCGGGGCTGCCGCTGGACGGACGCCTGCTGGCCCTCGCATCGGCCAGTCACTCCGGCGAGCCGTTCCACCTCGACGCGGTGCGGGAGATCCTCGCGCTGGCAGGCCTCGAGGAGTCCGCGCTGCAGACGCCGCCGTCGTACCCGCTGGACCCGCACGAGCACGCGGAGCTGCTGCGCGGGGGAGGCGGTCGTGCGCCGATCCTCATGGACTGCTCGGGCAAGCACGCCGCGATGCTGCTGACGTGCGTGGTCAACGACTGGCCGACCTCGACGTACCTCGACGTCGAGCACCCGTTGCAGCTCGCGATCACCCGGACGTTCACCGAGCTCACGGACGGCCCGCCGGCCGTGGTCGGCGTCGACGGGTGCGGTGCCCCCCTGCTCGCGACCTCGCTGCAGCAGCTCGCCCGCGCGATCGGACGGATCGTGCAGGAGCCGGAGGGGTCGGGCGGCGCGCGGCTCGTCGAGGCCATGCGGGCGCACCCCGAGTACGTCAGCGGCACCCGCAGGGCCGAGCTCCAGCTGATGCGGGCCGTCCCGGAGCTCGTCGCGAAGTCCGGCGCCGAGAGCGTCTACGTGGTCGGCCTGCCCGACGGATCGGCGTACGCGCTGAAGATCGAGGACGGCGCCGAGCGCCCGCTGTACGCGGTGATGAACCGGGCGCTCGAGCTGGCCGGGATCGACGCCCCGCTGCTGCGCGAACGGCCGGTGGTGCTGGGCGGCGGCAAGCAGGTAGGAGAGCTGCGAACCACCTTCTGACCTGGCATTCCAGCCTCTGTGACCCAGGTCGCAAGCCGGACTGCTTGCATTTGCTAACTTTTGCAAGCACGATGGAGGCATGGCCAAGCTGAACGTGCAGAAGACTGTCGGAGGACTCGGCGACTACTTGCGCGAGCAGCGTGGCCAGGCACAGATGTCGCTGCGACAGCTGGCCGAGCTCGCGGACGTCTCCAATCCGTACCTCAGCCAGATCGAGCGAGGCCTGCGCCGACCGTCGGCAGAAGTCCTGCAGCAGATCGCGAAGGCGCTCAGGATCTCGGCCGAGTCGCTCTACGTTCGCGCCGGCATCCTCGATGCCGACGAGAGCGGAGCGCGCATGGTCGAGGACGCCATCGCCCTCGACCCGCAACTCACCGAGCGTCAGAAGACCGCGCTGCTCGACATCTACCGCTCCTTCGTCGGCACCGAGGAAGCGACCGACACCGAGCTGGCCGCCACAGTGACAGAAGCCAACCAGGAGGAAAAATGAGCATCACCGACACCATCACCGTCCAGGTCAAATCCCTCGTCGACGACGTCCGGGGACTGCCCGAGTCGTTCAAGAAGATCGACATCGCCGACCTGCAGAAGCAGGCCGAGGGCCTGGTGCAGACCGCCGTCGGAACTGCCGCCGCGACGTACACCGACCTCACCAAGCAGGCCGAAGGCTTCGTCGCACGGGCCAAGGGCCTGAACGTCGACGACATCCGCAAGACCGTCGACAGCTCCGTCGAGGACGCCACCAAGACCGCCAAGGGTCTGGCGGACGAGGCGCAGAGGACCGCGTACGAGTACGTGACGGTCGCCAAGACGCAGGTCACCAAGGTGACCTCGAAGGCGCCGACCACCGCTCGCAAGGCTGCTGAGGCGGTCGACACGACGGTCAAGAAGACGCCCGAGCCGGCCAAGAAGGCGCCCGCGAAGAAGGCCCCGGCCGCCAAGAAGGCTGCGACCGCCGCCAAGAAGGCGCCGGCGAAGAAGGCGCAGGCCGCCAAGACGACGACGGCCAAGAAGACCTCGGCCGCCAAGACCACGGCCGCCAAGACCACGACTGCCAAGAAGGCGTCGACGGCCAAGAAGACGACGGCGAAGAAGGCCCCGGCCGCCAAGAAGGCTGCGACCTCCGCCTCCTCGGGTGCGTCGGCTGCGGCCAAGAAGGCTCCGGCCGCCCCCAGCGGCAGCTCCACGGGCAGCAGCTCCAGCACCCCGAGCAGCTCCAGCACCCCGAGCACGGGTTCGTCGGCCGCCAAGTAGGCCCGTTGCAGCACCAGCATCACGAGGCGGGCTCCCATCGGGGAGCCCGCCTCTGCTGCTGCGCGGTAACCTTCGAGCATGTTCGAGCTGCAGGGTGGCCTGCTCATCGTGTTGTCGCTGCTCCTCTTCGCGGCCAAAGGGTTCGCGCTGGTGGACTGCGTCGCGCGGCAGTCCTCGCAGTTCACCTACCTGGAGACCCTGCCCAAACGCAGCTGGCTCATCATCTTGAGCGTCTCGCTCGTGGCGCACCTGATCTGGTGGGACCCGCTGCAGATCTTCAACCTGATCGGGACCGTCGGGTCCCTCGTCTACCTCGCGCAGGTGCGTGGTTCCGCACACTGAGTCGCGGGCGGAGCCGGCCGCCACGTAGGCTCACGAGGTTGCCGTGCGCGTCCTCGACGCGCAGAAATCTACGAGACCGGGAGATTTCATGAGTCAGTCCTCCACGCGCACGCCGTGGCGTGAGCGCATCGATCCGATCGTCTTCGGGGTGACCGCCGTCATCGCAGTGGCCTTCGTCCTGTGGGGACTGATCAGCACGTCGGGCCTCGGCTCGGCATCGAGCAGCGCCCAGAAGTGGGTGATCACCAACACTGGATGGTTGTTCGTGCTGGCGTCCACGTTCTTCGTGATCTTCGTGATCTGGCTGGCGGCCAGCAAGTACGGACGCATCCCGCTCGGGGACGACGAAGAGGTGCCGGAGTTCCGTACGGTCTCGTGGGTCGCCATGATGTTCAGCGCGGGCATGGGCATCGGCCTGATGTTCTGGGGCGTCGCGGAGCCGCTCTCGCACTACGCGTCCCCGCCGCCCGGGATGTCCGAGGCCGAGTCCGACGCCGCGATGCAGACGGCGATGGCCACGACGATGTTCCACTGGGGCCTGCATCCGTGGGCGATCTACGCGGTCGTGGGCATCGCGATCGCGTACGGCACGTTCCGCAAGGGACGCTCGCAGCTCATCTCGTCCGCCTTCGCCCCGCTCATCGGCAAGCGCCGCGCGGCGGGACCGATCGGACGGGTCATCGACGTCCTCGCCATCTTCGCGACCCTGTTCGGTTCGGCGGCGTCGCTGGGCCTCGGTGCGCTGCAGATCGGCAGCGGCCTGCAGTACAACGGCTGGGTCGACAACGTCGGCAAGGTCGTCCTGGTCGTGATCATCGTGGTGCTCACGATCGCGTTCATCGCCTCGGCGGTGTCAGGCGTGGCCAAGGGCATCCAGTGGCTGTCCAACACCAACATGGTCCTGGCGCTCGTCCTGGCGTTGTTCGTCTTCGTGGCCGGCCCGACGCTGCTGATCCTCAACCTGCTGCCGACCGCGCTCGGTGACTACGTCTCGCAGATGACCGAGATGGCGTCCCGCACCGCGGCCAGCGGCGACGCGGCGATGGAGGAGTGGTTGGCCGGCTGGACGATCTTCTACTGGGCCTGGTGGGTGTCGTGGACGCCGTTCGTCGGCATGTTCATCGCCCGCATCAGCCGCGGCCGCACGATCCGGCAGTTCGTCACGGGCGTTCTGCTCGTGCCGACCCTCGTGAGCCTCGTCTGGTTCGCGATCTTCGGCGGCACAGCGATCGACGTCCAGCGCAGGACCGGCGACCTGATCGACAAGGCCGGCGCGGTCGACACCGACTCCGCGCTGTTCGCGGTGCTCGACCACCTGCCCATCGCGGGGGTCTCGACCGTCCTGGTCATGGTGCTGGTGGGCATCTTCTTCGTCTCGGGGGCCGATGCGGCAGCGGTGGTCATGGGCACCTTGAGCGAGAAGGGCTCGATCGAGCCGTCGCGCCGCACCGTGGTGTTCTGGGGTGCCGTCATGGGCGGCGTCGCGGCGATCATGCTCGTCGTCGGAGGCGATGACGCCCTCAACGGACTGCAACAGATCACGATCGTGGCGGCGGTGCCGTTCGTCCTCGTGATGATCGCGTTGTGCATCGCCCTCTACAAGGACCTGCAGACCGATCCGATGGTCGTGCGGGGTCGTCTCGGGCGCAAGATGGTCGAGACCGCGGTGGTCACGGGCGTCGAGGAGCACGACGGCGAGTTCGTCCTCGTCGTCGAGCGGGCGGAGGAGGAGGAGCCGCAGTGACCGGGGCCTCTCGCTCGGCTGCCTGACGCTCGGCGTCCTTGACGCGTCGCCGGTCGAGCTCGCGGAGGGCGACGACGAGCGCGATCACCACCGGCAGCCAGTACTTCTGCTCCGCGAGCACGGCGTCCAGCCAGCCCGGCAGCTCCGGCCACCGGAGGTCGGGCCACGGCAGGTCGGGCAGGTCGGGCGACGGGATCCACGAGAGGTCGACACGGGGGAGCAGCGCCCCGAAGACGGCAGCGACCAGCGCTCCGATGCCCAGGGTGCCGAGGAGGATCTGGCCCAGCGCCTGCCCGACGCGGTGAGCCACGAACAGTCGAGGGTGGTCCCGCGCGAGCTCCTCGCGCTTCGCGGCCCTCGAGCCCGGCGGCGGCACGAGGGGCGTCCGGTGTGGTCCGCTTTCTGCCTCCTCCAGCAGGTGCGCCGCGACGATGGTGTTGCGCGGGCCCCACTGGACCTCGAAGCGGGCGCTGTCCTCGTGTGTCAGTCTCGTCCGGCCCCAGAACCCTGCGGATCGCCGGTCGACCTCGACGCCGTCTGCGACGAGCAGCGCCTCACGGACGCCCTCGCCTGTGACGACGTCGTAGGCGGTGCCATGAGTGCGAAGCGTCCATCCCATGCCTCGATCCTCCCCGCCGACGACGTGAGGCGGCATCGTCCGGACGTCCATGACAGGACGACCGAAAGTATGACCGTCAGCGTGGTCGAGCGCGGTGGAGCCAGCGGGTGACGATGACGCGCAAGTCCGAGAGGTCGTCCTCGGGATCGACCTCGGGGTGGGCCGCGCGGACGGCGCGGTGGGCGTGCACGAGGCCGACCAGCCACCTGGCGACGTCGGGGACGTCCAGCTCGCTGTCGATGTCGTGGACCTCCATCGCCGCGCTGATCAACGGCACCATCTCAGCCTCGTTCTCCGCGCCGATCGTGAGGGTCGGATCGGTGGCGAGGCGGTCGACGAGGTCGAGCAGCCGGTCCCAGGCGGAGTCCATGAGCAGAGCCTAGTGGGCACGGGGGCTAGAACATGTGTTCGACGGAGCGTAGGCTCGGGGGATGACGGACTACTACCAGGGATCGCTGCTCGACGCGGGTGTCGAGCCGCAGATCGCGCGGTTGGCGCCCGAGCGCACCCTGCTGTCCGGTGGTGCGTGGGTCGACGTCCAGCCGGGATGGATCAGCGGCTCCGACGACGTGTTCCTGTCCCTGCAGGGCCAGGTGCCGTGGCGCGCCGACAGCCGGGAGATGTACGACCGGGTGGTCGACGTGCCGCGCCTGCTGGCCCACTACGGCACCCGTGACGCGCTGCCCCACCCGCTGCTGCTGACCGCTCGCGAGATGCTGTCCGACCACTATGAGCCCGAGCTCGGCGAGCGGTTCGCGACGGCTGGCCTGTGCTACTACCGCGACGGCCGCGACAGCGTCGCGTGGCACGGCGACCGCATCGGCCGTGGCCGGACGAACGACACGATGGTCGCGATCGTCTCGCTCGGTGCCGCTCGTCGGCTGTCGCTTCGCCCGAGCGGTGGCGGGCCGCAGATCGGCTTCGCCCTCGGCCATGGCGATCTCGTGGTCATGGGCGGGTCGTGCCAGCGCACCTGGGAGCACGCGATCCTCAAGACCGCCCGCCCCGTCGGCCCGCGCATCAGCGTCCAGTTCCGCCCCCGCGGAGTCCTCTGACCCCTGCCCCCCGGGGCGGTGCGCCAGCGTCCACAAAAGCCCCGTGGCTGGACGCCAGCGCACCGCCCCGGGTCCACAGGGGGCTTGGGGGTGCGCGGTCGTGCACAGGCGGTTGCCCGGGCCGTACGTCAGTGGCTGGACGGCCGCACGGTGGTGGGATGCCCCGTCCTCTGCCAGTGCCGGATGAGCTCGCCTCTCGCCCCTTCACCGCGGCCGAGGCGCGTGCACTCGGCCTCAGCGAGAAGGTCCTGCGCGGTAGCCGATTCCGCCGGGTCTTCGTGCGGGTCTGGGTGCACCGCGACCACGTCATGACGCGGGAGGACTGGATAACGGCAGCCTCGCTCGCGGTCCCTGAGCGCGCGCACCTCAGCCACGTCACGAGGCTCCAGGCCCTGGGTCTCGACGTCGGGCCCGAGCGTCCATTTCACTTCACGGTGGCCGGCGACCTGCACATCGCGCTCGACGACATGTTCGTCCATCGGACGGAGGTCCTGCCGCCCTTGGACAGCGTCGGTGTCACGCCGGCTGCGGCGTTCATCCAGTACTGCTCGACGGCTCGCCTGATCGACGCCATCAAGGTGGGCGACTGGCTCCTGTACCGCCAGTACGCGACGATCGTCGAGATCGCGGAGCTGGCCGCTCGCGATCCGTGGCGCCCGGGCGCGAGTCAGGCGCGTCGGGTCCTGCCTCACCTGGAGCCCGAATCACGCTCGTTGAAGGAGTCGGAGACGCGGGCGCTCGTGGTGTTCTCGGGCCTGCCCGTGCCCGAGTCCAACGTCGACCTGGTCGTCCGGGGGAAGTGGCTCGGGTGCGTCGATCTGCTGTTCCGGCTCTGGATGCTGGTCCTGGAGTACGAGGGACGCCAGCACGCGGAGTCGATCGAGCAGTTCGGCAAGGATCTCGCCCGCTATGCCGGTTTCCGCGACGAATCGGTTGCGTACCTGCAGGTCACCAATCCCATGCTCCAGCGCCCGCGGGCGCTGGTGGGCCGGGTGCACCGGATGCTCGTCGAGCGAGGCTACGACGGGCCGGAGCCGGTCTTCGCGAGGCGCTGGGCCTCGCTGTTCCGCCCCATCCCCTCGGAGGGCGGTGCGATGGCGTCCACCAGAGTGGTGAAAGTGGACGCCAGCGCACCGCGCCGGGGGAGGGGGGTGCGGCCCTAGGGCCTACTTCTTGCCGCGGTTGGCGCGGTTGCGCTCCGTGGCGTCCAGGATGATCTTGCGGATGCGGACGTTCGCCGGGGTGACCTCGACGCACTCGTCCTCGCGGCAGAACTCGAGGCACTGCTCGAGCGACAGCTTGCGCGGCGGCACGAGCTTCTCGAACTCATCGGCGTTGGAGCGGACGTTGGTCTGCTTCTTCTCACGGACGATGTTGATGTCCATGTCGTCGGCGCGCGAGTTCTCGCCGACGATCATGCCCTCGTACACCTCGGTGCCCGGCTCGATGAACAGCGTGCCGCGCTCCTGGATGTTCGTCATCGCATAGGACGTCGCAGCGCCCGCGCGGTCCGAGACGAGCGAGCCCGACGGGCGGGTCGAGATCTCGCCGGCCCACGGCTCGTAGCTCTCGAACGTCTGGTGCGCGATGCCGGTGCCGCGGGTGTCGGTCAGGAACTCGGTGCGGAAGCCGATCAGGCCACGCGCGGGGACGATGAACTCCATGCGGACCCAGCCGGTGCCGTGGTTGATCATCTGCTCCATGCGACCGCGGCGGACGGCCAGCAGCTGCGTGATCGCGCCGAGGTACTCCTCGGGGGCGTCGATCGTCAGGCGCTCCATGGGCTCGTGCAGCTTGCCGTCGATCTCCTGGGTGACGACCTGCGGCTTGCCGACGGTGAGCTCGTAGCCCTCGCGACGCATCTGCTCGACCAGGATGGCCAGCGCGAGCTCGCCACGTCCCTGGACCTCCCAGGCGTCGGGACGGTCGGTCTCGACGACCTTGAGCGAGACGTTGCCGATGAGCTCGCGATCGAGGCGATCCTTGACCAGGCGCGCGGTGACCTTGGTGCCCTTCTCGCGGCCCGCGAGCGGCGACGTGTTGGTGCCGATCGTCATGGAGATGGCCGGCTGGTCGACCGTGATGAGCGGCAGCGCGACCGGGTTCTCCGGATCGGCCAGCGTCTCGCCGATCATGATGTCCGGGATGCCGGCGATCGCGACGATGTCGCCGGGGCCGGCGCTCTCGCCGGGCACGCGCTCGAGCTCCTTGGTGACCAGCAGCTCGGTGATCTTGACCTTGTCGACAGTTCCGTCGACCTTCATCCACGCGACCTGGGAGCCCTTCTTGAGGGTTCCCTCCTTCACGCGGACGAGGGCCAGACGGCCGAGGAACGGCGAGGCGTCAAGGTTCGTGACGTGCGCCTGCAGCGGCGCGCCCTCGGTGTACTCGGGGGCCGGGACGGCCTCCATGATGGTCTGGAACAGCGGGATGAGGTTCTCGCTGTCGGGCAGGCCGCCGTCCTCGGGCTTGTTGAGCGAGGCGCGACCGGCGCGGGCCGAGGCGTAGACGACGGGGAAGTCGAGGGCGTCCTCGCTGGCACCGTCCTCGAGAAGATCGAGGAACAGCTCGTACGTCTCGTCGACGATCTCGCTGATGCGGGAGTCGGGGCGGTCGACCTTGTTGACGACCAGGACGACCGGCATCTTGGCCGCGAGCGCCTTGCGCAGCACGAAGCGGGTCTGGGGGAGCGGTCCCTCGGAGGCGTCGACGAGCAGGATCACGGCGTCGACCATGGACAGACCGCGCTCGACCTCGCCGCCGAAGTCGGCGTGGCCGGGGGTGTCGATGATGTTGATCGTCACGCCGCCCTCGGGGGCGCCGGGGCCGTTGTAGCGGACCGCGGTGTTCTTCGCGAGGATCGTGATGCCCTTCTCGCGCTCCAGATCTCCGGAGTCCATGGCGCGCTCGGCGAGCAGGTGGTGCTCGTCGAAGTGGCCCTGCTGCTGGAGCATGGCGTCAACCAGCGTGGTCTTGCCGTGGTCGACGTGGGCGACAATTGCGACGTTGCGCAGGTCGGAGCGAATGGGCATGCGAAAAAAAGTCCTAAGCGTGGGGAATGCTCACCAAAGTCGGAGCCTTCCCATTCTACGGGTGCGAGCCCTCCGGGCACGAATCGCGGTGCAAAGCGGACAGCGGGAATGTCGTTGTGCCGTAACAAATATTTCATTTGATCAAAGGTTGCGTGATGGTTAGCATCTTCGGGTGACCACTCCGGACCAGCTCTACGGCGCGCTCGAGGAGTTCGTGATGCGCCTGATGTATCTCGCCGAGTCCGACGGCATGGACGCGATGGTCGACCTCGATCTCTCGTTCTCGCAGGCACGTACGTTGTTCCTGCTGGCGAAGAAGGCAGAGCCCATGTCGATCCACTCGATCGCGACTGAGCTCGGCCTGTCGGACGCCGCCACCGGCCGCAATGTCGAGCAGCTGCTGAAGCTCGACGTCGTCGAACGCCGAGAGAGTCCCGACGACCGGAGGGTCAAGCTCGTCTCCCTCACTCCGGCCGGCGAGAAGCTCGCAGTCAGTCATGTGGACGCCAAGCGCGACTCCATCCGCGCCTTCACGGCCACCCTCCCCGAAGAACAGCGCGCAGACCTGCACCGAGCGCTGTCCGCCATCCTTGCCGGCGGCACCCTCCGCCCGCTCAAGAACCAGGAGCACTGCCTATGACCGCCCCCACCGAGCCGTTGTCCGAGGACGACGACAAGATCACCCCTGATCTGCTCAAGATCGCCGGAGTCGTCGTGCTCGGCGCGATCATGTCGATCCTGGACGTCACGGTCGTCAACGTCGCCCTGCCGACGTTCCAGACCGAGCTGTCGGACGGCGACGAGCCGCTGGCCTACTCGACCGTCGCCTGGACCGCGACGGCGTACATGCTCGCGCTGGCGGCGGTCATCCCGCTGACCGGCTGGGCCGCCGACCGGTTCGGCACCAAGCGCCTCTACATGACCGCGATCGCGTTGTTCACGATCGGCTCGCTGCTGTGCGCGACGGCCTGGAACATCGAGGCGCTGATCGGCTTCCGCGTCCTGCAGGGCCTCGGCGGCGGCATGCTGATGCCGCTCGGCATGACGATCATGACCAAGGCCGCAGGCCCGCACCGCATGGGCCGCCTCATGGCGATCCTCGGCGTCCCGATGCTGCTCGGCCCCATCATGGGCCCGATCCTCGGCGGCATCCTGATCGATGCTGCGTCGTGGCACTGGGTGTTCCTGATCAACCTGCCGATCGGTCTCATCGGCCTGGCGTACGCCGCGCGCGTGCTGCCCAAGGACGCGCCTGAGCCGAGCGAGTCGCTCGACGTCATCGGCATGATCCTGCTCTCGCCGGGTCTGGCCGCACTGCTGTACGGCGTCTCCTCGATCCCCGAGGAGGGCACCGTCCTGGCGGTGAAGGTCCTCGCACCGGCCATCATCGGCCTCGCGCTGATCGTCGGATTCGTGTTCTGGTCGTTCAAGCCCAAGCACCCGCTGCTCGACCTGCGGCTGTTCCGGGATCGCAACCTGACCCTCTCGATCATCACGATGTTCCTGTTCGCCTCGGCGTTCTTCGGTGCGCTGCTTCTGGTGCCGACCTACTTCCAGCAGGTCGACGGCTACTCGGTGAAGAAGGCCGGCCTGCTCATCGCCGCACAGGGCGTCGGCGCGATGCTGACGATGCCGATCGCCGGCGCGCTCAGCGACCGGATCCCGGTCGGGCGCATCGTCCCGTTCGGCTTCCTCGGCATCCTGGTGGGCTTGTTCGGCGTCGCGCAGAGCACGGACCCCGGCACGTCCGACTGGACGATCATGGGGTGGCTGTTCGTGACCGGCCTCGGTATGGGCTCGACGATGATGCCGCTGTTCACGGCTGCCCTCAAGACCCTCAAGGCCTCGGATGTGGCCCGCGGGTCGACATTGCTCAACGTGACGCAGCAGGTGGCCAGCGCCGCCGGCATCGCGACGATCTCGGTCGTCCTGACCAATGCGATGAAGAGCGGCGACGTCATCGCCGGCTCGGAGAAGCTGCCCGGTGTCGAGGGTGGCCTGACGCCCGCACAGCTCGCGGCGGGATCGCACACCGAGCAGGGCGCAGGTGTCGTCGACATGCTGCAGGTGCCCGGATCGGTCCTGCAGCAGGGCTTCCAGGACCTGGCCGACGCGTTCTCGACGTCGTACTGGGTGGCCTTCGCGGTGCTCGTCGTGACGCTCGTCCCGGTCGCGTTCCTCCCCCGCAAGAAGCAGGAGTCGCACCTGCTCGACGACGAGGACGGCGCGACGCCGCCGATCATGATGCACTGACCCACCCCTTCGACGAGACCCCACCGGGACCATCCGGTGGGGGTCTCGTCGTCCTGGCAGGGCTCGGTCCGGGGGCTCAGCCCTCCCGGTGCACCTTCCACGAGGCGGCCTGCGCGAGCGGCTTCAGCACCATCAGGTCGACGTTGACGTGCTGCGGGCGCGTCGCGACCCAGGTGATCGCGTCGGCGATGTCCTCGGCGACCAGCGGCTCGCGCACCCCGGCGTACACGGAGTCGGCCTTGTCGGCGTCGCCGCTGAACCGGTTGAGGCTGAACTCGTCGGTGCGGACCATGCCGGGCGCGATCTCGGTGACCCGCACCGGCTGCCCGTTCAGCTCGAGGCGCAGGGTCTCGGTCATGGCCGCGACGCCGTGCTTGGCCGCGACGTACCCGCCCCCGCCGACGTACGGCGTGTGGCCGGCGATCGAGCCGAGGTTGAGCAGTGTGCCGGCGCCGCTCGCGACCAGCGCCGGCAGGAGCGCGCGGGTCACCAGCAGCGTGCCCACGACGTTGACCTCGTACATCCGTCGCCAGTCGTCGGGATCGGACACCGCCACGTGGTCCGTGCCGATCGCCCCGCCCGCGTTGTTGACCAGCAGGTCGAGCGAGGGGCCGACCGTCTCGGCGAGCGCCGCGACCTGCGACTCGTCGGTGACGTCGCACGTCACGGCGGTGCCGCCGATCTCGGCGGCGAGCGGCTCGATGCGCTCGGTGCGCCGGGCGACGCAGAAGACGTGGAATCCGGCGGCGGACAGGGATCGGGCGGTGGCGGCGCCGATGCCACTGCTGGCTCCGGTCACGACGGCTGTGGGCATGGGGCCATCGTGGCAGACCCGCGCACGCCCAGCACTGGGGAGGACGGAGTGGGAGTCAGGTGGGACGATGGATCCGAAAGGCGGGTGCACATGCTCCAGCGGATTGCCATGCTCTCGGCGCACACCTCGCCGCTCGAGCAACCCGGCGACGGGGACGCCGGCGGCATGAACGTGTACGTCATCGAGCTGTCCCGCCAGCTGGCCGCCCGGGGGATCGAGGTCGAGATCTTCACCCGCGCGACCTCGCGCCACCAGCCCGCGGTGCACGTCCCCGAGCCGGGCATCACGGTGCACCACGTCGCCGCGGGGCCGTTCGAGGGCCTGGAGAAGAACGACCTGCCCTCGCAGCTGTGCTCCTTCGTCCGCGACGTGCTGCGCGCAGAGGTCGAGCGCGAGCCGGGGCACTTCGACCTCGTGCACTCGCACTACTGGCTCTCGGGACAGGTCGGCACCGTCGCCCGGGAACGGTGGAACGTCCCGCTCGTGCACACGATGCACACGATGGCCAAGGTCAAGAACGCGATGCTCGCCGAGGGGGACGCCGCCGAGCCGATCGGTCGCATCCGTGGCGAGGAGGAGATCGTCCGTCTGGCCGACCGCCTCATCGCCAACACCGAGGAGGAGCGCCGCGAGCTCATCGAGCTCTACGGCGCGGAGCCGGACCGGGTCGCGGTCGTGCACCCGGGGGTCGACGTGAACGTGTTCCGTCCCGGGCAGCAGGCCGAGGTGCGCCGGCGCCTGGGGATCGCCGAGGACGCTGCGGTGCTGCTCTTCGCCGGGCGGATCCAGCCGCTCAAGGCGCCCGACGTCGTGCTGCGTGCCGCCGCGGTCCTGCTCGAGCGGGATCCGTCCCTGCGCGAACGACTCGTCGTCGCGGTCGTGGGCGGCGCGTCCGGATCGGGTCTCGAGCGCCCGACCGCGCTGTCGGACCTGGCCGTCGAGCTCGGCCTGGCCGATCTCGTCAGGTTCGTCCCCACGGTGGGTCAGCGGGTGCTCGCGGACTGGTACGTCGCCGCGTCGGTGGTCTGCGTGCCGTCGCACAACGAGTCGTTCGGCCTGGTCGCGATCGAGGCCCAGGCCTGCGGCACGCCGGTCGTGGCGGCGCGTGTCGGCGGCCTCGCGACGGCCGTGTCGGACGGTGTCACGGGCGTCTTGGTCGACGGGCACGACCCGGCCGACTACGCCTCGGCGCTGCACCGTCTGCTCACCGACCGCGAGCTGCGCGACGCGATGAGCCACAAGGCCGTCCGCCACGCCGAGGGATTCGGCTGGGACGTGACCGCAGACCGTACGCTCGGCGTCTACGAGCAGGCCGTCACCACCCGCAGGGAGTCCCACGCATGAGCCCGATCGCCGTCCGCGACGTCATCGTCGACACGCTGGAGGCAGCAGACCTCGCCTACACCGAGCATCGCCCCGGCACGTTCGAGGTGATCCTGCCGGGCGAGCGCAAGCTGCAGACGACCTGTCGGCTCGAGGTGGGCAAGCACTCCCTCGGCATCCACGCGTTCGTGGCCCGCAACCCCGACGAGAACCACCAGGTCGTCTACCGGTGGCTGCTCGAGCGCAACCTCAAGATGTTCGGCGTCGCGTTCGCGGTCGACTCCGCGGGCGACATCTACCTCGACGGACGCCTGCCGCTCGGCGCCGTGACTCCCGACGAGCTGGACCGGGTGCTGGGCGCGGTCCTGACCTATGCCGACGAGTCGTTCAACACGATCCTCGAGCTCGGATTCGCCTCGTCCATCCGCAAGGAGTGGCAGTGGCGCGAGTCCCGGGGCGAGTCGACCCGCAACCTCGACGCGTTCAAGCACCTGAAGCCGTAGGCGTGCGGCAACCGCCGCTCGCGTAGCGTGGGGCGCGTGAAGGTCATCGTTTTCGCCGATGTGACGGACCCGTGGTCGTACATCGGGTCGACCCGGTTCGAGCGTGCCGCCGCGATGTTCTCGATCCTGACGGGGGAGCCCGTCGAGGTCACCTACCGGGCGTTCCAGGTCGAGCCCGACGAGCCGAGCGACGGCCGGCTGCTGCTCGACGCGCTGGACGAGCGCCTCGGCGGCCGCGACAAGGTCGAGCTGGTCAACGCGCAGGTCACCGCGGCAGCACGCATCACCGGCATCGATCTCAACTTCGAGGAGGCCGTCCAGGCCGGCTCGTTCGACGCATGGCGGCTGCTGACGTGGGCCGACGAGTCCGGACCGGGGTTCCAGCGCGATCTGCTCCACCAGCTGTGGCGGGCGCACTTCCTGGAGGGGGCCGACATCGGCGACCCCTTCGCCCTCGCGACCCGTGCCGCCCTGGTGGGGCTGGACCTCGAGACCGCCGAGGCCCTGCTCGCGAGCACCGAGTACGCCGACGAGGTGCGCACCCAGGTCGAGACGGGCCGCTCGCTGGGAATCGCCCAGCTGCCCTACGTGGTGATCGAGCAGCAGTGGACGCTCGCCGGCATCCAGTCGCAGAACGACTACGTGCAGGCGTTGCATCAGATCCACACCGAGCTCAAGGACGCGGACCCGGAGCCCGAATGACGCCCGGACGCAATAGGCTCGGAGCATGAGCACCTTGATCCTCCTGCGCCACGGCCACAGCGAGTGGAACGCCAAGAACCTCTTCACCGGCTGGGTCGACGTCGACCTCAACGAGCAGGGTGTCGAGGAGGCCGTCAAGGGCGCCTCGATGCTGGCCGAGGCAGGCCTGCTGCCCGATGTCTCCCACACGTCCCTGCTGCGCCGCGCGATCCGCACCTCGCAGATCGTCCTGGACGGCATCGACCGCCACTGGATCCCGGTCAAGCGCTCGTGGCGGCTCAACGAGCGCCACTACGGCGCGCTGCAGGGCAAGGACAAGAAGGCCACGCTGGAGCAGTACGGCGAGGAGCAGTTCATGACCTGGCGCCGGTCGTACGACGTCCCGCCGCCGCCGCTCGCCGACGACGCCGAGTTCAGCCAGGCCGAGGACCCCCGCTACGCGGCCCTGCCCGATGAGCTCCTGCCGCGCACCGAGTGCCTGGCCGACGTCCTCGACCGGATGCTGCCCTACTGGTACGACTCGATCGTGCCCGACCTGCTCGACCACCGCACGGTCCTGGTCACGGCCCACGGCAACTCGCTGCGGGCGCTCGTCAAGCACCTCGACGGGCTGAGCGAGGAGGCCGTGGTGGGTCTCAACATCCCCACCGGCATCCCGCTCGTCTACGACCTCGACGCCGATCTGCGCCCGACGATCGCGGGCGGGACGTACCTCGACCCGGCCGCCGCGGAGGCCGCGATCGCCGCCGTCGCCAACCAGGGGCGCTAGCCGGCTGGCTCGGTTGCGCGCTCCTGGTCCAGTGCACGTGAGAGCCGTTCGAACTGACCCTGGCGCCAGCGCCAGAGCCGGTCGAGGCCCCACGCGCTGACGACCACCAGCACCGTGAGGAGACCCAGGACAGGGAGGATGAAGATCAGGTAGGACGCCGTGCCGCGCACGAGGATGGTGCCGATGGCGGCGACGACGGCGGCGAGCATGAGGGACCACCAGATCAGGTGCACCCGGCGGCCCTCGCGGATGAACCGCAGCTGTTTGCGCGCGACGGGGCGCCACCTCTCGACATCCGCTCCCTCGGGGACGACGCCCGTCCGGTACGCCTGACGGTAGAGGCTGAGCTGGCCCCTGCCCCCGAGACGGCGGCGCTGGATGAGGGCACCGACCGGGACGAGCGGCAGGGACACGAGGATGAAGAGCCAGGAGATGATGCTCCGGTCCGAAGCGGGGTCCAGATCGAAGGTGGACGCGACCAGCAGATATCCGAGCGCGTACAGACCTGCGCACAGCGCGATCCCCGCGGTCCACCTGAGGACGCCGTGCTGCCGGTTCCACCACTGCGGCATCGACCGCATGCCTGCCCCCTGACCGCGCCCGAGGTGCCGGGAGCGTGACCCGAGTATCCCGGACGGCGGGGAGCATCCGCAGCCGGTTCCCGCAGGGAGGTCGGGGCTAGGCGTCGAACTTGTAGCCGAGCCCGCGGACGGTGGTGAGGGTCGTGGGATTGGCCGGATCGGGCTCGATCTTGGACCGCAGACGCTTGACGTGGACGTCGAGCGTCTTGGTGTCGCCCACGTAGTCGGCGCCCCAGACCCGGTCGATGAGCTGCCCGCGGGTGAGCACGCGGCCGGGGTTGCGCAAGAAGTACTCCAGCAGCTCGAACTCCTTGAGTGGCAGCTTCGCGACGGCTCCGTCGATCGTCACCAGGTGGCGGTCGACGTCCATGCGCACGCGCCCGGCCTCGAGGGACGTGTGGTCGTCGACCTCGTCGGTGGCTCCGCGACGCAGGACCGCCCGGATGCGCGCGACGAGCTCGCGCGGCGAGTACGGCTTGGTCACGTAGTCGTCGGCGCCCAGCTCGAGCCCGACGACCTTGTCCACCTCGGTGTCCTTGGCGCTGACCATGATGATCGGCACCGAGGAGATCTGGCGAAGGGCGCGGCAGACCTCGGTGCCCGACAACCCCGGCAGCATCAGGTCGAGCAGGACGATGTCGGCCCCGCCGCGGTCGAACTCCGTCAGGGCGTCCGGGCCGGTCTCGGCGATCGCGACGTCGAACCCCTCCTTGCGCAGGACGTACGACAGCGCCTCGCTGTAGCTCGCCTCGTCCTCGACCACCAGTACCTTCGTCACGCCTGCTCCTCTTCGCTGTCCTCAGTGTCTTCGATGTCGTGGTGGTGGGCCGGCAGGACGAGGGTGAATGACGAGCCGAGGCCCGGCTCGCTCCACACCTCCACGCTTCCGCCGTTGCTCGCGGCGACGTGCTTGACGATCGACAGCCCGAGGCCCGTGCCGCCGGTGGCGCGGGCCCGCGCGGGATCGACGCGGTAGAAGCGCTCGAAGATCCGATCGAGCTCCTCGCCGGGGATGCCGATGCCGTTGTCGGTGACGGTCAGGCGTACGTCGGGACCGTCGCGGTGGGCGCTGACGGCGACCCGCGAGCCCTCGGGGCTGTACGTCACGGCGTTCTCGACCAGGTTGCTGACCGCCGCGTGCAGCTGGGCGCGATCCCCATGGACGAACAGGTCGGGCTCGACCGACGCGACGATCTCGATGCCCTTGTGCTCGGCGTCCGTCGCGGAGTGCTCGCAGGCCTCGGAGACGAGCTCGCCGACCTTCACGGTCGTGGCGTCGTCGCTCAGGATGTCGTTCTGCAGGCGGGAGAGATCGATGATCTGCTGGACGAGACGGGTCAGGCGGTCGCTCTCGAGGTGCATCCGGTGGGCGAACCGCACGACCGCCTCCGGATCGTCCTTGGCCTCGCCGACGGCCTCGGCCAGCAGGTTCAGTGCGCCGACCGGCGTCTTGAGCTCATGGCTCACGTTGGCGACGAAGTCGCGTCGGATGGACTCGACCTGCTGCTCGCGGGTGCGGTCGTCGGCGAGGACGAGGATCAGGCGGGACGTCAGGGGGGCCACGCGGGCGTGGATGTGTGCCGTGCTGCCACGGCGCGGCTGCAACGAGATGTCGGCGTCGCGGACCTGACCGTCGCGGCGCACCTGCCGGACCAGGGCCATCAGCTCGTCCGGCTCGAGGCGGTCGTCGTGGATGAGCCCCATCGCGAACGCCGGCGCGGACGCCTTGACGACGGTGTCGGCCGAGTCGATCAGGACCGCGGAGGACGAGAGCACGGACAGGACGAGCTCCGCTCCGGGCGGGACCACGGGGGTCGGCTCGGGCACGGTCTGCTGCTGCCTCTTCTCGCTGAAGCGCCAGACGTACGTGACCATCGCGCCGATGACAGCACCGATCGCTCCGGCGATCGCCATGCCCGCGCTGGTGTCCACACCTCGAGGATAGGGCCGCGCTGGCAAGGAACCGTCCTGCGGTGGTCGCAGAGACAGGCCTTTCCGCTGGCGTTCATGCCCCGTTCACCAGGGGTCGCCGTCCGTTCACCGCCGATCCGTACGGTGGCATACATGCGCGATCAGTATTACGAACAGCTCGATGCCATCGTCGACGACCTGGTGGCCCTGACCGGTACGGTCCGGCGTGCCGTCGCCGACGCCACCACCGCCCTGCTCGAGGCGGACGGCCAGATCGCCGAGTCGGTGATCGCCGGCGACAAGGACGTCGACGAGGCCACCGAGACGATCGAGGAACGGACGCTCCTCCTGCTCGCGACGCAGCAGCCGGTCGCCACCGACCTGCGCCAGCTGATCGCGACGCTGCGGATGCTGGCCGATCTGCAGCGGATGGGCGACCTCTCGGTGCACGTCGCGAAGATCGCGCGCCGCCGCATGCCCGAGTCGGCCGTGCCGGAGCACCTGCACCCGACCATCGTGTCGATGGCGTCGGTCGCGGACTCGATGATCGACTCCGCGTCGCGCATCGTCGCGAACCGTGACGTGGCCAAGGCCGCGCAGCTGGAGGCGGAGGACGACGAGATGGACCTGCTGCGCAAGGACCTGTTCCGGTCACTGCTGGGCGACTCCTGGGACCACGGTGTGGAGCCGGCGGTCGACGTCGCCCTGCTGGGCCGCTACTACGAGCGCATCGGTGACCACGCGGTGTCGATGGCGCGCCGGGTCGTGTACCTGGTCACGGGTCAGCTGACCTGAGACCGGCCGACCCGCTCCGAAGCCCCTGCTGCCTGCCGCAGCGGGGGCTTTCGCGGTCCTACTGGCCGTCGCCGGTCGTGGTGTCCTCGGTCCTGGAGGCGGCGTCCTCGTCGGAGGTCGCGGCCTCGGAGGGGGACTGGACCACGTCGGCGTACTCGCTGGTGCGGTCGACGACGGGGGCCTCGACGGTGATCGGCGAGGAGTCCGAGAAGGTCAGGGTGACCTTGACGTAGAGGCCCGCGGGGGCGTCCTTGTCGACGATGAAGATGCCGGCCGGATCAGAGGTTCCCACCTGCGTCAGGTAGCCGGGCTTGAGCGGCAGCTGCTCGTCGGGAGCCGTGACCTCGAGCTCCTGGTCGTCGAGCGTCGTGACCGTGACGGAGGACAGCGTCTGGTCCTTCTTCAGGTTGTTCTGCAGTGCCGTCGAGAGCGTCGCCGATCCGTCGGGGTTGGCGACCAGCAGGGTGTTCATCGCGTCGATGTCGCCGCGCGCGTTGGCGCCGACGCCCGGCTGGTACTGCTGGTTGGTCTGGGCGCTGAAGCTCGTTCCACACCCGCCAAGGACGAGGGCCGTCACCACGGCAACGGAGGCGACAGCCAGGGGGCGACGTCGTGCTGAGCTCACCAGATCACTCTTTCGGTCGGTCGGTGCGAGGGGCGCAGAGTCCCCCACGATGGTATCGGAGATGGCTGGTGGAATTGCCTTTGACCTGTGGACACAGCGTCTGCTATGGCACCCATGCCCTGAAACGGCAGGGGTCTTTGTCGGCGCTTCGTGGTATTCTTGAGGTCTACGAAGGGTGTTTTCTCTATGACTTTTACTGTCGGCGAAACCGTTGTCTATCCCAATCACGGTGCGGCAGTCATCGAGGACATCGAGACCCGGACGATCAAGGGCGAGGAGCGTGATTACCTCGTGCTGCGCATCGTGTCGCAGAACGACCTGGTCGTCCGCGTCCCCGCGTGCAACCTCGATCTTGTCGGAGTTCGCGACGTCGTCGACGAGGCGGGGCTCGAGAGGGTTTTCGGGGTCCTGCGTGCTGAGCACGTCGAGGAGCCGACCAACTGGTCGCGCCGCTACAAGGCCAACCTCGAGAAGCTGCACTCCGGTGACGTCCTGAAGGTGGCCGAGGTCGTCCGCGACCTGTGGCGCCGCGACCACGAGCGTGGCCTGTCCGCCGGCGAGAAGCGCATGCTGGCCAAGGCCCGTCAGATCCTCGTCTCCGAGCTCGCGCTCGCCGAGAAGACCAACGAGGACAAGGCCGAGACCCGTCTCGACGAGGTCCTCGCCTCCTGAGCTGATCTGTCCACGAAGCCCCCGGTTCCTCTGGAGCCGGGGGCTTCGTCGTTCAGGGCGGCGCGGGGCCGGCAGTCTGCTCAGAGGGGGTGGACGAGGGCGGTCGCGATCGCCGCGATGCCCTCGCCGCGCCCGGTCAGGCCCAGACCATCGGTCGTCGTCGCCGAGAGGCCGACGGGCGCTCCGATCGCGTCGCCGAGCACGCGCTGGGCCTGCTCGCGGCGGGTGCCGATCTTGGGCCGGTTGCCGATGACCTGCACGGACACGTTGCCGACGGCCCAGCCGTGGTCGCGCAGCCGTCGCGCCGTCTCGACCAGGAAGTCCACCCCCGCAGCCCCGGCCCATCGCGGGTCCCCGGTGCCGAAGTGGCTGCCGATGTCACCGATCCCGGCGGCGCCCAGCACCGCGTCGACGATCGCGTGGGAGACGCAGTCACCGTCGGAGTGGCCCTCGAGGCCGTGCGCCTCGTCCGGCCACTCCAGGCCCGCGAGCCACAGGGGGCGTCCCGCCACGAGGCGGTGGACGTCGGTGCCGATGCCGATGCGCGCAGAAGTCACCCGCTGATCATGCCATTTCGCCGGGCAGGGCCGATGTGGTCGGGCGACGATGGTCCGGTGAGATCTCGTACGACGTCGGCCGCCGGCGCCCTGGCCGCCCTGGCGGGGCTGGCGGTGGGCGAGGGGCTGGCCGCGGTGCTCGACCTGCGCGAGTCGCCGGTGCTGTCGGTCGGCCAGTCCGTCATCGACGTGACGCCCGGACCGGTGGCGCACGCGATCATCGACGCCGTGGGCACCCGGGACAAGCCCCTGGCGGTCGCGAGCGTGGTCCTGGGCATCGTCCTGCTCGGCGCGCTGGTCGGTCGGTGGTGGACGAGCCGCCGCGCGGCCGCATGCCTCCTGGTCGCCGGTCTGGTGGCCGCGGGAGTCGCCTCCGTCCTGACACGTCCCGCGGCGTCACCGGCAGCCGTCTTCGCGTGTGTCGCGGGCGGCGTGACGGTCATGGCGGTGCTCGAGCTGCTGCTCCCGCAGCGCGGCCGGGCCGAGCCCCCGGGGGACGGCGACCCGTCGCGCAGGACGTTCCTGGTGCGCGTGGGTCTCGTGGCGATCGCCACGGTCGTGGTGGGCGGAGCCGGTCAGGTCCTGGGCGCCCGTCACCGTCGTCGTCGGGAGATCGAGGAGGTGCGTGCGGGGCTCGCGCTGCCGACGCGGCCCGCCTCGGCTCCCGCGGGGACCGATCTCGGCGTCCGGGGCCAGGGCCCGTGGCTGACCGCGAATCGCGACTTCTATCGCATCGACACGGCACTCAGCCCGCCGCTGATCGACCCCGCCGACTGGAGCCTGCGGATCCACGGGATGGTCGACCGGGAGATGACCCTGACCTACCAGGACCTGCTCGACCGCGGCCTCACCGATGCGTGGATCACGATCGCGTGCGTGTCCAACGAGGTCGGCGGCGACCTGATCGGCAACACCTCGTGGGGCGGCGTGCCGATCAAGGGCCTGCTCGAGGAGGCCGGCGTCCAGGACGGCGCGGACGCCCTGCTGTCGACGTCCGAGGACGGCTGGACGTGCGGGACCCCGCTCGAGGCGCTGACCGACGGGCGGGCGGCGCTGCTGGCGCTCACGATGAACGGCGAGGCCCTGCCCGTGCCGCACGGCTTCCCGGTGCGCCAGGTCGTGCCGGGCCTCTACGGCTACGTCTCGGCGACCAAGTGGGTCACCGACTGGGAGGTCACCCGCTTCGCGGACTTCAAGGCGTTCTGGACGAGGCGCGGGTGGGGCGAGCGCGGACCCGTCAAGATCCAGTCACGCATCGACGTGCCGGGATCCGGTGACACGATCGACGCCGGCCCGCTGACCGTCGCGGGCGTCGCGTGGGCGCAGCACGTCGGCATCGCCGCGGTCGAGGTCCGGGTCGACGGCGGGCCGTGGCGGAGGGCGACCCTCGGCGCTGCTCCGAATGACGACACGTGGGTGCAGTGGAGGCTCGACTGGGACGCGGACGAGGGTCGTCACTCGCTCGAGGTCCGGGCGACGGGCAAGGACGGCGTGCCCCAGACCGCACGGCGCGCGGGCGTCCTGCCCGACGGCGCGACCGGCTACGACCAGGTCGACGTCGTCGTCGGCTGATCCGGCGTCACCAGCGGGGCGTGTCCTTGGGCAGGGCCTTGCTGGTCGGCCGGATGACGTACACGACGCCGCCGCTGCCGCGCAGCCACGCCTTCTCGAACTGGGCCCGCGAGTACGTGCGACGGACGGTCGAGTTGGTGCGGGCCGCCGGGTCGTTGACGATGACCTGGCCGGTGGAGGTGAACCCCCGGATCACCAGGAGGTGCCCCGGGGTCGAGGAGATCGGCGCGCCGGACAGCTCGCCCCGCCCGAACGCGACCGACGCCACCAGCGGGATGCCGGCCTTGATGAACGCCTCGGCGTCCCGCAGGGTGTGCAGCCGCGTGACGAACGTGTCGAGCGAGTAGCGCGCGGCGTACGCGGTGTTGAAGGACCAGTTGCCGGTGCCGTCGTATGCGTGGTCGAACGTGTAGCGCGCTGCGTGGTCGACGAACGAGTCGGCGTACCGGGACCAGGAGTAGTCGGCCTTGACCGGGCCCTTGCCGAAGAAGCGCATGACCATCGAGGTGGACGTCGGCGAGCACCACGCCTCGCCACCGCCGCCGTACTGCGGGAACTCGCCCTGGTGGATCATCTGTGACGACATGGGGACCGCGAGGTCCTTGGTCGCGGTCATGGTCGTGCTGCTCGCGCTCTTGAGGTGGCGTGCGGTGTAGGTCGCGGCGACGCCGTTGACCGCGTGCAGCGTGGGGCTGGTCTTGGCGCCCTTCGGCTTGAGCAGCAGCACGCGCACCTGCCACTGGTCGAACGACTTGCCGGGATTGGCCAGCACCGTGTCGGTCGACACCTTCGCGAGGTCGTCGGACTGCGAGGAGTAGGAGGACCGCTTGATGCTGGAGGTGTTGTCGGCCCAGCGAGCGACCGTGTCCCAGCTGCCGACGGTCGAGCCCTTGCGGACCCGCACGTCGATGCGCGCCCACGTGCCGCCGGGCGTCGTGACGCTCCATGACGGGAGGAGGCTCTTGGCGGCGAAGCCGGTCTTGTGCCACGGGCCCTTCCAGTAGCCCCGGTCGTACGACTTCGCCCCGCCTGAGACCTTGGGGTCGTCGTAGCGCAGGGTCTTGGTCCCCTTGCCCAGAGTCATCTTGCCCGTGCCGGCGGCGAGCCCGTAGGAGGTGCCCTTGGTGAAGTCGCGCGTGGACGTCCACCGGGCGAACCCGGCCTTGTCCGACGAGGCGTTCGCGGGGACGCCGGGCAGCAGGGTGAGACCGAGCACCGCGGCGACGAGGAGGGGAAGATGACGACGCATCTGCCCATGCTAGGTGACAAATGTGACTCGTGGGGCTGATGAGGACACCGAGCCGATGTGCGGGCGGCAGTCGCGCGTCGCGGGAGCCGATAGGCTTGCCCCGTGGCATTTCACCTGTACGACACCGCATCCCGGCAGATTCGCGAGCTCGTCCCGGTCGTCCCCGGGCGGGTGTCGATCTATCACTGCGGGCTGACGGTGCAGGGCCCGCCGCACATCGGCCACATTCGCAAGGAGGTCGTCTTCGACGTCCTGCGCCGCTGGCTCGAGCGCTCGGGCGTCGAGGTCGCGATCGTCGCCAACGTGACGGACATCGACGACAAGATCCTGGCCAAGGGCGTCGAGCAGGGGCGACCGTGGTTCGCGGTGGCCTATGAGAACGAGCGGGCGCTCCACGCGGCGTACGAGGTGCTGGGCTGCATCCCGCCGACGTACGAGCCGCGCGCGACCGGTGTCGTGCCGGAGATGATCGAGCTCATGCAGACGCTGATCGAGCGCGGGCACGCGTACGCCGCCGAGGACGGCTCGGGCGACGTGTACTTCGACGTGCGGTCGTGGCCCGCGTACGGCGAGCTGTCGCGCCAGAAGGTCGACGACATGCTGCCCGCCGAGGACGCCCCCGCCGAGGGCAAGCGTGACGGGCGCGACTTCGCCCTCTGGAAGGGGCACAAGGCGGGCGATCCCGACTCCGCCTCGTGGCCGACCCCGTGGGGACGTGGACGGCCCGGCTGGCACCTGGAGTGCTCGGCGATGGCTGCCAAATATCTCGGCGAGGAGTTCGACATCCACGGCGGGGGCCTGGACCTGCGGTTCCCGCACCACGAGAACGAGCTCGCGCAGTCCCGCGCCGCGGGTCAGCCGTTCGCGCGCTTCTGGATGCACAACGCGATGCTGAACCTGGCCGGCGCCAAGATGTCCAAGTCGGTCGGCAACACGCTCATGGTCAGCGAGGTCGTCAAGCGCGTGCGGCCGATCGCGCTTCGCTACTACCTCGCCGCCTCGCACTACCGCTCGATCGTGGAGTTCTCCGAGGAGTCGCTGGCCGAGGCCGCGACCGCCTTCGACCGCATCGAGGGATTCGTGCGTCGTGCGGCGGGTCTCGTGGGCCCAGGGGAGCTCGGTGAGGTGCCGGCCGCCTTCGCCGCCGCGATGGACGACGACCTCTCGGTGCCGGCTGCGCTGGCCGTGCTGCAGGGGCGGCTCTCCGAGGGCAACCAGCTGCTTGCAGCGGGCGCGTCGGCCGAGCTGACCGCCGCGCTGGCGGACGTACGCAGCATGCTCGACGTGCTCGGTTTGGATCCTCTGTCCCCGACGTGGGATCGTGGGGGTGACGATGCGGCCTATGCGCAGGTGATCGACTCCCTCGTCGAGGGGCTTCTCGAGCAGCGCCAGCAGGCACGCGCGGCCAAGGACTTCGCCACTGCCGACCGGGTGCGCGACCAGCTCACGGCGGCAGGCATCGAGATCGAGGACACGCCGCAAGGTGCGCGCTGGTCCGTGAAGGGTAGCTAAGACATGCCGGGCAACAGCAAGCGCAAGGGCGCCATCAAGAAGACCGGCAAGGGCAACCCCACTGCCGGTTCCGGTGGACGCCGCCGTCAGGGGCTCGAGGGCAAGGGCCCGACGCCGCGCGCGGAGGACCGTCCCAACCACAAGCTCTACAAGATGAAGAACGCCTCGGCCAAGCGCGAGGCCGCTCGTCCCAAGCGCAAGCAGGGTGACGCCGCCGAGTGGGTCGCGGGGCGCAACTCGGTGCTGGAGCTGCTGAAGGCGACCGTGCCGGTGCACGCGCTGTACGTCGCCGAGGGCACCGACCGCGACGAGAAGGTGCGCGAGATCTTCAAGCTCGCCGCCGAGCAGCACGTCAGCCTGCTCGAGATCGGCCGCATCGAGCTCGACAAGCTCACGGGGGGAGCGGTCCACCAGGGCATCGCCGCGAAGCTCAACGCGTACGAGTACGCCGCCCCGCAGGACCTGCTGGACTTCGCTGCCGAGCGGGACGAGCCGGCCCTGATCCTCGTGCTCGACGGCATCACCGATCCGCGCAACCTCGGCGCGATCATCCGCTCCGCCTCGGGCTTCGGCGCGCACGGCGTGGTCATCCCCGAGCGCCGCGCCGCGCAGATCACCGCTGCCGCGTGGAAGACGTCCGCGGGCGCGGCGGCACGGGTGCCGGTCGCCCGCGTCACCAACATCACCCGCACCCTCAAGCAGTTCCAGGAGGACGGCTGCATGGTCGTCGGCCTGGCCGCTGACGGCACGGTCGACGTGGCCGAGTCCGAGCTGGTCGACGGCCCGCTGGTCGTCGTGATCGGCAGCGAGGGCAAGGGCCTGTCCCGCCTCGTGGGCGAGACCTGCGACGAGATCGTGTCGATCCCCATGTCGACGGGCCTCGAGAGCCTCAACGCGGGCGTCGCAGCGGGCATCGCGCTCTACGCGATCAGCCAGAAGCGCCGCTGATCCCTCCCCGCCCGCTGGCCGTCAGGGTCAGCGGGGCGGGCGGAGGGCGTCCAGGACCAGGGCGACGTAGTGCCGCCACGTCGCCGGATCCCGGTCGTCACGGTCGAGCAGGACCGTCGAGAAGCCGCTGACGAGGACCTGCAGGTCGGTCGTGGTGGCGTCCGGTCGGAGGGTGCCCTGGCGCTGGGCAGCGGCGACGATACGGTCGAGGACCCCGGCCCGTTCGTGGTCGCCCCGCCACTGGTCGGCACGGCCCAGCACCTGGCCGAACAGTCGGTCCTCGGCCAGACGTGCCGCGATTTCCCCGAGCAGGTCGGCCAAGGCCTGGAAGGCGTCCTCGTGCTGCTCCGCCTCGGCCGCGAGGGCGTCGAGCCAGCGGATCTGCTCTCGGGCCACTGCCTCGACCAGGTCGCCCTTGGTGGGGTAGCTGCGGTAGACCGTGGCCTTCCCGACACCCGCCCGCTCGGCGATCACCGGGATGGTGGCCTCCATGCCCTGGGCCGCGAACACCTCGCACGCGGCGGCGAAGACCGCCTGCTGGTTGCGCCGTGCATCAGCGCGGAGGCCGGCCCGTGCGGCGGGGCCAGCCGCGGGGGAGGGCGGGCCGTCGGGATTGCTCATCGGCGTCCTCGTGGTGCGAGATCTGCGGACGGATCGGTCCACCTCGAGGATAACGGGACCTCCGAGTCCAGTTGTCCCCGGAGGCGGCGTGCTGATCACGTGCCGACGGGTGCATTGTGGCCCAGGGCGCCACTATGGGGTGCTCAGCACCCACCCATCTCGGAGGTCACCATGGCTCGGCTCAGCGGCAAGATCGCATTCATCACAGGCGCGGCACGGGGGCAGGGGCGTTCCCACGCGGTCCGCCTCGCCTCGGAGGGTGCCGACATCATCGCCCTCGACCTGGCCGGCCCCCTGCCGGGAGTGCCCTACGAGTCCGCCACGCGGGCAGATCTCGACGAGACGGTTCGTCTCGTGGAGGCGGAGGGCCGGCGCATCGTGCCGTTCGTCGGTGACGTGCGCGATCTGGACGGCATGCGCGCCTTCCTGGACGGGGCCGTGGCCGATCTCGGAGGTCTCGACATCGTCGTGGCGAACGCCGGCATCTGCATACCGGCCGCGTGGGACGAGGTGAGCCCCCGGATCTTCCAGGACACCATGGACATCAACGTGACCGGCGTGTGGAACACCGTCATGGTCTCGGCCCCGCACCTGGTGCAGCGCGGCGGCGGATCGGTCATCCTCATCAGCTCGTACGCGGGCAAGAAGGTGCAGCCGTTCATGGTCAGCTACACGACCAGCAAGCACGCTGTCACGGGGATGACCCGGGCGTTCGCCGCAGAGCTCGGCCGGCACAGGATCCGCGTCAACAGCATCCATCCCGGCGGCGTCAACACCCCCATGGGCTCGGGCGACATGCGTGCCGTGCTCGAGCGCGCGGGCGAGACGAACCCGCCGCTCAACGCGATGGGCACCCCGTTCGTCCCGCAGTACTCCGCTGAGCCCGAGGAGATCGCCGCAGCCGTGGCCTTCCTCGCCTCGGACGACTCGAGCTTCATCACAGCGGAGCACCTGAGCGTCGACGGCGGGGCCCAGTACTTCTGAGTCGACACCTCGCGCCGTCCCTAGATCTACCGACCGTTTGGCTGTTAATGTGTCGGTGATCACTCACTTCAACCGGGAGACGGCATGCCGATCGAGAGCGCGGACCTGCTGGGCGTCGAGATGACCCACGACGCCACGGCGCACTGGGCCGCGCTGCGGGCCCACGACCCCGTGCACTGGAACGAGCAGCACAAGGCCTGGGTCGTGACCCGCTACGAGGACGTGGTGGCGGGCTTCACCGACCCGCGGCTGTCGTCGGACCGGATCCGGCCGCTGCTGGACGTCGTGTCGGCCGAGCGGCGCGCCGAGCTGGCGCCGATGCTGGGCGTGATGAGCGACTGGATGGTGGTCTCGGATCCCCCGGCGCACACCCGGTTGCGATCGCTCGCCAACGCGGCGTTCCGTCAGCAACGGATCGTCACGATGAACGCGTGGATCGCGGAGATCGTCGACGAGCTGCTCGACGACTTCATCGCCTCCGGCGAGACGGACTTCGTCGCAGGCGTGGCCTATCCCATGCCGGCCACGGTGATCGCCAAGATGCTGGGGGCGCCGGCCTCGGACCGGGGCCTGTTCCAGACCTGGTCGGACGAGCTGGCGCTGGTCGCGTTCAGCGCCGGGGGAGACGCCCGCAGGGACCGGCACAGCCGGGCGCTTGCAGGTGTCGCGGAGATGCAGCAGTACCTCGGTGACCTGATCGCCCAGGTCGAGAAGTCCCCCGGGGACGACATGATCTCTGCCCTCCTCGAGCCCTCGAGGCTGGGTGGCGAGGACCGTCTCTCGCGCGAGGAGCTCATCTCGCTGTGCTCCCTCATCCTGTTCGCCGGCCACGAGACGACGACGAATCTGCTGTGCAATGCAGTGGTCGCGCTGTCCCGCCATCCCGACCAGCTCGAGCTGCTGGCCGCCGAGCCGTCCCTGACCAACGCAGCCGTCGAGGAGGTGCTGCGCCTGGAGGGACCCATCAAGATCATCGTCCGCTGGGTGGCGGCGGACCTCGAGCTCGGCGGCAGGTCGATCAAGGCCGGCGACCGGGTGTACCTGGTGCTCCAGTCGGCCAACCGTGACGAGGACTTCTTCGCCGACGGCGACAGGTTCGACATCCGCCGGGCGAGTCCGACGCCCCATGTGGCGTTCGGTCGCGGCGCCCATGCGTGCCTGGGCGCCCAGCTGGCGCGGATCGAGGCACGGGTGGCGCTGCCGCGCATCATCGCGCGGCTCCCCGGGCTCACGGTGCCCGGTCCGGTGACCTGGAAGTCCAACATCGCCTCGCGCGCCGTCGAGCGACTCGACGTCGACCACCTGGGTCGGGCCGTGCCCGACCCGCAAGCGGCGGCTGCCTCGACGGAAGGCTCGTGACCATGGCTGCAGTCACCTATCGGGAACCTGATGGCACGCCTCGCGCGGTCGAGGTCGAGCCCGGGACGAGCGTCATGCAGGCGGCGGTGGTGCACGGCGTCCGCGGGATCGTCGCCGAGTGCGGTGGCCAGCTCATGTGCGCGACGTGCCACGTGTACGTCACGAACGCCGACGGCGGCGTGCCGGAGCTCAGCGAGGACGAGCGGGACATGCTCGAGCTGGCAGCGGCCCCCACGGACGAGCGGTCGCGTCTGTCGTGCCAGCTGGTGATCCAGGCGACGACGACCGAGGTGGACGTCCAGATCCCCGAGGTCCAGGTGTGACCGGACGCCCCGGTGACGACAGGACCGTCATCATCGGTGGGGGGCAGGCGGCGCTCAGTGTCATCGAGTCCTTGCGGGCCGGAAACCACGCGGGCCCCATCACCCTCGTGGACGCCCACGAGGGCCTGCCCTATCAGCGTCCGCCGCTGTCCAAGGCGTACCTGGCCGGGACGGGAGGGCACGACACCACCCTGCTCCGTCCGGCCTCCTACTACGTCGAGAACGACGTCGAGCTGATGCTGGGCAGCCGGTGCGTGGCTGTGCACCGAGAGGAACGCCAGGTGGAGCTGGCATCGGGTGAGCGGTTGTCGTACGGGCACCTCGTCCTCGCGCCCGGTTCCGCTCCGCGGCAGCTCGTCGTCCCGGGCGCCGACCTGGACGGGGTCCTCACGCTGCACGGGCTCGCCGATGCCGATCTGCTCCGTGAAGCACTCGGCGCAGCATCTTCGCTGGTCGTCATCGGCGGTGGCTTCATCGGTCTGGAGGTGGCCTCCTTCGCGGCGAAGTCCGGACTGGCCGTCACGGTGCTGGAGGCCGGCGAGCGACTCATGCAGCGCTCGAGCTCTCCGATGCTGTCGGAGTTCATCCGGACTCTGCACACGGCTGCCGGGGTCGACATCCGTCTCGGCGCCCGTGTGGTGAGCATCGAGGGCGACCGTGCGGTCGAGGGCGTCGTCCTGGCCGACGGTGAGCGATTCCCGGCAGACGTCGTGCTGGTGGCCGTCGGATCGGTTCCTGCCACGGCGGCGATCGCCTGTGACGTCGACCGGGCGGACGGCGGCGCGGTCCTGGTCGGACCGGGGCTGGTGTCATCGGACCGCGCGATCCTCGCAGCCGGCGACTCGGCGTCCTTCATCGCGGGGGACGGCCGCTGCACCCGGCTGGAGTCGGTACAGAACGCGACGGACCAAGGTCGCTGCGTGGCCGCGTCGATCATGGGCCGACCGACCGCATTCGATGCGGTGCCGTGGTTCTGGACCGAGCAGCTCGGCGCGAAGGTGCAGATCGCGGGTCTGGTCGATCGTGGCGACCGGTGGGTGCTGCGGGGCAGCCTCGGGGACCGCCGCTTCACGATCTTCTCCTATGCGGGCGACCAGCTGCTCGCGGCGGAGTCGGTCGGCCGCGTCGCGGACCACATCGGCGTCCGAGCCATCCTCAAGGGCGGCGGGACGCTGTCACCAGCGCACGCCGCCGATGTCGGCGTCGATCTTCGCAAGCTCGCCGCCGAGGCCCAGTAGCCGCCGCGCCACCGGGTCAGAGCAGGGTGCCCTGGTCCAGCTGCTCCTTCAGGCGGAACTTCTGGATCTTCGTGGCAGACATCGGCCACTGCGTGACGAAGTGCACCTCGCGCGGCACCTTGAACTTCGCCAGGCCGTCGCGGCAGTGCTGGATCAAGGCTTCCTCGGTCACCGACGACCCGGGGGCCAGCTCGACGAATGCGACGGGGACCTCGTCGAGACGGCTGTCTGCCCGGCCCACCACGGCGGCGAGGGTGACGTCCGGATGGCTCACGAGATGTGTCTCGATCTCCACCGCGGCGACGTTCTCGCCCCCCACCTTCAGCATGTCCTTGAAGCGACCGAGGAACGTGAGGGCGCCGCCCGCGTCGACCATGCCCAGGTCCTCGGTGTTGAACCATCCCTGGTCGTCGAACGCCATCGCGGTCTTCGCGGGATCGTTGTGGTACCTGGTGAACAGGTTGTAGCCACGCAGCCAGATGACTCCCTTGGTCAGGGGCGGGACCTCGGCTCGTCCGTCGAAGTCCCGGATCTGGAGCTCGATGCCCTCCAGGGGCTTGCCCGAGGTCAGTCGCTCGGGGGCGGAGTCGCCGATCCGTCCCATGACGGCGATCCCTCCGCTCTCGGTCGAGCCGTAGCAGCTCACCTGGATCGTCCCGCTGGGCAGCGAGTCCTGGAACTTGGCCAGCAGGTTCGGCGGGCCGACGTTCAGGACCGCGCGCGCTGTCGACAACGCGTCGGCCGAGGCCTCGGGGTCGTTGATCAACGGCTGCATGATCGCGGGGTACGCCGGGAACAGCACCGTTGCCTGCTCGCGCTTGATCTGCGCGAGCGCAGCGGCGGGCTTGAAGTGCACCGTCGAGATGTACGTGCCGCCAGCATCGAGCACGCCGGTCAGGGGCGCCTGGGCGCTGACGTGGAACATCGGCAGCGGGTTCCAGAGCCGGTCATCGGACGTCAGCTCGAAGTTGCTGCGCCCCACTGCGATGCCGGTCTTGATGATGGACCGGAACGGGAGCACGCACCCCTTCGGCATGGCCGTGGTCCCGGAGGTGTACAGCATCAGGTAGGGGTCCTCGGCGTCGATGGCCTCGGCGCCCGACAGGACGTCGTCCTCGGGCACCTGGGCGGCGAGCTCGTCGACCCGACCGTGCCCGACGAGTCCCGGCACCGTCGTGCGGCCGAGCAGGAACGTGTGCCGCAACGCCGGGGCTGCGTCGCTGGCGCCCTGCTCGCCGGGCCCCGCCGAGTCGAGCCCCGGAAGCGCTGCTGTCACCCGTCCCACCAGATCGACCTCGTCGCCCGCGTGGTCGCCGGTCACGAGAGCCGCCATGCCGGAGTCGGTGATGATGTACGCGAGCTCGCGCGGCGACAGCCGCGTGTTGATCGGGACGGCGGTCAGGCGGGCGAACGAGCATCCGAACAGCACGTGGAGCAGGTCGACGGAGTTGTGCATGACCAGGCCGACCCGATCCCCGGGGACGAGGCCCGCGGCGGTGAACGCGCGGGCGTACCGCAGCGAGTGCGTCAGCAGCTGCTCGTACGTCTCACGGGCATCGTCCACGACGAGCGCCTCGCGCGGGCCGAACTGGGAGGCCCCGCGGCGCAGGAGGGCTGGGATGGTGATGCCGTCGGGGATCTCCGCGCTCATGATGGCTCCTCGGTGACTGCGGGGTGGGGTTGGGGGACCGGTGTCCGGTGAGACGCGGGTCACGTAGAACATACAAACGGTCGGTAGATTAGTCAATGAAGGGATGATCAGCGGGTGGAGCGGGGTCCGAAGGCTCGGCGCTCTCAGCAGAGGTAGTCGCGCAGTGCGGCGAGGTTGGCTTCGAGGATCTGGGTGAGTGAGCGGTCGGGATCGCCCAGCCACTGCTCGTACGCCGCCACTGACTGCGCGAGGCTGACGTGCCCGACGAGGCGGGGAATCGCGTCGTCGGGTGCGAGGCCCAGCCGGGTGGCGATGAACTCGGCGATGACGCCGCGCCAGGCCTCGTACTTGAGGGCCGAGTGAGCCTGGAGAGCCGGAGTCGTGAGGAGCAGCCGCATCCGGAACCGGTGCTGGTCGAGCGCGGCGTCGTCGAAGCGGTTGAAGTCCACGACGCAGCGGTGCACCGCGTCGGCCAGCGGCATGTCCGCGGGGATCTGGTCGAACTGCTGGCGGAATCCGCGCAGGCTCTCGTCGAACCGTCCCCACGGGATGTCGTTCTTGGACGGGAAGTAGCGAAACAGGGTGCGCCGCCCCACGCCGACCGCGTCCGCGATCTGCTCCAGCGTGGTCTCCTCGAAGCCCTGGCGCTCGAAGAGCTGGAACGCCGCGTGCTCGATCGTCGCGTGATCTGTCACCGAGGGGCGACCAAGAGACCGGGAGGGCGGGGCGTTCATCGCCTCGGAATGTAACAGTGGCGCGTGTCACTTCCCTTTTGACCCTGAGTGCCATTATCGTGTGCCACGGGTCACAAGCGGTGACCCGCGATCAGGAGGACACCATGGAGAACAACCCGACCGCTGCTCCCACGACGAACGACGACACCGCGCTGGCGACTGCGGACCTCATCGAAGAGGTCTCCATCGACGGCATGTGCGGCGTCTACTGAGCCGGGGGAGACCACCCATGTCAGGAATGCTCGACGAGTCGTGGCGGCTGTCGCCGTCCGTGGAGCTGCGCCCCGAGCCCTTCGGTGCGCTGGCGTACCACTTCGGCAATCGCAAGCTCACCTTCTTGAAGAGGCCGGAGCTCGTCGCTCTGGTCCGCGGTCTCGGCGAGCATCCTGACGTCCGGTCCGCCCTCGTGGCCGCCGGCATCGCGCCCGACCAGTGGTCGGCCTACGAGTCGGCCCTGCAGGGCCTCGCTGACACCGACATGATCCGCCCGAACGAGAACACCCGCATCGCCGAGAAAGGTGTCGCATGACCATCCTCGAGACCCGTCCGACCATCGAGCGTCCGAAGAACGGCTCGCTGATCGAGCAGTTCGAGCACGGCCTCGACGCGCCGATCTGCCTCACGTGGGAGCTCACCTACGCCTGCAACCTGGAGTGCGCCCACTGCCTGTCGTCCTCGGGTCGCCGCGACCCCAACGAGCTGACGACCGCCCAGGCGGAGGCGGTCATCGACGAGCTGCAGCGCATGCAGGTGTTCTACGTGAACATCGGCGGCGGTGAGCCCACGATCCGACCCGACTTCTGGCACCTCCTGCAGTACGCGGTGGACCACAACGTCGGCGTGAAGTTCTCGACCAACGGTGTGCGCCTCAACAAGGAGAAGGCCGCGCTGCTGGCCTCGACCGACTACGTCGACGTGCAGATCTCGCTCGACGGCGCGACCGCCGAGGTCAACGACTACGTCCGCGGCCCCGGCTCGTACGACACCGCGATCACGGCGTTGGCGAACCTGCAGGAAGCCGGGTTCAAGGACGCCAAGATCTCGGTCGTCGTGACCCGCCAGAACGTCACCCAGCTCGACGAGTTCAAGGCCCTGGCCGACAAGTACGGCGCGACCCTGCGACTGACACGCATGCGTCCTTCCGGTCGCGGCGCGGACGTCTGGGACGAGCTGCACCCGCTGCCCGAGCAGCAGCGGATGCTCTACGACTGGCTCGTCGCGAACGGTGACAACGTGCTCACCGGCGACTCGTTCTTCCACCTCGCTGCCTTCGGCGAGAGCCTGCCCGGTCTGAACCTGTGCGGGGCCGGACGCGTCGTGTGCCTGATCGACCCGGTCGGCGACGTGTACGCGTGCCCGTTCGCGATCCACGACAACTTTCTGGCCGGCAACATCCTGGCCGACGGCGGATTCCAGCGCGTGTGGCAGAACTCCGAGCTGTTCAACGAGCTGCGCTCGCCGCAGACCGGTGGCGCCTGCACGAAGTGCGAGTTCTTCGACGCCTGCCGCGGCGGCTGCATGGCCGCGAAGTTCTTCACCGGCCTGCCGCTGGACGGACCCGACCCCGAGTGCGTCCAGGGCTACGGCGAGACCGCACTGGCCGGCGAGCGCATCATCCCGGCGCAGTCGCAGGACCACTCCAAGGCCAACCCGACCCGCAACCAGCCGGTCATGCTCACCCTCACCCGCCGCGAGGACATGACCGCACCGCCGGTCTCGGCCTGCGCCGAGAACCCCCTCGCCGGCTTCACCCTCTGACCAGAAAAGAGCACCTCAGCATGCCGAAGAACCCCTGGGCCCAGAACCCCTGGTTCGAGTCCGTCGCCGTCGCCCAGCGTCGTGCCAAGAAGCGTCTGCCCTCCTCGGTCTACGGCGCACTCGTCGCCGGGTCCGAGCGCGGCCAGTCGACCGCCGACAACGAGGCCGCGTTCATGGAGCTGGGCCTCGCGCCCCACGTCGCCGGGCACCAGCCCGAGCGCTCGATGGCCACGACGGTCATGGGCCAGGACGTGTCGATGCCGGTCATCATCTCGCCGACCGGCGTGCAGGCCGTCCACCCCGACGGTGAGGTCGCCGTCGCGCGGGCTGCTGCGTCGCGTGGCACCGTCATGAGCCTGAGCAACTTCGCCAGCAAGTCCATCGAGGAGGTCGCCGCGGTCGCGCCCAGCACCTTCTTCCAGATGTACTGGACCGGCGACCGCGACGTGATGGTCCAGCGCATGCAGCGGGCCCACGCAGCCGGAGCCGTCGGGCTCATCGCGACGCTCGACTGGTCGTTCTCGATGGGACGCGACTGGGGCAGCCCGGAGATCCCCGAGAAGGTCGACTTCAAGACCGCGCTGAAGTTCGCGCCCCAGGTCGCGCGCAAGCCGCGCTGGCTGGCGCAGTTCGCGCGCACCGGAGCGATCCCCGACCTCACCGCGCCCAACCTCGCCGCCCCCGGTGAGGCCAAGGGCCCGACCTTCTTCGGCGCGTACTACGAGTGGATGACCACGACGCCCCCGACGTGGGAGGACGTGGAGTGGATGCGCGAGCAGTGGCACCAGATCAGCGGCCACCCGTTCATGCTGAAGGGCGTGTGCCGCGTCGACGACGCCCGTCGCGCGGTCGACGCCGGCGTCACGGCGATCTCGGTGTCCAACCACGGCGGCAACAACCTGGACGGCACCCCGGCCCCGATCCGGGTGCTCCCCGGCATCGCCGATGCCGTGGGCGACGAGATCGAGGTGCTGCTGGACGGTGGCATCCGGCGCGGCAGCGATGTCGTCAAGGCCGTCGCGATGGGCGCCCGCGCGGTCATGATCGGTCGCGCGTACCTGTGGGGACTCGCTGCGAACGGCGAGGCCGGCGTCGGCAACGTGCTGGACATCCTGCGCGGCGGCATCGACTCCTCGCTGCTGGGCATGGGCCTGGCGTCGATCGACCAGCTCGACCGCGACATGCTGGTCGTCCCCGACGGCTTCACCCGTCGGCTCGGCGCAGCCGGTCCGGCCGCTGTCGCCCAGGACGTCGCTGACACGGCGACCGCCTGACATGGCCGCCGAGCTCGCCGACACCACCTGGACCGAGGTGGCCGCCACGCCGCTCGTGCTCGTCCCCGTGGGGTCGATCGAGCAGCACGGTCCGCACCTGCCCCTCGACACCGACACGGCCATTGCGGTGGCGGTGGCCGAGGGCGTCGCCGAGCGGCTCGGCGGCGACGTGCTGGTCGCTCCGCCCGTGTCGTACGGGTCGAGCGGCGAGCACCAGTCGTTCGCCGGCACGTGCTCGATCGGCTCGGAGGCGCTGCGGACGTTCGTCATCGAGCTCGTGCGGTCCATGAGCACGTGGGCGGGGCGGATCGTGTTCGTCAACGCCCACGGCGGCAACGTCGCGGCGCTCGCCAAGGCGACGTTCCAGATGATCGTCGAGGAGCACGACGTCTCCTGGGCCGCGTGCGCGACCGAGGGGGTCGACCTCCATGCCGGGATCACCGAGACCTCGTTGATGCTGCACATCCGCCCCGGGTCCGTCCGGCTCGACCGCGCGGAGGCGGGCGAGAAGCGTCCGCTGGCGGAGATCCTGCCGCTCATGATGGCCGGCGGGGTCGGGGCCGTGTCACCCAACGGGGTGCTCGGCGACCCGGCCGGCGCGACTGCCGAGAACGGTGCGCAGGTGCTCGAGGACATGATCGCCGAGATCGCGCACCGGATCCGCGACGGCGTCCCCGACGCGCGTGGCATGCTGGCGCTCAGCCCCATGGCGAGGACACAGTGACGAGGACAGTGACGAGGACGCGGTGACGAGCGCGTCGCGGCTTCCCGACGGATTCGTCGTCCGTCTGCACGACGACGTCGCCGTCGGGAAGCTGCTCGTGCGTGGCTCGCGCTTCGTCCGCCTGTCGGCGACTGCCCGGCAGATGCTGGCCGATCGCTCGCTGACGGTCGGCTCCCCGATGTCGGCCGCCCTCGCCGCACAGCTCCTCGACCTCGACCTTGCGCGGCCGGAGCCGGGCGGTGACGCCCCAGAGCTCGAGGACGTCACGGTGGTGGTGCCGGTGCGCGACAACGCGCTCGGCGTCGATCGCCTGCTGGCCCGTCTAGCGCCGCACGTCGTCTGCGTCGTGGTCGATGACGCATCCGTCGAGCACCACGAGGTGGCCCGCGTGGCCGAGCGGCACGGTGCGACCCTCGTGCGGCTCGACCGCAACGTGGGCCCTGCGGCTGCTCGCGACATGGGGATGCGATCCGTGCGGACCCCGTTGGTCGCGTTCGTCGACTCCGATGTCGTCGTGTCGGCGTCCGCGCTTGGCCTGCTGGCCGCGCACTTCGCGGATCCGGGCCTCGCGGCAGCCGCGCCGCGCATCCGGTCGCGCGGCGGACGCCGCTGGTTCGAGCGCTACGAGGACGCGTGCGGATCGCTCGACCTGGGGCCCGTGCCCGCGACCGTCCGGCCGTGGTCGCCCGTCGCGTACGTGCCGAGCGCGTGCCTGGTGGCCCGGGTGGCGGCGCTGGGAGACGGTTTCGACCCCCGGCTGCGCAGCGGCGAGGACGTCGACCTGGTGTGGCGGCTCGTCGACGCGGGCCGCCGGGTCCACTACGCGGCGGAGGTGGAGGCGGCCCACGACGTACGCCCTTCCGTCGTGCGCTGGCTGGGACGCAAGGCGTTCTACGGCACCAGCGCGGTCGCGCTCGCGGCCCGTCACCGTGACAAGGTCGCCCCGGCGGTGCTCACGCCGATCGGCGCAGCGGCCGTGCTGGGCGTCCTCCTCCAGCGCCGGTGGTCGTGGCTGGTCGCGGCGGGCTGCGCGGGCCTCATGACACGCGACGTCGCGCGCCGGCTGCCCGAGCTGACCCTCGCGCAGCAGGCGGGGGTCGTCCGCACGACGGGCCTCGCCCTGGCCCGTCAGACGGCTGGACTCGCTCTGCGGCACTGGTGGCCGGTCTCGGTCGTGCTGGCCGCGGGGTCCACCCGGGCCAGGCGTGCGGTCGCGGTGATGGCCGTCGCCGAGGGGGTCACGGCGCGCCGCAGGTCCGGCACCGATCTCGACCCGATCCGCTTCACGCTGGCCCGTCGGGCCGACGACCTCGCGTACGGCGCAGGCGTCTGGTGGGGGGCCGCGCGGGAGCGCTCGATCTCGTGCCTGCTGCCCCGTTGGCTCCCGTCGCGACCTGCGTCCGCGGGCCGGCCGTGATCTACGACTACGTCGTGGTCGGTGCGGGCGCGGCCGGGTGCGTGCTCGCGGACCGGCTGTCGGTCGACCCGTCGGTCGAGGTGCTCCTGGTCGAGGACGGGGGGCCGGCTCGCAACCCCGTGCTGTCGGTCCCCAGGGCGTTCTACTTCACGCTCCGCTCCGACCGGTACACGCGTCGCTATCCCACCCGGCCGAGCCCACCCGGGACGCCTGCCGAGACATGGGTCCGCGGCCGCGGACTCGGCGGGTCCACGCTCGTCAACGGGATGATGTACGTCCGTGGGGCGCCGGCCGACTTCGACGCCCTCGAGGCGGCGGGCGGCCCCGGCTGGGGTGCGAGGGCGTTCGGCCGCGCGTACCGCGCGATCGAGGACCACGCTCTCGGCGCCTCCCGGTCGCGCGGCGCCGGCGGCCCGCTGGCCATCTCGGTGCCGGACGCCGGTGACGAGGTCACCGAGGCGCTGTTCGCGGCGGCGGGCGCCCACGGGCTGCGGCGTACCGCCGACTTCAACGACTCCGACGACGCGCGGATCGGCTTCACCCCCGCGACGATCCGCCGCGGTCGGCGGGTGAGCGCGGCGTCGGCCTTCCTGACCCCTGCCCGGCGTCGCGCCAACCTCACCGTGATGACCGGCACCCGGGCCGAGACGGTCGTCATCGCGGGTTCCCGGGCGGTCGGTGTCGCCCTGCGCACGGGGGACCGGGCGCAGGTGGTGAGGGTCCGCCGTGAGGTGCTGGTGGCCGCGGGCACCATCGAGAGCCCGCTCCTGCTGGAACGCTCGGGCATCGGGCGCCCCGAGGTCCTGGCCGCGGCGGGCGTGGTGCCGCAGGTCGAGAGCCCCAACGTCGGTGAGCGGGTCATCGAGCAGCGTGCCGTCAGCCTGCAGGTGCGGTTCCGGGGGCGCCGTGGACCGACCGAGCGGCTCAACCGCTGGCCCGGTCAGGCCCTCGAGGGCGCCCGCTACCTCGCGACGAGGCGGGGACCGGTCGCGACCAGCGGCTACGACGTCGTGAGCGCGTTCCGCTCGGGGCCCGGGGTCGGACGCCCCGACGTCCAGGGTGTGTGGGTCCCCATGGCGATCGACGAGACGTCCGAGCAGATGCGGCTGGCGCCCTATTCGGGGCTGCTGTTCACGGGTTATGCGATCCGCCCCACCAGCACCGGCTCGGTGCACCTCGCCTCTGCCGCGGACGGCGGCCCGCCCGTCGTGTCACCCCACCATCTCCAGGACGAGCCCGAGCGTGCGGCGACGGGCGCGATCCTCGATCACGCACGATCGATCGTGGCGACCTCGCCGCTCGCGGACCTCGTGCAGGACGAGGTGTTCCCGGGGCAGTCGGTCGCGACCCCGGACGAGGTCGTCCGGCACGCGATCGGGCACGGCGGCGGCATCTATCACGCGGTCGGCTCGTGCGCGATGGGTCCGCACGACGACGACGTCGTCGACGGCGACCTGCGCGTGCGTGGGGTGGAGGGGTTGCGGGTCGTCGACGCGTCGGTGCTGCCGTTCCAGGTGTCCGGCAACACCGCCGCTCCGGTCATGGCGCTCGCCTGGCTCGCCGCCGAGCGGATCCGCTGGTCCTGAGATCGTCCGGGCCTCCCGGGCTCAGGACAGGCAGGCGTGGCGGACGTCGCGCGGGGACAGCCCGAAGGTGGACCTGAACAGCCGGGACAGGTGGGCGGGATCGGGGATGCCCCACCTCGCGCCGATCGCTGCGATGGTCCGGTGTCGGAGGTGAGGATTCTCCAGGTCGCGCCGGATGTGCCTGAGGCGCTCGGTGCGGATGTACCCCGACACGCTCACGCCCGCGTCCGCGAAGATGCGGTGCAGGTGACGCAGCGACAGCCCGGTCGCCGCGGCGACCGCGGGCGGGCTGAGATCGGGATCGCCCAGGTGCGTCCCGATCCACGCCATCGCAGTGGCCTGGGCCGCCTGGTCCGACAACGGCTCGGGCGCGACGTCCACCACGGCTGCTGCCAGCAGCTCGACCAGTACCGACAGCAGGCGCGAGGCCGCCGGCGCGGAGCACTCGGGCAGGCGGTCCCACAGCTGGGTCAGGTACGAGCTGAAGATCGCGCCCGCGCCGGCGGTCGCGGACAGCGGCGAGCGTTGCAAGGCAGCGAGCACGTCGTTGCGCAGTGGCAACCGGTCGCGTGGGATCAGCACGGCGTCCGCGACGAAGGGCGCGAACTGACGCACGTCATAGGGCCGGGCCGTGTCGTAGATCGTCAGGTTGCCGGGGGAGAGGATTCCCTCCCGCTCGTGCTGCCGGATGCCCGCGCTGCCCTCGCGCTCGATCAGCACCTTGAGCACGTCGGTCGGAAAGCTGCCGATCATCGGGTTCGTCCGCGACACGTCCTGCTCCACCGAGCTGACGCGCATGATCGCCACTCCGTCGACGGCGTAGGCCTGGACCGAGCCGTGGAAACGCCCCGCCGTCCGCGGCGAGACGTCCAGCGAGAGATCGGAGGCGGCGAGCATGGACCGGTACTCGTCCGAGCTGGTGGTGGAGCTGCTGGCGAGCGCCGTGGCGGGGCGTGTCGCGGGCGTGAGCGAGAGGGTCGACATGTGCGAGCTCCGATCTACCAACCGATTGTATGGTTCGGGCATTCTACGTCGGTCGGGGTCAGGAGGGAAGCCGCGGGCGGGAAGGGGTGGCACGCACATGCAAACACCCGTGCACGGAGAGACAAGTCAGCCGGTGTGACCCCGGTTACGGTCTGTTGACACCGAGCACCAACCGTATTCGAAGGGACACCGTCGTGACGACAACCACCTCAGCCTCTGCCGTGAGGAGCTTCGATCAGCTCTTCATCGGCGGCACATGGGTCGACTCCACCGGCACGGGCCGCATCGACGTGATCTCGCCGAGCACCGGCCAGGTCATCGCCCAGATCCCCGACGCGACCGAGGCCGACATCGACAAGGCCGTCGCCGCTGCACGTGAGGCCTTCAACGGCCCCTGGCGCCGCACGACTCCTGCTGAGCGCGGTGCTGCGCTGGCTCGCCTGGCCGACGAGATCGAGAAGCGGATTCCCGAGTTCGCCGAGACGTTCGCGCACGAGGTGGGCGCACCGACACCCGTGGGCGTGGGATTCCACACCCTGGCCGTCACCATGCTGCGACAGTTCGCCACGATGCACGAGACGACGGACTTCGTCGAGGTCCGTGACGAGGCCGGCGCGCGCGTCCACATCGTCCGGGAGCCCGTCGGCGTGGTCGGCGCGATCATCCCGTGGAACGGTCCGGTCGCGGCTGCGACGTGGAAGATCGGGCCCGCGCTCGCGGCTGGCTGCACCGTCGTGGTCAAGCCGGCCCCTGAGGGTCCGCTGACGACGCTCATGCTCGCCGAGTGCATCGAGGCCGCCGGCCTGCCGGCCGGCGTCATCAACATCGTGCCCGGCGGCCGCGAGGTCGGCGAGCGCCTGGTCACCCACCCTGACGTCGACAAGATCGCGTTCACGGGCAGCACCGTGGCCGGCAAGCGGATCGCCAGCCTCTGCGGCGAGCGCATCGCCCGGGTCACCCTCGAGCTGGGCGGCAAGTCCGCGGCCATCATCGCCGAGGACATCGACCCGGCCGACGTCATCCCGACGCTCGTGCCGGCGGGGATCGGGCACACCGGTCAGGTCTGCGCCGCGATCACGCGCATCCTCGTGCCCCGCTCGCGGCACGACGAGTACGTCAGTGCGATCACCGCTGCGATGGAGTCGATCGTCGTCGGTGACCCCTTCGACCCGTCGACCGCGCTCGGCCCCCTCGCGATGGAGCGCCAGCGCGCCCGTGTCGAGGAGTACGTCGAGATCGGTCGCCAGGAGGGTGCCACGGTCGCCGTGGGCGGAAGCCGTCCCGCCGGGCTCGAGGACGGCTTCTACTTCGAGCCGACCCTGTTCACCGACGTCACCAACGACATGCGGATCGCCCGTGAGGAGATCTTCGGGCCCGTCATCACGATGATCGACTACGACGACATCGACGACGCCATCGCGATCGCGAACGACTCGCCGTACGGGCTGGCGGGCGCGGTGTACTCCAACGACCCGGCCGTCGCCACCCGCGTCGCCAGCGAGGTGCGGACGGGCCAGATGTACGTCAACAACGCCGGCATGTGCGTCACGCAGCCGTTCGGCGGATTCAAGGAGTCCGGCATCGGACGCGAAGGCGGGCCCGAGGGCCTCGCCGGCTATCTCGAGACCAAGATGATCAACTTCGGCCAGGAGGCAACGTCATGACGATCAACACCAAGGGTGCTCTGCTGTGGGAGCCCGGAACCAACTCGGGATGGACCATCTCGGACATCGAGATCGACCCGCCGAAGCGCGATGAGGTCCTCATCAAGCTGACCGCGTCCGGCCTGTGCCACTCCGACGCCCACCTCGACACGGGGGACATCCCGCTGCCGTACAAGCCGGTGCTCGGCGGACACGAGGGTGCGGGCGTGATCCAGGAGGTCGGCCCCGAGGTGCACGACCTGCAGGTCGGTGACCACGTCGTGACCACCTTCCTGCCCTCGTGTGGCGTGTGCCGGTGGTGCTCGTCGGGCATGGGCAACCTGTGCGACGTCGGCGCAGGCGTCCTCAGCGGCTTCGCGCCCGACGGCACGAACCGCATCCACTCGGGCGGCCAGCCCGTCGGCGCGATGTCGTTCCTCGGCACGTTCTCGCCGTACGTCGTGGCGCCGGTGAGCGGTGTCATCAAGATCGACAAGGACATCCCCCTGGAGAAGGCGGCGCTCATCGGCTGCGGCGTCCCGACCGGATGGGGCTCGGCGGTCAACTCCGCCGAGACGCAGGTCGGCGACACGGTCGTCGTCGTCGGCACGGGCGGCGTGGGCATCAACGCAGTGCAGGGTGCGCGCCACGCGGGCGCCAGGACGATCGTGGCCATCGACCCGGTCGCGTTCAAGCGGGAGATGGCCGAGCAGCTCGGCGCGACCCACACGGTCGAGGACTTCGAGAAGGGGATCGCGCTGGTGCGCGACCTGACCCACGGCGTCATGGCGGACCGGGTCATCTTGACCACGGGCGTGGCGTACGGCGACCTGATCGCCCCGTGCCTGGAGCTGACCCGCAAGGCCGGCGTCCTGGTGGTGACGGCGGCCGCGCCCGCGATGCAGACGGAGGTGAGCATGAACCTGCTCGACCTGACGATGTCGGGCAAGCGGGTCCAGGGCGCGCTGTACGGCTCGTGCAACGCACGGGTCGAGGTGCCCAAGCTGCTCGACCTCTACCGCTCGGGCGCGTTGAAGCTGGACGAGCTCGTCACCCGTACGTACTCCCTGGAGGAGATCAACCAGGGCTACACCGACATGTCGGAGGGTCGCAACCTGCGCGGGGTCATCGTCTACGAGTGAGCGACGCGCAGCACTGAGCGAGACCGGACCGCGGAGGGCACTGCCCTCCGCGGTCCTTGCGCGTCCGCGCGTCCCTCAGGCCGGCGCAGGCTCCCCGGCCGTCCCCGCGAGATCGCGGACCGCCGCCATGGCCTGGTGCACGGCCTCACCGATGCGTGCGATCCCGGCAGCGTCACCGATCAGGATGCAGCGACGGCCGCGCGCGGTGAGCTCGGCGTGCAACCCGGTGTCGCTGCGCCTGCCCTGGGCGAGAACCACCGTCGCGGCAGGGAGACGACGCGCCTGCCCGACGCCCGCGAGTGCGACGTCCGTCGGGGTGATGGCGACGAGCTCGGACTCGGTGATCACCGTGAGGCGGGGATTCGCGCGGAGCCGACCGAGGAGGACCTTGCGGTACAACGGCTCGGCGGCACGGGCGAGCTCGGAGTCGCGCGAGCGGCTGACGAGGGTGACATCCAACCCGTGCGCTGCGAGGAGCTCGGCGGTCTCGCAGCCGGTCTCGCCTCCGCCGTAGACCACCGCGGGACCCGGCAGCGCCGCGACCGCCTCCGTCTCGTCGAGCAGGAGGTCGTACGCGGAGTGGACCGTGGGACCGTCGTGGCCGGGGATGTCGTGCCCGAGCGAGGTGGCCCCCTGCGCGTGGATGACCGCGAACGGGGCGATCGCGTCGACGGCGTCGGCAGAGGCCTGGACCCCGAGGTGGACGTCCACGCCCGACGACTCCAGCCTCTCGACGAGGTAGTCGCGGTACCAGAGCAGGTTCTCCTTGTCCGGAGGCGCCGCGGACGCGATCAGGCCACCGCCCAGAGAGGTGCCGCGCTCGAACAGGGTGACGTCGAAGCCCACCGACTCGGCCTGGATCGCGGCCGCCATGCCGCCCGGCCCGCCGCCCACGACGACGATCCGTCGGCCCCGGCCGATGTCGCGGGGCAGGAGGGGGACCAGTTCGCGACCCGCGCGGGGATTCTCCGCACATCCCGTGGGCTGGTGCTTGAAGACCCGGTCGGCACACCAGTTGCAGCTCGTGCACGGACGGATGGGCTCGGACCGGTCGCCGCGCGCCTTCGCGGCCCAGGCCGGATCGGCGAGCAGCGGCCGTCCGAGCGCGATCAGGTCGACGTCGCCGGCCTCGAGCGCGGCCTCCGCGGTCTCCGGCCACCTGGTGCCGATGCCCACGACGGGCACGTCGACGGCCGCCTTGATGCGCCGGGTCAGGTCGAAGCGCCACCCCTCCCGGGACATCGGGTCGATCGTGCGCTCGAGCGATCCCGCGATCGAGCCGGTGGACACGTCGATGCCGTCCACGCCGGCGCCGACCAGGAGGGGAGCGATCGTGGTCATGTCGTCGATCGACAGACCACCGCTCATGTAGTCCTCGGCCGACAGACGATAGAGCAGAGGGCGGTCGCCGATCTCGGCCCTCACCGCGGCGATGACCGCAAGGGGGAGTGTGAGACGGCGCATGAGATCACCGCCCCACGCATCGTCCCGGTGGTTCATGGCCGGCGACATGAAGGCGTGCAGCAGGTAGCCGTGGGCGCCGTGCAGCTCGATCGCGTCATAGCCCGCGGCAACCGCACGAGCGGCGGCGTCGCCGAAGGCCCTCACGACGTCCTCGACCTCGCCCGGGTCCAGGCCCCGGGCGCGCAGGGAGCCGTCCCGCCTCGACCTCACCTCACTCGGAGCGATCGGCACCAGGCCCGGTCGCGGAGCGGCGAACTGTCCGGGCATCTGCAGCTGGAGGCCGGCGACGGCCCCCTCGGCCTTGACGGCGGCCACGAGCCGGGCGTGGCCGGAAACGGCACGGTCGTCGTCCAGCGTCACCTGGGTCTTCTCCGAGATGCCGAAGCTGCTCGCGACGCAGGCGAACTCGACGACCACCATGCCCACGCCGCCACGGGCGCGCTCGGCGTAGTAGGCGATCTGCGCATCGGTGATCCAGCCGCGCTCGTCGGCGAGGCCGGTGGACATCGCGGCCATGACGACGCGATTGGGGAGGGTCACGCCGCGCATGCGGACCTCACTGAACAGACGCTCGTACTTCATGGTCATCCTGTCGTCGCACGAACCCACTTGTCTACCGCTCGTTTGGTAGGTTACTGTGACCTGAGTCATGTGACAAGACGAGTGGGGAGCGGTCGATGTTGGAGCTGATGAGGCGATACGTCCACGGTTTCGTGAATGCCCAGGACCCCGACGTGGCCCGCTCCATCATGGCTGCGGACTACCGCCTCCACATGGGCAGCGACACGCTCGTCGGCCGCGACGAGCAGTACATCCCTGCCGTGCTGCACCAGATGGCGCAGTTCCCCGGCCTCGGGTTCAGCATCCACGAGCTGATCACCGACGGCACCAGGACCGCCCTGCTCTTCAGCGAGCACGGTCACGCCGGACGGCCGCCCGGTCACGGAGCGGCATGGCGCGGGGTCAGCATCTACCGCGCGGAGGACGGCCTGCTGGCCGAGTGCTGGGTCGAGCAGGACCACTTCGGGCGGCGGCACCAGCTCGCCGTCGGGGAGCCGGAGCAGGTGCGCCCGGTCGCGCTGGACCCGTGGTCGGGTCATGAGCGCGGTGACGGCACCGACCGTGCGCACGCGGAGCGTGCGCTGCGCGCGTGGCTCGGCGAGCTGGCGTCGTGGCCCCCGGCCGAGGGGGAGGTGGACGCGGGTGCGAGCGGTTCGACTCAGCCGAGCATCGCCGTGGCCTCCGTCGCGCTGAACGCCTTCGTGGTGGAGGGCTCCCGCGTCGCCTTCAACGCCACGATCAGTGGCACCTACCAGGGCGGTCTGCCGGACGGGGGTGGCCACGGCGCGGCGGTCGCGACCGCGATCGGTGCGTTTGCGCGGCTCGAGGACGGCCGGCTCACCGGGCTCGACGCGATCAGCAACCGGGTGCTGGTCCAGCGCCAGCTGCGTGCCTCACCCCAGGCCGCGACGGCGTCGCCGACGCCCTGAGCATCACCACCCAGTCCAGAACACGAGTCATGGAGGACCGCAGCATGTGGATCAACGCAACGACGATCGGTGACCGCCTCGACCAGGAGGCCGATCGCAACGACGGGATCGCGTTGGTGATGGGCGATCGCCGACTGACGTACCGCGAGCTGTCCGATGCCAGCGACCGGGTCGCGGCGGGGCTCCTCGGTCTCGGCGTCCGGCGCGGGGACCGGGTCGGCATCCTGATGCCCAACTCGGTGGACTTCGTCGTGGGGATCTTCGCGATCGCGAAGATCGCTGCCGTGATCGTCCCGATCAATGCCCGGTTCAAGGCCCATGAGGCCTCCTACGTCATCGACCACGCCGAGATCTCCGTGATGCTGACCTCGGGCGACCCGTCCGGCGCCACCGACTTCCCGGCCCTGTTGGCGCAGGTCATCTCCGAAGGGGGGATGGCCGACGCGACGGTGGTCGACCTGGGCGAGTCGCCCCGTGCCGGATTCCTGACCCGTGACGATCTGCTCGCCGCGGCGGTCCCCGTCCCGGACGTCAAGAAGGTGCAGGCCACGGTCCGGCTGCGTGACATCGGCATCTTGATGTACACGTCGGGCACGACCGCCCGGCCCAAGGGCTGCCTGCTGACGCACGAGGCGGTCGTCCGCCAGGGCGAGAAGGTCGCGCGCACGCGCTTCAACCTGACCCGCGAGGACGCGTTGTGGGATCCGCTGCCGTTGTTCCACTGCGGCGGCATCGTGCCGATGCTGGGGGTGTTCTCGGTCGGTGCGAAGTTCTGCCACCCCGGGTTCTTCGAGCCGGGCCCGTCCCTGCGGATGATCAAGGCCGAGCGCTGCACGGTCCTGTACCCGGCATTCGAGGCGATCTGGTTGGGCCTCGTCGACCACGAGGAATACGTCCCGGAGGAGCTCCAGCACGTCCGGCTCGTGCAGAACATCCACACCCCCGAACGCATGGAGCAGTTCGCGGCGCAGATGCCCTGGGCCAGCCACGTGACGTCGTACGGCTCCACCGAGAGCGCCACGAACCTGACGATGGGGCTCGAGCACGACACCCCCGAGCTCCGCCTGCGGACCCTGGGCCCCGTGGTCGACGGCATGGAGGTCAAGATCGTCGACCCGGAGACGGGTCTGGAGGTCCCGCCGGGCGTCATGGGTGAGCTGTGCTTCCGCGGCTACTCGTGCTTCGAGGGCTACTACAAGGATCCCGAGCTGACGGCCCAGGTGTTCGATGCTGACGGCTTCTTCCACTCAGGCGACCGCGCGTCCATCGCGGAGACGGGACACATGATCTACGGCGGCCGGATCAAGGACATGCTCAAGGTCGGCGGCGAGAACGTCGCGGCGATCGAGATCGAGGACTTCCTGGCCACCCATCCGGCGGTGAGGGTCGTCCAGGTGGTCGGCGTCCCGGATGCGCGGTACGACGAGGTGCCGGCCGCGTTCGTCGAGCTCGAGCCGGGCGCGAGTGCCACGGAGGCGGACATCGTCGGTCACTGCCTCGGCCGGGTCGCGACCTACAAGGTGCCCCGGTACGTACGGTTCGTCACCTCGTGGCCCATGTCGGGCACGAAGATCAAGAAGTTCGAGCTGCGGGACCCGCTGGTCGCCGAGCTGACGGCCGAGGGCGTCCCCCAGGCGCCCAAGCCGGTCCTGTCCTGAGGGGATCTGGTCGGTCCCCTGACCCCGTCCGCGTCCCTGCCTAACGAGTGGTTGGTGGCTGGACGTCGGTCAGCGGGTGCCTCCGGTGGTCGAAGCTATTGGTATGGCAGGGCGGAGGCGGAGGTGGCGCGTGAGTGGCGAAACTTCCGATATTTGACCATCGACCAACTACCAAACATACGGTAGATTGTTGATCACATCGTCAAGAGAGCGGGAGTGACCATGCAGGTGCAGGGATCGGTGGGACTGGTGACCGGCGGCGGCGGCGGTCTGGGGGCTGGTGTGGTCCGGATGCTGGTGGAGAACGGCGGCAAGGCCGTGGTCCTGGATCTCGACCGCAGCCCCGGTGCAGACCTCGCGGCCGAGCTCGGGAGTGACGTGCTGTTCATCCCCACGGACGTGTCGGATACGGACCAGGTCGCGGCGGCCGTGGCGCTGGCCACCGAGACGTTCGGCCGGATCGATCTGTGCGTCAACGCGGCCGGGATCTCACCCGCGCACCGCGTGGTCGATCGGCGCGGCACGATGTTCCCGCTCGACACCTTCCGCACGACGCTCGACGTCAACCTGACCGGCTCCTTCGACGTCATCCGCCACGTGGCCAAGGCCATGAGCGAGAACGACCCGCGGACCGACGGCGAGCGCGGCCTGATCGTGAACGTCGCCTCGGCCGCCGGGCTCGAGGGGCAGACGGGCCAGGCGGCCTACACCGCGTCCAAGGGCGCGATCCTCGCTCTGACGCTGCAGCTCGCGCGGGACCTGTCGGTCTGGGGCATCCGGGTCATGTCCGTCGCGCCCGGGATCATGGACACGCCCATGCTGGCGGGCGTCGACGAGGCGCGCCGCGCAGCCCTGGTCGACCTGCACGTGTTCCCCAAGCGCCTGGGCACGCCGGCTGACTTCGCCGCGCTGGTCAAGACCTTCATGGAGGTCACGCTGCTCAACGGCGAGTACGTGCGCCTCGACGCGGCCACGAGGCTCTGAGCCCATGCAGCGTCACCTCTACTCGGCCGAGCACGAGACCTTCCGGTCCGCGTTCCGTGAGTTCCTCGAGCACGAGGCCGTCCCGTACGTCGAGGACTGGGAGTCCGCAGGGACGCTCCCGCGTGAGTTCTGGCAGCGCGCTGGTCAGGCCGGATACCTGGGCTTCGAGGCGGACCCCGAGCTCGGCGGGCTGGGCATCCAGGACTTCCGTTACAACGCGGTGATCCAGGAGGAGGTGGCAGCCAGCGGGATCGCGAACGACGGCTTCTCGCTGCACAACGACATCGTGACGCCGTACCTGCTGGAGTTCACCGACGAGGAGCAGCGTCGTCGCTGGCTGCCCGGCTTCACCGCCGGCGACACGATCACCGCGATCGCGATGACCGAGCCGCAGGCCGGCTCGGACCTTGCCGCGGTCACGACCAGCGGCCGCCCCGACGGTGGGTCGATCGTGCTCAACGGCTCCAAGACGTTCATCACGAACGGGTCGATCGCTGACCTGGTCATCGTGCTGGTGCGCACGGGCGAGGACGACGGTCGGGGGATGACGCTCGTGGTCGTCGAGGAAGGAACCCCCGGGATGACTCGGGGCAAGCCGCTGAAGAAGGCGGGCCGCCGGGGACAGGACACCGCCGAGATCTTCTTCGACGACTGCGCGGTGCCGGTCCAGAACATCCTGGGCGAGCCCGGCCGCGCGTTCAGCCTGGTCAAGCGCAACCTGGCACGCGAACGTCTCTCGATCGCGGTGCACGCGGTGGAGAGCGCCCACACCGGCCTGCAGCTCGCGCTCGAGCACACGACCATGCGGTCGACCTTCGGCCGTCCGATCAACCGGCACCAGGCGGTCAGCCACACGCTGGCCGAGATGCACACCGCGGTGCAGGTGGCCCGGAGCCACGTCGACGCCTGCGTGGTCGAGCTCGACGAGGGCCGCCTGAGCGCCGAGGACGCGGCCGGCGCCAAGTTCTGGGCCACGGACCTGGAGGGAGCGGTCCTCGACCAGGCCCTCCAGCTGTTCGGCGGCTACGGATTCATGGACGAGTACCCGATCTCGCGACGGTGGCGTGACGCGCGGGTCCAGCGGATCTACGGCGGGGCCAACGAGATCATGAAGGACATCGTCGGACGAGGGCTCACCCGATGAGCGTGCCCTGGCGCCCGCTCGCGGGCATGACGGTGATCGACCTGACCCGGATGCTGCCGGGAGGGACCGGGACGTTGCTCCTCAGCGACCTCGGAGCCGAGGTCGTCAAGATCGAGCAGCCTCCGGGCGGCGACGCGACGCGATGGCTCGAGCCGCGCGTCGGCACGGACTCCAGCGCGCAGCACCAGTACATGGACCGCGGCAAGACCGCGGTCTCCCTCGACCTCAAGACCGATGCGGGGCGGGCCGAGCTGTTCGATCTCGTTCGGGGCGCCGATGCGCTGGTCGAGAGCTTCCGCCCCGGCGTGGCCGCGCGCCTGGGCATCGGGCACGACGTCCTCGCCGAGATCAATCCCGCCCTCGTCTACCTCGCGCTGTCGGGGTACGGCCAGGAGGGTCCTCGCGCGTCAGCGGCCGGGCACGACCTCAACTTCGTTGCGCGGGCAGGTCTCCTGGGCGCCGAGCGCGACGTGCCTCCCACCTTGGTCGCGGACGTCACCGGCGGGGTGCTGGCAGCGCTCGGGCTCACGGCCGGCGTGCTGGCGGCGCGCGAGACGGGCCGCGGCGCGTTCATCGATCTCGCCCTGGCCGATGCGGCGCTGGTGCTGGGCGGCATGCAGATCGCCGAACGACTCGCGTCCCGGCGCCTGGACGTCCCCGTCGCGACGCCCTTGGACGGGCGAAGCCCCTGCTACCAGGTGTACGCGACGTCGGACGGTCGTCACCTGGCCGTCGCAGCCGTCGAGGAGAAGTTCTGGCAGCGCGTCGTGACGATCCTCGGTCACCCCGAGTGGGCGGCGCGCCAGACCGATCCAGCGCTCGTCGCGGACGTCGCCGCCGTCGTGGCCACCAAGCCGTTGGCGCAGTGGTTGCTCGAGCTGGACCTGCCGGACACGTGCGTGTCGGGTGTGCTCGACATCGACGACCTGCCGACCGATCCGCAGGTCCGCGAGCGCGGCTCGCTCCTGGAGGTCGAGACCGCGGCCGGCCCCCTCTGGCAGGTCGCACCGCCCTTTCACGGCCGCGAGAACACGATCAGCTCCCCACCCCGAAGGTCCCTGGAGGTACCGACATGAGAAGAGCACAAGCCCGCGAGATCGCCACCGACCTGCCCTCGGGAGTCATCGAGGTCGTGGAGGCCCCGGCACCTGAGCCCCGTGACGGATGGACGGTCGTCAAGGTCAAGGCCGTCGCGCTGAACCAGCACGACCTCTGGTCGATCAAGGGCGTGGGTGTCACGGCGGACCAGTTCCCGCTCGGCGTCGGTTCCGACGTCGCGGGCGTCACGGCCGACGGCCGTGAGGTGGTCGTGCACTCGCTGGTCGCCGACCCGTCTCGCGGCGGGGGCACCGAGCTGCTCGACCCGCGCCGCCGCATGTTGGCCGAGGCCAGCTCCGGGGGCGCCGCGGACGAGATCCTCGTGCCCGAGCGCAACCTGATCGACAAGCCGGCCGAGCTGACCTTCGAGGAGGCGGCGTGTCTGCCCACGGCATGGCTCACGGCCTACCAGATGCTGTTCGTGAAGGCCGAGGCCAAGCCCGGCGACACGGTCCTCGTCCAGGGCGCCGGCGGAGGCGTGTCGACCGCCGCGATCACGCTCGCCTCGCGGGCAGGACTGCGCGTGTGGGTCACGGGCCGCGACGAGCAGCGCCTCGCAGCAGCGACGGAGCTCGGTGCCTCGGCGGTCTTCGCTGCGGGTGAGCGACTGCCGGCCCGTGCCGACATCGTGCTGGAGACGGTCGGCGCTGCGACGTGGGACCACAGCACCAAGTCGGTGCGCCCAGGCGGAACGATCGTCGTGGCGGGCGCGACCACCGGCGCCAAGGTGTCGCTGGACCTCATGAAGATCTTCCTCAACCACGTCCGGATCGTCGGCTCGTCGATGGGGACGGTCGAGCAGCTGTCCTCCCTCGTGGCGTTCTGCGTCGCGGCGGACATCCACCCGGCGATCGACTCGGTCCACGCACTCGACGACGCCCAGGCAGCGGTTGCCCGGCTCGAGAGCGGTCAGGCCGTGGGCAAGGTCGTCATCCGTCCCTGAACCGCACGCCCCACAGCACATACATCACACAAGGAGCATCGACATGGATTTCAGCATCACTCAGGACCAGGAAGACTTCGTGGAGTTCGTGCGCGACTGGGTCGACCGCGAGGCCCCCAAGTCCGCCGCATTGGCGTGGGAGAAGGAAGAGCACACCTTCCCTGAAGACCTGTTCCAGAAGATGGCGTCAGCGGGCTTCCACGGGGTCGGCATCCCGGAGGAGTACGGCGGCCAGGGTGGCGACATCGTGACCCAGATGCTGCTCGCCCGGGGACTGTCGCGGTCGCTGGCCGGACTCACCTGGGTCTGGGGCATCACCTCGTTCGCCGGTGGCAAGTCGGTGGGCCTCTACGGCAGCGAGGAGCAGAAGAAGCACTACCTGCCGCGTATCTGCTCGGGTGAGGACAAGTGGGCCATCGGCTTCACCGAGCCCGGCGGCGGCACGGACCTCCTCGGGGCCATGCGCACCCGCGCGAGGAAGGTCGAGGGTGGCTGGATCGTCAACGGCCAGAAGACGTGGAGCTCGATGGCCCACGTCGCCGACAACATCCTGCTGCTCGCACGCACCGAGGAGACCGAGAAGCGGACCCAGGGCCTGACCCTGTTCATCCTCCCGGCGAAGTCCGAGGGCGTGACGATCAGGGAGATCCCCAAGCTCGGCATGCGTGCCCTCGGCTCATGCGACGTGTTCCTCGACGAGGTCTTCATCCCGGATGAGAACGTCCTCGGTGAGCCCGGCCGCGCGTGGTACATGCTGCTGCCGACCCTCAACAACGAGCGGGTCATGCTCGCCTCGTTCTGCGTCGGCATCCTCGACGGCGTCCTGGAGGACGCCCTCAGGTACATGGACGAGCGCGAGGCGTTCGGCGGGAAGATCGGACGGTTCCAGGCGCTGCAGCACCACGTCGCCAACATCGCGATGTGGCGTGAGCAGTCCGAGCTCGTGGTGTTCAAGGCCGCGTGGATGCAGGCCACGGGCCGAGATGCCGGCGCGATGTCGAACATGGCGAAGGTCATCGCGTCGGAGCTCGCGGGGCAGGGTGCGGACCTCGGCCTGCAGATCCTCGGCGGCATGGGCTACTCGGCCGAGACCAACATGCAGCGGTACTGGCGAGACGTCCGACTGTTCCGCATCGGGCCGATCACCAATGAGATGGCCCGCAACGGCATCGCCGAGGGGCTCGGCCTCCCGCGGTCGTTCTGACATGGAGACCGCGACACATCCCCTCCGGCACCTGGTGGGATCGCGCGTGCCCGGCGGTGAGTACAGCATCGCCGGGTACGAGAGCTGGCTCGCGCGCGATGCCCTCTCCGCCGCGGCCTCGCCTCAGCCCCACCCGATCATGGCCTTCATCGGCGTGCAGCGGGGCATGGGCCTGAGCGTCGCCGGGCTGTTCGAGCTGCTCGAGTGCGACATCGCCGACGGGCCGATGCTGGCCCAGTCGACGATCGAGCTCGACCGCGACCTGGAGACCGACCGGACGTACAGCGTCGAGGGCGAGGTGATCGACCTGGTCCGCAAGCACGGTGCCGTGCTCGGCACGTTCGACCTGGCCACGTGCCGGTTCGACCTCTTGGACGCCCAGGACGGTGGCCGCGTCGCCAGCGTCACCAACGTGTACGCGATCAGAAGGGACGAGTCATGACCGCGATCTCGCCGGACGGGGAGCTCACCTGGCAGCTCCCCGAGGTCGACGCGGAGCGGATGAAGGTGCTGGCGCTGCTGCTGGCGGACCCGAACCCGATCCACTTCGACGCCGAGGCCGCTGCCGGCATCGGGGCCGCCCGGGTCGTGAACCAGGGTCCCTCGACGATGGCAACGGTCTACAACCTGTTCGAGCAGACCCACCCCGACCACCGGGTCGCACGGGTGTCGTTCCGCCTGCTCGGCAATGTCCTCGCGGGCGATGCCGTGACCGTCTCGGCGGTTCCGGCCGGCGAGGCCGGGTCGGGCCGCGAGGCCTTCGACGTCGTGGTCCGGACGGGCGAGGGCGCCACGGTCATCACCGCCCGGGCCGAGCTCGTACGACGTCGCGAGGTGGCCTCGTGACGCGGCCCCTGGCGATCGTGACCGGTGGCTCCCGAGGCGTCGGACGGGCGATCGTCGCGAGCCTGGCGACCGATCACCGCGTCGTGTTCTCGTACCGCCGCGACCGGGAGGCCGCGGACGAGCTGCTGTGCAGCGTCCAGGAGGCAGGCGGCGAGGCGCACGCGGTGCAGGCCGAGCTCTCCGAGCCCGGCGCTGCGACGGCACTGGTCGAGACGGTCCTGGCCGAGCACGGGGACGTGTCGGTCCTCGTGGGCAATGCCGGCTCCGCCTCGCGTGGGTTGTCGGCCGTCGACACGACGCTCGAGGAGTACCTGCGGATGCTGCACATCCACGCACTGTCCAACATCGAGCTCGCGGCGGCGGCCATGCCGTCGCTGCGGCGACAGCGCGGGAGCGCAGTCTTCGTCTCGAGCACGGTCGTGGACCTGTTGCCCGAGGGCACTGCGCCGTACGCCGCGGCGAAGGCCGCGATGGGAGCCGCGGCGATCGTGATGGCCCGCGAGGAGCGGGTGCACGGGGTCCGGGTCAACCTGGTCGCCCCGGGCCTGGTCGCGACCGACATGGGCAACCGGTTGACCGAGGCGACGACGGGTCACGCCAGCGCGTCGACCCTCGACGAGCTCTCCCCGCTCGGTCGGGTCTGCCGGCCGGAGGACGTCGCGGGTGTCGTGGCGTTCCTCGCGAGTCCCGCGGCGTCCTACGTCACGGGCCAGCGCGTGCTGGTCGACGGTGGCGGGCCCCGCAACTCCCTCGTGCCGACCGCTGACTGACCACACCACCACCAATGAGGAGCTTCACATGATGGATGCAGTAATCGTCGAGGCCGTGCGCACGCCGATCGGCAAGCGCAACGGCGGGCTGTCGGGTGTCCACCCGGCCGATCTGTCCGCCACGGTCCTGCAGGGTCTCGTGGATCGCACGGGCCTCGACCCGGCCCTCGTCGAGGACGTCATCTGGGGGTGCGTGAGCCAGGTGGGCGAGCAGTCCATGAACGTGGGTCGCTACGGCGTCCTCGCCGCCGGCTGGCCCGAGTCGGTGCCGTCCACGACCGTGGACCGGCAGTGCGGGTCGTCCCAGCAGGCTGCGGCCTTCGCAGCCGCAGGCGTCATCGCCGGGCACTACGACATCGTCGTGGCCGGTGGGGTCGAGTCGATGAGCCGCGTGCACATGTTCTCGTCCGTCGAGAACGGTCCGGGCCACCCGCAGTCGCCCCAGGTCACGGCCCGCTACGGCGACCAGCTCGTGCCCCAGGGCATCGGTGCGGAGATGATCGCCGAGAAGTGGGGCCTCAGCCGTGAGCGCCTCGACTCGATCGCGGTGCGATCGCACGAGCGTGCCGCCGCAGCGATCGACGCCGGACGGTTCGCCGGCCAGATCGTGCCCGTCACGACCCCCGACGGAGTGGTCGTCGACACCGACGAGGGCGTGCGTCGCGGGACGACCCTGGAGACGCTGGCGAACCTGAAGACACCGTTCCAGGAGAACGGCCGCGTCACGGCCGGCAACGCGTCCCAGATCTCGGACGGCGCGGCCGCGCTGCTGATCATGAGCGCCGACAAGGCTCGCGATCTGGGGCTCACACCGATCGCGCGGTTCGTCTCGTCCGCGGTCGTGGGTGTCGATCCCATCACGATGCTGACCGGCCCGATCCCCGCGACCCGCAAGATCCTGGACCGCTCGGGGATCCCCCTGTCCGAGATCGGTGTCTTCGAGGTCAACGAGGCGTTCGCGTCGGTGATCGGCGCGTGGGAGGACGAGATCGGTCCCGACACCGACAAGGTCAACCCCAACGGCGGCGCGATCGCCCTCGGGCACCCGCTCGGCGGCTCCGGCGCCCGCGTCATGACCACGATGCTCCACCACATGCGCGACAACGACATCCAGTACGGTCTGCAGACGATCTGCGAGGGCGGCGGCATGGCCAACGCCACGATCCTGGAGCTCCTCCGATGAGCAACGGCCTCCTGCAGGACCGCGTCGTGGTCGTCACCGGCGGCTCGAGCGGCAACGGTCGGGCGATCGCTCTCGCGGTCGCCGCGCAGGGGGCCCGGGCCGTCGTGGTCGCCGACGTCCTCGCGGAACCCCGCGAGGGCGGGCGAGCGACCCACGAGGTCATCGGCGGCGACAGCGTCTTCGTCTCGTGCGACGTCAGCCGGCCCGAGTCGGTCGAGGAGGCGATCGCGGCCGCGGACCCGCTCGGCGGGGTCGACGTGCTGGTCAACAACGCCGGCATCGTCGGCCCCGCGAGCCCGGTCACGGGGATGGCCGTCGACGACTTCGATCGTGTGCTGGCCGTGAACCTCCGGGGCACGTTCCTCGGCTGTCGTGCTGCGGGGCGGGGGATGGCCGCGCGGGGATCTGGCAGCATCGTCAACGTCGCGAGCATCGCCGGCGTCCAGGGATCGCGGACCTCCGCGGCGTACAGCGCCTCCAAGGCGGGGATCCTGCTGATGACCCAGACGCTCGCCTTCGAGCTGGGATCGTCCGGCGTGCGGGTCAACTCGGTCCTGCCGGGCATCATCCAGACCCACATGACGACGGTCGATCGGCCGCTCGCGTCGGACGCGTACGACGCGACTGTCGCGAAGGTGCCGCTCGGACGCCTCGGGACGCCGGACGACATCGCGAACGCCGTGGTCTACCTCGCGAGCGACCTGGCCGGCTACGTCACCGGCACCTCGCTGGTCGTCGACGGCGGCCTCATCGCCACCATCTCCTGACCCGGCGGACGAGGAGGGGCGACTCTCAGGCGGTCGCGGCGAGACGGCGCAGGTAGGTGTGCCGGTCCGTCACCACGTGGCCCCTGGGCCGTCCGTCCACCACCTGGACGAGCCCGGTCGCGTAGAGCTCGCCCTGGACACCTCGCAGCTCGTCGTGGGCCTCGCCGAGCCCCCCGGCGTACGTGCCGGAGACCAGGACGTGGAACGCGGCGTGCGGTCCTGCGCTGAAGAGGTCGAGGACGCGCGAGGAGGGGTCGGCGATCCGGGCGCGGGGCGTGTCCGCGTGTCCGTCGTCCCGACGGACCTCGGTGTCGTCCAGCCAGCGCGACGACTCCAGCCACGTGCGCACGACGTCCTCGGTGTGAGGGGACGGGTCCTCGTCCCCGGCCATGAACGGGTCCATCGCGGGGGGCGACACCGGCAGCGGCACACCGGACTGCTGCTGGGCTGCGCGCGAGAAGTAGTCCTGCTCGACCCGGCACTCCGTGAGGCGCTCGTGGTCCCAGCGATACATGCTGACGCCCTGCCAGCTCGCGGACGTCCCCGACAGGACCGAGCTGCCGTGCTCGGTGAAGTGCAGGGCAGCGCGCTCCCCGTTCGAGATGAACCCGTGGACCGTGAAGCCGAGACCGGGGAACTGGCGGTACTGCTTGGCCGTGGCCGGCTTGTACTGCTCATCTCGTCCCCGGAGGCTGAAGGCGTTCATGTGCAGCACGTAGTCGTCGACCATGATCTGGTCGCACACCGAGAAGTCGTGGCTGGCCGTGTAGCCGTACGCGTAGGTGCGCAGGAGCCCTGCCAGGGGGGAGAGATCGGTCATCGGCCAATCATACAAACGACCGGTAGGTAAGGCAATGAAGCCGGGAGGGCCCCCGACACGCTCAGGATGCGCAGCCTCCTGCTGCGGCGCATGGGACGAGTCGTCCCCGCGGGACAGCGCGCGCCGCGACCCATGTCAAACACCCGGATGGTAACTTCAGCCAGATGAACGAGAGTGCAGACGGCGCAGCAGTGGCCGACGCGGCGTCGATGCCGCGGTCGGGTCGCAAGGTCGCGACGTCGAGTCGCCAGTCCCCGCGCAAGTCAGGCGACGAGCGCTGGAAGGAGCTGCTCGACGTCTCGGCGAGGATGTTCGCGGACCGCGGCTATGCCGCGACGTCTCTCCAGCACATCGCCGACGAGCTGGGCATGCTCAAGGGCAGCCTGTACTACTACATCAAGACCAAGGACGACCTCCTCTACGAGATCATCCGCGGGGTGTACTGGGAGGGCGTGGCGAATTTTCGCCGTATCACCACGGGTCCCGGGGACGCGGTCGACCGGCTCGAGCACGCGATCGAGGGTCACGTCCGCTATCTGATCGACAACATGACTGCGACCACGGTGTTCCTGCACGAGTTCGACCAGCTGTCGGCCCGTCGCCGCGAGGAGCTCTCGGCGCTGGGCTACACCGAGCAGCTGCGCGACCTCATCCGGGCCGGGCAGGAAGAAGGCAGCATCCGCCCCGAGATCGATGCCTCCATGGCCGCCATGGCCGTGCTGGGCGCGACGAACTGGATCTACCGCTGGTACCGCGATGCGGGCTCGTGGGGGCCTGACGAGATCGGTCGCCAGTTCTCGAAGATCTTCGTCTCCGGCCTGGTCTCGCCCTCTCGCGGAGCCTGACTCCGCACCGACCCGGCCGAGGCTGTTCGTCCAAAGGCTTGACATGTGACGTGAGTCTCGTACTCTTGTCGCCAAGTCACCAAACGAACGGATGGTAAAATGACGTCTACCTCTCGCCGGCGGTCCGGCAAGGTCCTGGCACTTGGAACGGTCGCCGCGCTCGTGCTCGGCGCGTGCGGATCGGGCAGCGACGGCGGCGAGTCGAAGGCAGACGCCGACACCGTCACGATTGATCTGCTGACCGAGCTGACCGGCGCCGCGGCGTTCTGCGGCAAGTCAGTCCGCGCGGGTGCGGAGGCTGCGGTCAAGAAGGCCAACGCGGACAAGATGCTCGACGGCGTCACGATCAAGCTCAAGGTCCGCGACACCGCGACAGATCCCCGCAAGGCGTCCGCCGCGATGAGCGACGCGGCCTCGTCCGACGCGGTGTCGACGATCTTCGGCTGCTCCAGCGCCGAAGCCGTCGCGATCGCCCCCATCGCCCAGGACGAGGAGATCCCCCTGGTCGCGGTGCAGTCGGGCACCGAGGGCGTCGTCGACGTGGGTGACTACGTGTTCCGCACGACCGCTCCGCAGGCGTCGTACCACAAGAAGCAGGTCGACCACTGGGAGACCAAGGGCGTCAAGAGCGTCGCGATCGCCTACCAGACCGACAACCCGACGCTGGTCGACCTCGGCGAGAAGGTCTACCCCGATCTGTTCGACGATGCCGGGATCAAGCTCGTCAAGTCCAGCAAGTTCGCCGGCGACGGCTTCGACTTCACCGGCCTGGCCAACGGCATCGTGAAGGCGAAGCCCGACGCGGTCCTGGTGCTCGGGCAGGGCACGCCCAACGTCACGATCGTGACCCAGGTCCTCCAGAGCGGCTTCGAGGGCCTCATCGGCGGCACGCCCGGATTCTCCGGCGGCGTGCTCAAGCCCTTGGGTGCCAAGGCCAACGGGCTGACCTGGCCGACGGACTTCCACCCGGACGCCGACAACGCCGGCACCAAGGACTTCGTCGCGTCCTACACCAAGATCACCGGCACCGAGGCGGCCGAGATCGACGCCTTCACCGCTGAGGCCTGGGACGCCGTGATGTTCACGGTCGCGGGCCTCGAGCAGGCGCCGAGCTTCTCCCGCTCGGACGTCCGTGAGGGCATGTCGAAGGCGGCGGACGAGGGCATCGACGCAGCTGTCGGTCGCCTGACGTTCGAGGACCGCGACGCCCGCGCCGACGGTGTGCTGATCGAGTGGCAGGACGCCACCGCGCGTCTGGTCCCGTGACCGCCGGCCGGCCGGGACGGCGAACCGTCCCGGCCGGCACCTCCTCTGTGAAAGAAGATCCATGCTCCAGCTCTTGAGCAGCGCGCTCATCCTCGGCTCGATCTATCTGTTGTTCTCGATGGGTCTGAGCCTGTCGTGGGGGGTCCTGAACATCCTGAACCTCGCCCACGGCTCCATCTTCATGTTCGGCGCCTACAGCGCCTACCTGATCACCCGCGAGGTGACCCCGGACATCCACTTGGCGGTGCTCGCGGTGATCGCGGCACTCGTCGGCGGCGCCCTGTCGGTTCTCCTGCAGGTGCTGGTCTACCACCCGCTGCAACGGCGTACCGCCGACGCGCACTCTGCCGAGCTGGGTGTGCTGATCGCGAGCATCGGGGCCGGACTGATCCCGGTCACGGTCGCCCTCAACCTGTCGACCGACGAGGTCGTCAACCTGCCGGCCGGCGTGGTCGAGACCCAGATTCACGTGTTCGGATCGGTCCGCATCACGACCCTGCAGATCGGCATCATCGTGGTGTCGCTCGTGCTGGCGGCGGCACTGAGCGTGTTCGTGGCCCGGACGCGCACGGGCCGTGCGATGCGCACGATCGCGGCCGATCCCGTCACCGCCGACATCATGGGCATCCCGGTGGCGCGCCTGTCGGCGCTGACGATGTTCATCAGCGGGGCGCTGGCCGGCACGGCCGGCCTGCTGCTGGCCGCGAACGCCAACGCGATCGAGGCGCACATGGGCGACGGACTCCTGCTGAAGGCCTTCGCAGCCGTCGTGCTGGGCGGGGTCGGCAGCATCCCGGGGGCCGCGATCGGCGCCTTCGCGCTCGCGCTCGGTGAGACGTTCGCGGTGGAGTACTTCGGCGGCGATGCCAAGGACTTCGTGGCCTTCGGTCTCATCATCGTGGTGCTGCTCCTGCGGCCCCAAGGAATCTTCACCCGAGCGGCAGGTCAACGCGCATGATCAACGAATGGGTCTCTGACAACGAGACGCTCCTGCAGACCCTCATGGTCTACTACATCTTCGGCCTCAGCATCCAGGTCGTCCTGCGGGCGGGCGTGTTCTCCCTCGCGAGCGCGGGCACCTGGGCGATTGCGGGCTACGCGACCGCCTGGATGCTCGACCGCGACGTCGCCTGGCCCCTCGCGGTCGCCGTGTCGCTGGTGATCGTCCTCGTCGTGTCGCTGGGCCTCGCCCTGTCCCTGGGGCGCCTCTCGGGGCTGTACCTCGGCATGGCCACGATCGCCTTCGACCTGATCATCGTGTCTCTCGCCTACACGTGGGAGAGCGTCACGGGCGGCGCGATCGGCCTCTACGGCATCCCGCGTGACGTGACCGTGCTGCACGCTCTGCTGCTGGCTGTCGTCGCGACGGTGGTCGTCGGGCTGCTCCAGTCGCGGTCGGGCGGCCGGGCCCTCGACGCCCTGCGGACAGACGCGACTCTCGCGTCCTCGGTGGGCATCAACGTCGGGCGAGCACGCATCTACTGCATCGTGCTGAGCGGCGTGCTGGGCGGTCTCTCCGGAGCCATCAGCCCCCTCATCTTCGGCGTCCTCGGACCCGGCGACGGTGGGTTCACCCTGGTGGTGCTGGGGCTCACGGTCGTCGTGATCGGCGGCTCCCGGTCGTGGATCGGCGCAGCTGTCGGGGCGGTCATCGTCACGTTCCTGCCCGAGGTCCTGACCTTCATGGACGAGTGGAGCAGCGCGGTGTACGGCGTCCTGATCGTCGTGATGGTGATCTTCGCGCCGCAGGGCCTGACCAGCATCGTGGCACGGATCGTCCGTGCCGCCACAGGCCGACTCAGGCCGCGTCCAGGCGGCGGACCACCGGATCCGCACCAGCCGGAGCCTGCCGGCGATCCCGTCACGGTGGAGGAGCGCGCATGAGCACGGAGTCCTTGGTACGGCTCGACGACGTCAAGGTGCACTTCGGTGGCATCAAGGCGGTGGACGGCGTGAGCTTCGACCTCGCCCGCGGATCGCTCTGCGGCGTGGTGGGGCCGAACGGATCGGGCAAGACCACGCTGATCAACGCGATGTCGGGCATCTCCCCGGCGACCGGTGGTCGGATCGAGTTCCTGGGGTCCGACACCACCCGGACCTCGCCGTTCGCGCTGGCCCGCCTGGGCCTGCGGCGCACCTTCCAGTCGATCCGCCTGCTGCCGGACCTGGACGTCCTCGCCAACGTGGCGCTCGGCGCGGACTCAGGTGGGGGTCAGTACGACGGCCTCCTCCGTCCCGCTCGGTCCCGCAGGCAGGAGCGACGTGTGCGCGAGCAGTCGCTCGCGGCGCTCGATCGCGTCGGGCTGGCGCACCTGGCCGGGCACCGTCCGACGGATCTGCCCTACGGCCACCAGCGCATGGTCGAGATCGCGCGCGCAGTCGTCAGCGAGCCCGAGGTGCTGCTGCTCGACGAGCCGGTCGCCGGCATGTCCGGTGAGGAGCGTCGCCAGGTCGCGGACCTGCTGCTCTCGCTCCGGGCTGACGGCATGACCCAGATGCTCGTCGAGCACGACCTGGGTCTCGTGACCCGTATCTGCGACCACCTGGTCGCGCTCGACCATGGCCAGGTGATCGCCGACGGCGATCCACTGACCGTCATGAACGACTCTTCTGTGAGGGAGGCCTATCTTGGCCCGCAACACACGTCAGCTTGAGGTTCGTGACCTCACCGTCCGCTACGGACGACTCACCGCGGTCGAGTCCGTGTCCTTCACGGCCGTCCCGGGGACGATCGAGCTGCTGCTCGGTGCCAACGGCGCCGGCAAGAGCTCGACACTCAAGGCAGTCGCCGGCGTCGTCCGGCCGGCCGGTGGCCAGGTCCGCATCGGCGACCAGGACATCACCGGCAAGCCCGCCTGGCGGGTCGTCCGTTCGAAGGTCGTGCTCGTGCCGGAGGGACGCCGGATCGTGCAGTCCCTCAGCGTCGAGGAGAACCTGCTGCTCGGCGGCTACTCGAACACCGACTCCAGCAGCCGCGACTCGATCCTGGCCGACGTCTACGACCTGTTCCCGATCCTGGCGGATCGGCGGCGCTCGGCAGGTGGGCTCCTGAGCGGAGGCGAGCAGCAGATGCTCGCGTTCGGGCGGGCGCTGATGGCCGACCCGGACGTGATCTTGATGGACGAGCCCTCGATGGGGCTCGCCCCCGTCATGGTCGACAAGGTCTTCGAGACGGTCAAGCAGATCGCCCTGCGGGGGATCGCGATCGTCATGGTCGAGCAGAACGCGGCGGCCATGGACCTGGCCTCGGGCGTGCACGTCCTCGAGCAGGGCCGCGAGGTCCTGGGCGGCACCGGCGCGGAGCTGCGGGGAGACCCGCGGGTCGCGAACGCCTTCCTTGGTGTGTCCGACTCCGGGGGAGCGAGCACAGCGGCGTCCCCGTCGTGAGCCCGACGGACGGGGCGGACCGGCGTCCGTGGCTGGACCACGTCGGCTTCGCCGTCCCCGACATCGCACCGGCGGCCGAGCTGGTCATGAGCGCGCTCGGTGGAGAGTTCCAGCGGGGCGGGGACAACCACGACTACGGGTTCCGCACCGCCCAGTTCCACCTGAGGGGGGAGGTCAAGCTCGAGCTGTTGCAGCCCGTTGATCCGGGCTCGGACCTGCAGCGGTTCCTGGACGAGCGCGGCCCGGGGGTGCACCACGTGACCTTCCTGACCGAGGACGTCGTCGGGCTGGAGCGCGACCTGACGTCGTGCGGCTACCGGACCACCGGCACCAAGCTCGACGACCCGGGCTGGCGCGAGACGTACCTCGGCCCGTCGCAGGGGCTCGGCACGGTCCTGCAGTTCGCCGACACCGTGCTGGACTGGCACACGCCGTGGCCTGGCATCGAGCTGGCCGACGTCCTGGACGGGGCGTTCACCTGGGACGGCGCCCGGCTGCGGCGATAGGCGTGCCCGGGTCCTGAGATCGTCCCGGGTTCAGTCCTGCGGCAGCGACGTCACCCGGACGCCGATCGCGGTGCCGTGGGCGATGCCGAGGGACACGAGGCGCTGCGCCAGCACGCCGGCGCCGAGCTGGTCGTCGAGCCCGATCGACAGCACGACGGTGCTGCCGTCGACCGACACGTGGCGGCGCGGGAAGTCCAGCCCTGAGAGCGCCAGGTCGACGATGTCGTCCAGGGTCATGGTCGGATCGACCGGCAGGCCGCGGACCGGCTGGTCGCCGATGACGGCCGCGACCGCTGCCTCCCGGGCCCCGAGACCGAACATGTCGCTCGCCTCGTCGCGGATGAGCGCCCGGGCGCCCGGGCCGTCGTCCTGCAGGAGCCAGGCCGGATCGGCGCCGCGCACGACGACGACCGGTCGGGCGCCGAACTTGCCCGAGGCCAGCTCCGCCCCGCCCGCGAGCTGATCGGCGATCGCCGGTGCAGTGACCGCGAGCGGGTTGCCGTACGGATCGGTGCGTCCCTCGAAGGAGTCGACCGGCAGGAGACCTGCGCAGCCGATCGCGATGTCGGTCTGTCCCGTCCGCCAGGCGCGTCCCGCGGTGTCGCTGATGACCACTGCGACGGACAGCCCGGTGAGCTCCTCGAGGCGGCGGCGGATCGCTGATGCTGCGCCGTCGGGGTCGGGCGGCAGCGGGATGAGCGTGCCCGGTGCGGTGTTGCTGTTGTCGATCCCAGCGGCGGCCATCGTGAGGCCGTGGTGGGTCCGCACGATGCTCGTGGGGCCCCGCCGGGCGACGACCCGATCGGTCTCGGCGGCGAGCAGCTCGTCCTTGGGACGCGTCGTCGCGAGGCCCGCGGACTTGCTGACGATCTTGCTCGTGACCACCACGACGTCGCCGGGCGAGAGCTCGCAGCGCTCGGCGATCAGCGCGCCGATGTCGTCGCCGGGGGAGACCTCGCCGATGCCCTCGACCGGCTCGAAGACGAGGGTCATCGGCGGGCTCCGATCGAGTGGGCGAGCTGGACGGTGTCCTCGGCGAGCCGGTCGGTGGTGCCGGCGTCGGTCATCCAGAGCGGGACCGCGCGGGCGGCGAGACCGAGGGCCTCGAGGGCGGGGAGCTGGGCGGCGTCCGTGGTGTCCACGAGCCAGCCGTCGAGGAGCCCGCCGGAGCTCCGAGCCCCGTGGTGCGCTGCGACGCCGGTTGCGCTCAGCTCGATGCCGAGGCCGGTCAGCAGCTGGTCGGCCATGCCGCGCACGGCGCCGCCGCCGATGAGCGGGGACACCCCCACGACGGGTGCGGGCGTCGCGGCGATGGCCTCCCGGATGCCGGGAACGGCGGCGATCGGGCCGATCGACACGATGGGGTTGGACGGCGGGAGCAGCACCAGGTCGGCCCCGCGGATCGCCTCGACGACGCCGGGCGCGGGTCGGGCGTCCTGGACCCCCTGCACCACGACCTCCTCGACGGGCACCTGGGCGCGGAGCCTGATCCAGTACTCCTGGAAGTGGATGATCTCGCGCCGCCCGTCCCGGTCGATGCCGATGTGCGTCTCCACCCGGTCGTCGGTCATCGGCAGCAGCCGGACCCCGGGCTGCCAGCGCTCGCACAGCTCGGCCGTGACCTCGCTGAGGGTGCGCCCTTCCTGCAGCCTCATGGTGCGCACGAGGTGCGTCGCGATGTCGCGGTCACCCAGGCCGAACCAGGCCTGCTCGATCCCGTACGTCGCGAGCTCGTCCTTGGCGTTCCAGCTCTCGTCGGTGCGGCCCCATCCGCGCTCGCGGTCGATGCCGTCGCCGAGCGTGTACATGACGGTGTCGAGGTCCGGGCTGATGTGCAGCCCGAACAGGGAGATGTCGTCGGCCGTGTTGGCGATGACCGTCACCTCGGCGTCCGGGCCCTTGGTCCGCAACAGTCCCTCGATGAACCGAGAGCCACCGACTCCGCCTGACAGCACCGTGATCTGCACACCTCATTGTCCCCTACCCGGTGGCGCGGATCGTCCCAGGCGTCTCGCCCCTACACCACGACCTGGGCGCAGACGGGCGCGTCCGCCATCCGGGAGCCCCGGCACGGTTTCGCGCCCCGGCCTAACGTCGAGACCATGAGGCAAGAACCACGCATCGACGCCGAGGTGCTGCAGAAGTCGTTCCGGTCCGCGATGGGCAATGTCGCTGCTGCCGTGTCGGTCGTGACCACGTTCCACGACGGCGGCCCGCACGGCACGACCGTGAGCGCGTTCTCGTCGTTGTCGATGGATCCGCCGATGCTGCTGGTCTCGCTCGACAACAGGTCGAATCTCCTCGCCAAGCTCGAGGTGGGATCTCGCATCGGCGTCAACGTCCTCGCGGCGCACCAGGAGCAGGTGGCCATGCGGTTCGCCGGCAAGGGCGACGACAAGTTCCTCGACGTGCCCTGGCAGCTCGAGGACGGGGCGCCCGCTCTGCGCGAGCGGCACGCCTGGGTCGCGCTGACGGTGGAACGCCTCGTGGTCGCCGGCGACCACACCCTCGTCCTCGGCGACGTCGAGGCAGCCGACTCGACCGACGCGGCCCCGCTGACGTACTGGCAGCGCACCTTCGGCACCCACACCCCGCGCTGACCCCACCCAGATTTGCGGACTCCTGCACGCTTTGTCGGGCAAAAAGCGTGCAGGAGTCCGCAAATCGGGGCGGGGTGGATCAGCCGAGGACGCGGTCGAGATAGGCGTTGCTGAACGTACGTCCGGGATCGAGCTGGTCGCGGATGTCCACGAAATCGTCGAAGCGGGAGTACGTCTTGGCGAAGTACGACGCGTCGAGGGTGTGCATCTTGCCCCAGTGCGGACGCCCCTCGTGCGCGGTGAAGATGTCCTGCGCGGCGGCGAAGTACGCCGTGGGGTCGCTGCGCCAGTACTGGTGGACCGCGACGTAGCAGTTGTCACGCTCGTGGCCGGTCGACAGCCAGACGTCGTCCGCCGCGGTGAACCGCACCTCGATCGGGAACGAGATGTTCTGGTGGCCGGCGCCGAACCAGGCCGCGAGCTCACCGAGCACGTGGGGGAGGGCTTCGCGCGGCATCGCGAACTCGGACTCGCGGAAGCGCACCCGGCGGGAGGAGACGAACACGTTGTAGGAGTCGTCGACGTACTCCCGGGCGCTCAGGGCGGACGCCGCGAGGGTGTTGACCCGGGGAACCAGGGCGCGACGCCTCGCGACGACCCGGTTGATGCCCTCGAACGCGGTGTTGCTGAGGAGCTCGTCGTCGAGCCAGTGGCGAAGACGCCCGACGGGCCGGCGTCCGGTGCCGTCGGGCACGCGGTTGTTGCGCTTGACCGACGTCTTCTCGGTGTGCGGGAACCAGTAGAACTCGAAGTGGTCGTTGTCGGCGACGAGCTCGTCGACCCGGCCGAGCACCTCGGGCAGCGGCATCGGCTCCTCGCGGGCGTGCAGCAGGAACGCCGGGACGCACTGCAACGTCACCTCCGTCACGATCCCGAGCGCGCCCAGCGTCACCCGACTGGCGCCGAACCACTCGTGCTGGTCGTCGATCTCCAGGACGTCGCCCGAGGCGGTCACGAGCTGGACCGCGACGACAGCGGCCGAGATGCCGAACAGCCTGCCGCCCGTGCCGTGCGTGCCGGTCGACACCGCCCCGGCCACCGACTGCGGGTCCACGTCACCGAGGTTCGGCAGGGCCAGCCCCCGCGCGTGCAGCTGGGGGTTGAGCTCGTGCAGCGAGATGCCGGCCTGCACCCGGACGCGTCCGGTCGCGGTGTCGGCGCCGAGGATCGCGTTCATGCGGTCGAGCCGCAGCAGGACGCCGTCCGTCGCCGCGATCGCGGTGAACGAGTGGCTCGCGCCGACCGCCTTCACCGGGAGCCCGGCGGCGACGGACTCGCGGACGACCCGGACGACCTCGGCGCTCGATCCGGGATGCGCGATGCGCACGGGGTGCGTCGTGACGTTGCGGCCCCAGTTCTGCCACGTCGGTGAGGTCGTCCGAGCCGTCATCCGAAGTTCCGGCCCTCTCCGCGATACGTCGGCGTGAGGTCCACGGAGCCGTCCGCCCCGACCACCGCGACCTGGTCGAAGCGCTCGCACATCTCACCGGCCTTGGCGTACCGCATGACGACGCGGTCGCCGATGGACAGGCCTCGGGCCGTGTCGCCCTTGACCGGGCTCTGCACCTCACCGGCGCCCTCGGTGCCGATCGCCGTGAGGCCCTCAGGCCAGGTGGGCGCAGGCTGACGGTTCTTGTTGGTCGGGCCCGAGGCGACGTATCCCCCCGCGAACAGGGTCGCGATGTCCGGGGCGGGCTTGCGCACGACCGACAGCACGAAGTACGCCGCGGGGCGCGACGTGAAGGCGTCATAGCCGTCGAACAGGACGGGGGAGAACAGGCCGGAGCCCGCGGTCAGCTCGGTGATCGCACGGTCCCGCCCGGTGACCTCGAGGCTGCCGGTGCCGCCGGCGTTCACGATCTCCAGATCGGCGTGCTGCCGCACGGCGTCCACGACCCGGGTGCGCCGCTCGAGGAGCTCGGCGGCCGACCGCTTCTTGACCAGGCGCACCGCGCGGGAGGAGTCGGGCAGTCCCGCGATCTGCGCGTCGTAGAACATCAGTCCCACGAGGTCGAAGCCGCGCCGCTTCTCGATCGCCGCGGCCAGGGCCCCGGCCTGCGCAGCCGAGTGGACGGGGGAGCGCCGGACGCCGAGGTGGACGGGGCCCAGCTTGAGCGAGGCGTCCACGTCGATGCAGACCCGGATCGGCGGGTGGTCGGCGCCGAGCAGGGAGTCGATGTGGTCGAGCGACTCGGTGCTGTCCACCATGACGGTGATCGCGGCCAGCCGGGCTTCGTCGGCGACGAGGGCCTCCAGGGCCGTCCGGCTGGTGGTCGGATAGGCCAGGAGGACGTCGTCCGCCCCGTGGTCGACGAGCCAGTTGGACTCCGCGAGCGAGTAGGACATGATCCCTGCGAACCCGTCACGGGCGAGGGTCTGGTCGATGATCGAGCGGACGCGCACGGACTTGCTCGCGACGCGGATCGGCACGCCGGCGGCACGGTGGACCAGGTCCGTCGCATTGGCCCACAGCGCCGGGGCGTCGACCACGGCGAACGGCGTGTCCAGGGCCGCCGTCGCGTCGAGCAGGCGGTCGTACGGCTGTGGCATCTCGTCAGTATGTCGCACCGCGGTTCCACGTCCCGGTCACCGATACTGGAACGATGCGCAGACTTCTCGGGACGTTCGTGGCAGGGCTCGTGGTGTGTGCCGGGTGCACCTCCGGATCCGACGAGCAGCCCTCGCCCGCACCGGCCAGCCCCCCGGCGTTGTCCCTCGCGTCCCTGGACCTCGGCTGGTCCACGGCGCAGGGCAAGCTCGACGCCGGCGATCCGCCTCCGGCCCCCGAAGGCGTCAACCCCCTCACGTACGAGCGCATGGCCGCGGACCTCGCGAGCTGGGCGCGGGTCACGACGGTCGACGACTCGGTGTGGCACGCGGCCAAGCCGGTCGACGCAGTGTCCGAGGTGCTCCCGGCCCGGGCCGCCGCGGCACTGCGCAAGCAGGCCCGGAGCGCGGTCTCCCCGCGGCTCGCGGTCGCCAACGTGTTCGCCGACGACGTCACCGTGCTCGGCACCCCACAGGTGTCCACTGCCTGGCAGGTGTCGCAGGCCGACGACGAGGACGGCAAGCCCTACGTCGTGCTCGAGCTGCAGACCCGCGCCGCGTACGAGGTGCGCCTCGGCTCGGACGGACCCGTCCGGGTGATCGGGATGCTCCGCGTGCACGGGCTCAGCGCGTACGCCGACACGACGGACGACTTCGGCGTCAGCGGGGGCTGGCAGGAGTTCGGCGCGGGCGACTGCGCCCTCGCGCTGGACGACCAGCTCGTCCCTGAATCGGACCTGGAGGAGACCCGCTCCGACCTGCAGACCTTCCAGCGGGTCGGCGACGCGGACGACGTCGAGATGCCCGATCTGGGTGACGACGAGCAGGTCGACGCGGACTATCTCCAGCGGTGCCGGGCGGGCCAGGTCTAGACCTCGCTACGATGGACCCCGGGCCTCGGCCCATACGCCTCTGTAGCTCAGTTGGTAGAGCGCCTTACTTGTAATAAGGATGTCGCGGGTTCGAATCCTGTCGGAGGCTCCATGTGAGTTCAAGCGGCGACGTACTCCATCGCGAAGTGGGTCGCGGGTGGGTGGATCTCGATGACGATCGGCTCGGGTGGCGGGTGCGGTGGGCCGGTCGACCAGTGCAGGAGACCGTGGCCCTTGAGGTTGTGATGTCTTCGGCACAGCGGTCCCATGTTGTCGCCACTGGTGGGACCAACCGGGTGGGGTATTCGGTGGTCCAGATCGCACCGCTCCGACGGCACCATGCACCCGGGCGCCTGACAGACCCCGTGGAGGAACTGCAAAGCGACGGCCAGGGTGTCGGGTGCGAACCGGCCCACGTACTCGTGGGCCAGGACGTCGTCGTCGACGGGGTCGACGACGATGCGGTGCCAGAACGTGCTGCCGGTCGCGGTCACGTCCGCGAGCCAGGGGGCGGGGACAGCCCAGGCGCCGTCGGTGGACTCCGCGAAACCGGGCGCAGCACCGGCGAGCACGTCGGCTGAGACGGTGACGGCAATGTTGGCGTCGATGCCCGCCTTCGCGGCCTCGGAGCTGGTGCACCAGGCGACCAGCAGGTCGGCCTCGCGCTGGGCGACGGTGCGGTCGTCATCGGGCTCGACCGGCTTGCGAGCGTCCTTGCGAAGGCGGGCTTCGATGGCGGCTGCCTGGTGGGACGGCAGGTAGGCGTTGAGCCAGGACATCGAGTCATCCCCGTGAGTGACCGTCACGTGCCGGTCGGCGCGTTCGGTCTCGGCCCGTTCAATCGCGAGGTCGGCCTCGACACGCTGGACGAACCGGCGCAGCCACTGCCGCAGCTCGGCGCCGGTGTGGCTGGTCGCGTAGCCGATGACCCGACTCTCGAGGCGGGCGATGGACTCATCCCGGTGCAGCTTTTCGATCGCGGCGCTGATGTCGCGGACGCGGGAGAAGTCGATCAACCCGTCGACAAACGCAGCCCACACCTGCGGAGTCTTCTCGCGCACGCGATCGGCGATCGACAGGAGCAGATGGATCTGCGCCTCCGACATCCCGGTGGCTTCGCCGATCGTCAACGCGATCGCCGACCGCTCGATCTTGCGCCGAAGTGACGACTCGATCAGGGCAGTGCGAGCCATCTCCGCGTCGCGGAAATCGGCCATCCGCCCGATCGCGTACGCCTCGGCCATGGCCTGCCAGCGCACGACATCGGACAGATCATCTGTCGTCGGAGCTGTCGTGGTGGCCATACCTCAAACCTAGAGGTCGCCACTGACACTTCTCCCTGCGAGCGCAGAGGTTTTCGACGATGCCAGCGCAGAACGCCTAGGCGTCCGCGGGTGTCACGCTCTTGCGTCGCCAGACCCAGTCGCTCGGCATCGAGATGCCGTCCAGGCCGGTGCCCTGGAAGATCAGCCGGTACGCGTCGGGGCTCTCCTGCCGCTGCTGGTCGAGGCCACGGTTCACGTGGGACCACAGCGGCGTGCTGCTGGCTGAGCCGAGGTACTCGCCGGTCTTGGTGCCCGGCAGGGCCTGCGTCGGCATGCCGAGGCTGGTCAGCAGCTGACGTGCGTGCGAGTCCATGATCATCACGACGAACTCGATGTCGTTGGCGTAGATCGCCCGGATGAGGCCGTGGTAGAGCGCGCTCGCGCACAGCCCTCCCCGTCCGGCGCCGGGTCGGACCGCGATGGTCGCGATGTCCCACGTCCGGTCGGGGTTGATGCCGGCCGAGCGTGCCGACCTCAGGCCGTCGACGTGCCACGGCGGGCGGCTCACGTCGTTCAGCGTCTTCAGGCCGGCGGGCCCGGGGGCGATGAACCGGGCGACGGCCACCGCGCGGCCGTCGTCCTCGAGGATCGTCATGAAGCCGGTCGAGTCCTCGTACGCGCCGTACTCGACCTCGAACTCCTCGGCGGTGTTGCCGTAGGCCTCGAGGAAGACGTCCGCCTCGCACTGCCGGGCAGCGGCCAGCTCGTCGCCCACCGGGTCGAACACGAATCTCAGCGGTGCAGAAGTCATCGTGACTCCTTCCTCTCTTGCTCAGGTCTGTCCAGCTCGGTTTCGGATGCCGCCGACGGCGACGGGACGAGCTCGCGGTCCGCTGCGGCTCGCTCGCTGAGCCACGCGTCGATCTGCCACGGAGGCATCGGTCGCCCGATGTGATATCCCTGCACCTCGTCGATGCCCATCGCCACCAAGGCAGCGAGATCCGCGGCGTTCTCGACGCCCTCGGCGACAATACGCATCTCCAGGGCGTGTGCGAGCTGAATGGTCGAAGCCACGATCATCCGGCTGCGATCGTCGGTCGCGACGTCCCCGATCAGGGTGCGGTCGATCTTGAGCTCCTGCACCGGCAGGTTGCGCAGGTACGCGAGCGAGGAGAACCCCGTGCCGTAGTCGTCGATCGAGATCTGGACGCCGTGGTCACGCAGCTCGAGGAGGATCTCACGGGTGTGCTGCGGGTCGGCGAGGAAGGAATCCTCGGTCACCTCGAGCACGAGGCGGTCCGGCGGCACCTTCACCCGGTCGATGGCGGCGAACAGGTGCGGCAGGAAGGTCGGGCCGAGCAGCTCCGGGGGAGCGCAGTTGATCGCGACGTTGAGGTCCACGCCTGCTTCGTGGCGGGCCTGGAGGTCGTCGACGACCTGCGTGACCACGGACTCGGAGAGCTTGCCCATCAGGCCAGCGCGCCTGGCGGCCGGCAGGAACGTGACCGGGCTGATGACGCCCTGCGTGGGATGGCGCCAGCGGACGAGCGCCTCGAGCCCGCAGACCCGCATCGTCGCCGCGTCGACCTGCGGCTGGTACCAGACCTCGATCTGGCCCTCGGCAATTCCTCGCCGCAGCTCCTCGGCCAGCTTCAGACGCGAACGGGTGAACTCGTCCAGCTCGGCGTCGTAGAGCGCCGCGCCCAGGCCCGAGTTCTTGGCCTGGTACATCGCGACGTCCGCACGGCGCATGACCTCGCCGCCGTCCTGGTCGCCCGGTCCGGCGACCGTGACCCCGATCGAGCCCGCCGGCGAGATCTCGATCCCCTCGACCGAGATGGGCTTGGCGAGCTCTGCCAGCACGCTCTGGGCCGTCTCCATCAGCTCGATCTCGTCGGTGGTCCGCATGATGATCGCGAACTCGTCGCCGCCCAGACGGGCGACCCGGGCCGGCAGCTCCACCGCCTCGCGCAGGCGGACTCCAACGAGCATCAGGACCGTGTCACCTGCACGGTGGCCGAGCGAGTCGTTGATCTCCTTGAAGCCGTCGAGGTCGAGCAGCATGAGGGCCAGGGGGGTGCGATCGGCCAGGCCCTCGGACAGCCATGCACGCACGGCCCGCCGGTTGGGCAGCTTGGTCAGGTCGTCGGTCTGGGACAGCGCGAAGGCGTCGTTCGCGCGGTTGGCGTCCCTGAGGGCCAGGGCCAGACGGGCACCGACGGCAGCCAGGGTCAGCATCGCGGGGGGCAGCATGTAGTAGCCGAGCGTCTGGTCGGGACGAACCGTCAGCACCGCCAGGGCGATGACGCCGGCACCGACCAGCACGAACGTGTCGCCGGATCGCGGGACCGCGCGGATCACGGTCTGCGCGGGCCGGCAGGCGGCCGCGACGAGGAGCGAGAACCCGGCACCCCAGAGGGCGTAGCTGAGGGTGCCGAAGTCGTAGGTGGTGGCTGATCCCTGCAGGGCCAGGCCCGAGTCCGCGACTGCCAGCAGGACGAACGCCATGCCGGTCATCCAGGACTTGCGGCGGTCGATCCGCGTCTGGAGCAGCGACTGCCCCAGGACCACGAGCGCGAGGATCATGTCGGCCATCGGATAGATCAACGCCAGCAGCAGTGACGAGCCCTCCTGGTGGGAGACGGCCCGCACCGGTGTGACCAGCAGGAGCGAGGCCAGGCAGGCGGTGCCTCCGCAGATGATGATGATGTCGAGCCAGGCGCGAGCCGGGCGGGACTGGCGGCGGTCCACGTCGCGCAGCAGATATCCGGCCATCCCGAGGTAGGAGAGCAGGAAGAGCCACTCACCCGGCGCGGGGAACTGGGTCTGGCCGTCGACCCGCGCGGCGTTGACCGAGATCGACCCCACCGACCAGGCCGCGATCGACGCGAGCAGCAGCAGGAGAGTCGTCCGCCGCCCGGGGTGCAGGAATGACACCAGGGCGAGGCGCAGGACGAGCAGCGGGAAGAAGATGGCCAGGGAGGTGAGCACGACCTCGGGGGTCTTGACGTCGGCCGCCGGCTTGGTGATCTCGTTGACCACCAGGCCCGTGGTCATCACCGCCCACGGCAGCGGTGCCACGATGGCCTGCGCGATGTTGACCCGCGAACGCACTGATTCATCCGTTGGGCGCATGGCACTCCAGGGTCTTCAGGACGAGATCGACGTCATCGGTCGAGGTCAGTGGGTTGACGAAGCACAGGCGGAGCACCGATTCGCCGTCGAACGTGGTGGGGGTGACCAGCGCGAGGCCGTTGGCCTGGATCTCGGCGGACCAGGCCGAGTAGTGCTCCGCGGTCCACCCGCGTCGCCGGAACAGGACGACGGACAGGTGTGGCTCGGTGACGATCTCGAGATGGGGGAGCGTCTCGATCTGCTTGGCCGCGTACTCGGCGACCGCGAGGCACTGCTCGACCGCGTCGACGTACGCATCGGTGCCGTTGGCCACGAGCGAGGCCCACACCGGCACCCCGCGGGCGCGGCGGGTCAGGTGGGCCGCGTAGTCGGCGGGGTTGTCGGCCCCGTCGTCCTCGACCGCCTCGAGGTACACCGCGCGCTGCTGGTGGGCAGCCCGCGCGATCGCGGGGTCGAGGTAGAGCACCGCAGCGCAGTCGAACGGTGTGAAGAGCCACTTGTGCGGATCGATCGTGACCGAGTCGGCGTGCTGGATCCCGTCGAACTCGGCGCGGCGGCCGGGTGCCAGGAGCGCGGCACCGCCGTACGCGGCGTCGACGTGCAACCAGATCCCGCGCACCTCGCAGCACTCGGCGATCTCGCGCAGGGCGTCGATCGCCCCGGTGTTGGTTGCGCCCGCGTTGGCGACGACGGCGACCACGTCGTCGGGGTCGAGGCCGTCCAGCACGACAGTGAGCTCATCGGCGTGGAGCGGCCGGTCGGGGGTGCCGACCGAGAGCACCTGGCACCCCATGATCCCGGCCGCGGCGCGGACCGAGGAGTGGGTCGAGGCGCTGGCCACGATGATGCCGGGCATCCCTCCGCGCTCGGTGACCCGTTGATGGCGGGCGGTGACGAGCGCGCTGAGGTTGGCCAACGATCCGCCGGCCACGAACACCCCATGGGACTGCTCGGGGTAGCCGATGGTGTCGCACAGCCACCGGATCGCCACGCGCTCGGCCGCGACGACGTCACCGGCCTCGAGCTCGCTGCCGCCGTAGACCGCAGCGGCCGACAGGGCGGCGTCCGCGATGACGGCGGCCGGCGTCGGGGAGCCGCCGACGAACGCGAGGTAGCGGGGATGGTCGGTGGGGAAGCTCGAGGGCAGGAGGACGTCGCGCAACGCAGCCCAGGTCGCGCGGATCCCGATGCCCGAGCCGGTCACCTCGGGGAGCGCTGCCGCTCCGGCGGGGCGCGGGGGAACGGGTGCGTCGCGGCGGTCGGCGATCCAGCTCGCGAGCTCGCCCAGCACTTGCCGATCCTGGAGCGCGAAGTCGTGCACGTCGCCCCGCCGATCCTAGAAGTGAGTCGCGAACGGTCACCCACATGAACCTCTGACGCCGGCCCCTGTCGCGTCGTCCCAGCCGCGCGAGAACAGGATAGCGGGACGAGCCTCCGCCCGGGGCTGAGACGTGGCCGCGCCCGTGCCGTCGTGACCACACCGTTGCGCGGGAGGTCGCCGCCGTCCTAGCGTGAGGTGTCCGCGCGACGAGCCGGGAAGGCCCCGAACCGTGGCGCGAGGACCTCCGGAGGACTGATGCCGTCCACTCTCGTGGCTCTCTGCTTCGGCGCCCGGGAGCCTGCCGCCCTGGCGCAGTTCTGGGCCCGCCTGCTCGATCGCGAGACGACGGCGGGGCCTGACGGCAGCACGGACGTCGAGCCCGCCGGTGCCGCCGACCTCCGGATCCGGTACGTCCCGTTCGACCACCCGAGGCGCGGCCCCAACCAGACGCACCTGCACCTGACGAGCACGTCGCCGGAGCACCAGCTGGCGACGGTCGACCGTGCCCTCGCGCTCGGCGGCAGCCACCTCGACGTCGGCCAGCTGCCCGAGGAGGCGCACATCGTCCTGGCCGACCCCGAGGGCAACGAGTTCTGCGTGATCGAGGCCGACAACGGCTTCCTTGCCGACACCGCACCGCTCGGCGAGCTGTCGTGCGACGGGTCGGCAGCGGTGGGCCGCTTCTGGAGCGGGGCCCTCGGGTGGCCGTTGGTCTGGGACCAGGACGAGGAGACGGCCATCCAGTCCCCGGCGGGTGGCACCAAGATCAGCTGGGGTGGGCCTCCGTCCCGGGACAAGCGCGGCCGCAATCGTTTGTACCTCGCGCTCGCACCGACGGGCGCCACCGAGGTCGAGATCGACCGGTTGATCGCGCTCGGCGCGGCGCGGGCCGAGCACCTGGACGCAGAGCTCGGCGGGGCCGCGCTGACCGATCCGGGCGGCAACGAGCTCGTGCTGCTCGAGCCGTGACGAGCGACCCCCTGCCGCGCCGGGCCGGGAAGTGCGAGGATCGGAGCCTCACCTCACTGCGTCAGGAGGAGCCGTGCCCACATCCCAGGACGGCATCGCGCCCACGGTCCCACCGTCCGGCGACGGCTGCGCCGAGTGCCTCGCGGCGAACGGCTGGTGGTTCCACCTGCGCAGGTGTGCCGAGTGCGGGCACGTGGGCTGCTGCGACAGCTCGCCCGGACAGCACGCATCCGCCCACTTCCAGGAGACCGGGCACCCGGTGATGCAGTCCTTCGAGCCGGGGGAGAGCTGGCTGTGGGACTTCCGCACGGAGCAGGCCTTCTCGGGTGTCGAGCTCGCCGCGCCCACGAGTCGTCCAGCCGACCAGCCCGCGCCCGGACCGGCCGGCTCGGTGCCCGCGGACTGGCAGTCGAGGCTGCACTGACCGACATGGTGACCTCCCACGACAGCACGCACCCGGCTGACTCCCACGACCTGATCCGAGTGGTCGGTGCCCGCGAGAACAATCTGAAGGACGTCAGCGTCGTCCTGCCCAAGCGCCGGCTCACGGTCTTCACGGGTGTCTCCGGCTCGGGCAAGAGCTCGCTGGTCTTCGCCACGATCGCCGCGGAGTCGCAACGGATGATCAACGAGACCTACAGCTCGTTCGTGCAGGGATTCATGCCGCGGATGGCCCGCCCGGACGTCGATGTGCTCGACGGGCTGACCACCGCGATCATCGTCGACCAGGAACGGATGGGCTCGGACCCCCGCTCGACGGTCGGGACGGCGACGGACGTCAACGCGATGCTGCGCCGACTCTTCAGCCGGCTCGGCGAGCCGCACATCGGCGGCCCCCAGGCGTTCTCGTTCAACGTCGCCTCGATGTCCGGCGCGGGGGCGGTCACGATGGAGAAGGGCGGACGGCAGACCAAGGAGCGGCGCAGCTTCAGCGTCACCGGCGGCATGTGCCCGCGGTGCGAGGGCCGCGGAGCGGTCAACGACTTCGACCTCACGGCCCTCTACGACGAGACCAAGTCCATCAACGAGGGTGCGCTGACCATCCCCGGCTGGAGCATGGACGGCTGGCAGGGGCGCATCCTGCGCGGTGTCGGGCTGTTCGACTGCGACAAGCCGATCTCGACGTTCACGGCCAAGGAGCTCGACGCCCTCCTGCACCAGGAACCCATCAGGATCAAGGTCGACGGCATCAACCTGACCTTCATGGGCATCATCCCGCAGATCCAGAAGTCGTTCCTGGCCAAGGACGTCGACGCGATGCAGCCGCACATCCGCGCATTCGTCGAGCGCGCGATCACGTTCACGACCTGCCCCGACTGCGAAGGCACCCGGCTGAGCGCGGAGGCGCGGTCCTCGCGGATCCGGGGCAAGAACATCGCCGATCTGTGCGCGGTCCAGATCAGCGATCTCGCGGGGTGGATCGCCGATCTTGACGAGCCCTCGGTGGCCCCTCTCGTCACGGCCCTGTCCGAGACGCTGGACTCGTTCGTCCAGATCGGTCTGGGCTATCTCTCGCTCGACCGCCCGTCCGGGACGCTGTCCGGCGGCGAGGCGCAGCGGACCAAGATGATCCGGCACCTCGGATCGGCCCTCACCGACGTCACGTACGTCTTCGACGAGCCCACGATCGGACTGCACCCGCACGACGTCCAGCGCATGAACGACCTGCTGACCCAGCTGCGCGACAAGGGCAACACGGTCCTGGTCGTCGAGCACAAGCCCGAGGCCATCGCGATCGCCGACCACGTCGTCGACCTGGGTCCGGGCGCGGGCACCGCAGGCGGGGAGATCGTCTTTGAGGGGACGGTCGAGGGGCTCCGGGCCAGCGACACGCTCACCGGACGGCACCTCGACGACCGCTCGAGGGTGAAGGAGACGGTGCGCCCGGCCTCCGGCGCGCTGGAGATCCGCGGCGCGAGCACCCACAACCTGCGCGACGTTGACGTGGACATCCCCCTCGGGGTGCTCACGGTCGTCACCGGGGTCGCCGGCTCCGGCAAGAGCTCGCTGATCCACGGCTCGGTGTCCGGGCGAGACGGCGTCGTAGCGGTCGACCAGAGCGGCATCAAGGGGTCGAGACGCAGCAACCCTGCGACGTACACCGGCCTGCTCGAGCCGATCCGCAAGGCGTTCGCGAAGGCCAACGGGGTGAAGCCCGCGCTGTTCAGCCCCAACTCCGAGGGGGCGTGCCCGACGTGCAAGGGAGCGGGCGTCATCTACTCCGATCTCGGGGTGATGGCCGGCGTCGCGACCCCCTGCGAGGACTGTGAGGGCAAGCGGTTCCAGCCCGCGGTGCTCGAGTACACCTTCGGTGGCCGCACCATCAGCGAGGTGCTCGCGATGCCGGTCTCGGAGGCCGCGCAGCTCTTCGGCTCCGGCGAGGCCCGGGTGCCCGCGGCGCACAAGATCCTGCTGCGGCTCGAGGACGTCGGCCTCGGGTACGTGAGCCTCGGCCAGCCGCTGACGACCCTGTCAGGAGGAGAGCGCCAGCGGCTCAAGCTGGCGACGCACATGGGCGCCGATGGGGGCGTGTTCGTGCTGGACGAGCCCACCACTGGTCTCCACCTCGCCGACGTCGAGAACCTCCTCGGGCTGCTCGATCGCCTGGTGGACGCGGGCACGTCGGTCATCGTGATCGAGCACCACCAGGCCGTCATGGCGCACGCCGACTGGATCATCGACATCGGTCCCGGTGCGGGCCACGACGGCGGCACGGTCGTCTTCGAGGGCACCCCGGCCGATCTCGTGGCCGATCGGTCCACGCTGACGGGTCAGCATCTCGCGGCCTACGTGGGGGAGCCGGCCCGCGCGTAGCGGGCGGCCAGCGCCTCGAAGGCCGCCGCGAGCTCCGGCGGGCCGACCACCTCGATCTCGGCATCGTGCCGGCCGAGCAGCGCGGCCAGCCCGATCCACGACCACGCGCCCTGGACGAGGCGGCAGCGATCCGCGCCGAGCGGCTCGACCGTGGCGTCACGCACGTACGGCGACACCTCGGCAGCGGGCCGGTGAACGACGACCTCGCCCCGGCACGGCCAGTCGGTCCTTCCGTCGGATCCGCGGAACCGGCCGTTGACGAAGGCGGCGAGGTCGCCGCCGGGCACCTCGCGCGGCTCGAACCGCGGACCGTTCGGCGTTCGCGGGGCGATGCGATCGACGCGGTACGTCCGCCAGTCCTCGCGCTCGAGGTCCCACCCCACCAGGTACCACCGGCCGCTGCGGGCGACCAGGTGAAGCGGCTCGGCCCGTCGGGGCCCCGGGCCGCGGGCGCCGGATGGCGAGGCGTAGTCGAACCGGAGCACCTCCCGCCTGCGGATCGCGGTGCTCAGCTCGGCCAGCAGGCCGGTGTCGACGGGGGGCGTCTCCGGCCGGCCGACGGCGGTGACCTCGACGGCGTCGATGCGGTGGCGCAGGCGCGCCGGCATGACCTGCCGGACCGTGGCGAGGGCCCGGGCGGCGGCTTCATCGATGCTCGCCCCCGAGGTCGCGGCCAGCCGCAGCGCGACCGCGAGGGCGACGGCCTGCTCGTCGTCGAACAGCAGCGGGGGCAGCTCGGTGCCCGCCTCCAGCCGGTAGCCGCCGTCCGGTCCCTTCGACGCCACGACGGGATAGCCGAGCTCGCGCAGGCGATCCACGTCGCGGCGGACGGTGCGCGCACTGACGTCGAGGCGGTGAGCCAGCACCGCACCCGGCCAGTCGCGGCGTGCCTGCAGGAGGGACAGGAGCGACAGCAGCCGGGAGGAGGTCGTGGTCACGGATCTCAGTCTGCTGGCAGAAGGGGACAGAACCTGTCCTCTTCTGTCGAGAGTCTGGAGGGACCAACCACACAGAAGCGGAGCACCACATGTTCGACGTCATCCCTGAGCTCAACTGGCTTGCGATCCTGCTGTCCACCGGCGTCCTCGCCGTGCTGGGCGGAATCTACTTCGGGGCTCTCGTGCCGCGGCAGTACGTCGCGGTGCTGGGGCGCCAGGACCTGCCCGCGCCTGAGCCGGGCCTCGTGACGTACGCGGGCCCGGTGGCCTGCATGTTCGTGGTCGTCGTGACCAACGCAGTCCTGATGGCAGCCCTCGGTGTCGAGTCGATCGGGGACGCCTTGGCGTTCGGCGCGATCGTGGGCGTCGGCTACCTCGTCGCCATGGCGTTCAACATCGCCATCAACCCGAGCTTCCCGCGCCCGTTCGCGTACGGCCTGCTCAACACCCCGTACTTCCTGGGCGGCAGCCTCATCAGCTGCGCGATCCTGGAAGTCGTCGGCTGAGGGTCACTCGGAGATGCGGTGCGCTCCTGCGTACGCGTTGAAGGCCCCGCCCCGGCTGAACCCGACGAGCGTCATGCCGGCCACCTCGGCGTGCTCGACGGCCAGCGAGGAGGGCGCGGACACCGCGGCGAGCACCGGGATGCCGGCCATGTGGGCCTTCTGGACGAGCTCGAACGACGCCCGGCCGGAGACCTGCAGGCTCATCCCGCGCAGGGGCAGGCGTCCCTCGCGCAGGGCCCACCCCACGACCTTGTCGACCGCGTTGTGGCGTCCGACGTCCTCGCGCAGGCACACCAGCTCGCCGGCGGCGTCGAACAGGCCGGCAGCGTGCACGCCGCCCGTGCGGTCGAAGACCTTCTGGTGCTCGCGCAACCGGTCGGGGAGGGAGCCGATCAGCGAGGCGGGCCAGGTCTGGTCGTCGTCCACCCGGCCGAAGTGCGTGGCCTTCTCGACCGCCTCGATCGAGGCCGTGCCGCAGATGCCGCACGAGCTGGACGTGTAGACGTGGCGCTCGAGCGACAGGTCAGGGGGCGCGGTGTCTGCGCTCAGCTGGGCGTCGACCACGTTGAACGTCTGCAGGCCGTTCTCATCCGTGCCGGCGCAGAAGCGCAACGACACGAGCTGCTCCGCGGACCAGATGACGCCTTCGGACACGAGGAAGCCGGCCACCAGGTCGAAGTCGTCGCCGGGGGAGCGCATCGTGACCGAGAACGAGCGGCCGTTGACCCGGATCTCGAGCGGCTCCTCGACGGCGAGGGTGTCCTCGCGCTGGACCGTCGCCGCTGCGGGGTCGAAACGGGTGACGCGCGTGCGACGGGTGAGACGGCCGGCCATGACAAGAACTCTACGTCGCACAGCCCCACGCGCTCGCCGAGAGCCGCGGCTTGGGCCGGGCACTGATCGGCTCGGCGGTCCCGACCGGGGGACCGAGGATGAGGGTTCTGGGTCGTTGGGGCTGCCGCAAACCCTCATCGTCCGTCCGGTCCCGTGCCGAGGATGAGGGTTCTGGGTCGCTGGGGCTGCCGCAAACCCTCATCGTCCGTCCCCTTCGGCGGCGACGACGAACCGGCCACCGACGAGCCGTCTCCGGCGGCCCACCGGCGTCTGGGCGGGCGTGGAGTGGTCAGTCGTCCCTGGACGGTTCGGCCGCTCGGGCGTCTTCCTTGGGCGCCAGCACCGACACCGAGTCGTCGATGCGCTCGTTGACGTAGCGCAGGATCTCCGCGACGCTCGCTGCCACGGGGACCGCGAGGAATGCGCCGGTGATGCCGAACATCGAGCCGCCTGCGGTGACGCTCATCAGCACGACGGCGGGGTGCAGATTCATGTTCTTGCCCTGCAGCAGCGGCGACAGCACGTTGCCCTCGAGCTGCTGGACCGCGACGACGATCACCAGGGCGATGAGTGCCGCCTTGAAGTCGTTCGTGACGATCGTGACCAGGACGGCCAGGGCGCCACTGACGAACGCGCCGACGATCGGGATGTAGCCGCCGAAGAAGGTGATGACCGCGAGCGGCACCGCCAAGGGCGAGCCGAGGATCCACAGGCCGCCGCCGATGATGATCGCGTCGATCAGCGCGACGAGGGTCTGGGTGCGGATGAAGCCGCCCAGCGTCGCCCACACCCGGCCGAGGACCTCCGACAGGTGCGCGCCGGTGCGCTGGCCGCCCAGGGCGTTGAGCCAGGGCAGGAACTTGTGCCCGTCCTTGACGAAGAAGAACGTCAGCATCAGGACGAGGATGATGTTGACGATGATGGACGTCGCCGTGCTGAGGGTCGAGAAGACGCCCGAGCTGATCGCGGTGGCGCTCGACTGCAGCTTCTCCTGGACGGCCTCGATCGCCCGGGAGATCTGGCCGTCGGAGAGGTTGAGGGGCTCGCCGGTGACCCAGTCCCTGACCTTCTGCAGGCCGTCGGTGGCGTTGGACGCGATCTCGCCGGCCTGTCCTGCGACCTGGGGGGTGAGGACCGCGATGACACCCATGAGGGCGGCGATGAAGCTGACGACGACGAGTGCCGCGGCCAGGGCGGAGGGCCAGCCCTTGGACCGCAGGAACGCGACGGGGGGCCCGAGCACGGTGGAGACGATGAGCGCCATCGACACCGGGAACAGCACGATCCACACGTGGCCGATGCCCCAGCCGATGACGTACGCCGCAGCGGCGATCACGATGATGCGCAGACCCCACCGTTGCAGGTTGCCGAAGCCTTCGTCGATGACGACGCCTCGATCTCGGATCCTCTGGTTCTCAGCCACGGATCCACCCTAGTGGTCCTCGCCGCATGTGCCGACCTGCGGACGTCGCCCGGGCTATCGGTCGGCGAGGCTCCAGTCGACCGGCTCGGCCCCTTGTGCGACGAGCAGCTCATTGGCCTTGCTGAAGGGCTTGGAGCCGAAGAATCCCCGCGATGCGGACAGCGGGCTCGGGTGGACCGACTCGATCGCGGGCACGTCGCCGAGCAGCGGCCGCAGGCTCTGCGCGTCGCGGCCCCACAGGATCGCGACGAGGGGCGCATCGCGCGCGACGAGGGCCCGGATCGCCTGCTCCGTGATGGCCTCCCAGCCCTTGCGACGGTGGCTCGCGGACTCGCCGGGGCGGACTGTCAGCACGCGGTTGAGCAGCAGGACGCCCTGCCGTGACCAAGGCGTCAGGTCGCCGGACGGCGCGGGTGGGATGCCGAGGTCGGCCTGCAGCTCGGCGTAGATGTTGACCAGGCTGCGGGGCAGAGGCCGGACGTCCGGCGCCACCGAGAACGACAGCCCGACCGGGTGCCCGGGGGTCGGGTAGGGGTCCTGCCCGGTGATGAGCACCCGGACGTCGGCCATCGGCTGGGCGAAGGCACGCAGGACCAGGTCGCCGTGGGGGAGGTACGAGCGTCCGGCAGCGATCTCCTCACGAAGGAACTGCCCCATCGCGGCGATCTGGTCCGCGACCGGCTCGAGGGCCTCGGCCCAGTCCGGCGCCATGAGCTCGTGGAGAGGTCGGTTCATCGTCGGGACTCCTCGGAGGTGGCCGGTGCCAGTGCGCGCGGTGCCAGCAGTCCCGCAGCGAGGCAGCCGACGATGGGCACCGCGAAGGCGGTCGTGAGAGGGACCCAATGGGTCAGCAGGCCGATCACGGACGGGCCGGCCAGCAGGCCCAGGTAGCCCATGCTCGTGACGCGGGCGAGATACGTCCCCGAGGCGGACTCGTCGACATTTCCCGCGGCGGAGAAGAACTGTGGGACGCAGCCCGCGAGGCCGATGCCGAAGACGCCCCACGCCACGATCGCGAGCTCGGCGTTGGGGGCGAGCGCGGCGCCCAGCAGGCCGGCGGCACCCACGAGCGCCGCCCGCCCGACGTACACCGCGGGTCCCCAGGCGGCGACGACGCGGTCGGCGAACAGCCGCACGATCGTCATCGTGATCGAGAACGCCCCGTAGGCGAACGCCGCGACGGTCTCGCTCGAGCCGAGCGAGTCGCGCAGGTGCACGGTGCTCCAGTCGTACGCGACGCCCTCACCCAGCAGCAGCGCGAACGCGAGCAGACCCAGCAGCAGCACGCGCGACGTCCACGGTGCGCGACCCCGCGGGGGCGCGTCCTCGTGCACCGCGGGTGCCGCGATGAGGGACGGGCGCAGGGAGAGTGCGACCACGACGCCGAGCACTGCGGCTGCTGCCAGGCTCGCCCGCACGTCGACGTCCAGCGCGATGAGCGTGCCGCCCAGGATCGACGCGACCAGGCCGCCGAGCGAGAACAGTGCGTGGAACGCCGACATGATCGGGCGGCCGTACGCCCGCTCGACCACGACCGCCTGCGCGTTCTGCGACACGTCGACGATGCCGTTGAAGAAGCCGACGACCGCCAGGGCGAGCACGAGCTGGAGCCCGTCCGTCGCGAGCGCCGGTCCGGGGATCGTCAGCGCGAGGGCCACGGCGGCCGTCGTCACGACGGGTCGGCTGCCGAAGCGGTCGATCGCCCGTCCGGCCAGCTGCATGCCGATCCACGCGGACGCGCCGAGGACCAGGAGCATCAGCCCGAGATCGGCCTGGTCGACTCCCGTGCGGTCCTTGATCGTCGGGATGTTGACGACCCACATGCCCAGGACGAAGCCGTTGAGCGCAAAGACTCCGGACGTCGCGCGGCGGGCTCTGGTGGGGGGCACCGGACGAGCGTAGCCCCCGAGGGGAGGTCGGGGTGGGCACCGTAGGATGGTCCGGCTGTGTCAGCAATTGCCTCCTACCGCGCGCTCCTGCGGATCGTCGGGCCCGCCTACATCCTTGTAGCCTTCCTCGGGCGAATTCCGCTTGCCATGAGCCAGCTCGGAGTCCTCGTCCTGGTGAGCGAGGCGACCGACCGCTACGGCGTCGGTGGCGCCGCGGCAGGCATCCTCGCGGTCGCCAACGCGATCGGTTCACCGATCTTCGGCGCGCTCTCCGACCGCATCGGCCAGCGTCCGGTCGTGCTGGTCCAGTCGCTCATGGGCGCGGCGGGCCTGGCCGGAATCGTCGCCGTGACGGACTCGGACGCCTCGCGGGTCGCGATCTTCGCGATGGCCGCCATCACCGGCTTCGCGATCCCCCAGGTCGGGCCGCTGGCGCGGGTGCGCTGGCGTCCGATCACCAAGGACAAGGGTGACCAGCGGCGACTGGTCGACGCGGCGTTCTCGTACGAGGGCGCGGCCGACGAGGCGTCGTTCGTCCTGGGCCCGGCGACGATCGGCGTGCTCGCGATCATCGCGGAGCCGTCCGGCGCGCTGCTCGCCGCGGCAGCCCTGCTGGCGATCTTCGGCTCGTGGTTCGCGATCCACCCCACGTCCGCGCTGGTCGCTCGCCGGTCGGCCACCGGCGGCGTCACGAGCGAGCCGCTGTGGACCGGCGTGTTCGTGGTCCTCGTCCTGGCGCAGCTGTGCATCGGCATGATCTTCGGCAGCGTCCAGACCGGCACCACGGTCCTGGCCACGGCCGAGGGGCAGGCGGGTCTGGCGGGCCTCATCCACGCGGTCCTCGGGATCGGCAGCGTCATCGCAGGTCTGGCGATCACGGGGCTGCCCGAGCGCGTGCTGTACGCGACCCGGATGGCCGTCGCCTCGGTCGGGCTGCTGATCCTGACCGCGCCGCTGCTGCTGGTCGACTCGCTGCCGGCGCTCATCACGGTCATCGCTCTCATGGGCTTCGCCGTCGCGCCCTACATGATCAGCAACTTCGCGCTCGCGGGCATCCTCGTCCCGGTGCGCAAGGTCAGCACCGCGATGACGATGCTGGCCGGCGCGACCGGCATCGGCTACGCGCTCGGCGCGGCCGTGGCCGGACGTCTCGCCGACGAGCATGGGCACACCGCGGCGTTCGCGGTGACCGTGGCCGCAGCCGGCCTGGCCGTCGTGATCTCGCTGACCTCCAACAAGGCCCTCCGCCAAGCCGTCCCCGTCGACCAGGGCTACTGACCTCCCGGGTGAGGTTTCCCAGGAGAACCCCGGAAACCTGCACGTCGCGCAGGGCGCACCAGGGGTGAGGCGCCAGTTTCCGAGGATCTCCTGGGAAACTGCGGCGGGGCGGGGCGCGGTCAGAGGGCGGCGAGGGGGGTGACGTCGAGGCCCAGGGCCTCGCCCACGGGGCCGTTGACGAGCTTGCCCTCGTGGGTGCTGAGGCCGCCGGCGAGGGCGGCGTCGTCGGTGACGGCCCGGCGCCAGCCCTTGTCGGCCAGCGCGACCGCGTACGGCAGCGTGACGTTCGTGAGGGCGTACGTCGAGGTGCGCGGCACCGCCCCGGGCATGTTGGCGACGCAGTAGAAGATCGAGTCGTGGACCGGGAAGGTCGGGTCGTCGTGCGTCGTCGGCCGCGAGCTCTCGAAGCAGCCGCCCTGGTCGATCGCGATGTCGACGAGCACCGATCCCGGTCGCATCGTGGCGACCAGGTCGTCACTGATCAGCTTGGGGGCCTTCGCGCCGGGCACCAGCACCGCGCCGATGACGAGATCGGCCTGCTGGACGGCCTTCTCGATCGCGAACGCGTTGGAGGCGACCGTGGTGATCATGCCGGCGAAGCGGGCGTCGACCTGGCGCAGCTTGGTCACGTCGAGGTCGAGGATCTCGACCCGCGCGCCCATCCCGCGTGCCACCTCGGCGGCGTTGACGCCGGACACGCCGGCGCCGATCACCACGACGTCGGCGGGGTAGACGCCGGGCACGCCTCCGGGCAGGACGCCCCGACCGCCGTTGCTGGCCATCAGGTGCTGGAACCCGACCTGGGGGGCCAGTCGCCCGGCCACCTCCGACATCGGCGCGAGCAGCGGCAGCGAGCGGTCGGCGAGCTGCACCGTCTCGTACGCGATCGAGGTGGTCCCCGACGCGAGCAGGGCGTCGGTGCACTCGCGGCTGGCCGCGAGGTGCAGGTACGTGAACAGGGTCTGGCCCGCGCGCATGCGGCCGTACTCCTGCTCGATGGGCTCCTTGACCTTGAGCACCAGCTCGGCGGACGCCCAGACGTCGTCGGGCGAGTCCATGATCTTGGCGCCGGCGGCGACGTACTCGTCATCGGTGATCGAGGAGCCGAGGCCTGCGCCCTGCTCGATCACGACGTCGTGGCCGTGGCGGACCAGCTCGTGCACGCCGGCGGGCGTGATCGCGACGCGGTACTCGTGGTTCTTGATCTCGCGGGGGACGCCGACCAGCATGATTCGCTCCTTCGAAGGGCTTTGTCCCATGGTGAAGGTTCTACGGATGTCGTGGCAACGGTCGAAAGAAGATTCTGTAGAGTCGGGGATGACCGCACCATGTGAGGCAACCGAGGTGACAGGAGTGCCCGTGGCGAAGGATGTTCGTGAGCTGGACGACATCGACGAGCGCATCGTCGCGGCGCTGCGCCGCGAGGGACGGATCCCCAACAACGCGCTGGCCGACAAGGTCGGCATCGCCGCATCCACCTGCCTGACCCGCCTGCGCAGCCTCATCGACCGCGGAGTCATCGCGGGCTTCCACGCCGAGGTCGACCCGGCCTGGCTGGGTCGGCCGATCCAGGCGATGATCGCGGTGCGCCTGCGCAGCGACGCCCGCGGCGCGATCACGGAGTTCTCCGACCGGCTCGCCGGAATGCCAGAGGTGCTGAACGTCTACTTCCTCGCCGGGGCGGACGACTTCCATGTCCACGTCGCGGCACGGGACCCAGAGGACCTGCGGTCGTTCGTGGTCGACCACCTGAGCTCGGCCCCCGAGGTGGCCCTGACCGAGACCAACCTGATCTTCGAGCACAAGCGGGGCCGCCTGGCCGAGTGACCTCGGGCGGTGCTCAGTCCTCGATCCGGATGTCCTTGAACCAGGAGTCGGTCGCGTAGTCGGTCTCGAAGCCGAGCGTCAGGTACAGCTGGTCGGCCTTGGTGGGGGAGTCGGCGTCGACCTCGAGGCCGACCCGGTCACGGCCGCGGGCCGCAGCGTCCGCGATGGCCACGCCGAGCAGCGACTTGGCCACGCCCCGGCCCCGTGCGGACCGATTGACACCGATGTACTCGACGTACGTGCCCTCGGCCCCGCCCTCCTTCGCGGTCAGGACCGAGCAGACGAGCGTCCCGGCGGCGAGGGGATCGCCGCCGTCCTCGGGATCGACGTACGCGAGCCACCAGTGGTCCCAGCTGTGGCCCGGGTCCTCGCGGAGCCGCTGGACGAACTCGGGGAAGCTCTCGCGATAGGAGTTGAAGTGGTCCTCGAACGACTCCTCGAGCATCTGGTGGACGACCTGGAGGTCGGCGGCGACCGGCAGGCCGTTCTCGTGCCGCTCGACCCGGCGCACGGTCACGCCGGCCCGCGGCTCGAGGGCCGCGTCCTCGGCGGTCACCGGCCGTTCCATGTGCAGCCACGTGCGTCGCTTGGCGTAGCCGGCGTCCCGGAGCCAGCCGGCCTGGCGGTGGTCGCCCGCGAACGGGCTCTCGTCCAGGCGGGTCTCGGTGACGCCCCGCAGCCGTGCCATCGACACCGCCGCCGACTCGGCCCAGGCGTAGAAGTCGGCAGCGATCCGGTCGACCTCCGGCACGTCACGGTCGAAGTAGCCCCAGACGAGCGCGCGGCCGGCCGCCCGGTCGTGCACCGTGATCCAGGCGCGGGGCACGTCGTCGTCGCCGACGGCGACGATCTGGCGGCGGGTCCAGGACGCCTGGCCGGCGACCTCCGACTCGATGCCGGCCGGGTCGACGTGTGCCTCGCCGGTTCCCTGGAGCTCGTCGAGACGGCGCAGCTCGACCAGCGCGTCGATGTCGGAGAAGCCGGGAACGCGAGCGCGCCACTGTCCGGGAAGGGTAGGCAGGTCCTGGAGGGAGTCGCTCGTGGTGTCTGTCATCGGGACCATTGTCGCGGATCGCCGGTGCCGCGTGGGTCAGTGGTCGAGACGGGACTTCAGATGGGCCCGCGCGGCAGGCCATTCCTCGTCGATCATCGAGAACAGGACGGTGTCGCGCCACGTGCCGTCGCGGCGGAGCCGGTGCTTGCGCATGACCCCCTCGCGCTGGGCTCCGAGACGGGCGATCGCCTGCTGCGAACGCTCGTTGAAGATGTCGGTGTGCCAGACCACGCGGACGCAGCCGAGGTCGTCGAACGCGCGGGTCAGCAGCAGGAGCTTGGCCTCGGTGTTGATCCCGGTGCGCCAGTGTGCCGAGCCCAGCCAGGTGAAGCCGATCGCGACGGTGCGCAGGGTCTCGTCGACGTCGTAGTACGTCGTGAGGCCCGCGACGCGGCCCGTGGACGTGTCGACCTGCGCCCAGGCCACCAGCGCGGGATCGTCCAGGTAGCGGTCGACGAGCGCGCGGGCCGCCTGCAGATCCCTCGGACGCTCGAACGACAGCCACCGGAAGACCTCGTCCGTGTCGGCCGCGGCGAGCACCCCCTCGGCGTGATCGGGCGTGAGGGGCTCGAGGCGGACGCGTCGGCCGGTCAGGGTCACGGCATGGTGAAAGGTGGGCATCGGATCAGCGCGGGTAGAGGACCCGGAAGCGTTCGAGGACGACCGGCATGGCCGGGTCGAAGCCGCGGTCATGGCTCGCGTGCTCGGTGAAGAAGCGTCGGTGCACCTCGCGCCAGTGCTCGAGCGAACGATCGCCCTCGCCCTCGAGGTGCGCGTGCTCGGCATCGACCGTCTCGAACGGCACCACGTCGACCCGCATGACCTCGATCAGCGCGCGGGGGTGCTGCGAGCCGTCGAGGACGATCGCGAGGTCACCGACGCGGGGCAGCTGCTCGTCCTCGTGGACGTAGTCCCACTCGGCGCTGGCCGTGGCGGTCTTGGTGCCGTCCAGCACGAGCTGGATGAGCTCGTCGGCCTGCTCAGGCGTGGCGCCGAAGGCCCAGGCCGGTGGGACGAGTGCCTCGCCGGAGAACGTCCCCAGGTAGCCGGGCACGGGATTGGTGCGGGTCTGGTGGCGTGCCACCGACCAGAACGCATCGAGCTCGTCGGCAGTCATCCCCCGACCCTATCCACGGACCGCCCTCCGCTAGCGCGAGAGCCGGTCGAGGAAGGCGATCAGCAGCGCCTCCCGCAGTGCCGGGGGCGCCACGTCGAGGAGCGCGTTGACCGGGGCCATCCGGTCCGGGACGGTGACCTCACCGGTCCCCGAGCCGAGACCGGCCAGCGACAGGAGCCCGTCGAACGCGGCGTCGTCCAGCGTCGCCGGATCGATCGACACCGCGGCCTCGCGCAGATCCTCGTCGACGACGATCGGCCCGGCGGCCACCGCCGCGTCCACGGACTCGGCCAGGGCGGTCAAGAACTCGGGCACGGCCGGTGCGGTCGCGGCGCACACCGTCAGGTGCAGCGACGCGGGCATGTCGCGGAACGACATCTGCGGCTGCACGAACCAGCCACGGGCGAGCATCTCGTCGCTGAGCGTGAAGACGTCGCACGCGGTGTCCGTCTCGAGCGTCACCAGGGACGAGTCGGGCCGGGTCACCAGGCGTACGTGCGGCTGCTCCTCGACCCCGGCGACGAGGGCTGCGGTCCCGGCGAGGGTCGTGCGGACCAGGTCGAGATAGCCGTCGTCGCCGATCAGGTGCACGACCGCCCAGGCGGCGGCGAGCGGTCCTCCGGACTTGGTCGACTGCGTCGTGGCGTTGAGCATCGTGTAGCCGGGCCAGTCGGCGCTCGCGAAGAACTGCGGACGTCGAAGGTCCGGCGTCGCGTGCAGGAGCAGCGAGACGCCCTTCGGGGTGTACGCGTACTTGTGGAGGTCCGCGGACAGGCTCGTCACGCCCGGCACCCGGAAGTCCCACGGCCCGATGTCGTGCCCGAGCCTCTCGGCCCACGGCAGCACCCAGCCCCCGATGCACGCGTCGACGTGGAAGCGCAGACCTCGTGCGGACGTCTCGGCGGCGATCGCCTCGATCGGGTCGACGACCCCGTGGGCGTACGACGGTGCGGACGCGGCCACGAGCACGACCCGGTCGCGGTGCGCGTCCATCGCCGCGGCCATCGCGACCGGGTCGGCACGCCTCGTCACCGGGTCCACGTCGACCGCGACACGCTCGACCCCGAAGTAGTGGGACGCCTTGGCGAACGCCGCGTGGATCGTGGTGGGCACGATCATGACCGGCGCGGCGACAGGGCGTGCGTCGCGAGCCGCCTGCACGGCCAGCAGGATCGACTCGGTCCCGCCTGACGTCACGGTCCCCACGGTGTCCGCGGTCCCGTGGAACAAGGGCCGCGCGAACGCGACGAGGTCCTTCTCCATCGCGAGCAGGCTGGGGAACGCGGTGGGGTCGAGGCCGTTGGTCGAGGCGTACATCGCCAGCGCCTGCTTGCCGAGCTCGTCGGCGTCGGCGAGGCCGGAGTCGTAGACGTACGCGAGGGTGCGTCCGCCGTGGGTGGGCAGGTCGTCGGCGCGCAGCTGCTGGAGCCGGCGCAGGAGGTCGTCAGTCGACACGGTCGCCTTCCGGGTGAGTCGTCGTCCGGGTGGAGTCGAGTGCGTACCGCCGCAGGAACAGCATGCTGGCGGCGATCAGAACGGCCGGCACCAGCGAGAAGCCGATCGCGATCGCGGTCAGGGCGCTGTCGGGCTGGTCGGCGGTGTGGTCGGTCGAGGAGACGTAGCCGCCGATCGCGAGGATCAGCGCGAAGAGGCCCGGACCGATCGCGAGGCCCAGGGTCTCGCCCGCGGTCCAGACCCCGGTGAAGACGCCGATGCGGTTCTCGCCGGACGTGCGCGCGTCGTGCGCCGCGACGTCGGGCAGCATCGCCATCGGGAAGACCTGGGCGCCCGCGTAGCCGATCCCGACCAGGGCCGCGGCGGCGTACACCACCGCCTCGAGGTCCTGGCGGGCGACGATGAGCAGCGCGGCGCCGACCACGAGGAACGCCGAGGAGATCAGGTAGCCCGAGCGCTTGCCGCGTCGATCCGCGTACCGCTCCCACAGCGGCGTCACGAGCAGCGCGGGTGCGACGAAGGCGGCGAACAGGATCGTCGCCGCGGCCGAGGAGTCGAGCAGGTCGTCCGCGACGTACGCGACGCCCGCGAGCATCGCCCCGACACCCACGGCCTGCAGCACGAACGTGGTGAGCAGGGCCCGGAAGTCGTGGGACGCCCCGACGAGGCGCAGCTGGTCGCGCAGCGAGCCACCTGCGGTCTCGACCCGGTGCTCGGGCGCGTCCCGGGTGCCGCGCCACGCGCCGACCACCCCGACCGTCAGGATCGCGGCGACGTACACGCCCATGAACCGGTAGCCCGTGGCGGTCTCCTCGCCGCCGAAGGCGTTGACGACCATGGGGGCCGTGGCCCCCGACAGCAGGATCGCGAGGGCCAGGACGATGACCCGCCACGTCATCAAGCGGGTCCGCTCGGCGTAGTCGAGCGTCATCTCCGCGGGCATCGCGACGTAGGGGACCTGGAAGAACGCGTACGCCGTGGCGCACGCGAGGAACCAGAAGACCACCCAGGCGCCTGCGAGGAGGGTCGGGCCGGTGGGCCCGGCGAACAGCAGCGCGAAGCAGACCGCGAGGGCCAGCCCGCCCCGGAGCAGGAACGGACGCCGGCGCCCGGCGGGGGAGCTGGAGCGGTCGCTGAGGCGTCCCACGACGGGGTTGAGCAGGACGTCCCAGGCCTTGGGGACGAAGACGATGAAGCCGGCGACCACCGCGGCGATCCCGAGCGAGTCCGTCAGGTAGGGCAGCAGCAGCAGGCCCGGCACGGTGCCGAACGTGCCGGTCGCGACGCTGCCGAGGGCGTACCCGCGGCGGGTGCCCGCTGCCAGCGCCTCAGCCATGCGTCAGTTGTAGCGCACGGCCCGGGTCGGCGGGGTGATTCTCAGATCGGGCGCGGGTTCTTCTCGTGGGGGTCGCGGGTCGCGGTGAGCTCCTCGAGGAAGTTGTTGGCCCACAGCTCGATGTCGTTCTCCATGACCTGCTTGCGCATCGCCTTCATGCGGCGCGCGTTCTCGCGCGGGCTCGCGTTGATCGCCGCGAGCATCATGCTCTTCATGCCGTTGATGTCGTGCGGGTTGACCTGGTAGGCCTGCTTGAGCTCCGAGGCGGCGCCGGCGAACTCGCTCAGCACCAGGGCGCCCCGCTCGTCGTAGCGGCACGCGATGTACTCCTTGGCGACCAGGTTCATGCCGTCGCGCAGGGGCGTGACGACCATGACGTCGGCCGCCCGGTAGAGCGCTGCCATCTCGGCCCGGGGATAGGACGCGTGGAGATAGGTCACCGGCTGCTGGCCGATGCGGGCGACGTCGCCGTTGATGCGGCCCACGAGGCGGTTGATGTCGTCGCGCAGGAGCTTGTACTGCTGCACGCGCTCGCGCGAGGGGGTCGCGACCTGCACGAACACCGCGTCGTCGGGGTGCAGCGAGCCCTCCTGGATGAGCTCGCCGAACGCGCGGAGCCGCTGCCGCAGGCCCTTGGTGTAGTCGAGGCGGTCGATGCCCAGCAGCATCGTGCGGGGATTGCCGAGGCTCTCGCGGATCTCGGCGGCACGGGCGATGACCTCGGGCGTGCGGGCGAGCTCCTCGAAGCCGGCCGCGTCGATCGAGATGGGGTACGCCTTGGCGAGCACCGTGCGACCGTCCGGCAGGTAGATCATGTCGCGGTGGGTCTTGTGCCCGACCCGCTGGCGCACGAGGCGGACGAAGTTCTGCGCGGCACCGGGCATCTGGAAGCCGACGAGGTCCGCGCCGAGCAGGCCCTCGAGGATCTCGCGACGCCAGGGCAGCTGCTGGAAGAGCTCGGTGGGAGGGAACGGGATGTGGAGGAAGAAGCCGATCCGCAGATCGGGCCGCAGCTCGCGCAGCATCGCCGGGACGAGCTGCAGTTGATAGTCCTGCACCCACACGACGGCGTTCTCGCGGGCGACCTTCGCGGCCCGCTCGGCGAAGCGGCGGTTGACCCGGACGTAGGACTCCCACCACTCGCGGTGGAACTCCGGGGGCGCCACGACGTCGTGGTACAGCGGCCAGAGCGTCGAGTTGGAGAAGCCCTCGTAGTACTCGGCGACCTCCTGCTCCGACAGCGGGACCGGCTCGAGGTGCATGCCGTTGTGCTCGAAGGGCTTGACCTTCTCGTCGGCCGCGCCGTGCCAGCCGATCCACGCCCCGCCGTTGCGCTTCATCACGGGCTCGAGCGCCGTGACGAGGCCACCGGGGGAGGTGCGCCACATCGTCGAGCCGTCGGGTGCGGACACCCGGTCGACAGGGAGGCGGTTGGCAATGACCACGAAGTCTGCGGAGCCGTCGGTCATGCGCATCACCTTAGCGGGGATCGTGGGAGGTCACCGCTCGGCGACGCCGAGCTGGGACAAGATCTCGTCCATCTGGCGCTGGATCGACACGGTCTCGTCGAGCGGGAGCAGATCGGACTCGGTCCGGCCGTCGCGCAGGCACGCCGCGACCTCCTCGATCTCGTGGGCGTAGCCGCGGCCCGTGACGGGCTCGGAGACCGTGACCTCCTCCTCGCCACGGACGAGCGTGAGACCGGACGGGTGGTGGAACCGCCCGGGGACCTCGATGCGGCCGGCGTCGCCCGCGACGCTGGCCCGGTTGTCGCCCCACGCGAGCTGGGTCCACGAGATGCTGGCCACGGCCCCCGAGGCGTACGTGAGGACCGCCCCGCCGTTGACGTCGATGCCGCGGTCGGACAGCACGCCTCCTGCGGCTATCGAGACGGGCTCGCCGAGGACCAGGTGGGCGAAGGTCAGCGGATAGATCCCGACGTCGAGCAGTGCGCTCGCGCCGAGGGCGGGGTCCCAGAGGCGGTCGTTGTCGGCGGGTGCGGCGAAGCTGAGCTCGGCACGCACCTGCGAGACCGTGCCGATCGAGCCGTCGGCGACCAGCTCCTTGACGCGACGGATGACCGGGTGGGTGCGCATCCACATGGCCTCGGCGAAGAACAGGCCGCGCTCGCGCGCCTCGGCGACCAGCGCCGCGGAGTCACGTCCGTTGAGGGTCAGGGCCTTCTCGCACAGCACGGCCTTGCCGGCCTCGAGGCACATGAGCACGTCCTCGACATGGCGGGAGTGGGGCGTCGCGACGTAGACGACGTCGACGTCCGGATCGGCGGCCAGCTCCTCGTACGAGCCGTGTGCCCGGGTGGCCCCGAAGCGCTCGGCGAACGCGGTCGCGGCCTCACGCCGGCGTGAGCCCACCGCGACGAGCTCGTTGTCTGCGACGAGCGCCAGGTCTGTCGCGAAGCTGGTGGCGATCGCGCCGGTGGCCAGGATCCCCCATCGAGTGGTCATGGTGCAGTCTGGACACATCGGGGCGTTCCCGCCAACCGAATGACATGCGTGTTATTCATGGCCTAGCATGAAGGCATGAGCGCCGTGGAGAAGTCGAACGCCGCCGGCACGTCGACCGCCGAGACGTTGTCCGACCGCGACCGGGAGATCCTGGCGCTCGAGCGACTGTGGTGGCAGTACGCCGGCGCCAAGGAGCAGGCGATCCGCGACAAGTTCGACATGTCCGCGACCCGCTACTACCAGGTCCTCAACGCGCTGATCGACCGGGAGGACGCCCTTGCGTTCGACCCGCTGCTGGTCAAGCGCCTGCGTCGTCTCCGCGCTCAGCGTCAGCGCAGCCGCTCGGCCAGGCGCCTCGGCATCGATCTCTGAGGCGCCATGGTGGCGCACCGCAAGAACGTCCCGACTCGCAAGGCGTACGTGCCGAGGGGATGGTCCATCCTCCTGACCGTGATGCTGTGCATCGGCGGCGCCGGCTGGCTCGGGCTGCTGATCGTGGGCGACTCCGACGACCCCGTCGCCTCGCCGACCACACCGTCGATCTCCGTGCCCCCCGACTCCTCGGGCTCCGCCACCGAGCCGACGCCCAAGCCGACCAAGAGCACGAAGACCACCGAGCCCACGCCCAGCGCGGCGCCCACCGAGAGCGCGCCCGCGGTCCGGCGTGACGCGCCCGTGTCGGTGCTCAACAACTCCGGCATCGGGGGAGCGGCCGCGGCGTTCTCGGCCAAGGTGACCGCGGCGGGCTGGTCGCTCGGCGGCATCGGCAACTGGACCGGGTCGATCCCGGCCAACACCGTGTACTACCCGCCGGGTCTGAAGGCGCAGGCCGAGCAGCTCGGCCAGGACGTCGGGATCGAGCGCATCCTGCCCAGCGTGGCACCCATGAGGATGGACCGGCTGACGATCATCTTGTCGGGCCCGCAATGATCGGGGTATGAGCTCGTCCACCCGCGCCGCCGTCCTGGCCGATCCGCGCCACACCCTGCTGGCCGTCGACTTCGACGGGACGCTCGCCCACATCGTCGAGGACCCCACCCGCGCGTACGCCCATCCGCGGTCGGTCGCGGCGCTCGCGAGGCTCGGGACGGTGCTCGGCCAGATCGCGATCGTGACCGGCCGCCCCGTGCCGCAGGCGCTCGAGCTCGGCGGCTTCGAAGGGCGTGCGGGGCTGGAGCACCTCGTGATCTACGGGCAGTACGGCGCCGAGCGCTGGGACGCCGAGAACGGGGAGACGACCCGGCCCGACCGGCCGGACGCGATCCGACGTCTCGCGGACGTCCTGCCGTCCTGGCTCGCCGAGCGCGGTGCGGGTGACGCCCGCCTGGAGGACAAGGGGCTCGCGATCGCGATCCACACGCGCGGCATCGGCGAGGGGCTGCTGGACTCCCTCGCGGCCCCCCTCGCCGAGCTCGCCGCCGAGCTGGGCCTCGCGGTCGAGCCGGGTCGCCAGGTGATCGAGCTGCGTGCCCCGGGCCACGACAAGGGTGACGCGCTGCGCCTGCTGGTCAACGGCCTGGACGCCCGCCAGGTGATCTTCGCGGGCGACGACCTCGGCGACCTGCCGGCGTACGCCGCGGTCGAGTCGCTGCGTGAGCGGGGAGTCGGGGGCCTCCTGATCTGCTCCGCCTCGACCGAGCAGGACGCCCTGGTGGCGCGCGCCGACGTCGTCCTCGACGGCCCCGACGCCGTCGCGGACTGGCTCGAGCAGCTCGCCGACGACCTCCACGTCTGACCCCCGGCCGCGGATTCCCAGGAGAACCTGGGAATCTGTCGCCTCGCACGCGTTGCGACCGGGGCGAGGCGCCGGTTTCCGGGCAGAGGCACCCGTCTCGCCGCGTACGCGGTGCGGCGTGCCCGCATGCCGAACGGCAATCGTCCACCATGTGGACGGAGTAGACACATCGTGAGACGCCCGCCTAGGCTGGGGCCACTCATCCAGAGGGGTAGAGGGACACGGCCCGACGACACCCCAGCAACCAGTCGCGACATGCGACCAGGTGCTCATTCCGTCCCGGACGACAGTCGATCCGGGAAAGATGACCCGGAGGTACGCGTGACCATCACCGCCCAGAGCTCGACCCAGGCCGCCACCCGTCCCGTCGTCCGCGAAGGGGCCTTCGGTCACGCGACCGGCCTGGCCTGTCGCGAGTGCGGCGCCACGCAGGAGCTCGGCCCGCACTACGTGTGCAGCGAGTGCTTCGGCCCGCTCGAGATCGTGTACGACTTCCCGGCCGTGACCCGCGAGCAGATCGAGGCCGGACCGGCCAACATCTGGCGCTACAAGGCGCTGCTGCCGGTCCCGGACGACATCGAGACGAGCCCCAACCTGGAGCCCGGCTTCACGCGGCTCCTGCGGGCCGACAACCTCGCGGCCGAGCTGGGCCTGTCCCGGCTGTGGGTCAAGGACGACAGCACCAACCCGACCAACTCGTTCAAGGACCGCGTCGTGGCCTGTGCGCTCAGCGCGGCCCGCGAGCTCGGCAGCAAGGTGTTCGCCTGCCCGTCGACCGGCAACCTGGCCAATGCGGTGGCTGCGGCCGGGGCGCGGGCCGGCATCAAGACCGTCGTGTTCATCCCCAGCAACCTGGAGACCCCCAAGAAGGTCAACTCGGCGATCTACACCGAGAACCTCGTCGCGGTCGACGGCAACTACGACGACGTCAACAAGCTCGCGAGCGAGATCGCGGGCGAGGAGGACGGCTGGGCCTTCGTCAACGTCAACGTCCGCCCGTTCTACGCCGAGGGGTCCAAGACGCTCGGCTACGAGATCGCCGAGCAGCTCGGCTGGCGGCTCCCGGACCAGATCGTGATCCCGGTCGCCTCGGGCTCGCAGCTGACCAAGGTCCACAAGGCGTTCCGCGAGCTCGTGAAGCTGGGCCTGGTCGAGGACAAGCCGGTCAAGATCTACGGCGCCCAGGCCACGGGCTGCTCGCCGGTGTCGGAGGCGTTCCGTCAGGGCTGGGACGCGATCAAGCCCGTGCGCCCCGACACGATCGCCAAGTCGCTCGCGATCGGCAACCCGGCCGACGGCATCTACGTGCTCGACATCTGCCGCGAGACCGGAGGAGCCGTCGCCGACATCTCCGACGACGAGGTGCGTGACGCGATCGTCCTGCTCGCCCGCACCGAGGGCATCTTCACCGAGACCGCCGGCGGCACGACCGTCGGCGTGCTGAAGAAGCTCGTCGAGAGCGGGGTGCTCGACCCCGAGCTCGAGACCGTCGTCATCAACACGGGGCACGGCCTCAAGACGCTCGACGCCGTCACGGACCTCGTGGGTCCCGCCGCCACGATCGCCCCCACCTACCAAGCCTTCGTCGACGCCGACATCGTCTGACCTGATCCCACCAGCCGAGGAGCACGCCCATGTCAGTTGCAGTTCGCATCCCCACGATCCTGCGCGCGTACACGCAGGACCAGTCCCAGGTCACCGCCGAGGGAGGAACCCTCACCGACGTCATCGAGTCGCTGGAGTCCAGCTTCCCGGGGATCAAGGCGCGTGTCGTCGACGAGCAGGGCAAGCTGCGCCGCTTCGTCAACATCTACGTCGCGGAGGAGGACGTCCGGTTCTCGCAGGGCCTGGACACCCCCACGCCCGACGGCTCCCAGGTCTCGATCATCCCTGCCGTCGCCGGGGGTTGCTGACCCGTCCGGGGCTCGCGGACCGGCCGTGACCGCAGGGCGCCGAGGCGGGTACGCTCTTCATATCGAGCCCTCGGCAGGTGGGCTCGCATCTGTGACAGGTGGGAGTGGCGGCATGGTGCATGGCACCGTCAAGTGGTTCAACGCTGACAAGGGCTACGGGTTCATCGAGGTGGAGGGCCAGGACGATGTCTTCGTCCACTGGTCCAAGATCGCGTCCGACGGCTACAAGACGCTCGAGGACGGCCAGAAGGTCGAGTTCGAGGTGGTCGACGGGCCCAAGGGTCGCGAGGCCCACGAGGTCGTCAGCCACTAGGCAGCACAGGGACCCGGTCCGGGGGGACCGGGTCCTTTCATGTGTCGGCGAAGCGTGGCCTATACGACACTTGCCATGTCACATGAGCACTGACATACTCCCGGTATGCTCATCTCCGCTGCTGACCCCGTCACCGCCCCGACCGGTGGCGCCGAGCTCGGTCAGGTCATCGGCCTGTCGGTAGCCGCCACCGTGGTCACGTGCATCCTGCTGGCCATCGCCTGGGCCCACCGGACCCACCGCATCGACTGGTTCGACAATCTCGGCAAGCGCCTCGGCGCGCAGTACGGCGAGCCCGGCTGGTCCACGATCCCGACGATGTTCGTCGCGAGCTCGCTGATCGTCGCGCTCCTCGGCTTCATGTGGGACGTCAGCCTCCACGCGGGCCGGGGACGAGACGCCGGACCGCTGGCCAATCCCGCGCACTACCTGATCCTGTACGGGCTGTTCGCCCTGTTCGTCGCGGGCATGTCGGCGATCGTCTACCCGCGGGACGGGGAGAAGCCCGGCATCGCAGCCGTCCGCATCACCCGCCACTGGTACGCCCCCGTGAGCGGCATCTTCATCGCGGCGTGCGGCCTGTACGCCCTGATCGGCTTCCCGCTCGACGACGTCTGGCACCGCATGTTCGGCCAGGACGTGACGCTGTGGGGACCCACGCACCTCATGCTCATCGGCGGCGCCGGCCTGTCCACCGCGGGCATCATCCTGCTGAACCGTGAGGCCGAGATCCACATGCGCGCCCAGGGCCGGGCGATCCCGACCTGGCTCAAGACCACGCTCAACTCGGTCGCGTTCGGAGCGCTGCTGATCGGTCTGTCGGTGTTCCAGGCCGAGTTCGACTTCGGCATCGCCCAGTTCCGCATGGTGTTCGCGCCGCTGATGATCGTGGCCGCGGCCGGCATCTCGCTCGTGGCGGCGCGCCTCTACGTGGGGCCCGGCGCCGCGATCGGTGCAGCGACCTTCTTCCTGCTGATGCGCGGCATCATCTCCTTCCTCGTGACCGACGTGATGGGAGAGGCCCACCACGTCTTCCCGCTGTATCTCGGCAGCGCGATCCTCATCGAGCTGCTCGCCCTGTCCCGGCTCAAGGACAAGCCGTTGTGGTTCGGCGCGGTCGGCGGCCTGCTGATCGGCACGGTCGGACTGGTCATCGAGAAGCTCTGGAACGACCAGGTCTTCCAGTTCGCGTGGACCCGGGACATGTGGGTCGAGGGCCTGCTCATGGCCGTCCCGGTCGCGATCGGTGCGGGCCTGTGCGGAGCGCTGTTCTCGATGGGCCTCAAGGGCCAGCTGCCGCACAGGAACGTGGGCCGGGTCATCGTCACCGCCTCGGTGCTCGCCCTGTCCGCCGCGGTCGCCAACGGCCTCTACGCGACGGTCCCGAAGGACGAGTCGGCCACGTTCGCGCTGACCCAGGTCGGCACCCCCGAGGAGCCCGAGGTGACCGCCCAGGTGACCTTGTCCGACGGCGTCGCCGACGACGACCCCACCTGGGTCCAGATCACCGCGTGGCAGGGCGGCGGTGAGGGGGTCGTCACCGACCGCCTGCGCCGCACGGGCGACGGCACGTACGAGTCGACCAAGCCGGTCCCCGTCGGCGGCAACTGGAAGACGCTCCTGCGCGTGCAGGACGGACGTACGCTCGCGGCCGTCCCGATCTTCCTGCCGGCGGACGCGCCGCTCAAGGTGGGTGAGGTCCCGGCCTCCGCCTCGTTCACGCGCGAGTTCGTCCCCGAGATCGACATCCTGCAGCGTGAGCGCAAGGACGACAGCTCACCCGTGCTGTGGGCCGGCGCCAACATGGTCGTCCTGCTGTGCAGCCTCGCCATCATCATCGGCATCTGCGTCTCGGTCTCGCGGGTCGCCCGCCGGATCGAGGAGCATGAGGCCGCGGGGTCCGATCGAGCACCTACCCTGACCTCATGACCCCTGACGGCACACAGGTGCTGGGTGACGTACTGCTGGCCCACCACGTCGCGCTGCTCGCGATCCCGGCGATCGTGCCGGCCGTCGTGGTGGTCGGGGTCGTCCTCTACATCGCCCGCAAGGACCGACGTGAGGAACGGGAGGAGCGCGAGCTGATCGAGCGCGCCCTCGACCCGGCCGAGAACGACGACACCGACCGACCCTGACCCCTCCCACGACCCATGAAGAGAGTGGCCACGCATGAAGATCGCCCTTGCCCTGCTCGCCTCCGTCCTGCTCCTGACGGGGTGCAGCGGATCGGACTCCGACGGAGCCCAGCCGTTCGGCGGTGACGCGCCACGCACCCAGCCCCAGGAGCAGGCCGAGCAGCAGGAGAAGGCGCAGAAGGAGCTCGGCGACGCCGAGCGCGGCACGGTCGTCGAGGTCGCGATCAAGGACGGCACGGTGGTCCCGCAGGGCGAGCGCGTCGAGGTCGGGGTGGGCGAGAAGGTCACGCTCGAGGTGAGCTCGGACGCCGCAGAGGAGATCCACGTCCATTCCGACCCCGAGCACACCTTCGAGGTGCCGGCGGGCGGCGCGATCTCCGAGACGTTCTCGGTCGACACCCCCGGGCAGGTCGCGGTCGAGGCCCACCACCTCGGTGCCACGATCGTGCAGCTCGTCGTCCGTCCGTGACGCTGCCCGCAGCCCCCGGCGCAGGCCTCGCGGCCCACGGCGTCGGCGGCTCGACCGATCTGCCGATCCCGTTCATCTACGCGATGGTGGGCGCCTCCTGGGCGCTCACGATCTCGTTCGCGGTGCTCGCGCTGGCGTGGAAGGAGCCGCGGTTCCAGGACGAGGACGCGGCCCCCGAGCCGCCGCGGCGGCCGTGGCTCGCGGCCCTCGGCCTGCTCCTGACCGCCTGGGTGCTCGTGGCCCTGTACGCGGGCCCGTCCGATCCGTCGAACGGCGGCCTCCAGGCGTTCTACATCTTCGTGTGGGTGGGCCTGGTCCCGCTGGCACTGGTCGCGGGACACGTGTGGCGCGATCTCTCGCCGTGGCGCACGCTCACGGGACGGGGCCGCTGGGCTTACCCCGAGCGCCTGGGCTACTGGCCCGCTGCGATCGGCCTGTTCGCCTTCGTGTGGCTCGAGCTGGCGTCCCCCGACCCGGGCGACGTGTCGGGCGTGCGCACGTGGGTCGCGGTCTACGCCGTCGCGATGCTGGCCGGCGGGCTCGCCTTCGGACCGCGGTGGTTCGACCGGGCCGATCCCTTCGACGTCTACAGCGCGATCGTCGCGCGGATGTCGCCCGTCGTCCGCGGCGGCCGGCGCTCCCGCAACCCGCTGCGGGGGCTGACGACCGTCCCGGTGGCCCCCGGGCTGGTCGCGGTGCTCGCGGTCCTGCTGGGCTCGACCGCGTACGACAGCTTCTCCGCCTCGCCGTTCTGGCAGCGCAAGTCGTTGTCGGATCTGCAGCACTCCGCGACGCTTCTGGGTTTCTGCGTCGTCGTGGGGGTGCTGTTCGTCGCGGCGGCGATGGCGACCGGGGGAGTCACGTCCGCGCAGCGGCGGGCGATGCCGGGCGCGCTCGCGCACTCGCTCGTGCCGATCGTGATCGGCTACGTCTTCGCGCACTACCTGACGTACCTGCTCGAGAAGGGGCAGGCGGCGTTCTACGCGCTCCTCGACCCGCTCGGGCGCGGGTGGACGCCCCTCGGGGAGCCGGACGTCTCGTACTTCCTCACCGAGCACACCTCGACCCTCGCGGCGCTCAAGGTCACCTTCGTGGTGGCCGGCCACGTGCTCGCAGTCGTCGCGGCCCACGACCGGGCCCTCGTGCTGCTGCCCAGGGCGCACCGGCTCAGCGGGCAGCTCGCGATGCTCGTGCTGATGGTCGCCTACACGTTCACCGGGCTGTACCTCCTGTTCTCCGTCTGACCGCCGCGCCACCCCCGGGGCGGTGGATCTGCCACCGTATGAGCCCGATTTCGCGCTCATACGGTGGAGCATCCACCGCCCGCGGGGGTACGGTCCGGAGATGGCGACGATCTACAACACCGCGACGACGCTCGACGGCTTCCTGGCCACCTCGGACAACTCGCTGCAGTGGCTCTTCGACGTGCCGGGCGCGGACGACGAGGAGGGCGGCATCAACGACTTCTTGTCGGGCATCGGCGCGATGGCGATGGGCTCGACGACGTACGAGTGGGTCGTCGACCACGAGTCGCTGCTCGAGCGGCCAGCGACGTGGACTGCGTGGTACGGCGACCGGCCCACGTGGGTGTTCACGCACCGCGACCTCCCGGTGGTGCAGGGAGCCGACATCCGGTTCACCGAGGCGCCGGTGCCCGAGGTCCACGCCGAGATGGTCGCCGCGGCGGGCGGTCGCGACCTGTGGGTCATGGGCGGCGGAGACCTGGTGGGGCAGTTCGCCGACGCCGGCCTGCTCGACCGCATCGTCACGACGATCGCGCCGGTGACCCTGGGCGCGGGGGCGCCGCTGCTGCCGCGCGACCTGCGATCGGACCGGTTGACGCTCACCTCGGTGGCCCAGCGCGGGCAGTTCGCGGAGCTCACGTACGACGTCGGCCCCCCGGCCTGATTGCGCTGGGTGGATTAGCACTCGTATAGTGAGAGTGCTAGCAGCGCAGCTGCCGAGCACCGGATCAGATCGATGAGGTTGTGGGCCGAGGCGAGAAGGGTTCGCCGTACGCCGCAGCCGTCCGTCGCGGGCATCGTCTGGTCTTCCACGTCGACAACCAAGTCGGAGAAACGTACACATGGCAAAAACGATTGCTTTCAACGAGGAAGCCCGTCGCGGCCTCGAGCGCGGTATGAACCAGCTCGCCGACGCGGTCAAGGTGACCCTCGGCCCCAAGGGTCGCAACGTCGTCCTGGAGAAGAAGTGGGGCGCCCCCACGATCACCAACGACGGCGTCAGCATCGCTCGCGAGATCGAGCTCGAGGACCCGTACGAGAAGATCGGTGCGGAGCTCGTCAAGGAGGTCGCCAAGAAGACCGACGACGTCGCCGGTGACGGCACGACGACCGCTACGGTCCTCGCCCAGGCCCTCGTCCGCGAAGGCCTGCGCAACGTCGCGGCCGGCGCCAACCCGATGGGTCTGAAGAAGGGCATCGAGACCGCTGTCGAGGCCATCTCGGCCCAGCTGCTCGGCATGGCCAAGGACGTCGAGACCAAGGAGCAGATCGCCTCCACCGCGTCCATCTCCGCGGCTGACACCACGGTCGGCGAGATCATCGCCGAGGCCATGGACAAGGTCGGCAAGGAAGGCGTCATCACGGTCGAGGAGTCGAACACGTTCGGCATCGACCTGGAGCTGACCGAGGGCATGCGCTTCGACAAGGGTCACCTGTCGGGCTACTTCGTTACCGACCCGGAGCGTCAGGAGACCGTCCTGGACGATCCCTACATCCTGATCGTCAACTCCAAGATCACGTCGGTCAAGGACATGGTCCCCGTCCTCGAGAAGGTCATGCAGTCGGGCAAGCCGCTCGTCATCATCGCCGAGGACATCGAGGGCGAGGCCCTCGCGACGCTGATCGTCAACAAGATGCGTGGCACCTTCAAGTCGGTCGCCGTCAAGGCCCCCGGCTTCGGTGACCGCCGCAAGGCCATGCTGGCCGACATCGCGATCCTCACCGGTGGCGAGGTCATCAGCGAGGAAGTCGGTCTCAAGCTCGAGAACGCCGACCTCAGCCTGCTCGGCACCGCCCGCAAGGTCGTCACGACCAAGGACGAGACCACGATCGTGGAGGGCGGTGGCTCGGACGACCAGATCGCCGGTCGCGTCAACCAGATCAAGGCCGAGATCGAGAACAGCGACTCCGACTACGACCGCGAGAAGCTGCAGGAGCGTCTGGCCAAGCTCGCCGGCGGCGTCGCGGTCATCAAGGTCGGCGCGGCCACCGAGGTCGAGCTCAAGGAGCGCAAGCACCGCATCGAGGACGCCGTCCGCAATGCGAAGGCTGCTGTCGAGGAGGGCATCGTCGCCGGTGGTGGCGTCGCTCTCGTGCAGGCCGCAGCTGCGGTCTTCGCCAAGCTCGAGCTCACGGGCGACGAGGCCACGGGTGCCAACATCGTGCGTGTCGCCGCTTCGGCCCCGCTCAAGCAGATCGCGGTCAACGCCGGTCTCGAGGGTGGAGTCGTCGCCGAGAAGGTCGCGAACCTCGACGAGGGTCACGGTCTCAACGCCGCCACGGGTGAGTACGTCGACCTGATCGCCGCGGGCATCATCGACCCGGCCAAGGTCACGCGCTCGGCGCTGCAGAACGCAGCCTCGATCGCGGCGCTGTTCCTCACCACCGAGGCCGTCGTCGCCGACAAGCCTGAGCCTGCTCAGGCCGGCGGAGGCGCCCCGGACATGGGCGACATGGGCGGCATGGGCTTCTAGTCCGCGCTGCTCGACCGAACGACGCAGGGCCCCGCAGGACGCATCAGCGTCCGGCGGGGCCCTTGCCGTCTGCGGGGGTGGTCAGGCCCGGACCAGGTCGGCGCCGACGCGGGGGCGCAGCCACACCATGTCGCCCTCGTGCAGCTGCAGTGCGGTGGCCTCGGCCCGGGTCAGCACGACCTGCACCGGATCGGGGTGCAGTGCATCGGTCGGGGTGACCTCGAGGCGTACCTCGAAGCCCACACGCGTCCAGCGGGTGATCGGGCCGGACGCCGTCGCGGCGTGCTCGTAGCGGGTGATGTCGATGTCGTGCGGGCGGATGAGGCGGTCCCCGAGCCGGGTGACGGGGCCGAGGAACGACAGCACGAAGTCGCTGGCCGGGCGGTCGTACAGGTCGTCCGGGGTGCCGATCTGCTCGATGCGGCCCTCGTTGATGACGACCAAGTTGTCGGAGACCTCGAGGGCCTCCTCCTGGTCGTGGGTCACGAACACCGTCGTCACGTGGACCTCGTCGTGCAGGCGGCGGAGCCAGTCCCGCAGCTCCTTGCGGACCTTGGCGTCGAGCGCGCCGAACGGCTCGTCCAGCAGCAGGACGCTCGGCTCGATCGCCAGCGCCCGCGCGAGGGCCATGCGTTGGCGCTGGCCGCCGGACAGCTGCGAGGGCAGGCGGTGGGAGAACTGCTCGAGGTGCACCAGCTTGAGCAGCTCGGCGACCCGGCGCCGGACCTCGTCCTTGGGCTTCTTGCGGATCTCGAGGCCGAAGGCGACGTTCTTCTCCACGGTCATGTGCTTGAACGCGGCATAGTGCTGGAACACGAAGCCGACGTTGCGCTTCTGCGCGGGGACGCCGGTCGCGTCGACGCCCTCGATCTCGATCGAGCCGCTGTCGGACGACTCGAGTCCCGCGATGATGCGCAGCAGGGTCGACTTGCCGCCGCCACTCGGGCCGAGCAGGGCCGTGAGCTGTCCGCTCGGGATGCTCAAGTCGATGTCCTGCAGCGCCACGAAGTCGCCGAAGTTCTTGTTGACGCCGCGGATCTCAATGCTCATCGGTGTCGTCCTTGGGTCGAAGGATGGTCACGACGACGAGCGCCGCGACCGCGATCAGTGCGAGCAGGAACGAGGTGGCGTACGCGGATCCCTGCTCGAAGTCCTGGTACTTCTGCTCGACGACCAGCGTGGCCGTCTGGGTCTGCTGGGCGACGTTGCCCGAGACGATCTTGACCGCGCCGAACTCGCCCAGCGCGCGCGCCAGGCTGAGCACGACGCCGTACACGAGGGCCCACTTGATCGAGGGCAGCGTGATGCGGCGGAACGTCTGCACCGCGCCGGCGCCAAGGCTCTTGGCGGCCTGCTCCTGCTCGGTGCCGATCTCGTGCAGGACCGGCACGATCTCGCGGATCACGAGCGGCAGGCTGACGAAGGCCGTGGCCATGATGATGCCCGGCGTCGCGAACGCGACCTGCAGGCCGACGTCCTCGAGCGCAGGACCGAACGTCCCGTTGGTGCCGCCGTACGCCAGCAGGAGGGCGAGACCGACGACGACGGGGGAGACCGAGAGCGGCAGGTCGATCAGGGCGGACAGGATCCGCCGGCCCGGGAACTCGTACCGCACGAGCAGCAGCGAGATGCCCACGCCGAAGACCGTGTTGATCGCGACCGCCCACAGCGCAACGACGACGGTGAGCTGGAGCGCGTCCGTCACGACCGGATCGGACAGTGCGGTCTGCAGGTTGTCCAGGCCGCCCTCGAACGTCTTCTGCACCACGAGGGCGACGGGCCAGATGACCAGCAGGAACAGGTAGGCGACGACGAGCACGCGGCGCAGGTACGTGCCCGCGGTCCGCGGCTGACGCATCCGGCTAGCCACGGCGGGCCACCCAGGAGGAGATCAGCTGGAGCGCGACGATCGCGGCGAGCGCGACCAGCAGCAGGATCGTGGCGACCGAGGCGGCGGCGGCCTCGTTGCCGTTCTCGATGTAGGTCAGGATGCGCACGGACGCGACCTCCGTCTTGAGCGGGAGGTTGCCCGACAGCAGGACCAGCGAGCCGTACTCGCTGATGCCGCGGGCGAACGACAGCGCGGCGCCCGCGGTGATGGCCGGGGCCAGGCTCGGCAGGATGATGCGGCGCAGCGTCGTGAACCGGCTGGCCCCGAGCGAGGCGGCGGCCTCCTCGACGTCGCGGTCCAGCTCCATGAGGACGGGCTGGACCGTCCGGACCACGAACGGCAGCGTCACGAACAGCAGGGCGAGGAAGACCGACCGCTCGGTGTTGGCGACATTGACCCCCAGCGGGCTGTCCGGGCCGTAGAGGCTGAGCAGGACCAGGCCCGCGACGATCGTGGGGAGCGCGAACGGGATGTCGATGACGACCTCGAGCAGGCGCTGGCCCGGGAATCGGTCGCGGACGAGCACCCAGGCGATGAGCGTCCCCATCACGACGTTGATCGCGGTCACGACGAGGGCTTGCGTCACGGTGAGGCGCAGGGCCGCGGCGGTCTGCGGATTGGTCAGGGTCTCGCGGAACGTCGCCCAGCCGCCGTCGATGGACTGGATCACGACCAGCGACAGCGGGATGAGGACCAGGAGGCTGAACCAGGTCAACGCGATCCCCAGGCCGAGGCCTGAGGACCGCGTCAGCGAGGTCGCGCCCCTGGCACGGCGCTTGCGCGCGGTGCTGGGGGCGAGGGGCGCGTCGATCGTCACGACTTCCCGGACTCCGCGATGATCTTGGTGATGATGCCGTCGTTCTCGTCGAAGAACTTCGTGTTGATCGCGTCCCAGCCGCCGAGGTCGCCGTCGATCGTGAACAGCTTCGACGGGGTCGGGAACGGGTCCGCCTCGTCGTTCGCGCCCTCGACGGTGCCGACCTCGACGCCCTGAACGGACTCGAGCGGCCGGAAGCCCTTGGAGACGTACTGCTGCTGGCCCTCCTTGGTCAGCACGTAGTCGAGGAACTTCTTGGCCTTCGGGTCGGCGTCGACCGTCACGGCGGCTGGGTTCTCGATCTTGAGGGTGTCGTCCGGGACGACGTAGTCGATCTCCTCGCCGTTCTGCCGCGCGAGGATCGCCTCGTTCTCGTACGAGATCAGGACGTCGCCCGTGCCGCCCTGGAAGGCGGTCGTGGCGTCGCGGCCGCTGCCGGGCAGGGCCTTGACGTTGGCGAAGACCTTGGTCAGGTACGCCTCGGCGTCCTGCTCGCTGCCGCCTTCGCCGATCACGTGCTGGTACGCCGCGAGGATGTTCCAGCGGGCTGCGCCGGACGAGCCCGGGTTGGGCGTCACGATGCCGATGCCGGGCTTGGCCAGGTCGTCCCAGCCGGTGATCTTCTTGGGGTTGCCCTTGCGGGTCACCAGGACCACGACCGAGTCGGTCACGATGCCCTTGTTGGGGCCCGCGTTCCAGTCCTTGGCGACGAGGCCCGCGTCGACCAGGCGGGTCACGTCGGGGGTGATCGAGAAGTGCACGTAGTCGGCCTTGAGGCCGCCGGCGACCGCGCGGCTCTGGTCGCCGGACGCGCCGTACGACTCCTTCCACGACGTGCCCTTGCCCGCGGTCGTCTTGGCGAACGCTGCCTGCGCGGCGTTGTTGCCGGCCTTGGGGACCGCGAAGCCGACGAGCGAGAGCTGACTGCCGTCGCCCCCGGACGCGCCACCACCGCAGGCCGCGAGGACCGCTGCGCCCAGTGACACCGCGACGGCCGTGGCCACGCTCTTGCGGGTGAAGGTCAACATGTTCCTGCCTCGGGGATCCAGGGCACGCCACCGTGCGTGCTCGGATCCTCAACGTAGGCGTTTCTCGCCCGGCACTTTTCCCGTCTCACGATGCAGGACGCACCGACAGATGCTGAGACGCCCGCTACCGCCCCCGACCGTTCCGCCGGTTGCCGGTTTCCCACGGGACCGTGGGGTTTGGTCACTTCCCGCGGGTTTCAACGCTAGGGGAGTGACGAATTCCCACGGTCCCGTGGGAAACCGTCAACGGGGGCGGGGGCGCGGGCGGGGCGGGGCGGGGTCAGTCGAAGACGACGGTGCGGGGGCCGTTCATGAGGACGCGGGACTCGGCGTGGAGCTGGACGGCTCGCGAGAGGGTCTGCGACTCGACGTCGCGGCCGACGCGGGCCAGGTCGGCGGCCGTCATGCGGTGGTCGACGCGAAGGACGCCCTGGTCGATGATCGGGCCCTCGTCCAACGCGGCCGTGACGTAGTGGGCCGTGGCGCCGATCAGCTTGACCCCGCGGTCGTGGGCCTGCTGGTACGGCCGTGCGCCCTTGAAGCTGGGCAGGAAGCTGTGGTGGATGTTGATCGCCCGTCCCTCGAGCGCGCGGCACAGGTCGTCCGACAGGATCTGCATGTAGCGCGCGAGCACGACCAGGTCGATGTCCAGCTCGTCGACCATCGCGAGCAGCGCGGCCTCCGCGTCCTGCTTGGTGTCGGGCGTGACCGGCACGTGCGTGAACGGGACGTCGTACGCGGCCGCGAGCCTCTCGAGGTCCCGGTGGTTCGAGACGATCGCCGGGATCTCGACGTGCAGGGCGCCGGTGCTCTGGCGATAGAGCAGGTCGTTGAGGCAGTGCCCCTCACGCGACACCATGACGAGTGCGCGCAGCGGGCGCTCGGCCGGCACGAGGCGGTACGTCATGCGGTGCTCGGCCGCGACGGGGGCGAACTGCTGCGACACCGTGGCCACGTCCCGGGGCTCGGGGACGTCGAAGTGCACGCGCAGGAAGAACTCCGCCGCGCTGTCCGGGCCGGAGGTGACGTCGGTGAACTGCTGGCTGTCGAGGATGTTGCCCCCCGACTCGGCGATCCAGCGGGTCACCGCGAACACGAGACCGGGACGGTCGGGGCAGGACAGGGTCAGGACGAACGACGAAGGCACCCGACCACTCTAGGAGAGGGCCGGGCGCCTCCGGAACGCGCTATGCGATGGGGGCCGCTTCCTCGGCGGCTGCCGCCCGCGGCCTGCCGTGGCCCGCGTGGGTGGGCTTGGCCAGGAACAGCACCAGCACGATGCCGACCAGGAATGCGGCGACCGGCAGGTAGAGGGTCTGCGACATCGCCTCCGCGAACGGGCCCTGGATGACGTCCGGCATCTTGTCGCCGGCGGCCTGCAGGTCCTGCGAGGAGCCCTCGATGCCGTTGGCGGTCAGCCGGGCCTGGATGAGCGCCGCGATCGCTGCGCTGCCGAGCACCGCACCGATCTGGCGGGTCGTGTTGTAGACGCCCGCGCCGCTGCCGGCCGAGGACATGGGCAGGTTGCGGGTCGCGGTGGCGCTCAGCGGCGCCCACAGGCATGCGTTCGAGACGCCGAACAGCGCCATCGGCAGGCACAGCTGCCACACCGGGGTCGTGGGGGTGATCAGCTGCGACAGCCAGAACATCGCGGCCGCGGCGGTGCCGAAGCCGACCAGCGTGATGTTGCGCGGGTGGGTGCGATCCACGAGCTTGCCGACGAACGGAGCGAGCAGGATGAGCACGACCGCCATGGGCACCATCAGCAGCGCCGACCCGGTGGGGCTCCACCCGCGGACCCCTTGGGCGTAGAAGAAGAACGGCAGCGACATCGCCGTGATCGACAACGACACCAGCGCGATGCCCGCGTTGCCGAGCGAGAAGTTGCGGTCGCGGAACAGGCTCAGGGGGACGAGCGGCTCGTTCTTGATGCGGCTCTGCCAGAACACGAACGCCGCGAACACGGCCAGGCCGACGGCGATGAGCAGCGGGACGCTGAGGACGCCCTCGATCGTGCCCCAGTCGTACTTCTCGCCCTCCTGGATGCCGAAGACGATGAGGAACACGCCGATGCCGCTGAGCGCGACCCCGAGCCAGTCGAACGTGTGGGTGTGCGTCGGCAGCACGGGGACGAGCCGCACCGCCAGCACGAAGCCGACGATGCCGACGGGGATGTTGACGAAGAAGATCCACTCCCAGCCGAGCGAGTCCACCAGCACGCCGCCGAGGATCGGTCCGACGAGCGTCGCGACGCCCGCGGTCGCGCCCCACAGCGCCATGGCCGCACCGCGGTTGGCCGGGGCGAACGTGCGGGTGATGACGGCCATCGTCTGCGGCGTGATGAGCGCCGCGCCGAAGCCCTGGACGACGCGGGCCACGATCAGCATCTCGATCGAACCGGTCAGCCCGCACCACAACGACGCGAGCGTGAAGATCGTCAGGCCGACGAGGTACATGTTCTTGGGGCCGAAGCGGTCGCCGAGGCGGCCCGTGACGAGCAGCGGCACGGCGTACGCGAGGAGGTACGCGCTCGTGACCCAGATGACGGTGTTGTAGTCGGTCCGGAAGTCCTCCATGATCGCGGGCGTCGCGACCGACACGATCGTGTTGTCGACCAGGATCATGAAGAAGCCGATGACCATGGCCCAGAGGGCCGGCCAGGGCTTGTAGTCCGGCGGCAGCTCAGTGCTCACTGCAGATCGGGTTGCCATATGAGGTCCTTGGTCTCGATGCGGGTGATGAGGGTCGTGATCCAGTCGCGCTGGGCGATGGCGGTGGTCAGCAGGTAGTCGCCGGCGATCCAGTACGTCTCGGGGATGCCCCGGTCGCGGGCGGCGCGCAGCAGCGCGGTGAGCTCGGCGATGTCCTCGTCGAGTGCGGTGACGTACTGCTGCAGGTCGGCGGTGGCCTCGGCCGCGCCGATCGTGTGGGCCTCGCTGAGGGCGAGGGCGAAGTGCAGGTACTCGCGGACGGGGCGGGAGATGAGCTCTCTGACGCGTGCCTCGACGGCCTCGCGGCCCGCGGCGGTGATCGCGTACGTCGTCCGCTCGGGACGATTGCCCTCCCGCTCGGTGCCGATCGCCTCGACCAGCTCGTCGGCCTGGAGCCGCTCGACCGTGTGGTACAGCGAGCCCAGCCGGATCTTGACGAAGCGGTCCTCGTGGCGCTCGTGCAGCAGGCGGTTCATCTCATAGGGATGCATGGGCCGCTCGACCAGCAGCGCCAGGACCGAGATGCACAGCGGTTTGAGTGCCATGGTGCCCCGTCTCGATCAGTCCCCGCGCATTACTCCAGCTGGAATATACGCACGATAGTTGCTCTCCGCAACAGCATCCTGGCGCGGGGGTCCGACAGAAGCCGTCGACGGTTCAGCGCAGGAGCTCGTAGCCGCGCAGGTCGTCGAACGACCCGTCGCCGAGGCGCTCGGCGGCCCGCTGCGTGCCGTAGTAGGAGAATCCGGCCGCGAGAGCGATCGCGTGGCTGGCCGGGTTGTCCTCCGCCGCGTACAGCGAGAGGCGTCGCCTGTCGAGCCCGTCGGGGTCGAGCGCGTGGTCGACGACCGTGCGGCACGCCTCGGTCGCCAGGCCGCGACCCCGGGCGTCGGGGTGCATCCAGTAGCCGATCTCGCCGTGGTCCCGGTTGAGGCCGAGCATGTCCATCACGGCGATGTTGCCCAGCAGCTCGTCGCTGTCGCGGTCCGCGACGGCCCACGTGGCCTTCGCCCCCGTCGCGGCCTGCCAGAGGCAGTCGTGCAGGTACGCCTCGGCCGAGGCGACGGTGTACGGCTGGGGGAGCCAGGCCAGGAAGCGCCGGCTGACCGGGTCGTTGCACATCTCGACGAGCCGCGGGACGTCGGCGGCGGTGAACGGACGCAAGCGCAGCCGCTCGGACTCGAGCACCGTCCCCCCGGCCCACGGCGTACTCGGGTAGGGCGCGTCGCCGAAACGGATGGACCCGGTCCACGCGTCGAGGACCCGGCCCCGCTCGTGCAGCATGCCCGGGACCAGGCCGTGCAGCGTGAACCCCGTCGAGTGGGCGACCCTCAAGGAGGCCTCGTTGCCGACGTGTGAACGCCAGTGCACGATCTCGACGCCGCCCTCGGTGAGCGCCCAGTCCACCGCGAGGCGCACGGCCCGGGACATGATCCCGCGCCCGCGTGCCCACGGGTGCAGCGCGAAGCCGATGTCCGCGATGGGCCGTTGCCGGATGTCGACGTTGCCCGCGAACCGGGAGCGCCCGGCGTCGTCGGTCGCCTCGATCGCCCAGCCGCGGTGCGATCCGTCCTCCCAGCCCCGAGGCAGGATCGTGAACGCGAACTGCTCGCTCATGCTCCGCTGGTGGGGCGAGGGGATCGCGGTCCAGCGGACCATCGTGGGGTCGAGGGCCATCTCGAGCATCGCGTCGATGTCGTCCGGGACGTGGGCGCGGATCGTCACGACGCCGTCGCTCAGCACCGGGACGTTCAGCGGCCACCTCACGGCTGGCCCCTCACTGCGAGCGGGTGCGGAAGGGATCGGCGGGATAGACGCCCAGCACCGTGACCTCGGTGGTGAAGAAGGCCAGCTCCTCGAGTGCGCGCGCCAGGGGCCCCTCGTCCGGGTGGCCGTCGACCTCGGCGAGGAACTGGGTCGCGATGAACTCGCCGTCGACCATGTAGCTCTCGAGCTTGGTCATGTTGACGCCGTTGGTCGCGAAGCCGCCCAGGGCCTTGTAGAGGGCCGCCGGCAGGTTGCGCACGTTGAACACGAACGTCGTCACGGTCGGCCCGGAGCCGGGAGCGGCCCGGACGGGCTCGCGGGACAGCACGACGAACCGGGTCGTGTTGTGGTCCTCGTCCTCGATGTCCTCGGCCAGGACGTCGAGACCGTAGATCTCGGCGGCCATGGGCGGGGAGATGGCGGCCTGGGTCGGATCGCCCGCGTCGGCGATCTCTCGCGCCGCGCCGGCGGTGTCGCCGGAGATCACGGTCGTGAGGCCGTGCTCGCGGATGATCTTGCGGCACTGCCCGAGCGCGTGGACGTGGCTGTGCACGGTCTTGATCTGGTCGATCGTCGCGCCGCGCACGCCCATGAGGCTGAACTGGATGCGCAGGAAGTGCTCGGCGATGATGTGCAGGCCCGAGGTGGGCAGGAAGTGGTGGATGTCCGCGACCCGGCCCGCGAGCGAGTTGTCGATCGGGATCATCGCGAGATCGGCCTCCCCGCCGGTCACCGCCGCGAAGACGTCCTCGAACGAGGCGCACGGGACGGCCTCCCAGTCGGGATAGTGCCGATTGGCCACGATGTGCGAGTTGGCACCGGGCTCACCCTGGTAGGCGATCCGTCGAGAGGTCATTGACCTAGTTTGGCACTCGCGTCCGGCACGGGGTGCGCACCGTCCGCAGCGCGTACCGCGAACACCTCGGGACGCTTCCACTGCCGTGCGTCGTAGCGGGCCTCGACGCGATCGCGCAGGGCCTGGACCTTTTCGGGGGCCACGAGGGCGATCGCGCTGCCGCCGAAGCCGCCGCCGGTCATGCGGGCACCGAGGGCGCCCGCCTCGAGCGCGGCCTCGACCGCGACGTCGAGCTCGGGGCAGCTGACCTCGAAGTCGTCGCGCAGCGAGGCGTGGGACGCGGTGAGGATCGTGCCGAGCTGCGCCCAGGCCCGCCGGCTCACGGCCGTGACGGCGCCGCGGACGCGGGCGGTCTCGGTGAGCACGTGCCGGGTGCGGGCCTTGAGGGTCTCGTCGGTCAGCTGCACCGTGGCGTCGAGCGTCGCCTGCGCGAGCCACTCGATGCCGAGCTCGGCGGCCGCCCGCTCGCACTCCTCGCGACGGGCGGCGTACTCGCCGTCGGCGAGGGCGTGGTGGACGCCGGTCGCGATGACGACGAGCGTCAGCCCGTCCTCCTCCCAGCCGAGCGGGACGAGGCGGGTCGTGTGAGGGCTCACGGAGGTGTCGATCTGGACTGCGTGGCCCGCGGCCCCGTAGAGGACTGCGAGCTGGTCCATCAGGCCGACGGGTGCGCCCACGAAGCCGGACTCCGCGCGCTGGGCGACGAGGGCGATCTGGGTGCGGTCCAGGCCGAGGCCGTGCGCCTCGTCGAGCGCGGCAGCGATGCCGCAGGTCGTCGCGGCGGAGGACGACAGACCGGCCCCTGAGGGCAGCCGCGACTCGATCACGAGGTCGACGCCGGTCAGGGCGTGACCGGCGTCCACGAGGCTCCAGATCGTCCCCGCGGCGTACGACGCCCAGCCGTCGACCTCGCCGGGCTGCACCGAGGTCGTGAACGTGACCTTCGCGGCGCCGGGGAGGTCGCTCCACACGTTGATGACGCCGTCGTCACGCAGGCGGGCCTTGACGGTCACCGAGCGGTCGATCGCGAGGGGCAGGACGGGCCCACCGTTGTAGTCGAGGTGCTCCCCGATGAGGTTCACCCTCCCGGGCACGTCCCAGCGGCGTACGTCAGTCACCCGTCGAGCATAGGCGCAGCCCGCGAAGGCGGGCGACCGCGCGACTGGCAGAATGCCCCCATGCCTGCCGTTCGCCGTCCACGCGTCCTCTCCGGGGCCCAGCCCACGGCCGACTCGTACCACCTGGGCAACTACTTCGGGGCGTTCAAGCAGTGGGTCGCGCTGCAGGACGAGTTCGAGGCGTTCTACTTCATCCCGGACCTGCACGCGATCACGGTCGAGTACGACCCGGCCCTGCTGCGCGAGCGCACCTACATCGCGGCGGCGCAGCTGCTCGCGGCCGGCGTGGACCCCGAGCGCAGCGCCCTGTTCGTGCAGAGCCACGTGCCCGAGCACGCCCAGCTCGCCTGGGTCCTCGGCGGCGTGACGGGCTTCGGCGAGGCCAGCCGCATGACGCAGTTCAAGGACAAGAGCGCCAAGGGCGGCCAGGACTCCGCGAGCGTGGGCCTGTTCACGTACCCGATCCTCATGGCCGCCGACATCCTGATCTACCAGGCCGACAAGGTCCCGGTCGGCGAGGACCAGCGCCAGCACGTCGAGCTGACCCGCAACCTCGCGCAGCGGTTCAACCACCGCTTCGGCGAGACGTTCACGGTCCCCGAGGCGTACATCGTCAAGAGCACGGCCAAGATCTACGACCTGCAGGACCCGACCTCCAAGATGAGCGGGTCGAACGCCTCGCACGCGGGTGTCGTCGACCTGACCGACTCCCCGAAGCAGGTCGCCAAGAAGATCCGCTCCGCCGTGACCGACTCAGGCAGCGAGATCACCTTCGACCCGGTCGAGAAGCCGGGCATCTCCAATCTCCTGTCGATCTACTCGGCGCTGACGAACGAGCCGGTCGAGCAGATCGTGCGTGACTTCGAGGGCAAGCAGTACGGCCACCTGAAGGTGGCGCTGGGCGATCTCGTCGCCGACTTCGTCGGCACCTTCGGTGACCGCACCCGCGAGCTGCTCGACGACCGGGGCGAGCTCGATCGCATCCTGGCCCGGGGCGCGGCCCAGGCGCGCGAGGTCGCCGCCACGACGCTCGACCTGGTCTACGAGCGCTCCGGATTCGTGCGGCGGGCCTGATCCATGCCCACGATCGGAGTCGCGATCCCGGTCCCGGACCCGTACGGCGCCCTGCTGCGCGAGAAGCGGGCCGACTTCGGTGACCCGATGGCCAGGACCGTCCCGAGCCACGTCACGCTGATCCCGCCGACCGAGGTCGAGGACGACCAGCTCGACGCGGTCTGCGCGGCGCTGGAGCGCGCATCGGCGGCCCTGCCGCCGTTCGCGATGCGGCTGCGCGGCACGGGCACGTTCCGCCCCGTCTCGCCCGTGGTCTTCGTCGCGGTCAGCCAGGGCATCTCCTACACCGAGATGCTCGCCAAGTGCGTCCGCACCGCCCTGGGCAGCCCCGAGCCGGAGTTCCCGTTCCATCCCCACGTCACGGTCGCGCACAACCTCGACGACGCGAGCCTCGACCGGGCGTACGACGAGCTGAACGACTTCGAGTGCCGGTTCACGGTCAGCGAGTTCGCGCTCTACCACCACGAGGACGAGGCGGGCTGGGTGCCGCAGCGGGCCTTCCGCCTCGGCCCGGGGTAGCCGGACTCACACGAGGGCCAGATCGCCGTCGCCGATCCGCGGGAGGTGCTCCAGGAGATCGGCCTTGAACGCCCGGGCGGCCAGCGGCAGCGCCTCCGAGCTGCGGTGGGCCAGGGCGATGACCCGCTCGAGGGGCGGGTCGACGAGCTCGGTCGCGCGCAGCTGCGGGCGGGTCGTCAGCACCATGCTGGGCACGACCGCGTGCCCGAGACCGGCCTGGACGAAGCGCAGGACTGCGCTCATCTCGCCTCCCTCGACCGCGAGGCGCGGCTCGAACCCGGCTGTCGCGCAGGCGCGGAGCGTCACGTCGCGCAGGTCGTAGCCCTCGCGGAACATCACGAAGGGGAGATCGCGCAGCTCGGCGACCGCCATCGCGTCCGGGACATCCGCATCGACCGGGCTGGCCAGGACGAGCCGCTCACGCAGCACCGGTGTCGTCTCGATGTCGGGGTCGTTGGTGTGCAGCGGGACGATCAGCAGGGCGATGTCGAGCCGGCCCTGGGCGAGCTCCTCGGTCAGCACGCGCGAGCCCGCCTCCTGCACCTCGAGGTCGATCTGCGGGTACGACTCGTGGAACCGGGTCAGCGCCTCGGGCAGCAGCCCGTCGCACAGCGAGGGCGTCGCGCCGAGGCGTACCCGGCCGCGCTGCAGGCTCGCGACCTCGTGGACCGTGCGCTCGGCGCTCGCGACGTCGATGAGGATGCGTTGGGCATGGGGGAGCAGCGCCTCGCCCGCGCTGGTCAGCTCGATCGCTCCACGGTTGCGGACGAACAGCGGGGCGCCGAGGGCGTTCTCCAGGACCCGGATCTGCTTGGACAGTGTGGGCTGCGACACACCGGTGATCTCGGCGGCCCGGGTGAAGTGGCGGGTACGGGCGACGGCCACGAAGTAGGTCAGCTGGTGGATCTGCATCCAACCAGTGTGTCATAGCCATTGGCTATGAAGGTTTGCCTCAACAAGACTTAGCGTGAATCGTCGATCAGTCCTACCCTGTGCAGGTGGCAACTACCCAAACTGTGAAGCGCGTCTCGGCCAGCAGGTCGACGGTCGCTCAGAAATATGCGATGGCGGTGTCGGGGCTCATCATGTTGGGCTACCTGCTCGTCCACATGTACGGCAACCTGAAGTTCTTCCAGGGCGAGGAGAAGTTCGACTCCTACCTGCACGAGACCTTGCCGCACATGTTCTACCCGTACCTCCCCGAGGGCGGAGCGCTCTGGATCATCCGAGTGCTGCTGCTCGTCGCGCTGGTGGTCCACGTCTACTGCGCAGCCAACCTGTGGCGTCGCAACAAGGCCGCGGCCGGCTACGTCGGTGGCAAGCGCTACCACACCACGCAGAACAAGACCGGCATCCAGCGCAGCTACGCCTCGTTCACGATGCGCTGGGGCGGCGTCGTCCTGCTGCTGTTCATCATCGGCCACGTCGCGCAGATGATGCCCAACTGGCTCTCGCCCGGCGGCGCCAGCGACAGCAAGTACGACCGCGTGGTCAACGGCTTCGAGATCTGGTGGGTCGTCCTGCTCTACACGATCGGCATGATCGCGGTCGGCTTCCACCTCGCCCACGGCTTCTGGGGCGCCCTGATGACCCTCGGCCAGAACCGCAGCGCGACGCGCCGCGGCTCGCGCTGGACCCCGATCGCGATCGGCCTCGCGACCCTCATCACGGTCGGCTTCCTCTCCGTCCCGTTCGCTGTCTTCTTCTTCGGAGCTGGTTCCTGATGACCACCACCAACGTGTCCGAGCAGTTCCACACCGTCGGCGCCGACATCGCCGACACGAAGGCGCCCTCGGGCCCCATCGAGAAGCGCTGGGACGACCGCAAGTTCAACGCCAAGCTCGTCAACCCCGCCAACCGGCGCAAGCTGAGCATCATCATCGTCGGCACCGGCCTCGCGGGGGCCTCGGCCGCCGCGACGCTCGGCGAGGCCGGCTACCACGTCAAGAACTTCTGCTACCAGGACAGCCCGCGCCGGGCGCACTCGATCGCCGCCCAGGGCGGCATCAACGCGGCGAAGAACTACCGCAACGACGGCGACAGCATCTACCGGCTGTTCTACGACACGGTCAAGGGCGGCGACTTCCGCGCCCGCGAGTCCAACGTCTACCGCCTCGCGCAGGTGTCGGTGAACATCATCGACCAGTGCGTCGCACAGGGCGTCCCGTTCGCCCGTGAGTACGGCGGACTGCTCGACAACCGCTCGTTCGGCGGCGTCCAGGTCTCCCGCACGTTCTACGCCCGCGGCCAGACCGGCCAGCAGCTGCTGCTCGGCGCGTACCAGGCGCTCGAGCGCCAGATCGCCGCCGGCACGGTCGAGATGCACACGCGCCACGAGATGCTCGAGCTCGTCATGGTCGACGGCCGTGCGCGCGGCATCATCGTGCGCGACATGGTGACCGGCGAGATCGAGACGCACACGGCCGACGCGGTCGTGCTCGCGACCGGCGGCTACGGCAACGTGTTCTTCCTGTCGACCAACGCGATGGGCTCCAACGTCACCGCGACGTGGCGTGCCCACCGCAAGGGCGCGTACTTCGCGAACCCCTGCTACACGCAGATCCACCCGACGTGCATCCCGGTCAGCGGCGACTACCAGTCGAAGCTGACGCTGATGAGCGAGTCGCTGCGCAACGACGGACGCATCTGGGTGCCCAAGCGGGCCGGTGACGACCGCATCCCGAGCGACATCCCCGAGGACGAGCGCGACTACTACCTCGAGCGCATCTACCCCGCATTCGGCAACCTGGTGCCCCGCGACATCGCCTCGCGTGCCGCGAAGTACCAGTGCGACGACGGCAAGGGCGTGGGCCCCGGCGGCCTGGGTGTCTACCTCGACTTCGCCGAGGCCATCGAGCGCCTCGGCCTGCCGGCCGTGAAGGCCAAGTACGGCAACCTGTTCGACATGTACGCGCAGATCACCGGCGAGAACCCGTACGAGCAGCCGATGCGCATCTACCCGGCCGTGCACTACACGATGGGTGGCCTGTGGGTCGACTACGACCTGCAGAGCAACCTGACGGGCCTGTTCGTGGCGGGCGAGGCCAACTTCTCCGAGCACGGGGCCAACCGCCTCGGCGCCTCGGCGCTGATGCAGGGTCTCGCGGACGGCTACTTCGTCCTGCCCAACACGATCGCCGACTACCTGGCATCCGGTCCGTACGAGAAGATCGCCGACGACCACCCGGCCGTCCTCGAGGCCCGCGCGGCCGTCGAGGAGCGCGTCGCCAAGCTGCTGTCGATCAACGGCACCCGCACGGTGGACTCGTTCCACAAGCAGCTCGGCCAGATCATGTGGGAGTACTGCGGCATGGAGCGCAGCGAAGAAGGCCTGATCAAGGCCATCGGGATGATCCGCGATCTGCGCGATGAGTTCTGGCGCGACGTCAAGGTCACCGGCGTCAACGAGGAGCTCAACCAGACCCTCGAGCGCGCGAACCGGGTCGCGGACTTCTTCGAGCTGGGTGAGCTCATGTGCATCGATGCGCTCAACCGCCGTGAGTCCTGCGGCGGCCACTTCCGCGCCGAGAGCCAGACCGAGGACGGCGAGGCACTGCGCCACGACGAGGAGTTCGCCTACGTCTCGGCGTGGGAGTTCGGTCAGGAGCAGCCTGTGCTGCACAAGGAACCGCTCAAGTACGAGTACGTCGAGATGAAGTCGAGGAGCTACAAGTGAACATCACGGTGCGCGTCTGGCGTCAGAAGAACGCCGACGACAAGGGCAAGATGGTCACGTACGGCGTCGAGAACGTCTCGCAGGACATGTCGTTCCTGGAGATGCTCGACGTCCTCAACGAGCAGCTCACGCTGGCCGGCGACGAGCCGATCGCGTTCGACCACGACTGCCGTGAGGGCATCTGTGGCGCGTGCGGCGTCGTGATCAACGGCATCGCGCACGGCCCGCAGGTCACCACGACCTGCCAGCTGCACATGCGCAGCTTCGAGGACGGCGCCGTCATCGACGTCGAGCCCTGGCGCTCGGGAGCGTTCCCGGTCATCAAGGACCTCGTGGTCGATCGTGGATCGCTGGACCGCATCATCCAGGCGGGCGGCTACATCAGCGCCCCGACCGGCTCGGCGCCCGAGGCCAACAACCTCCCGGTCCCGAAGGTCGATGCCGACCACGCCTTCGAGTCGGCCGCGTGCATCGGCTGCGGCGCCTGCGTCGCGGCGTGCCCCAACGGCTCGGGCATGCTCTTCACCGCCGCCAAGATCACGCACCTGGGTCTGCTCCCGCAGGGCCAGCCCGAGCGTGACTCGCGGGTCATCGGCATGGTGGAGCAGCACGACCACGAGGGCTTCGGCGGCTGCACCAACATCGGCGAGTGCACGTCGGCATGCCCCAAGGGCATCCCGCTGGACACGATCAGTCGGCTCAACCGCGACCTCCTCGGAGCCCTCGCGCACGGCGACGCCTGATATCGCACTGACGTCATCCCGGGCGAGCCGCACGCGGTTCGCCCGGGATGACGTCTTCGTGCACGACATTGATTAGCGTAGGTAATTTGTTATGCTAAGGACATGCCTACTGATGCCCACCAGCTCGCTCGGTCGGTGGCGCGTCTCAACCGCCGCCTCCGTCAGGAGCGCCAGAGCGATCTGACCCCCACCCAGCTGTCGGTGCTCGGCGCGGTCCTGAAGATCGGTCCTGCGACGCCCAGCGCGATCGCAGCGCACGAGCGCGTCCAGCCGCCGTCCATCACCCGTACGCTCGCCTGCCTGGTCGACGAGGGCTACGCGATCCGCGAGCCCCACCCCGACGACGGTCGACAGGTCCTGGTCTCGGTCTCCCAGAAGGGCGATGCCGTCCTCGCCGAGGAGCGCACGCGCCGCGACCTCTGGCTCGGCCACCGGCTCGCGGCCCTCACCGCCGCGGAGCGCAAGACCCTGAGGGAGGCTGCCGCCCTGCTCGAACGGCTGGCACAGAGTTGAGCCCCACGTTCCGCGCGCTGGCGGTGCGCAACTACCGCATCTACATCCTCGGCGCGATCGTCTCCAACACCGGCACCTGGATGCAGCGGATCGGCCAGGACTGGCTGGTCCTGCAGCTGACCAACAGCGGCACCGCCCTCGGCATCACGACGGGCCTGCAGCTGCTGCCCGCCCTGCTCTTCTCGCCCATCGCCGGCGTCGTCGCCGACCGCGTCCCCAAGCGGACGGTCCTGCGCGTCACCCAGGTCGCGATGGCGGTCCCGGCGGCCCTGCTCGGCATCCTGGCCGTCACGGGGGCGGTCCAGACCTGGCATGTCTACGCCCTGTCGTTCCTCTTCGGCATCGGCACGGCCTTCGACGCCCCCGCCCGCCAGTCGTTCGTGGTCGAGATCGTCGGGCGCGACGACCTCGCGAACGCCGTCGGCCTGAACTCGGCGTCGTTCAACCTGGCGCGCATGATCGGCCCCGCGGTCGCCGGCATCCTGATCGCGGCGCTCGGCTCCGGCGTCGGCGCCGCGGGCTGGGTCATCCTCATCAACGCCTTCAGCTATCTCGCGGTGCTCGCCTCCCTGCAGCTGCTCGACGGCAGCCGGCTGCGGCCCTCGGAGGTGACCGGGACGCGCAAGCACGCGGTCCGCGACGGTGTCGCGTACGTCCGCTCGCGCCCCGACCTGGTGCTGATCCTCACCTGTGTGTTCTTCGTCGGCACGTTCGGCATGAACTTCCAGATGACCAGCGCGCTGATGGCGACCGACGTGTTCGGCAAGGGCGCGGGGGAGTACGGCCTGCTGGCCTCGATCATGGCGATCGGCTCGCTCGCCGGCGCCCTCCTCGCGGCGCGGCGCGCACGTCCGCGCCTGCGCTCGGTCGTGATCGCGGGTGCTGCCTTCAGCGTGGTCGAGATCGTCGCAGGCCTCATGCCGACGTACGAGACCTTCGCGGCGGTCCTGCCGGTGCTGGGCCTGTGCGCCCTGACGATGATCACGTCGGCGAACGCCACGATCCAGCTGACCTCGAGCCCCATGATGCGCGGTCGGGTCGCGGCGCTGTACCTCATGGTCTTCATGGGAGGCACGCCGTTCGGCGCTCCGCTCGTCGGCTGGGTCGGCGACACCTTCGGCGCCCGGTGGATGCTCACGGGTGGAGGGAGCCTGACCCTCGTCGGCATCGCGCTGGCCACGATCTGGTTCCTGCGGCACCAGGACGAGACGCTCGAGGAGTTGCGGACGTCGATCCGCGATCTACGCTGGCGACATGCACGTCGAACGGACCTTCACGGTGCCACGTCCGATCGAGGACGTGTTCGCCTACCTGAGTGATTTCGAGAACACGAACGAGTGGGACCCCGGGACGGTGCGCACGACGCGCACCGGCGGGGACGGTGGCCTCGGCACGACGTACGCGAACCGGTCGGAGTTCATGGGCCGCGAGACCGACCTCACCTACGAGACGATCGGCTTCGACCGACCCACGTTCTTCGCGTGCCGGGGAACCAACAAGACCGCGACCACGATCGACTCGATGACGTTCACCCGCGACGGCGACAGCACCCAGATCCGCTATCGCGCCGACTTCCGGTTCCGCGGCCTCGCCCGCGTCGCGGCGCCCTTCGTGGTCAGGCCCAAGCTCGAGGGGCTCGCGGACGAGACCGTCGAGCAGATCCGCCGCTCGCTGGAGCCCCCCGGACGGTAGCGGTCCGGCGTGGCCCGCGATCAGCGATAAACTGGGGGCCATGTCCTTGATCGAGTCGCTCGCACGATCCATCGACGTGGTGACCCCCGATCTCATCGAGGTCCGCCGTGACCTGCACTCCTCGCCCGAGCTCTCGTGGCACGAGGAGCGTACGACGGACGTGGTCGCGACGTGGATGGACAAGATCGGCGTGCCCTACGAGCGCTTCGAGGGCACCGGCCTGATGGCCGAGATCGGTCCGTCCGAGGGGCCCATCGTGGCGCTGCGCGCGGATCTGGACGCGCTCCCCGTCATCGAGACGTCCCAGGATCCCTGGCGGTCCACCGTCCCGGGCGTCTCGCACTCGTGCGGTCACGACGTGCACGTCGCGTCGCTGCTCGGTGCCGGGATCGCCCTGGCGCACGCCCACGCCGATCATGGGCTCCCGTTCCACGTGCGGCTGCTGTTCCAGCCCGCCGAGGAGGTCATGCCGGGCGGCGCGCTGAAGCTGCTCGCCGCCGGGGCGCTCAAGGGCGTCTCGCGGATCTTCGCGCTGCACTGCGACCCGTCGCTGGACGTCGGCCAGGTCGGCCTGCGCGAGGGGCCCATCACCGGCGCGTCCGACCACGTCCACGTCGTGCTGTCGGGACGGGGCGGCCACACGTCGCGGCCCCACCTGACCGAGGACCTCACGTACGCCCTCGGCAGCCTGCTCGTGCAGCTGCCCGCGGTGCTGTCGCGGCGGTTCGACCCCCGGGCGGGGGCGAGCCTCGTGTGGGGCCAGGTGCAGTCCGGCAACGCCGCCAACGTCATCCCGTCCAGCGGCGAGCTCCGGGGCACGATCCGCATGCTGGACGCGTCCGCGTGGCACCAGGCCGAACATCTGGTCCGCGGCATCATCAGCGACCTGATCGAGCCGTTCGGGGTCAGCGCAGAGGTCAACTACACGCGCGGCGTCCCGCCCGTCGTCAACGACTTCGGCGCGACGCAGGTCCTGCGACGGGCCGTCACGGAGGCGATCGGGCCGAGCGGTGTCGCGACGACCTCGCAGAGCCTCGGCGGCGAGGACTTCGCCTGGTACGTCGAGGCGGTCCCCGGCGCCATGGGACGTCTCGGCACCCGCACCCCCGACGGCCCGACGTACGACCTGCACCAGGGCAACCTGCGGGTCGACGAGCGCGCGATCGCGGTCGGTGCGAAGGTCCTGGCCAGCGCCGCTGTGAGCTGAGCCACGCGGCACGTGCTCTGCGCGGCCGCAAATGGTGAAGAAACGGTTAAGGGCGCCTCCAATCCCGGGGGTGTGGTCCCGAAGCCGTGGGGCAAAGATTAAGGTTCGACTCACGAGCCGGGCACCCGGCTCCGTTTCGAGGAGGAATTTTGCGTCGATCGACGAAGGCCACCGCCATCGCGGGTCTGGCCGTGCTGGTGCTCGCTGCCGCGGGCTGTGGCAAGAACAGTGACGGAAGCGACGGCGGAAGCGACAAGTCCGGCTCCAAGGACAACTGCGTCAAGGCCGATCCCGACAAGAAGGTCGGCATGGCGTTCGACGTCGGCGGACGCGGCGACCAGTCCTTCAACGACTCGGCAGCCAAGGGCCTGGACAAGGCCGCGTGCGAGCTCGGACTCACGGTCCAGACCGCAGAGGCGCAGGACGGCGAGCCCGAGTCGGCTCGCGAGGGTCGCCTGCAGCAGCTCGTCGACGCCGGGTTCGACCCCGTCATCGCGGTCGGCTTCGCGTACTCCCCGTCGCTGGCCAAGGTCGCCAAGGCCAACCCCGACGTGAACTTCGCGATCGTCGACGACGCGGTCGAGGGCAAGAACATCGCGAACCTGCTGTTCGCCGAGGAGCAGGGCTCGTTCCTGGTCGGTGCGGCCGCAGCCCTGGAGAGCAAGTCCAAGAACATCGGCTTCGTCGGTGGCGTCGAGACGCCCCTGATCAAGAAGTTCGAGGCGGGCTACACCGCTGGCGCCAAGGCGGTCGACAAGAGCATCAAGGTCCAGTCGCGCTACCTCTCGCAGCCGCCGGACTTCAGCGGCTTCGGTGACCCGGCCAAGGGCAAGACCACGGCCGAGGGCATGTTCGACGCCGGTGCGGACGTCGTCTACCACGCAGCAGGCGGCTCCGGCGGCGGCGTCTTCGAGGCTGCTTCCGCGGCCGGGAAGAAGGCCATCGGCGTCGACTCCGACCAGGCCCTGACGGCCGACAAGTCGGTCCGCGACGTGATCCTGACGTCGATGCTCAAGAACATCGACGTGGCGGTCTTCGACTACCTCGAGAGCGTCGAGAAGGGCGAGAACGTCAGCGGCCCCAAGGTCTACGACCTCAAGGTCGACGGTGTCGGCTACTCCACCACCGGTGGCCAGGTCGACGAGATCAAGGAAAAGCTGGACGGCTACAAGCAGCAGATCATCGACGGGGAGATCACGGTCCCGACGAAGTAGGCACTGAGAGACCTGGCCCGGGACCCCGCTGTAGCGTGGTCCCGGGCCAGGGTCGTCCTGTCGTACTTTTTCCAAGTGAGGCCAGAACTGATGGGCAGAGTGTGAACACCACGAGCACGACCGACGACGTCGTCGTCCGCCTGCGTGACATCGGCAAGACGTTCCCCGGCGTGGTCGCCAACCACGACATCAACATCGACGTGAGGCGTGGCACCGTCCACGCGATCGTGGGCGAGAACGGTGCCGGCAAGTCGACGCTGATGAAGATCCTGTACGGCGTCCAGAAGCCGGACTCCGGCACCATCGAGGTCAACGGCAACCTCGTGAACCTGTCGTCCCCTGCCGATGCGATCGCCGCGGGTGTCGGCATGGTGTTCCAGCACTTCATGCTGGCCGACAACCTCAGCGTGCTCGAGAACGTCGTGCTCGGAGCCGAGAAGATGCACGGCATCGGCGACAAGGCCCGCGCGCGCATCCGCGAGATCTCCGACTCGTACGGCCTCGGCATCGACCCGGACACGCTGGTCGAGGACCTCGGCGTCGGCGCCCGCCAGCGCGTCGAGATCCTGAAGGTCCTCTACCGCGGCGCGTCGATCATCATCCTGGACGAGCCCACCGCCGTGCTGGTGCCCCAGGAGGTCGACGAGCTCTTCGGCAACCTGCAGGAGCTCACCCGTGAGGGCCTCGCCGTCATCTTCATCTCCCACAAGCTCGACGAGGTGCTGGCGGCCGCGGACGAGGTCACGGTCGTCCGCCGGGGCACGACCGTCGCGACCGTGGACGCCTCCTCGGTCAACTCGCGCCAGCTCGCCGAGATGATGGTCGGCTCCGAGCTGCCCAGCCCCAGCACCGAGACCTCGACCGTGACCGACCAGGTCATCCTCGAGGTCCGCGACCTGACCCTCCCGTCGGAGGGCAGCCGCGACCTGCTGAGCCACATCGACCTGGTGATCCGCTCGGGCGAGGTCCTGGGCGTCGCGGGGGTCGAGGGCAACGGCCAGGCCGAGCTGGTCGAGGCCATCATGGGCATGCGCTCGGGCACCACGGGATCGATCACCCTGGCCGGCAAGGACCTGGCGGGGCGCTCGACCCGCGACCGCCGCGAGGCCGGCATCGGCTACATCCCCGAGGACCGTCACCGCCACGGCCTCCTGCTCGACTCGCCGCTGTGGGAGAACCGCATCCTCGGTCACCAGACGCGTGAGCCGAACGTGAAGGGCCCGCTGATCGACCGCGGGGGAGCGCGTCAGGACACCCAGCGCATCGTGGACCAGTACGACGTCCGCACCCCGGGCATCGACACGCTCGCGCGGGCGCTGTCCGGCGGCAACCAGCAGAAGCTCATCGTGGGCCGCGAGATGGCCGACGACCCGGTGCTGCTGATCGCGTCGCACCCCACCCGCGGCGTCGACATCGGCGCGCAGGCGGCCATCTGGGGCCACATCAAGCGGGCCCGGCGCGAAGGGCTCGCGGTGCTGCTGATCTCGGCCGACCTCGACGAGCTCATCGGCCTGTCCGACACCATCCGGGTGATCCTGCGCGGTCGCCTCGGCGAGACCTTCGACCCCGCGACGGTGACCCCGTCGATGCTGGGCTCGGCGATGACAGGAGCAGACGCGTCATGAAGAGCCCTCGTACGACCAAGATCGCGCTGGCGATCGGGGCCCCCGTGCTCGCCCTCGTGGCGGCGTTCCTCATCACGAGCCTCGTGCTCGTCCTGGCGGGCGACGACGTCGGCGGTGTGTGGAGCCAGATCCTGAGCCTGCCCACCGACCGGGGCTACGTCAACATCATCAACGCCGCGACGGTCTACTACCTCTCGGCGATCGCGGTGGCCATCGGCTTCAAGATGAACCTGTTCAACATCGGCGTCGATGGTCAGTACCGGGTCGCGGCGTTCACCGCCGCGGTCGTGGCCGGCGAGGGCTGGCTGCCGGGCTACTTCAACACCGCCCTGGCGATGGTCGCCGCGGTCCTGGTCGGTGCGGCGTGGGCCGGCATCGCAGGCCTGCTGCGGGTCACCCGCGGCGTCAGCGAGGTCATCTCGACGATCATGCTCAACTCGATCGCGACGGCCCTCGTGGCGTACCTGCTGCGCAAGGCCGCGGTCGACAACTCCGGCAGCAACATCACCGCGACCAAGGAGGTCCCCGAGGGCAGCCGCGTCGGCGGCTTCAGCCTGTTCGGCGACGTGCCGGCGACGGTCTACGGCCTCGTGCTCCTCGCGGTCGCGGTCGGCTTCCTGTACTGGTTCGTCATCAACAAGACCCGCTTCGGCTTCGACCTGCGCGCCACGGGCGCCTCGGAGTCGGCCGCGGTGGCCAGCGGCATCAACGTCAAGAAGATGATCGTGATCTCGATGCTGCTGTCCGGCGGTGCCGCAGGGCTCGTGGGCATGCCGCTGCTGTTCGGCAACGACTACGCGTACGGCTCGACGTTCCAGTCAGGCCTCGGCTTCGCCGGCATCGCGATCGCGTTGCTGGGTCGCAACCACCCGGTCGGGATCGCGCTCGGCGCCCTGCTGTTCGCCTTCCTCGACGAGCAGTCCAATCCGCTGCAGATCCTGCTCAACGTCTCGCCCGACATCGTCAAGATCACCCAGGGCACGATCGTGCTCACGGTCGTCATCGCGTACGAGGTGGTCCGTCGCTACGGCGTGCGGATCGAGCAACGCAGGGTGGCAAGCGCCCTCGATGACCAGCCCGCGACGACGAAGGAGGTGTCCGCATGAGCGCCGTCAACGACGTCGTCGCGCCGGTCAAGGCCGCCGCGCAGAAGCTCACGTACGGCTGGATCATGATCTGGCTGGCCGTCGGCCTCGTGCTGTTCTCGCTGCTGCGCATCATCACGGGCGCGAACGACCTGGACTCCTCGGGCACGCTGCGCGCGACGCTCGTCGCGGCGGTGCCGATCGGCCTGGCCGGTCTCGGCGGCCTGTGGTCCGAGCGGGCCGGCGTCGTCAACATCGGCCTCGAGGGCATGATGATCCTCGGCACCTTCGGTGCGGGCTACTTCGGCTACTTCTACAGCCCCTGGCAGGGCGTCCTCGGCGCGATCGCCCTGGGCGCGGTCGGCGGTCTGCTGCACGCGGTCGCGACCGTGATCTTCGGCGTCGACCACATCGTGTCGGGCGTCGCGATCAACATCATCGCCCTGGGTGCGGTGCAGTACCTCGCCGCGCTCGCGTTCACGGGCGTGCCCGGTGGCGGCCAGACCCAGTCGCCGACCATCCCGAGCCTGCCGTCGGTGACGCTGGACTTCCTGTCCGATCCGCTCGGCGACCTCGAGCGCAAGCACTGGTTCGTGGTGTCCGACCTCGCCTCGGTCGTGCGGGCGCTCGTGACCAACCTGTCGGTGCTGACGATCATCTGCCTGCTCCTGTTCGTGCTGACCTGGTACGTCCTGTGGAAGACCCCGTTCGGCCTGCGTCTGCGCTCGTGCGGCGAGAGCCCCGCGGCGGCGGAGTCCCTCGGCGTCAACGTCATCCGCTACAAGTTCATCGCGGTCGTCATCTCCGGCGGGTTCGCCGGTCTGGCCGGTGGCTTCCTGGCGCTCGTGGCCTCCAGCACGTTCCGTGACGGCCAGACGGGCGGACGCGGCTACATCGGCCTCGCGGCGATGATCTTCGGCAACTGGCGCCCCGGTGGACTGCTCGCCGGCGCGGGCCTGTTCGGCTACACCGACACCCTGCGGCTGCGCGGCGGAGGCGAGACCATCCACGGTCTCCTGCTCCTGGTCGCGGTCGGTATCGTGCTCTACGGCATCTGGCAGTACCGCAAGACCCGTCGCGTCTCGACGTTGATCGGTGCGTTGCTCGGCGTGGGCGTCGCGGTCTGGTACTTCGCGACGGACTCGATCCCCGAGGACCTCACCGGCATGACGCCGTACGTCACGACGCTCCTGGTGCTCGCGTTGTTCTCACAACGACTACGCATGCCGGCAGCCGACGGAAAACCATATCGACGAGGGAGTGCAGGCTAGTGGCGCTGGGAATCACCGGAGCGGACGATCCGGTCGACTGGGAGGCACTGACCCGCTACGCGACCGAGGTCATGGGGCGGGCGTACGCGCCGTACTCCAAGTACCGGGTCGGCGCGGCCGGGCTGGTCGACGACGGCCGGGTCGTGCTCGGCTGCAACGTCGAGAACGCCGCGTACGGCGTCGCGCTGTGCGCCGAGTGCGGCATGGTCTCGGCCCTGCACTCGACCGGCGGCGGACGTCTGCGCGCGGTCGCGTGCGTCGACGCGGCAGGGGCGGCCATCATGCCGTGCGGGCGCTGCCGGCAGCTGCTGTGGGAGAACGGCGGTCCCACGATGCAGCTCATGACGCCCAAGGGCGTCCGGACCATGGCCGAGGTGCTGCCCGACGCGTTCGGCGCGGACGACCTGGGGATCCAGTGACCGCCGGAGCCGTCCAGGTCGACCTCGGCTCGCCGGACTTCGTCCGCGATCCCTACCCGGTCCTGGCGTCGCTGCGCCAGGAGGGCCCCGTGCTCTGGCACGAGCCGATGGGCGCGTGGCTCGCGACGACCCACGACGCGGTGAGCCAGGTGCTGCGCAACCGGGCATTCGGGCGGCTGTGGACCGACTGGGAGCCCACGTCGGAGATGGAGCCGTTCAACGCCCTCCACCGCAACCAGATGATGGAAAACGAGCCCCCGACGCACACCCGTCTGCGGCGGCTCGTCGCGGCGGCTTTCGGCCGCGGTCACGTCGAGCGGATGCGTCCGCGCGTCGAGGACCTCGCCCGGAGCATGGTCGCCGAGCTCGGCGAGAGCTTCGACGTCCTCGGCGACTACGCCGAGCCCATGCCCGTCTACGTGATCGCCGACATGCTGGGCGTCCCGCGCGAGGACCACGCCCGCCTGCGCGACTGGTCCCAGGCGATCGTCCACATGTACGAGCCCCACGTCGACGAGGCGACCAAGCAGGCCGCGATCGAGGCCAGCACGGCGTTCTCGGACTACGTCCGCGAGGTCGTCGAGCAGCGTCGCAGCGCCCCCGGCGAGGACCTCATCACCGACCTGATCGAGGCCCGCGACGAGGGCACCAAGCTCAGCGACGACGAGCTCGTGGCGTCCGTCGTCCTGCTGCTCAACGCGGGCCACGAGGCGTCCGTCAACGTCTTCGGCAACGGCTTCCACGCGCTGCTGCAGCACCCCGAGCAGATGGCCCGCGTCACGAGCGGCGAGGTCTCGGTCGAGACCGCCCTCGAGGAGCTCATCCGCTACGACGCCGCGCTGCAGCTGTTCGAGCGCACCGCCACCGCGGACGTCGAGGTGAGCGGCCAGCTCGTGCGGGCCGGCGACAAGATCGCCTGCCTGATGGGCTCGGCCAACCGTGACGCCGCGGTGTTCCCGGACGCCGACACGTTCGACGTGGGCCGCGACCCGAACCCGCACGTGGGCTTCGGCATGGGCCTGCACTTCTGCCTGGGCGCTCCGCTGGCGCGCCTCGAGCTGCAGATCAGCATCAGGACCCTGCTCGAGCGCTTCCCGCAGCTGCGGCTCGTCGGCGAGGCGCCGCGCCGCCCGACGTGGGTGCTGCGCGGATTCGAGCGCATCGACGTGGAGGTGGCCTCATGAGTGAGTCGTTCGACGCGGTCGAGGTGATCGCTGCCAAGCGGGACCGGCACGAGCTGACCGATCCGCAGATCGACTGGGTCGTCGACGCGTACACGCGTGGCATCGTCGCCGACGAGCAGATGTCCGCGCTCGCGATGGCGATCCTGCTCAACGGCATGAATCGTCGCGAGATCTCCCGCTGGACGCACGCGATGATCGCGAGCGGCGAGCGCATGGACTTCTCGTCGCTGTCGTGGACGACGTCCGACAAGCACTCGACCGGGGGCGTGGGCGACAAGATCACGCTGCCGCTGGCCCCGCTCGTCGCGGCCTGCGGCGTCGCCGTGCCGCAGCTGTCGGGTCGCGGCCTCGGCCACACGGGCGGCACGCTCGACAAGCTCGAGGCCATCCCGGGGTGGCGCGCGTCGCTCACCAACGAGGAGATGATGGCCCAGCTCGAGGACATCGGTGCGGTGATCTGCGCCGCCGGTGCGGGCCTCGCACCGGCGGACAAGAAGCTCTACGCGCTGCGCGACGTCACGGGCACGGTCGAGGCGATCCCGCTGATCGCGAGCTCGATCATGAGCAAGAAGATCGCGGAGGGCACCGGATCGTTGGTGCTCGACGTGAAGGCGGGCTCCGGTGCGTTCATGAAGGACGTGGACCAGGCCCGCGAGCTCGCCGAGACCATGGTCGCGCTGGGCAATGACGCCGGGGTCACGACGGTCGCGCTGCTCACCGACATGTCCACGCCGCTCGGCCTGACGGCCGGCAACGCGTGCGAGGTCGCCGAGGCGGTCGACGTCCTGGCCGGCGGCGGACCTGCCGACGTCGTCGAGCTCACGGTCGCGCTCGCTCGCGAGATGCTCGCCGCAGCGGGCAAGGACGACCGCGATCCGGCTGACGTGCTGGCCTCGGGCGCCGCGATGGACGTCTGGAAGCGCATGATCCGCGCGCAGGGCGGCGACCCCGACGCACCGCTGCCGGTCGCGAAGGAGACGCACGTCGTCACCGCCCCGACGTCCGGGACGCTGACCCGTCTCGACGCGATGGGCGTGGGAGTCGCCGCGTGGCGTCTCGGCGCCGGTCGATCGCGTCCCGGCGAGCAGGTCCAGGCCGCCGCCGGCGTCGTGATGCACGCCAAGCCGGGTGACGCCGTCACCGCGGGCCAGCCGCTGCTGACGCTGCACACCGACACGCCCGAACGGTTCGATCGAGCGGTGGCTGCGCTCGACGGGGTGTATGACATAGGTGACGGGTTGTATGGCGCAGGTACGGAGGGCGGCAAGGCGTCTGCCGTGGTCATCGACCGGATCGGATAGGTTCGCACGATGCGCATGTTGAACAACAGCAAAGAGATCGCGGCTGCGGCCGGCCAGGAGCTCGGCGTCAGCGAGTGGGTCCCCATCACGCAGGACCGGATCGACATGTTCGCCGATGCGACGGGTGACCGGCAGTGGATCCACGTGGATCCCGAGCGTGCGGCCGACGGGCCGTTCGGCGCGACGGTCGCCCACGGCTATCTCACCTTGTCGATGCTGCCGTTCCTCGGCGCGCAGGTCTTCGCGTTCGCGGGGGACGTCGCGCGGGTCAACTACGGCCTCAACAAGGTGCGCTTCGTGTCGCCCGTGACGGTCGGCTCGAAGGTGCGCGACCGCGTCGAGCTGCTGAGCGTCGAGGACATCGACAAGGGACAGCGCGCGACGCTGCAGCACACCGTCGAGATCAAGGGCAGCGAGAAGCCGGCGTGCGTCGCGGAGGTCGTCACGCTGCTGATGGCCTCATGACACGATGAGCCTGTGAGAGCAACTTTCCAACAGATCGCCAAGGCCCCCAAGGTCGCACTGCACGAGCACCTCGACGGCGGCGTGCGGCCGGCGACCATCGTCGACATCGCCACCGAGATCGGGCACGACCTCCCGGCCGACGGACCCGTGGCCCTCGGCACGTGGTTCGAGGAGGCCTCGAGCTCTGGTTCGCTCCCGCGCTACCTGGAGACGTTCGTCCACACGGTCGCGGTGATGCAGCGGCCCGAGGACCTGGCCCGCGTGGCCCGCGAGGCCGTCGTCGACCTCGCCACGGACGGCTGCGTGTACGCCGAGCTGCGCTGGGCGCCCGAGCAGCACCAGTCGGCCGGGCTGACGCTGCGCGAGGCGGTCGAGGCCGTGCAGGCCGGCATCGACGCCGGACGGGCCGAGGCCGAGCAGCTGGGCCACCCGATCGTGGTGGGCCAGCTGCTGACCGCGATGCGGCACGCCAAGCGTGGTCTGGAGATCGCCGAGATCGCGGTCGAGTACCGTCGCCGCGGCGTCGCGGGCTTCGACATCGCGGGCGCCGAGGACGGCTTCCCGCCGATCCTGCACCTCGAGGCGTTCGAGTTCCTGCGCCGCGAGAACGCCCACTTCACGATCCACGCGGGGGAGGCGTTCGGGCTGCCGTCGATCTGGCAGGCGATCCAGCGCTGCGGCGCCGAGCGCCTCGGCCACGGCGTGCGGATCGTCGACGACATCGACTGGGACGCCCCGGGCGGACCCGTGCTCGGCGACCTCGCGGCGTACATCCGCGACCGCCGCATCCCGCTCGAGATGTGCCCGTCGTCCAATCTGCAGACCCACGCGGTGCCCGGCATGACCTCGATCGCCGACCACCCGATCGGCAAGCTCAAGGACCTGGGGTTCCGGGTCACGGTCAACTGCGACAACCGGCTCATGAGCGGTACGTCGATGTCGCGGGAGCTCGAGCTGCTCGTCGACGCGTTCGGCTACACCGTGGACGATCTGCGCTGGTTCACGATCAACGCGATGAAGAGCGCCTTCCTGCCCTTCGACCAGCGCCTGGCCCTCATCAACGACGTCATCAAGCCCGGCTACGCCGCCCTCTAGCTCGGCACGACCGCCGACGAGTCACGCACGGACACCGAGGAGTCGCGCACGGACACCGAGGAGTCACCTACGAATCCGTAGGTGACTCCTCGCTTGTCGTGCGCGACTCGTCAGCGTCCGTAGGTGACTCGTCGGCCGTCGTGTGCGACCACACCTGGGACCGATGGGCCGTCTTGTGCCTATAATCAGATAACTAATCAATCTTAATTGGCCCAGGCGAGGTGAGCGTGCCCACGGAGCGGTCGCGCTCCGGCTGGGCGGCCGGTGTGGTCGGCTGATCGGCCGTTCCCTTCCGCGCCTTCGACACGAGGAGCTTCATCATGCGAGACGCAGTCATCGTCGACGCCGTGCGCACCCCCATCGGGCGACGCAACGGCACCCTGAAGAACGTCCACCCGGTCGACCTGTCGGCGCACGTGCTGACCACCCTCGCGGAGCGCAACGGACTCGACCCGAGTCTCGTCGACGACGTCATCTGGGGCTGCGTGAACCAGATCTCCGACCAGTCCACGAACGTCGGCCGGCTCTCGGTGCTCGCAGCCGGCTGGCCCGAGGTCATCCCCGGTGTCACGATCGACCGGGCCTGCGGCTCGAGCCAGCAGGCTGTCCACTTCGCTGCCGGCGCGGTCATGTCCGGGATCAACGACATCGTCATCGCCGGGGGCGTCGAGTCGATGAGCCGGGTGCCGATCGGCTCGGCGCGCGCGATGGGTGAGCCGTTCGGCCCGAAGGTCAAGAAGCGCTACGGGCGCGAGAGCTTCAACCAGGGATTGGGCGCCGAGGACATCGCTCGTCGATGGAACCTGAGCCGCCAGCGGCTCGACGAGTTCGCCGTGGAGTCGCACGAGCGCTCGATCGCCGCCCAGGCCGCAGGCGCGTTCTCCACCCAGCTCGCGACTGTCGTGGGACCAGACGGGGAGCTCACGGCCGACGAGGGAGTCCGGCCCGGCAGCACCGTCGAGAAGCTCGGGACACTGAAGACCCCCTTCATGGAGGACGGCGTCATCTCAGCCGGCAACAGCTCGCAGATCTCGGACGGGTCCGGCGCGCTGCTCATCACCACGAGTGAGCGGGCAGCGCAGCTCGGCTGGAAGCCGATCGCCCGCTTCCACTCCGGCTCGGTCGTGGGCGACGACCCGGTGACCATGCTGACGGCGCCCATCCCGGCGACCGCCAAGGTGCTGAAGCGCGCGGGCCTGACGATCGACGACATCGGTGTGTTCGAGGTCAACGAGGCCTTCGCCAGCGTGCCGATCGCGTGGGAGATCGAGACAGGTGCCGATCACGCGAAGGTCAACCCGCTCGGAGGGGCGATCGGGGTCGGGCACCCGCTCGGCGCGTCCGGCGCGATCCTCATGACCCGGATGCTGAACCACATGCGCGACAACGGCCTGCGGTACGGCCTGCAGACGATGTGCGAGGCCGGCGGAATGGCCAATGCCACGATCCTCGAGCTGCTCGAGCCCTGACCTCCACCCCCGCACCCCCTCGACCACAGGAGAACCCATGAAGCTCGACTCCACAGCTGCGTTCGTCACGGGCGGCTCGTCCGGACTCGGTCTCGCCACGGTGCGCCGCTTGCGCGCCGCGGGGGCGAAGGTCACGATCGCCGACCTGAACGCTCCCTCGGACGCCGACGCCGCCGAGCTCGGCGACGGTGTCACGTACGTCCAGACCGACATCGCCGACGAGGCGTCGGTCGAGGCCGCGCTCGACGTCGCCCACGAGACGTACGGCCAGATCCGCTCGGTCGTCCACTGTGCAGGACGCGGCGGCGACCGCGTACGCATCCTGGACCGTGAGGGCAAGCCGGGCTCCCTCGACACGTTCGAGGAGGTCATCCGGGTCAACCTGGTCGGCACGTACAACATCCTTCGGCTGGGTGCTGCCCGCATCTCCCAGGCCGAGCCGGTCGACGGCGAGCGTGGCGCGATGGTGCTGACCGCGTCGGTCGCGGCCTTCGACGGACAGATCGGCCAGACGTCGTACACGGCCGCGAAGGCTGCCGTGCACGGCATGACGCTGGTCGCCGCCCGCGATCTCGCGAGCCGGCTGATCCGCGTCAACACGATCGCCCCCGGTGTGTTCGACACGCCGATGCTGGCGCGCCTGCGCGGCGACATCCGCGAAGCGCTCGAGAAGACCGTCCCGCATCCCAGCCGCCTCGGCCAGGCCGACGACTACGCCCACATGGCGCTGAGCCTGCTCGAGAACTCCTACGTCAACGGAGAGACGATCCGGCTCGACGGCGCGATCCGCATGGCACCGCGGTGACGGCATGACCCCGTCGGCCCGTTCCGCCCTCGCTAGCATGAGGTCGCCGGCCGGCGACGACAGAAGGTGTGACGGATGAGCTCACGAGTCGAGGTGGGGTACGCGGCCGCGCTCGAGAAGTACGCGCCGCGCGAGGCGGTTGACCTGGCCGCCATGGCCGAGCAGCACGGATTCGTCGGCACCCTGGCCACCGACCACTTCCAGCCGTGGCTGCCCAGCCAGGGCCAGAGCCCGTTCGTCTGGAGCGTCCTCGCGGCCCTGGGGGAGCGGACGTCGACCAACTTCGGTCCCGGCATGGCGGTCCCGGGGTATCGCTACCACCCGGCGACGCTGGCCCAGGCCGCCGCGACGCTCGCGTCGATGTACGAGGGACGTCACTGGGTCGGCATCGGTCCGGGCGAGGCGCTCAACGAGCACGTCACCGCGAGCTACTGGCCCGAGGCGCCGGACCGCCTCAACTCGATGTTCGAGGCCATCGACCTGATCAAGAAGCTCTTCCGCGGATCGATCGCCGGTCGCGACACCCGGTTCACCGGCACGTACCACCGCATGGAGTCCGCCCGCCTGTGGACCATGCCCGCGGTCGCGCCTCCCGTGCTGGTCGCGACCGGAGGGCCGGTCACGGCTCGTCGTGCCGGCAAGGTCGCGGACGGCATCGTCACGGTCGGCACCTCGTACGACCGCGCGGCCACGCTGCTGGAGCGCTTCGACCGGGGCGTCGACGAGGCGGACCGCGATCCCGGCACGATGCTGAGGGTGCTGCACCTCAACCTGAGCTGGGCTCCGAGCGACGAGCAGGCGATGGCCAACGCCATCGAGCAGTGGCCGCTCGGGGCCATGAGGTTCCCCAAGGGCGACATCCGCAGCCCGCAGGTCTTCGAGCAGATCGCCCGACAGGTCGGGCCGGACGGCTTCGACGACCGCATGCTGATCAGCAGCGATCTCGACGCGCACCGACGAAGGATCCAGCAGTTCGCCGACATCGGCTTCGATCGGATCTACCTGCACAACGTCGGGCGCGAGCAGCGGGACTTCATCGAGACGTTCGGCCGGTGCGTCCTGCCGGCCGTCCGCTGAGCCGCGTCGACCGCCGTCGTCCCGATTGCTGCACAGTGGCCCCCAGCGTGCGTATAGTGCCAAGCAGAGGATCCACCGGACACACCTTGGTCCGAGTCCCGCCTCCTCATGAGGCGTCTGATCTGGTGCTCGTAGCTGTACGGGCCGCATGTTCGCCGCGCACGCGTTGTGCGTGTCCCAGTGCCGTTCACTCCACCGGAGGAAACCAGACATGAACCAGATTCACACGATCGCCGTCGTCGGCGGAACCGGACCCCAGGGTCGCGGGCTCGCCTACCGATTCGCCCTGGCCGGGCACCCGGTGATCCTCGGCTCCCGTGACGCCGGCCGCGCGCAGGAGAAGGCCGACGAGATCAACGCGAAGCTCGAGGCCGAGACGGTGTCCGGAGCCACCAATGCCGATGCGGTGGGAGCGGCCGACATCGTGCTGCTGGCCGTGCCGTGGGACGGGCACGCGGACCTCGTGTCGTCCCTGGCCGGGCAGCTCGCCGACAAGATCGTCATCAGCTGCGTCAACCCCCTCGGCTTCGACGCCGACGGCCCCTACGGGCTGGTCCTGGAGGAGTCGGCGGCGCAGGAGACGCAGCGACTCGTGCCCCAGGCGCGCGTGGTCGGCGCGTTCCACCACGTCGCAGCGCTGTCCTTGTGGAAGACCCAGGACGCCCTCACCCACGAGGACGTCCTGGTGTGCGGCGACGACGACGAGGCCAAGTCCGTCGTGCAGGACCTCGCCGCCGCCGTGACCGGCAAGCGCGGCATCGATGCGGGCAGGCTCCGGCTGGCTCGCCAGCTCGAGCCGCTGACCGCCGTGCTGATCAGCATGAACAAGCGGTACAAGACCCGTTCGGGCGTGGCCATCACCGGAGTGCAGGAAGGCTGATCCCGTGACTGTCCTGCCGACCCCGGTCGTGCCACCCAACGAGCGACAGGTCGCCCGTGCCGTCGTACGGGCGGAGGCGGGCAAGTCGCTCGACCTCGCCGAGACCCAGGCCCTGCTGTGCGCACGGGGCGAGCACCTCGAGCGTCTCATGACGGTCGCCCGGCGCGTACGGGACGCAGGTCTGGAGGCGGCAGGACGTCCGGGGGTCGTCACGTACTCCAAGAAGGTCTTCATCCCGTTGACCCGCCTGTGCCGCGACAGGTGCCACTACTGCACGTTCGTGACGGTCCCGGGCAAGCTCGAGGCGCCGTTCCTGTCGCCCGACCAGATCCTGGCCATCGCCCGCGAGGGTGCGGAGATGGGCTGCAAGGAGGCGCTGTTCACGCTGGGGGACCGGCCGGAGGACCGCTGGCCCGAGGCGAAGCAGTGGCTCGAGGAGGCAGGCTACGACTCGACGCTGGAGTACGTGCGAGCGATGAGCATCCGGGTGCTGGAGGAGACCGGGCTGCTGCCGCACCTGAATCCCGGCGTCATGTCGTGGACCGAGATGTCGCGGCTGAAGGCGGTCGCCCCGTCGATGGGCATGATGCTCGAGACCACCAGCCGTCGCCTGTTCGAGACCAAGGGCGCGGCGCACTACAAGTCCCCGGACAAGGACCCGGCAGTACGTCTGCAGGTGCTCGAGGACGCGGGCCGGCTCAACGTCCCGTTCACGACGGGCCTGCTGATCGGCATCGGTGAGGACCTGGCCGAACGGGCCGACAGCATCTTCGAGCTGCGACGGATCGCGAGGCAGTACGGCAACATCCAGGAAGTCATCGTCCAGAACTTCCGGGCCAAGCCCGACACGGCGATGCGTCACGACGACGACCTCGGGCTCGAGGAGTACCTGGCCGCCATCGCGACGTCGCGTGTGGTGCTCGGCCCCGGGATGCGGATCCAGGCCCCGCCCAACCTCGTCGACCTCGCCGAGTGCCGCGCACTGCTCGACGCGGGCGTCGACGACTTCGGCGGCATCAGCCCGCTGACCCCCGATCACGTGAACCCCGAGCGTCCCTGGCCCCAGATCGACCAGCTCGTGGCGCTGAGCGCCGAGGCCGGCTTCGAGCTGCGTGAACGCCTCACGGCGCACCCGCAGTTCCTGGACGTGCCGTGGCTGGATCCCCGGCTGCGAGGCCATGTGGAGGCGCTCCGCGGACCCGACGGTCTCGCGCAGGCGGACGTGCTGCCCACCGGTCTGCCCTGGCAGGAGCCCGACGGGGGATTCGACGTCACGACGGGACGAGCGGACCTGCACACGGCGGTCGACACCGAGGGGCGCACGAGCGACCGGCGCAGCGACTTCGAGGACGTCTACGGCGACTGGGGAGTGCTGCGCGAGAGGGTCGCCGCTGATCGGCAGCCCGAGCGGCTGTCCTCGGACGTCCACGCGGCCCTGCGGGCGGCGGAGTCCGATCCCGCCGGTCTGTCGACCGCGCACGCGACCACGTTGATGACCGCGGAGGAGGGGCCCGCCCTGGAGGCGGTGGCGGCGCTAGCCGACCAGCTGCGCCGCGACGCGGTCGGGGATGAGGTCACGTACGTGATCAACCGCAACATCAACTTCACCAACATCTGTTACACCGGGTGCCGGTTCTGCGCGTTCGCGCAGCGCAAGACCGACGCCGACGCGTACACGCTGTCGCTGGACGAGATCGCGACCCGCGCGCGCATCGCCGTGAGCGTCGGGGCGACCGAGGTCTGCATGCAAGGTGGCATCGATCCGGAGATGCCCGGGACGGCGTACTTCGACATCGCGGCGGCGGTCAAGAGGGCCGAGCCGTCGCTGCACGTGCACGCGTACAGCCCCATGGAGGTCATGAACGGTGTGGCCCGCACCGGGCTGTCGATCGCGGAGTTCCTGACCGCCGCGAAGGAGGCAGGTGTCGACTCGCTCCCTGGCACGGCGGCCGAGATCCTCGACGACGACGTCCGGTGGGTGCTCACCAAGGGCAAGCTGCCGACCGCGCAGTGGATCGAGGTCGTCTCGACCGCGCACCGCGTGGGGCTGCCGACGACGGCCACGATGATGTACGGCCACGTCGACCACCCCGGGCACTGGGTCAAGCACCTGCAGGTGCTGGCCGGCATCCAGCGGGAGACCGGCGGGTTCACCGAGTTCGTGCCCCTGCCGTTCGTGCACCAGTCGAGCCCGATCTACCTGGCCGGTGTCGCCCGTCCCGGGCCCAGCGTCCGCGACAACCGGGCCGTCCACGCGGTCGCGCGCATCATGCTGCACGGGCTCGTCCCGAACATCCAGACCTCGTGGGTCAAGCTCGGGCCCGCGCAGGTCACCCAGGTCCTGCGCGGGGGCGTCAACGATCTCGGCGGCACGCTGATGGAGGAGACCATCAGCCGGATGGCCGGCTCGACCAACGGCTCGCGCAAGGAACGTGCCGAGCTCGAGGCGATGGCTCACGCGGCGGGACGCCCGGCGCGTCAGCGCACCACGACGTACGGTCACGTGGAGCACTCCCAGAGGGCTGCGTCATGACGGGGTGGACCGCGGTCGTGCCGGTCAAGCCGTGGGGCCTGGCCAAGAGCCGGCTGGACCTGCCGGGGGAGGAGCGCATGCAGCTGGCCCGCGCGTTCTCCCTCGACGTCCTGGACGTCGTGTTGGCCGCGGAGCACGTGGATCGGGTGGTGGTCGTGACGGCCGAGACCCAGCTCGGCACGATCGCCCGCCGTGCCGGCGCTCACGTCATCGTGGATCGTCCGATGCTGGCCCGCGGGCTGCTCAACCGCGCGATCGACGCGGGACGGCAGTGGGCGCAGGTGCACGCCCCCGCTGCGCCGTTCGTCGTCGTGCCGGGAGACCTGCCCGCGCTGACCGCCCAGCTCCTCGATGACGCCTTGGAGCTGCTCGCCGCGCACGAGCGGTCGTTCGTCCCCGACGCCTCCGGGATGGGCACCACGCTGCTGGCTGTCGCCCGGCCTGCGCTGATGACGCCGTCGTATGGTCATCGGTCGGCCCTGCTGCACTCGGACGCGGGCTTTCGGCCCACACCCGACGTCGACCCGCGCTGCCGACGCGACGTCGACACCGCGGCAGACCTGGCGCAGGCGCGTCACCTGGGGGTCGGGCCGCACACGACGGCGGCCCTCGCCCAGATGACCCGCGTCACGAGCGACGGCCGCCGCCTGCGGATGGCCTCGGGCTGACCCGGCCGCCGACGAGTCGCGTACGGACGCCGACGAGTCACGTACGGACGCCGAGGAGTCACGCACGGACGCCGAGGAGTCACCTACGGATCCGTAGGTGACTCCTCGCTTGCCGTAGGTGACTCGTCGCGTGTCGTGCGTGACTCGTCGGCGGGCTGGGCGGACGGGGTGAGCGGCTACGGCTAGGCCGCGTTGACCGTGACCGCCTCCACCGCCGGCTCCAGGGCGTACGCGAGGATCTCCGCGACGTCGGCGACCGGTCGGACGTCGAGCTCGGCGAGCACCTCCTCGGGCACGTCGACCAGGTCGACCTCGTTGCGGGCCGGGATGAAGACGGTCTTCAGCCCGGCTCGTTGCGCAGCCATGAGCTTCTGCTTGACGCCGCCGATCGGCAGGACGCGTCCGTTGAGCGTCACCTCGCCGGTCATGCCCACGTCGGCGCGTACGTTGCGACCCAGGGCGAGCGACGTCAGCGCCGTCACCATCGTGACGCCCGCGGACGGGCCGTCCTTGGGCACCGCGCCGGCCGGCACGTGCAGGTGGATCGACCGCTCGAGGGTGGCCGGGTCGATGCCGAGCGCGTCGGCGTGCGACCTGACGTACGTCAGCGCGATGTGCGCGGACTCCTTCATGACGTCGCCGAGCTGTCCGGTGATCGCGAGGTTGCGCTCGCCGTCGTACGCGCTGGCCTCTATGAACAGCACGTCGCCGCCGAGCCCGGTCACCGCGAGCCCCGTCGAGACCCCCGGCACCGCGGTGCGCTCGGCCACCTCGGGGACGAACCGCGGCCGCCCGATGAAGTCGACGAGGGTCCGCTCGTCGACCACGACCGGCTTGTCCGCCGCGGGATGCGTGAGCCTGGTGGCGACCTTGCGGAACACCTTCGCGAGCAGCCGCTCCATCTGACGCACGCCCGCCTCACGGGTGTACGACGCCGCGATCTCGCGCAGCGCGCCGTCGGTGATCGTCACGTCGTCCTCGGTCAGCGCGGCCCGCTCGAGCTGGCGCGGGGTCAGGTAGCGACGGGCGATCTGGACCTTGTCGTCCTCGGTGTAGCCGTCGAGCTGGACCAGCTCCATGCGATCGAGCAGCGGCTGGGGGATCTGCTCGATGACGTTGGCGGTCGCGAGGAACAGCACGTCCGACAGGTCGAGGTCGAGATCGAGGTAGTGGTCGCGGAACGTGTGGTTCTGCGCCGGGTCGAGCACCTCGAGCAGCGCCGCCGCGGGATCGCCGCGGTAGTCGGCGCCGACCTTGTCGATCTCGTCGAGCAGGACGACCGGGTTCATCGAGCCCGCTTCGCCGATCGCGCGGACCAGGCGCCCCGGGAGCGCACCGACGTACGTACGCCGGTGGCCGCGGATCTCGGCCTCGTCGCGGACACCACCGAGGGCGACCCGGACGAAGTTGCGGCCGAGGGCGCGCGCGACGCTCTCGCCGAGCGACGTCTTGCCGACGCCGGGAGGGCCGACGAGCGCCATGACCGCGCCGGAGCCGCGTCCGCCGACGACCTCGAGCCCGCGGTCCTTGCGACGTGCACGCACCGCGAGGTACTCCACGATGCGGTCCTTGACGTCGTCCAGCCCGTGGTGATCGGCGTCCAGCACCGCGCGTGCGGCCGCGATGTCGGTGCTGTCGTCGGTCTTCACGTTCCACGGGATCTCGAGGACGGTGTCGAGCCACGTGCGGATGTAGCCGGACTCGGGGTTCTGGTCGCTGCCGCGCTCGAGCTTGCCGACCTCGCGCAGGGCGGCCTTGCGGACGTCCTCGGGGAGGTCGGCCTCCTCGACGCGCTCGCGGTAGTCCTTGGTGTCCTCAGGCTCGTCGTCGCCGAGCTCCTTGCGGATCGCGGCGAGCTGCTGGCGCAGGACGAACTCGCGCTGGTTCTTGTCGATGCTCTCCTGGACGGACTCGGAGATCTTCTCGTTGACCTCGGTCTCGGCCAGGTACTCGCGCGACCACCCGATCAGCGCGGCCAGGCGCTCCGAGACGTCCTCGGTCTCGAGCAGCTGGCGCTTCTGCTCCAGCTCGAGGTACGACGCGTAGCCCGCGGTGTCGGCGAGCTCGCCGGGGTCGGTGAGGCGCTGCACCGAGTCGATGACCTGCCAGGCGTTGCGCTTTTGCAGGATCGTGACGAGCAGGCTCTTGTAGTCCTGCGCGAGATCGCGGACGGCGTCGGTCGGCTCGGCGTCCGAGATGGGCTCGGCCTCGACCCAGAGGGCCGCGCCGGGACCGGTGACGCCGCCCTGGATGTGGGCGCGCTGCTCGGCGCGCAGCACCGCGCCGGGTCCGCCGCCGGGGAGGCGACCGACCTGCTGGATCGTGGCGATGACGCCGTGGGTGGCGTAGCGGTCCTCGAGGCGCGGGGCCACGAGGAGTCGGTCGTCGTTGCTGGTGCGGGCGGCGTCCACGGCTGCCCGGGACGCGTCGTCGAGCTCGATCGGGACGACCATGCCGGGGAGGACGACGACGTCCTCGAGGGCGAGGACGGGGAACTGCTGCAATGTGCTCACGATGTCTCCTGAGAGTTGAGTCTGATGGGCTCAACTACAGCTCCGGACCGGTTGTTCCGGAGACTGCCTCCCGTTCGCTCAGGGCTGACGCCGGCTTCCGCGGGTGGTCGGTTTCCCACGGGACCGTGGGAATTGCTCACTCCCCTCGTGTTGAGACGCGAGGGAAGTGCACAAACCCCACGGTCCCGTGGGAAACCGTCACCCGGCGAGGAGGCGGCGGGCGTTGCGGGGGGTCATGGGGTCGCAGCCGTGGGCGACGGCTTCGGCGACGATGCGGGGCTCGTCCTGCAGGAGTCGCCAGCCGCGGCGCACGAGGACGCTCGGGGACTTGCGCCCCTCGCGCAGATCGCGCGACAGCCGCAGCGCGAACGTGACGGAGGCCGGGCGGCGCAGGCAGATCGCGGCCCGGAGCAGACCGGCCTCCCGGCACGCGTCGACGATGATCGGGGCGAACAGGCCCTCCGCGATGAACTGGCCGTCCGGCACGTGCAGGGTCTGCGTGCCCGTCCGCCGGCTCGCGGCGATGTCGTAGACCGGCACCTCGGCCGTGCCGGACGCGCAGAGCTCGGCGATCGTGCCGACCGCCGTGACGGCGTCCCACGAGTCGGGGTGGTCCCAGTCGACGATGCCGAGGGTCGACCGGGGCATGTGGGGCGCGTCGGCGTCGCGGTAGAAGTCATCGAGTCGCAGCACCGGCCACCCGAGCCGCGCCGCGAGGTGGGACTTTCCCGAGCCCGATGGTCCTGCCACGATCACGACTCCGGAGGATGCTGCCACCGCACGAGCCTAGTCGGCCGCTCCTAGGATGGACTCATGTCCTCACCCGTCACCGCCGCCGAGATCGCCGCGACCATCGACCACGCCATCCTCAAGCCCGAGCTCACGCGCGCGGAGGTCGACGAGCAGCTGGCCCTCGTCGCTCGCTACGGCGTCTTCAGCGCGTGCGTACGCCCGAGCGACGTCTCGTACGCGTCCCGGGTGCTCGAGGGCTCGGGCGTCGCGGTGTGCGCGGTGATCGGCTTCCCGCACGGCACCACCACGACGCAGACCAAGGTCGCCGAGGCCACCGAGGCGCTCGGCAACGGTGCCGCCGAGCTCGACATGGTGCTCAACATCGGACGCCTGCGCAGCGGGCTCGTCGACGACGTCGAGGACGACATCCGCGCGGTCGTGACCGCAGCGGGGGAGCACGTCGTCAAGGTCATCCTCGAGACCGCACTCCTCAGCGACGACGAGATCGTGGCGGGCTGCCAGGCGGCGGAGCGGGCCGGAGCGGCGTTCGTCAAGACGTCGACCGGGTTCGCGGGCGGAGGAGCCACGATCGAGCACCTGCGGCTCATGCGCGCCACGGTCAGCGATGCGGTGCAGGTCAAGGCCTCCGGCGGTGTCCGCGGTCTCGACACCCTGCTGGAGATGCGCGACCTCGGCGTGACGCGGTTCGGGACGAGCGCGACGGCCACGATCCTCGACGACGCCGCCGCGCGCGAGGCGGGCGGGACGACCAGCGGCTCGACCGACGAGTCCTCCTACTGATCGAGACTGCGGCCGGACAGCACAACTTCACCGTTTCGACATGTGCCGTCTTGGTCAAACTCGTTGACTTCGCAGGCGGACCGGGATGTCCTTGCTGAAGACATCCTGAGAGCTCTCTCAGGGGCATCTCATCGGGGGGATGGACCACGTGCGTCCTCCTCACCGATCGACCCGGAGAGGTACCTGCGTGAGTTCTCTGTCCCGTCGCCTTCTGGCCGTCGCCACCACGACGCTGCTCGGTGCACCACTGATCGCCGCGACGTCGGCGCAGGCCGCTGATCCCGTGCCGATCAACCTGATCGGCATCAACGACTTCCACGGGCGCATCGACGCGTCCACCCTGCAGTGGGCCGGCACGGTCGAGACCGTGCGCTCGCAGTTCCCCGCCGCGAACTCGCTCATGGTGTCCGCGGGCGACAACGTCAGCGCCTCCCTGTTCGCCTCGGCGATCCAGAAGGACAACCCGACGATCGACGTGCTCAACGCGGTGGGCCTCGACGCCTCCGCGGTCGGCAACCACGAGTTCGACTCCGGCTACGCCGACCTGGTCGATCGGATCATTCCGCGCGCCGACTACTCGATCCTCGGCGCGAACGTCCGCAAGGCCGACAGCTCGCGCGCGCTCGACGCGTACGACACGTTCGACGTCGCCGGCGTCAAGGTCGCGGTCGTCGGTGCGGTCACCCAGGAGACCTCCACGCTCGTCAGCCCCGCCGGCATCGAGGGGCTGAGCTTCGGCGATCCCTCCACCGCCGTCAACGAGGCCGTCGCCGAGCTCGACGCACTGCCCGCGGCCGACAAGCCCGACGTCATCGTCGCGTCCTACCACGAGGGCGCGCCCGACGGCAGCATGACGTTCACGCAGGCGATGTCCGCGAGCGCGGTCTTCCAAAAGCTCATCAACAACACCTCGTCCGAGGTCGACGCGATCTTCATGGGCCACACGCACCAGAAGTACGCGTACGACGCGCCGGTCCCCGGCTCGAGCAGGACCCGTCCGGTCATCCAGACCGGCAACTACGGCGAGAACGTCGGCCAGATCGTCCTCAACGTCGATCCCGACACGGGCGAGGTCGTCACGTACGCGAAGCAGAACGTCGCACGCGTGGCCACCGCCGACGCCGCGCTGCTGACGCAGTTCCCGTCCTCGAGCCTGCCCGAGATCAAGAAGATCCGTGACGACGCGGTGGCGTACGCGACCGAGGTCGGCAACGTCCAGAAGGGCGAGATCACCGCCGACATCACCCGCGCCTTCCTCAACGGCGTCGAGGACCGCGCGAGCGAGTCGACCATGGGTGGCCTCGTCGCGGATGCGCTGCTCAAGACCGTCGGCAACCTGCCGGCCGGAGCCGACATCGCCCTGGTCAACCCGGGAGGACTGCGGCCGCCGGACCTGACGTACGCCGGGGTGGCCGGTGACCCGGTCAACACCGACGGTGTCGTGACCTATGCCGAGCTCAACGCGGTGCTGCCGTTCGCCAACAACCTCAACTCGGTCAAGCTGAGCGGTGCGACGCTGAAGAAGATCCTCGAGGAGCAGTGGCAGCGTGATGCGAGCGGCAACGTGCCCTCGCGCCCGTACCTGCAGCTCGGCACCTCCAAGAACCTGACCTACACGTACGACGACTCCAGGCCCGAGGGCAGCCGGATCCAGTCGATCCGCATCAACGGCAAGGAGTACGATCCCGAGGCGCAGTACAAGGTCGCGACCTTCTCGTTCCTGGCCACCGGCGGTGACAACTTCCGCTCGTTCAAGCAGGGCGTCAACACCGACACGGGCCTGGTCGACCGGGACGGCTGGGTCGCGTACTTCGAGGACAACAGCCCGATCTCGCCGGACTTCGCCCGTCGCTCGGTCCGCACGACCGGGGTCAAGAGCCAGTACCGCGTCGGCGGCAACGTCTCGTTCACGCTGTCCAAGCTCAACCTGACCTCGACCGGAAGCCCGGCCAACACCTCGGTGTCGTCCAAGCTGTTCTGGACCGAGGACGGCCAGGAGAAGTCGAGGAACCTCGGCTCCCGGAGCGTCACGACCGGCACGAGCGCTCCGATCGCGTTCACCCTCCCCGAGGGCGCGAGCGGCGCGATGCGCGTCGAGTCCACCGCGTACCCGACCGGCACCAAGGTCGTCGTCCCGCTGGACGTCACGGGCGCAGCCGTCACCGGAACGGCCGTCTCCGGCACGTACGGCGACGACGTCCAGGTGGCCGTCAAGGTCGCCGGTCCCGAGGAGACCCCCTCGGGCACGGTCACGCTGAAGAAGGGCGACACCGAGGTCGGCACCGGCACCCTCGACGGCGCGGGCACGGCCACGATCACGGTAGACACCACCGACGTCGGCGCCGGAGAGACGCCACTGACCATCGCGTACGCCGGCGACGGCAGCTATGCGGCCGCGAGCGGCACGGTCACGGTGACGATCGCCAAGGCCGGCACCACGACGTCGGCCGCGGATCCCGAGCCGTCCCAGGTCGACGTCCCCGCGGACGTCGAGGTGACGGTGGCCTCGGCGACCGGGACCGCGCCCACGGGTGCCGTGACGATCTCCGACGGGGACACGGTCCTCGGCACCGAGGAGATCGCCGACGGTCGCGGCACGGTGAGCACCGACCTGTCAGGCCTGTCGCTCGGCCGGCACACGCTGAGCGTCGACTACGCCGGCGACGCCGACCACGAGGCCTCGTCCTCCACGGTCGACGTCGACGTGCTCAAGGGCACGGCCGAGCTCACGGCGACGTCGAAGGGTGCCGCGTACGGCACCTCGGCCACGATCAAGGTCACGGGTCCTGCGGGAGCCTCCGGCCTGATCTACGTCGCGAACGGTGACGACCCGATCGCGATGGGCTTCCTGCAGGACGGCGTCGCGAACATCACGATCGCCAAGACGGCACTGAAGCCCGGCAGCTACGAGCTCGACGTCTACTACGGCGGCAGCAGCACGTTCGACAGCGCGGACACCACCGTCGAGGTCGACATCGCCAAGGGTGCGACCACGACCAAGAAGATCTCGGTCAGCCCGACGACGATCGTCAAGGGCCGCACCAAGGCCTACGTGACCGTGGGCGTCACCGGCAAGGGGTTCACGGTCGACGGCGGCAAGGTCACGGTGCGCGTCAGCAGCAAGAACACCGTGACCGGCACCGTCAAGGACGGCAAGGTCAGGGTCCGCCTGGGTGTCTTCACCTCGTCGGGCAAGGCCAAGGCCGTCACGGTGACGTACGCCGGCAACGCGGTCGCGAAGCCGTCCTCGACCAGCTTCACGGTCAAGGTCGCCTCGAAGTAATCGGCTCCGGGCCCGGGGCACGCACGCCCCGGGCCCGGCACCGCACCTCGCTCCACCCTCATCCTCACGAGACCGGACATCCACTGCATGAACACCTCGATCCTCACGCGAGGGATGGCCGTGTCGGCCGTCGCCGCCGCGTCCCTCGTCGCCCTCCCGGCGACCTCCGCCTCGGCAGCGCCCGCCGACCACGTCGTCATCAACGAGGTCTACGTCAACGGCGGCAGCGCCGGGCAGACGTACAAGACGAAGTTCGTCGAGCTCTACAACCCGACCGACCGCGCCGTCGACATCAGCACGTGGTCCCTGCAGTACCGCTCGGGCGGCAGCGGCTCGGCCTTCGCCGCGACGACCAAGTACGACCTGACGGGCGTCATCCAGCCCGGCCGGCACTTCCTCGTCGCGGGCGGGTCCAACGGCGCGAACGGCGCCGACCTCCCGACCCCGGACCAGACCACCACGCTGGCCCCCGCGGCCGGCGGCGGCACGATCGCCCTGGTCGGCTCGACCGACCTGCTCCCGGCCATCACCGGCAACGTCAAGGGCAGTCCGTCGGCCTCCAACGACATCGTCGACCTGATCGGCTTCGGCACCACCAACACGTTCGAGACCGCTGCGGCGCCGGGCCCCGGCACCACGACCAACGCGCGCTCGATCAACCGCACGGGCTTCGCCGACACCGACGACAACTCGGCCGACTTCACCCTTTCGGCCGTCGGCGGCGCGACGCCGACCGCGTGCGGCGCCTCGTGCGTGCTGCCCGTGCCCGCCCCGCTCACCGGGACGATCGCCCAGATCCAGGGCGAGGGGCCCCAGAGCCCGCAGCAGCGCGGAGCCGCCACGACCCGTGGCGTGGTCACGGCGGTCTACCGGACCGGCGGGTTCAACGGCGCGTTCATCCAGACGGCCGGGACCGGCGGCAGCATCGACCTCGGGGCGCAGGACGCCTCGGACGGCATCTTCGTGTTCGGCAGCAGCTTCGCGGCCGCGGTCGCGAAGGGTGACTTCGTCGAGGTGACGGGCACGGTCGCGGAGTTCCAGGGGATGACCCAGCTCACCGGCCCCACGTGGACGGTCCTGACGGACGAGCACGCGCCCGTGGCCCCGGCAAAAGTCGTCTTCCCCCTGTCGGAGGAGCAGAAGGAGTCGCTCGAGGGCATGCTCCTGGCGCCGCAGGGCGACTACACGGTCACCAACAACTTCACGACCAACCAGTACGCCGAGATCGGCCTTGCGCCCGGCACCAAGCCGTTCGACAACCCGACCAACAAGGTGGCCCCAGGCGCGGACGCCGTGGCGCTGGCCAAGAAGAACGCGGCCGACCTCATCACGCTGGACGACGGCGCGAGCCTCAACTTCTTGTCGGCCGCCAACCAGGGCATCGCCCTGCCGTGGCTCCGGGCCGACAACGAGGTCCGGGTCGGCGCGCGGGTCAGCTTCACCGACAGCGTCGTGCTGGACTACCGCAACAACTCCTGGAAGCTGCAGCCGCAGCAGCAGCTGACCGCGGACGGGACGGAGCCGGTCACCTTCAGCTCGACGCGCAAGGCCGCTCCCGAGGACGTCGGGGGACAGGTCAAGCTCGCGACGTTCAACGTGCTGAACTACTTCACGACGACCGGCGTGGACTACGTCGACGGCGCCCCCGGCCGGGCCTGCACCTACTTCAACGACCGCGACGGCAACCGGGTCACGACCAATGCGTGCGGCTCGCCCAGCGCGTCGTCGGGCAACGGCCCGCGCGGTGCTGCCGACCAGGCCAACCTGGCGCGTCAGCAGGCCAAGATCGTCAACGCGATCAACACCCTGGACGCCGACGTCGTCTCGCTCGAGGAGATCGAGAACTCCGCGAAGCTCGGCCTGCCCCGCGACACCGCGCTCGACGGACTGGTCGCGGCGCTCAACGCCGAGGCCGGCGAGGGCACCTGGGCAGCGGTCCCGTCGCCCGCGACCGTGCCGACGACCGGTGAGGACGTCATCCGGACCGCACTGATCTATCGCCCCGCGACGATCAAGCCGGTCGGCACGTCCACGATCCTCGACGACCCCGCGTTCGCGAGCGCCCGGGCCCCGTTGGCCCAGACGTTCACGCAGGTGGACCGTCCCGCGAGCGGCACGTTCTCGGTCATCGTGAACCACTTCAAGTCCAAGGGTTCGGGCGACGGGGCGAACGCCGACCAGGGCGACGGCCAGGGTGCGTCCAACGCGGCCCGCGTGCAGCAGGCCACCGCTCTGGTGGACTTCGCGCGGGCGGTCGAGGAGCGCGCCGGCACCGATGCGGTGTTCCTGACCGGCGACTTCAACGCGTACAACCGCGAGGACCCGGTCCGGATCATCGAGGAGGCCGGCTTCGTCAACGTCGCAGCCGAGCGCACCACGAAGGAGACGTACCAGTTCGACGGCGGTGTCGGCTCGCTCGACCACGTCTTCGCCTCGGCCGCGGCCGACGCCACGATCACGGGCGCGGACATCTGGAACATCAACGCGTACGAGTCGGTGGCCCGCGAGTACAGCCGCTACAACTACAACGCGACGGATCTCTACGACGCGAGCCCGTTCCGGGCGAGCGACCACGACCCGGAGATCGTCGGCTTCGACGCCGCTGCCCTCGGCTCGTCGGTCACGGTCGAGGCCCCGGCCACCGTCCGTGCCGGCGAGGACGTCGTCGTCCGGGCCACCGTCGCGTCCGGCACGGGACCCGTGCCGACCGGCGAGGTCACGCTCGTCGAGGGCGGGACCGAGCTGGCGTCCGGCACGCTCGAGGACGGCACGGTCACGCTGCGGGCCGCCGACCTGGGCATCGGTCGGCACGTCCTCGAGGTCGTGTACGCCGGCGACTCCGAGCACAGCGGGGCCAGCCGTTCGGTCGCCGTCACGGTGCTCAAGTCCACCGCGGGCCTCACGGCCTCGGCCGGGCCCTCGACCTACGGCACCGGCGCGGTGCTCGACGTGACCGGAGCGCCCGGCGCGTCCGGGCGCGTGCTGGTCTCGCTCGGTGACGTGCAGGTCGGCAGCGGGTCGCTCACGAACGGCACGGCGCGGATCGTGCTGTCCCGGACGATCCCGGTGGGCACCAACCAGCTGAGGGTGTTCTACGCCGGCAGCTCGGCCCACGACCCCGACAGCACGAAGGTCGCGCTGGAGGTCCGCAAGGCCGCGACCACGATCAAGCGGATCTCGGTCAGCCCGGCCACGATCGTCAAGGGACGCACCAAGCCGTTCGTCGAGCTCTCGGTCACGGGCGCGGGCTTCACGGTCGACGGCGGCACGGTGACGGTCCGCGCGAGCGGCAGGAACCACACCGGGACGGTCCGTGGGGGCAAGGTCAGGATCCGTCTCGGCGCCTTCACCTCGTCGGGCCCGGCCAAGAAGGTCACCGCGACGTTCGCCGGCAACGGTGTCGCCAAGGCGTCCTCGACCAGCTTCACCGTGAGGGTGCTGGCGAGGTAGTCAGGGGCGGTGGCTCAGGCGGGGCGGCGGCTGCGCTGGATCGCGGTGACGAGGGCCAGGACGAATGCGGCGACGGCGAGCAGCCCTGCCACGCCTCCGCCGACGACGCCGAGCGTGACATAGCGCGCGATGCGCGGGTTGGGCGCGTGGCCGAACAGGGCGTCCCCGCCGCCGGCAGCGCACCGGACGGTGTGCCGCGAGCCGGGCTCGCCCTCGACGATGCCCACGCGCGTCCACGTCCGTCCGCTCCTGGTGGTCGTCATGCTGGCGGTCCCGCCCGACATGGACGCCTCGCCCGTCGCGTCGTCGACCGAGGCGCACCTCACGACCACCCGCTCAGGTGACGACCAGATCGCCTCGCCGCGGTCGCCGACCGTGACGGTCGTGGTGCTGCCGTTCGTGAACGGCGTGATGTCGTAGCCCACCAGGGCGCGGCCGATGATGACCGCGACGACCGTCCCGGCCACGAGGGCGACCGCGGCCAGGAGGCCCGCGACGACATAACGGCGTGAACTGGGTCGGCGTGCGACCGGGGGAGCGGTGCTCATGGGGGACAGCGTAGGGGCGATCGGTCGCACCTGACCGGCGATCGGGGGTGGAAGTGGGCTGCGCTCAGATCCCCAGCGCGGCCGCGAGATCGGTCTTGATGCGATCGATCTGTCCTTCGGCCACGTCCCGGGCCGCCTCGATCGAGTCGTTCACCTCGACGACCACCTCGAGATAGCACTTGAGCTTGGGCTCGGTGCCCGAGGGTCGGCAGATGATGCGGGCGCCCCCGTCGAGGCCCAGCCGGATCCCGTCGGTCGGCGGCAGCCCGTGGTAGCCGTCGGCCAGGTCGTCCACGGCGGTCACGTCGAGGCCGCCGAGCGACGTCGGGGGAGAGGTGCGCAGGACGTCCATCGCGCGGGAGATGATCGACAGGTCGTCGACCCGCACCGACAGCTGCGACGTCGCGTGCAGTCCGTGGGTGCGGTAGATGTCGTCGAGCTGGTCGACCAGGGTGCGGCCCTCGGCCTTGAGTCGCGCCGCCATCTCCAGGACCGTCACGATCGCCGAGACGCCGTCCTTGTCGCGCGCGATGTCGGGAGCGACGCTGTAGCCGAGCGCCTCCTCGTAGCCGAAGGCGAGCGTGGGGATCTTGCCGATCCACTTGAAGCCGGTCAGCGTCTGCTCCCACGGCTGGTCGTACGCCGCGGCCTGACGCCCGAGGAGGTCGGAGGAGACGATCGAGGCCGCGTACGTGCCGGTGACGCCCCGCCGGAGCAGGAACTCCGCCAGCAGTGCGCCGACCTGGTCGCCGCTGAGCATCCGGTACGACTCGCCGTCCCGCACGCCCACCGCGCAGCGGTCGGCGTCGGGGTCGTTGGCGACGATGATGTCTGCCCCCACGTTCGACGCGAGCTTGAGCGCGAGGTCCATCGCGCCCGGCTCCTCGGGGTTCGGGAACACGACGGTCGGGAAGTCCGGATCGGGATCGCCCTGCTCGGCGACCACGTGCATCGGCGGGAAGCCCGCGCGGTCGACGGCCTCGACCAGCGTGTCGCGGCCGACGCCGTGCATCGGGGTGTAGACCGCCACGACCTCGCGCGGTCCGTCCTCGGGCAGGGCCACGACTGCCTCGACGTACGCCTCGGCGACCTCGGGGCCCAGGGTCTCGTAGGCGTCGCTGCGCGGCATCTCGTCGACCCGGCCGACCGCGTCGATCGCTGCGGAGATCTCGGCGTCCGCGGGCGGGACGATCTGGCTGGAGTCCTCGAGGTACACCTTGTAGCCGTTGTCCTGCGGCGGGTTGTGCGACGCGGTGACCATGACCCCTGCGCTGCAGCCGAGGTGCCGGATCGCGAACGCGAGGACCGGGGTCGGCAGGTGGGTGGGCAGCAGGAATGCGTGGACGCCCGCCCCCTCCATGATCTCGGCGGTGTCGCGCGCGAAGACGTCGGAGTTGTGCCGCGCGTCGTAGCCGACCACGACGGACGGTGACGAGCCGTGCTCGAGCAGGTGCGCGGCGAGCCCTGCGGCGGCCTGCGCCACGATGACCCGGTTCATCCGGTTCGGTCCGGCGCCCAGCGCGCCGCGCAGGCCGGCCGTGCCGAACTGGAGCCGCTCGGCGAAGCGGTCGGCGAGGGCGTCGGTGTCACCCGCGTCGAGCAGCTCCTGCAGCTCGGCGCGCGTGACGGGGTCGGGGTCCTGGCTCAGCCAGTCCTGGGCGCGGGCGGCGAGGTCGTCGGTCATGGGGTTCCTTTCAGAACGCGGGTCGGGGTGGGTCGGTGGCGAACGAGCCGCCGACGTGGGCGGCCTCGTCCTCGTCCTCGGGGCGGGGGCTCACCTGGTCGGCGTAGGTCTCGGCGTCGTCCTTGGGTGCGTACCCCATGGCGCGGCCCGGACCCAGGTCCCACCAGCCGCGGCTGTTCGCCGAGATGCCGTTGACGATCGCGAGGCCGGGCGTCGTCGAGGTGACCGCGGCGTCGGCGAGGCGGACCGCGTCGTCGGGCGACAGCCAGGTGGACAGGGCGCGCACGGTGCTGGGTCGTTGCTCGAACGTGCCGATGCGCAGCGCGGTCGAGGCGATGTCGTGCTGGTCGGCGTAGAGGCTCAGCAGCGCCTCGGCGGCCACCTTCGCGACGCCGTAGAACGTGTCGGGGCGCGGGCGGACGTCGGTGGTGAGCCGATCGCCGCGCGGCGTACGCCCGACCGCGTGGTTGCTGCTCGCGTAGACCATGCGGCCCACTCCGTGCTCGACCATCGCCTCGAGCAGGCGCGCGGTGCTGTGCACGTGGGACTCCAGGCTCGCCGGCAGGGCGTCCTCGTCGGGGTTGCCCGCCAGGTGGACGACCGCGTCGACACCGCGGACGGCCTCCGCCACGACCTGCGGGTCGAGGCAGTCGCCGGTGATCCACCCGAGCGCGCAGGCGTCCGCCTCACCGGGCACCAGGTCCAGGCCGCGGATCTCGTGGCCGAGCGGTGGGAGCCCCCGCACGAGCGTGCGGCCGATCGAGCCGGCCGCGCCCGTGAGGAGGATCCTCATCAGATCCTCGGCAGCACGTCGCCGAGGAGCCGGCCCATGCGGGTCGCGGCGGACTTGCCGGCGGCGAGCACCTCCTCGTGGTTCAGGGGCTCGCCCGTCATGCCGGCCGCGGCGTTGGTGACCAGCGAGATGCCGAGGATCTCCAGCCCCTCCGCGCGGGCGGCGATGGCCTCCAGCGCGGTCGACATGCCGACCAGATCGCCTCCGATCGCGCGCACCATGCCGATCTCGGCGGGGGTCTCGTAGTGCGGGCCGGGCAGCTGGACGTAGACGCCCTCGTCGAGGCTGGGGTCGGCCTCCTTGCACAGCGCACGCAGACGCGAGGAGTACAGATCGGTGAGGTCGACGAAGTTGGCACCCTCGAGCGGCGACGTCGCCGTCATGTTGATGTGGTCGCTGATGAGCACCGGCGTGCCGGGCGCCCACGCGGGGTCGAGCCCGCCGCAGCCGTTGGTCAGCACGAGCGTCTTGACGCCGGCAGCGGCCGCCGTGCGCACGCCGTGGACGACTGCCGCGACGCCCTTGCCCTCGTAGAAGTGCGTGCGGCCGAGGAAGATCAGCAGGCGCTTGTCGCCGACCGTGACCGACCGGACGGTCCCGCCGTGGCCGGCGACCGCAGGAGCACTGAATCCGGGGAGGTCGGCGAGGGGCACCTCATGGTCGGGCGCGCCGAGAGCGTCCGCGGCAGGGAGCCAGCCGGATCCCATCACGAGGGCGATGTCGTGGTCACCTCCGCCCGTACGTTCGCGCAGTGCGTCGGCAGCCTGTCGGGCGAGTTCGGTGGTGGTCACCTGCCGTACATTACGACAATGCCCAAGATCATCGGTGGTTCGCTCGAGCAGCACCGCGAGCAGACCCGGCGGCGGGTGTTCGAGGCGCTCACGGCACTCCTCGCCGAGCGCTCGTTCGATGCGCTGACGATGGCCGACCTGGCCGCCTCCGCGGGCATCGGGCGCACCGTGATCTACAACCACTTCGCCGACAAGGACGCAGTGGTCGTGGCGTTCGCGAGCGAGGAGACCGACCGCTACCTCGAGCGGCTGGCCGATGCGCTCGCGCCGGCGACCGACGCCGCGGACGCGCTGCGCATCTACGTCGCGGCGCACCTTTCCTCGTCGGAGGAGTTCCACTTCGGCTTCGGTCCCGAGCTCTACGCGATGCTGTCGCGCGAGTCGCTGGCCGAGATCCGCGAGCACGTGGTGGCGGTCGAGTCGGTCCTGCGCACGATCCTCGAGGACGGCCGCGCAGCGGGGGTCTTCACAGTGGAGGACGTCGACTCCACGATGTCGCTGGTGCACACGACGTTGCAGAACCGGCGGGTCCCGCCGCGCGCGGTCCAGGACTTCGTGCTCCGGGCGCTCGGCGCGGGCTGACGGCGGGCCCAGAGGGACCCGCCGTCAGCGCGGCCATGATGCCTACTTGGTGACCTTGAGCGTCCCGACGTACTTGGAGGAGACCGACGAGTAGCCGGTCCCGGCCGAGTACTTCACGTACACCTTCCAGGTGCCCTTCTTCCTCAGCTTGGGCACCGTCACGGTGGCCTTGCCGGACTTCAGGGTCTTGGTCGAGGTGGTCACGGTCTTCTGGCCGGACTTCTTGAAGTAGACCTTGACCTTGCCGCCGGGCTTGTGTGCCGAGACCTTGGACGTGACCGTCACGGTTGCCTTGCCCGACTTCTTGCGGGTGGGCTTCTTGGTGACCTTGTCCTTGATCGACACCGTGGCCTTCTTGACCGTCAGTGACGTCGTGCCGGAGGTCGCGCGGTAGTTCGCGTCGCCCGCGTACGCCGCAGTGAGCGTCCGGGCGCCGGTCGGGAGGGTCGACGACAGCGTGAACGTGGCCTTGCCGCCGGACAGCGCCTTGGTCTGGGCGCTTCCGCCACCGGTCAGCCGGACCGTGCCGGTGGGACCGACACCCTGGACCGTGGGGACGGTGACGGTGACCTTCGCGGCCTTGCCGAACGACGAGGCCGGGGCCGAGACGACCGGCGTGGACGCGAGGGGATCGAATCCGGCGAAGTCGATCGCGAGCGGGGCGGAGGCGGTCTGCGACGGGTCGCTCGCAGCCTGGCCGTGGGCCTTGAACGTGATGACCGAGTAGGACTTCGTGGGGTCGAGCTGGGCGATGGCCTCGGCGTCGAGGGCGAGCGTGGTGCTGAACGATCCGTCGGCCTTGACCGCGGCGTCCGGCGTGCCGGGGTTGCCGGACCAGACCGTGCCGAGGTACTTGCTGGGATCGATCACGTCGGTGCTGCCGGTCTCGCCGATCGAGATGTAGATGCCGGGTGACCCGGGCTTGTAGCCGGTGCCGGCAACGGCCACCTTCAGCGACGTGGGCGTCTGCTGGGTGACGGCGGCCGAGGTGATCGTCGCGACGGGGACGGGTGCCGTGGCCGTGAACTGGGCGGGGTTCTTCTTGGTGTCGGAGCCCGCGCCGCTGGCGTAGAAGTGGGCACGGACGCCGGTCGTGAGCTGGCCGAGGAACGAGGGGGCGAAGGACTTGCCGCCGACGGGCTTGTCGTCCGCGAGGCCGAGGGCCGTGGCCGCCTCGCTGCCCGCCGCCAGGACGCCGTCCCAGTCGGGGGTGTCGGTCAGGCTCTCGAGTCCGCCCGTCACCGTCCAGTCGGAGGCAGCGGCGTCGAACGTGGTGACGGTGACCCGTGCCGGGGTGGTCGAGGCGGCGGGGGTGGATCCCTGGGCTCCGTTGGTGGCCGACACCTCTGCGGTGATGGTCCCCTCTCCGGCCGCGTCCACGGCGACGACCGGATCGCTGACCGTGACGGAGTAGTACTCGGTGGTCCCGATCGCGAACGCGCCTCGCACGGTCCCGTCGTACGCCATCGTGGTCACGCCGTTCGCGGCGTTGAAGCTGCCCTCACCTCCGCCGAACGTGAACCCGTTCGCGGCGTCGAACGTGACACCGTCGGTCAGCGTCCGGCTCGACAGGTGGTCGATGAACTGCTGGGAGATCTTCCAGGTCAGCGTGGGCTCGGGGGCCGGGTCCGCGGCCTGGGCGCTGGTGGGCAGCAGTGCCACGGTGGAGGCGGCCAGGGCCGTCGTGAGGGCGCCCGCGAGCGTCCGGCGGAGCCGGAGGCTGGGTCGCGTGAGGGTCGAGCTCATGGATGTCCTTTCTCGGTGCGGCGGTTGCCGCGGGGGTGGTGCAGGTCAGAGGGATCGGGAGCGGGCGACGAGTGCCGGCAGGGCCAGGGCCACCGCGGCCATGAGCAGGAACGTCACCGCGAGCCACCAGCCGAGCGTGGAGCGGCCGTCCGGTCCGACGAGGACGCCGGGCAGCCCGGTCAGTGACGCCGACACCGGCTGGGTGAAGGCCGCCTGCGCGACCGGTGCCGCGACGGGCGCCGGCTGCGGGACAGGAGCGGACCGGGTGGCCGGCGGTGGCAGCGCAGCCTGCCGCTGGACCGGAGGGGTGGGCGCCGTGCGGGTCCGGTTGTCGATCGGGTCGGAGGTGCCGTCGACGGGTGCGGGGGTCTCAACCGCGACGGCGTCCCGCGCGCTGAAGCTGACGGTCACCGGGCTGGGCGCCTTGAGGTGGTCGTCGGAGCTCCCGCTGGTCATCCAGAACGGTGCCTGCCCGACCTGGTCGACGAAGTCGATGAACGACGACGGGAACGAGCCGGTACGGCCCTGGGAGTCCGGCTTCTGCTCGGGGTGCTGCACATCCACGCCGTAGAACGTGGGGGAGCTGGTGAAGCCCTTGCCGGTGAGCCTCACGGCACCCAGCTGGCCAAGGACCACGGTCGTGCTGCGGAGCGGGCCGGACGCGCCGCCGGAGCCGTTGCCGTCCCGGGACACGCCGTAGCCGTCGAGCGTCGCCTCGAGACGTCCCCTGCCGTCGGTGACGACGATGCGGGGATCGCTGACCGTGAAGCCGGTCTGTCCGGAGTAGCGCGCGACGCCGAACCGTCCGGTCCAGCGGATCGTCGCGGTGCCGGCCTCGGCGTCGACCGTGCCGGTGCCGCCGGTGACGACCACCTGGTGATCGGCGCCGGTGCCGAATCCTGCCCAGGTCGCGGGCACGTACGAGGAGTCCTTCGCGCGGACGATCGACACCGGGCCCTCGGACTGCTTCCACCTGCTGGAGGGCATGTCGGCGCCCTTGGTGTCCGGCAGGGCGCCGGCGGTCAGGAAGTTCTTGCCGTAGTAGGGCTTGCGGTGCAGCTGCGGCTGCAGTCCCCAGCGCAGCTGGGCGTCGGAGACCTGCTGGGGCCCGGTCCCGCCTTCGGGTGCGGGGGTGGTCGGAGTTGGGGTGGTCGGTGCGGGGGTTGTCGGCTCGGGTGTCGTGGGCTCGGGTGTCGTGGGAGCAGGCGTCGTGGGGGCAGCCGTCGTGGGGGCGGCGTCCTCCGGCTGGGTCGGCACGGCGGTGGTGGCGGCAGCCGCCGCGGGCTCATCGGTGGCGCCGGCCGGTCCCGCGGTGACCGCGAGACCGAGGACGAGCGTCAGGGCCACGGCGAGCACGGGTCGCACGGGCGTACGCACGTCAGGCCGCCCGTCCGGCGCGGATCCGGCGCAGCCGCACGACCGCCAGCACGAGCGACAGCAGCAGGATCACGGCGGCGGCGGCCGCTGCGGCCCACGGCACCCAGTCGGTCGTCTCCTCGTCCGTGGCGGCGGCGAGCGAGGTGTCGGGGGCGATCGCGAAGTTGCGCTCCACCTCGGTGCCCGACGTCGTCGCGCTCAGCCGCAGGGTGTGGGTCCCGGCCTTCGCGCTCGCCGGGATCTGGATGACCGCCGCGACGTCACCCCGCGCACCCACCACGATGGGACCCGCAGCGGCCGCACCGTCGTCGAGGATCGCCAGCACCTGCTCGCCGGGCGTGAAGCCGGTCCCGCTGAACGCGAGCACCCGGCCCTGCACGGCCGTGCGCTGGTCGACGCGGACCGCGGGCCGGCCCTTCTTCGCCGGTGCACCCTTCGCCGCGGCCTCGGGCGCGGACTCCTCGTCGGCGACGGCGCCCGGTGCGGCCTCGTCGGCCGCCGGCGCCTGCTGGGCGGTGTCGCTCGTGATGATCTTCTTGAACGTGACGGGGGTGAACGTCTCGTTGTTGGCGTTCTTGATGCCGTGCGCGCCGAACGTGATGACGCCGCACCGGACCTTGCGGCAGTCGACTGTCGTGATCTTGTTGTCGCGGTCGTACGTCTTGAAGACCGGCCCCGGGATCGTCAGGGTCGTGCTGAAGCCGCCGCCCTTGAGGATTCCGCCGTTGGCGCTGGCGGCGGTGTCGCTGCCGGGGTACGCGACGTAGCGGAGGAAGCCCTGGTTGCTGCGGGTCTCGCTGTCCGGGACGTAGCGGTAGTTCTTGCCGGTCACGCCGCCCTGGCTGGGACGCCAGGTGCCCGAGACCGTGCCGAACGCGACGTACACGCCGCCGTGCGCATTCCTGATCGACTGGAAGCCCGATCCGGTCACCGTGATCTTCGTCGAGTACGTCGTGTCGGCCTCGGCCCGGCCGAAGTCGTTGCGGACCGTCACCCGGCTGTCGGCCTGGGCCGCGCTGGGGGCGAGGAGCAGCGCCGCGACGAGGGCGGCCGCTGCGGTGGTGATCAAGGTGCGCACGTGGGCTCCTGGTCGTGGGTGAGCAGGTGGGGCAGGACGACGAGGCGTCCGTGGTGGTCGATCACGTCGACGGGGTGCCCGTAGACGTCACGGAGGATCTCGGGACGGATGACCTCCTGAGGCGGCCCGTCGGCCCGCAGCCGACCGTCGGCGAGCATGCAGATGCGGTCGGCGTGGGCTGCCGCGACCGTGAGGTCGTGGAGGACCGCGACGACCGCGTGGCCGTCGGCGGCGAGCCGCCGAGCCTCCGAGAGGACCTGCTCCTGGTGGCGGATGTCCAGCGCGGCGGTCGGCTCGTCGAGCAGCACGAGCGAGGTCTGCTGGGCGAGCACCCGGGCGAAGGACGTCCGGGCCTTCTCCCCGCCGGACAGCGTCGGGAACGAGCGCTCGGCCAACGACAGGACGTCGGTGCGGTGCATCGAGTCGGCCACGACGACGTCGTCGAGGTCCTCTTGCGGGAGACGGGCCCATGGTGCGCGGCCCATGCGGACGACGTCGACCGCGCGGAAGCCGAATGCGAGCCGCTGCTCCTGGGGCAGGACCGCGCGGCTGCGGGCCAGCGCCGCGACCTTCCACCGCGCGAGCGGCCTGCCGTCCAGGACCGCCTCGCCGCTGGTGGGCACGATGTCGCCGGCCATGACGCTCAGCAGGGTCGTCTTGCCCGCGCCGTTGGGCCCGACCAGGGCCATGAGCTCGCCGGGGCGGACCTCGAGCGTCACGTCGTGCAGGATCTGGTGGCCGCCGAGGGTCGCCGAGACGTGGCTGAGCCGCAGAGGACTCGTGGTCGTCGTCATGCCCAGCCCCCCGCCGTCTTGCGGGTGCGGCGCAGGAGCCAGAAGAAGAACGGTCCGCCGACGAGCGAGGTCAGCATCCCGATCGGCAGGTCCGCACCCGTCATCGCGGTGCGCGCGATGAGGTCGGCACCGAGCAGGAGCACGGCGCCGGCGAGGGCGCTCGCGGGGACGAGGACGCGGTGCCCGGGCCCGACGAGCATCCGGATCAGGTGCGGCACGACGAGGCCCACGAACGCGATGATGCCGGCGAACGAGACCCCGGCGGCGGTCAGGAGCGCGACGAGGACGATCGCGACGAGGCGCAGACGCTCGACGTCGATGCCCACGTGGCGGGCCGCACGGTCACCCAGCGCCAGCACGTCGAGCTTGCGCGCCATCAGGATCGAACCGATCAGTCCGACGACCACGAGTGGCGTGACGACGACGACGTGCTCCCAGCGGCTGCCGTTCAGGCTGCCCAGCTGCCAGAACACGATCTGCTCGCGCTCCTGCGTGTCCCCGAGGAAGATCATCAGCGCCAGGCCGGCCGCGCACACCGCGTTCACCGCGATCCCGGTCAGGACCAGTGTCACGACCTCGGTGCGACCGTCGGAGCGGGAGAGGGCGTAGACCAGCAGCGTCGTGATCAGGCCTCCCGCGAACGCGAACAGGGCCACGGTCCAGCTGCCGATGAGCTGGATCTGGAAGACGATGACGATCGCGGCGGCGAAGGCCGCGCCGGTCGAGACGCCGACGACGCTCGGCTCGGCGAGCGGGTTGCCGAAGATGCCCTGCATCAACGCGCCCGCGCTCGAGAGCGCCGCACCCACCACGATCGCCATGGCGATGCGCGGGAATCGGACCTGCCACAACGTGTTGTCGCCCTGCGGGTGGGCGGGCATCGGTCCCCAGTCCAGCCCCAGGCGGTGCATGATCGAGCCCCACACCTCGCTCGCCGGGATCGCGAGCTGTCCGCGTCCGGCCGCGTAGACCGTGAGCACCACGAGGGCGGCCGCGAGGACGACGAACAACGTCGTGGCCCGGGCGCTGTGGCGCCGGGGGAGGGTGGGCGCGGCGCCCCTCCCGGTCGGGAGCTGGTCCGGCAGGGTCGCGGTCACTTCATCGACTCCGGTGCGTAGATCGCGACGGCGAGGGAGTTGAGGACCTCGGCGGTGCGCGGCCCGAAGCTCAGCACCTGGCTGTCCTTCATGTCCACGATGCGGCGGCGCTGGCCGGCAGGGGTGTTGGCGATCGCAGGGAGCCGGTCGAGCAGCCCGTCGACGCCGCCCACGGACCTGAGGCCGTCGGACATCATGACGATCAGATCGGGCTGCGCCGCGATGATGGCCTCGTCGTTGACCGGCTTCATCCCGTTCCAGCCGATCTCCCGCGTGACGTCGTAGCCGCCGACCGCCTCGATCAGGCCGTCCGCGCCGGACCCCTCACCGAACATGTAGTAGACGCCGGCCTGGCCACGCACGTACAGGAACACCATCCGCAGCTTGTCCTGCACCGTGGTCGGTGCGATCTTCGCGATCTCGGCGCGCGTCTCGTCGGTCTCGGCCTCGACGCGCTCGACGAGCTTCTTGCCCTCGGCCGGCACGCCGAGCGCCTCGGCGACCCCGGTCGTGAGGGAGTCGATGTTGTCCAGGCTGCGGCGCGAGTCCATGACCACGACCGGGATCCCGGAGTCGCGCATCTGCAAGATCGTGTCCCACGGCCCGAGGGACGTGTCGGTGAGGATCACGGTCGGATCGAGCTCGAGGATCGACTCGGCGCTGAGGTCGTGGCCGCTGCTGGTCACGAGGGGCAGATCCTTGGCCTCGGGGAACTGGGTGGACAGGTCACGTCCGACGACCTGGTCACCCAGGCCCAGCTCGAAGACGGTCTGCGCGAGGGTGCCGTAGATGTCCAGCGCCAGGATGCGGCTCGTGTCCGTGATCGTGACCCGGGTGCCCTGGGCGTCCGTGACGGTGACCGGCAGCTGCTGGGCGGGGGAGTCGCTCACGGGGCGGATCGCAGTGCTCGCCAGCGAGGCGTGGGTCTCGCCCTCGTACGCCTTGGGGTCCTCGAGGATCTTCGCGGCGGCGAGGTCGACGGCCGCCGTGTCGTCGTCGCCCGCGTGACCGCCGGACGTCCCGCCGCAGCCCGACACGATCGCGGCGGTGAGCAGGAGTGCGGCGATTCGTCGCGAGGTGAGGATGGCGGAGCGGGGCAAGGGTCCAGTCCTTCGATGTCGGTTCTGCAGGAGCTCTCGGAAATCCCCCGATCGGAGAGTAAGGTGAGGCTAACATTGGTTAGGGCCGCCTTGCCAAACTGTGACATATTTCATGACGACTTGTCAGATCAAGATGACGATGTGTCATGATCATCGGACACCCACCACCTGACGCAGGAGCGTGACCATGACCGTGACCGCCGAGAACCCGGCCACCTCCCTGTCCGCGCTGCTGCGCACCGGCTCGCAGGCAGAGCACACCGCCGCGGAGGGCTCGACCTTCATGTCCGAGCTCATGGCGGGTCGGATCAACGAGGCGGGCTACGCCCACTTCCTCGGCCTGATGCGGCGGGTCTACGAGGCGCTGGAGGAGACAGCCCAGGTCATGAAGGACGATCCGCTGGCCTCGAGCGTGATCGATCCGGCGATCGAGCGGCTCGGCGCGATCGACGCCGACATCCAGCACTGGGGCGATCCGCGCCGGCCCAGCCCGGCCACCGACGCGTACGTCGCGCGCATCCGGGCCTCGACCGCGTGGGGCGGCCTGTTCATCGCGCACCACTACACGCGCTACATGGGTGATCTGTCCGGGGGGCAGGCGATCGGCAGGATCATCAGCCGCGAGTTCGGCCTGGACGGTGCCGGTGTCGCGTTCTACGCATTCGACGCCGTGCCGAAGCCCAAGCTCTACAAGGACGCCTATCGCGCGCGTCTCGACGCCCTCCCGCTCGACCCCGCCGAGCGCGAGCGCGTCCTCGCCGAGGTCAAGGCCGTGTTTGCGCTCAACGGTGGCCTCTTTGCCGAGATGACGACGTACCTCGACGAGTACGCCCGCTAGGTCCGGCGACCGCGATTGGCCTGCGTCGGTTGCGGTGAGCGACAATGGGCGCGTGGCTCATGTGACGATCGTCGGCGGCGGACCCGGTGGATACGAGGCGGCGCTGGTCGCCTCCCGGCTCGGTGCCGAGGTGACGCTCATAGAGCGCGACGGCATCGGTGGCTCGACGGTGCTGACCGACTGTGTGCCGAGCAAGACCCTCATCGCGACGTCCGATCTGCTGACCGACGTGAGCAGCTCGGCCGAGCTGGGGGTCAAGGTCCCGTCGTCGGTCCGCGCGGATCTCGCAGTCGTCGATGCGCGCGTGCTGAGCCTGGCTCAGGCCCAGTCGGCCGACATCGCCCACCGCCTCGCCGCGAGCGACGTCGTCATGATCGCCGGCACCGCGACGATCGAGAGCCCGGGCGCAGTCGTGGTCCGGACCGCGGAGGGGGAGCAGCGCGTCGAGACCGATGCGATCCTCATCGCGACCGGTGCGCACCCCCGGGTCAGTCCCGACGCCCAGCCCGACGGTGAGCGGATCCTGACCTGGGAGCAGGTCTACGGCCTCCAGGAGCTCCCCGAGCACATGATCGTCGTGGGCTCGGGCGTCACAGGTGCGGAGTTCGCCAGCGCCTACAACGGCCTCGGCGCCGCGGTGACCCTCGTCTCGAGCCGTGACCGGGTGCTGCCGGGCGAGGACGCCGATGCCTCCAACGTCATCGAGGACGTCTTCACGCGGCGCGGCATGAACGTGATGGGCAACTCGCGCATGGCGTCGGTCGAGCGTACGGACGACGGCGTGCTCGTGACCCTGACCGACGGCCGGACGGTCTCGGGCTCACACTGCCTGCTCGCGCTCGGATCGATCCCGAACACGCAGGGCCTCGGACTCGAGCAGCTCGGCATGGTGCTCGACGACGGCGGCTTCATCAAGGTCGACCGGGTGTCGCGCACGAGCGTGCGCGGCGTCTACGCCGCGGGCGACTGCACGGGCGTCCTGATGCTCGCGTCGGTCGCAGCCCAGCAGGGCCGCATCGCGATGTCCCACCTGCTCGGTGACGCGGTGCATCCGCTCGACCTCGCGAAGGTCTCCAGCAACGTGTTCACCTCCCCGGAGATCGCGACCGTGGGGATGTCGCAGAAGCAGGTCGACGAGAGCGACTTCCAGATCGACATGGCGATGCTCCCGCTCGCCAGCAACGCCCGGGCCAAGATGCAGGGCGTGCACGACGGATTCGTCAAGATCTTCTCTCGCCGCGGCATGGGCGTCGTGGTCGGCGGGGTCGTCGTGGGACCCAAGGCCAGCGAGCTCATCCATGCGCTGTCGATCGCGGTCTCGGCGTCCTTGACGGTCGACCAGGTCGCCGACGCCTTCACGGTCTACCCCTCGATGTCCGGGTCGGTCGCCGAGGCCGCGCGGCGCCTGCACCCCCTGGTGTGACCAAGACGTGCTGTTGCCATTGCAGGAATGACACCGGTGTAGTTCCTTGAACTATGATTTTTCGCTCGCATTTCGCGAAAATATGTGAGCATAATCATCCCTCGACCCATCTGTCACACCAGTCACATCTGCCACAGGAACGGACTTCCCCCATGCTTTCCTGGCACACGGCTCGTCGCACGCCCTGCCTCCTCGTCGCTGCCGCGGTCACCTTCGGCGTGCTCATGCCCGGCGCGGCCCAGGCCGACGGCACCCAGGTCTCCGGCGGCGCTCCGGGCGCCGTGGCGCCCCCGCCGGCACCCGTTCGCCCGGCACAGGTGACGCAGCGGGACATCCCGTCCAGCGCCCCCGCCGAGCGCGTGCCCGCGCCCGAGGTCACGGGCGACGACGCGCATGGGCACACCGGTGCGGCCACCATCGTGGCGCAGCTGAAGGACACCGACCTGCGTCCGTTCTCGATGCTGGGAGTGACCTGGGACGGCGGCCTCGACGAGGACCACACCCGCGTCGAGGCGCGTTGGCGCAGCGACGGCACGTGGTCGGACTGGACCGAGCTGCACACCGACCCGGCGCCCGAGGAGGGCGGCCGGCCCGGCACCGAGCCCCAGTGGGTCGGCTCCGCGGACGGCGCCGAGGTGCGCGTCGCCTCGACCGAGGACGCGAAGCCCCGCGGCCTCTCGCTCAGCACGATCGATCCCGAGGCCGACACCACCGACGACCGGGCCGCCACCGCGTCACCCGCCGTCGCCGTGACGCAGGCCGCGGCGGTCGCCAAGCCCTCGATCGTCTCGCGCGCCTCGTGGGGCGCCTCGGGTTCGGGAGGGTGCGACAACCCCGTCTACGGCAAGACCACGCGAGGCGCGGTCATCCACCACACGGCGGGCAACAACACGTACACCAAGGCCCAGTCCAAGGCGATCGTCAAGGCCACGCAGGCCTATCACGTCAAGTCCCGCAACTGGTGCGACATCGGCTACAACTTCCTGGTCGACAAGTACGGCCAGATCTTCGAGGGACGCGCCGGCGGCACGACCAAGCCGGTCCGCGCAGCGCACTCGGGCAATGACGCGGTCAACCAGGAGACCATGGGCGTCTCCCTGATGGGCACGTTCAGCACCACGGCCCCCTCGGCCGCGATGAAGTCGGCCGTCGTCAACCTCGTGTCGTGGCGCTTCGCCTCCTACAAGCTCAAGGCCAAGGGCACCTACTCCCTCGGCGGCAAGACCCTCAACCGGGTCGCAGGCCACCGCAACGTCGTCGGCACCGAGTGCCCGGGCAACGCCGCGTACGCCTGGCTGTCGGCCAAGGGCGGTCTTCGCGACAGCGTCGAGAGCCGCCTCGCGACCGGCTCCGTCACGACCGAGATCGGCGGGCGCACGGTGTCAGGCGTGTCCTCCACCGCGTTCACGATGTCGTGGCGTGCGGTCTCGGGCGCCACGACGTACGAGGTCCGCACCTCGACGACCGCGGCCGTGCCTGCGACCTGCACCACGGGCTGCGTCAAGGGCGCGGCACCGAAGGCCACCATCGGGAGCCTCAAGGCCGGCAGCGTGCAGTATGCGTGGGTCCGGGCGCTCGACGCCTCCGGCAATCCGCTGACCGCGTGGCAAGCCACCGCAAAGAGGGTGCAGCTCAAGGCCGAGGTCGTCGAGAAGCCTGCGACCGTGTCCGGCGTGACGGTCACTGCCGGCAGCCACTCCGCCCGCGTGCGGTGGGCCCCCGTCAGTGGCGTGAGCGACTACGACATCTGCCTCACGACGGCCAAGGGCGCGAGCTCGTGCACGCGCTGGGTGGACGTCTCGAAGAGCTCGACGACGCTGCTGTCGGACCTCAAGGCCACCAGCACCGGCTACTTCGTGAAGGTGCGCGCCGCCCGGGGCACCGCTGTCGGTGCCTGGTCGGCCGAGGTCCCGTTCTCCCTGGCCGGGGCGTCGGTGGGCACCACGGCGACCGTCCCCAGCTCGGGCCGGATCGCCGTGAGCGGTCACGGCTACGGTCACGGGATCGGCATGAGCCAGTACGGCGCGCAGGGCGCTGCCCGCAGCGGGGTCAAGTACGACAAGATCCTCTCGACCTACTACCCGGGGACCAAGCTGTCCTCCAAGGGCGGCAGCATCCGGGTGCTGATCTCGCAGGACACGACCGACGCGGTCGACGTGGTCGCCGGTTCGGGTCTGATCTTCCGCAAGCTCACGAGCGGGTTCAAGGCCAAGCTGCCCACCACGATCAGCGGCGCCAAGGTCACCAGGTGGCGCATCGTGCAGGTGTCCTCGCGCAAGACGCAGTCGGCGCTGCAGTACCGCACCACGGGCGGCTACAAGGCGTACAAGAACATCCGCTGGACCGGTGACGGGCAGTTCGAGGGCCCGTCCCGCATCGGCCTGGTCATGCCGAGCGGCTCGAGCGTGAAGTACCGCGGTGCGATCCGCTCGGCGCTCCCCGCCAAGGGCTCGACCAAGCGCGACACGGTCAACGTCCTGCCGATCGACCACTACGTCCGCGGCGTCATCGCGGCCGAGATGCCGGCCGGGTGGAAGCCCGAGGCGCTGAAGGCCCAGGCCGTCGCGGCCCGCACCTACGGCGTGCGCAGCATGAGCGCGGCCCGCTACTACGACATCTGCAGCACCACGGCCTGCCAGGTCTACGGCGGGGCGTCGCGCGAGACCGCGACGACCGACGCCGCGGTCCGGGCGACCAGCGGCAAGATCCTCACCTACGGCGGGGTGCCGGCGTTCACGCAGTTCTCGTCCTCGTCGGGTGGGTACACCGCGAAGGGCTCCCAGCCGTACCTCAAGGCCGGGGTGGACCCGTACGACAACTGGTCAGGCAACGCGAACCACGCGTGGAGCACGACCGTGTCGGCCGCGACCATCCAGAAGGCGTATCCGTCGATCGGCAAGCTCAAGCAGCTCAAGATCACCAAGCGCTCCGGTGCGGGTGACTGGGGCGGCCGGGTCACGTCGATCAACCTGATCGGATCGGCCAAGACCGTCACGATCTCCGGCGACGACGCCCGCTGGGCCTTCGGGCTCAAGTCCAACTGGTTCCGCTTCTAGGGCCCGCGCCTGGCTCGTGGGCGCCGGCGCGCGGGTTAGGGTCGAACGATGCGTCTCATCACCGGAACGATCGCAGGGCTCGTGCTGGCGGGCTCGACGACGTACGTCGCCCACGCCGACGAGCTGCCCACCGGCGAGCCTCGGGCCGACGAGGTCCAGCTGACCTCGCCCGTCGACGTCGGCATCGCCGCGGTGCCGGCGGCGCCTGAGCAGACCGCGCCGGACGTCGTCGCGGAGCTCGAGCCGCGCCGCACCGACGACTTCAACCTGGTCGGCGTGACGTGGCAGCGCGGCTTCGACGACACCGGTCTGTCCGTGAAGGTCCGGCTGCGGGCCGAGGGCGACTGGGGCTCGTGGAAGGAGCTGCACGTCGACGACGCGGACGGCGAGGGTGGCCGCGCCGGCACCGAGCCCCTGTGGGCCGGCGACGCCGACGGGGTCGCGGTCGAGGTGACCAGCCCGACGGGCGAGCGTCCGGCCGGCCTGGCCGTGTCGACGATCGATCCGGGCACGACGACCGCAGAGGCCTCGACGGCCAGCACGGCTCTCTACGACGGGTCGAGCCGGATGCTCACGCAGGCTGCCGACAACTCACCGACGTACACCGCGAAGCCCTCGATCGTCACCCGCTCCAAGTGGGGCGCGCGCAAGAGCTCGGGCTGCGACTCGCCCCGGACGGGCAACGAGACCCGCGGGGCGGTCGTGCACCACACGGCCGGCAGCAACAAGTACAGCAAGTCCCAGTCCGCAGCGATCGTGCGCGCCGTGCAGGCGTACCACATGAAGGGCCGCGACTGGTGCGACATCGGCTACAACTTCCTGGTCGACAAGTACGGCCAGGTCTTCGAGGGACGCAGCGGCGGCGTCGACAAGCCGGTGCGCGCGGCCCACGCAGGTGACAAGGCCGTCAACACGTACACGATGGGCGTCTCGATGATGGGCACGTTCTCGTCGTCACGACCCACCAAGGCGACCCAGGCCGCGATGGTCCGGCTGATCGGCTGGCGCCTCGGCACGACGTTCCACCCCGCGACGGGCACCTATCGGGTCGGCTCGTTCCGGCTCCAGCGCATCGCCGGCCACCGCAACGTGGTGGGCACCTCCTGCCCCGGGCAGGCGGCGTACAGCTGGCTCGGCGCGTCCGGCGGGCTCCGCGACCGGGTCGCGGCCTACATCTCGGACTACTCCTCGCCCATCAAGTCGCGCTTCAGGATGCTGACCCAGTCGGTCACCGGGCCGGTCAAGGTCGGCGAGTACCCGTTCTCGACCGGCGCGGGCGGCCGGAAGGCGCGCCTCGGCAAGGTCGACATCTACTCCTCGCGGGCCGGGACCTACTCGGTGGGGGACCGGTTCCGTCGTGAGTACGCCGCGATGGGCGATCAGTCCGGCGCGCTCGGCGCTCCGACGAGCAGCCCGCGGTCTACGAGCCGCTCCTCGGTGCGTCTGCAGCGGTTCACGAACGGCACGATCTACCAGGTCAAGCGGAGCTCGAAGCGCGGCTACGCCCTGTGGGGATCGGTCGAGACCAAGTATCACCGGATCGGGCGCGAGAAGAGCGTGCTCGGGGCACCTACCCGGCGGATGACCCGGATCTCGGGCAACCGCTACCGCGCCTGGTTCGCGTACGGCACCATCACCCGCCAGGCGAACGGCTCGGTGACCGTCACGCGGTCGTGATCCGCGGGGGGCCGCAGGAGCCCGGTCTGGGATACTTCAGATCATGCCCGACGTCCTCAAGTCCATCGCGATCTCGGCCGTCGCCAACATCGTCTCGCTGGCCATCGCCGCCTGGATCTTCGATCGCTTCGACATCCACCTGTGGTGGTTCGTGGTCGCGGTCGCGCTGTTCACGGCGCTGACGGTCGTGCTGCGCGGGGTGGTCGTCACGACCGTCAACCGGTACGCCCGCGGCTACACGATCCTCGGGGGTCTGGTGCTGACGTTCCTCGGCCTGCTGCTGACCGAGGCCGTGGTGCCCGGGTCGGGCTTCTCGATCGACGGCTGGGGCACCTGGCTGGGTGTCACGCTGATCGTGTGGGCCGCCGGGATCGCGTACGGCGAGGTCGACAGCGTCCAGCCTGAGCCCAAGCGCCGCTAGCCCCGCCCCAGCCCAGAATTGCGGAACCCTGCACGTTTTTCCGGAGGAAAAAGGTGCAGGGTTCCGCAAATCTGGCCGGGGGTTACTCGGCGGCGGCGTCCTTGATCTCGGCGACGACCTCGCCGGAGCCGATCGGGCCGCCGACGGTGACCGTCAGGCCGGTGATGATGCCGGCCTTGTGGGCGTTGATGGGCTGCTCCATCTTCATCGCCTCGACGACGATGACCTGATCGCCCACGGCGACCTCCTGGCCCTCCTCGACGGCGACCTTGACGACGGTGCCCTGCATCGGCGCGACGAGCGAGTCGCCGCTCGCGGCTGCGCCCGCACCCTTGCCGGCCTTGCGCTTGGCCTTCTTGGCCCCACCACCGGCCGCTGCTGCCGATGCTCCCAGGCCGCCGGGCAGGACGACCTCGACGCGCTTGCCGCCGACCTCGACCGTGACGCGCTCGCGCTCCTCGGGCTCGGCGTCCTCGGACGTGCCCGCGTAGGGCTCGAGCTCGTTGACGTAGTCGGTCTCGATCCACGTCGTGTAGACCGAGAAGTTGCCGTCAGCGGCGGTGAAGGCCGGGTCGTCGACCACCGAGCGGTGGAACGGGATGACCGTGGGCATGCCGTCGACGATGAACTCGTCGAGCGCGCGGCGCGAACGGGCCAGGACCTGCTCGCGGCTCGTGCCGGTGACGATGAGCTTGGCGATGAGCGAGTCGAACGACCCGGGGATCGTCTCGCCCTCCTCGTAGCCGCCGTCGAGGCGGATGCCGGGGCCCGACGGGGGAGCCCACTTGGTCAGGGTGCCGGGCGCCGGGAGGAAGCCGCGGCCACCGTCCTCGGCGTTGATGCGGAACTCCATCGAGTGGCCGCGGATCTCCGGATCGCCGTAGCCGAGCTCCTCGCCGGCCGCGATGCGGAACATCTCGCGGACCAGGTCGAGGCCCGTGACCTCCTCCGACACGCAGTGCTCGACCTGCAGGCGGGTGTTGACCTCGAGGAAGCTGATCGTGCCGTCACGGGCAACGAGGAACTCGCACGTTCCCGCACCGACGTAGCCGGCCTCCTTGAGGATCGCCTTGGAGGACGTGTAGAGACGCTCGATCTGGTCGTCGGTCAGGTACGGCGCGGGCGCCTCCTCGACGAGCTTCTGGTGACGGCGCTGCAGCGAGCAGTCGCGGGTCGAGACGACCACGACGTTGCCGTGGCTGTCGGCGAGGCACTGGGTCTCGACGTGACGCGGCTGGTCGAGGAACTTCTCGACCAGGCACTCGCCGCGACCGAAGGCGCTCACGGCCTCTCGCACGGCCGACTCGTAGAGCTCGGGGATCTCCTCGAGGGTGCGGGCGACCTTGAGGCCGCGGCCGCCGCCGCCGAAGACGGCCTTGATCGCGACCGGCAGGCCGTTCTCGCGGGCGAAGGCGACGACCTCGTCGGCGTCCTTGACCGCGTCCTTGGTGCCGGGAGCCAGCGGGGCGTCGGCCTTGAGGGCGATCTGCTTGGCCTTGGCCTTGTCGCCGAGGCTCTCGATCGCGGCCGGCGGGGGGCCGATCCAGATCAGCCCGGCGTCGATGACGGCCTGGGCGAAGTCGGCGTTCTCGGCGAGGAAGCCGTAGCCGGGGTGGACGCTGTCGGCGCCGGAGCGCTTCGCGACCGCGATGATCTTCTCGATCGAGAGGTACGACTCGGCGGGCGTCGAGCCCTCGAGCGAGTACGCCTCGTCCGCGAGGCGGACGAACAGGGCGTCACGATCGGGCTCGGCGTACACGGCGACACTGCCGATGCCGGAGTCCTTGCACGCTCGGATCACGCGGACGGCGATCTCACCGCGATTGGCGATCAGGACCTTGGCCAGGGGCTTGCTCACTGAATGACTCTCCTCGGTGCGGGGGACTGCCTGCCGCAGTCTAGGGGTTCGAATGCCGGGGTGACGTATGAGGTTGGTTACGCGCCCGGCGGTCGTGTCGCGAGCTTCGGTTAATGGTCATTAACTGATCCTTGCTACGATGCGGACATGACATTTGCCCTCTCGAGCGAGCACGAGTCCTTCCGCCGCAGCGTCCGCGAGTTCGCCGAGGCGGAGATCGCGCCCCACGTCGCCCGGTGGGACAAGGACCACCACTTCCCCGTCGACGCGGTGCACAAGATCGGCCGCATGGGCCTGTTCGGCCTGACCGCGCCCGAGGAGTTCGGCGGGTCCGGCGGAGACTTCACGAGCCTGTGCGTCGCGATCGAGGAGCTCGGCCGGGTCGACCAGTCGATCGGCATCACGCTGGAGGCGGGCGTGGGGCTGGGCATCACCCCGATCCTCGAGTACGGCACGCAGGAGCAGAAGGAGGCGTGGCTCCCCGATCTCGTCGCGGGGCGCACCCTCGCGGGCTTCGGCCTGACCGAGCCCGGCGCCGGCTCCGACGCGAGCGCGACGAGGACCCGCGCCGAGCTGGACGGTGACGAGTGGGTCGTCAACGGGTCCAAGCAGTTCATCACCAACTCCGGCAGCGACATCACGTCCGTCGTGACGGTCACCGCCCGCACCGGAACGCGCGAGAACGGTTCACCGGAGATCTCGGCGATCATGCTGCCGTCCGGCACGCCGGGATTCGTCGCGGAGGCTCCGTACGACAAGCTCGGCTGGCACCTGTCCGACACGCACGCGCTGTCGTTCACCGACGTGCGCGTGCCGTCGGACCACCTGCTGGGCGAGCGGGGCCGCGGCTATGCGCAGTTCCTCGCGACGCTCGACGACGGACGCATCGCGATCGCGGCGCTCGCCGTGGGCTGCATCCAGGCCTGCCTCGACATGTCGGTGCAGTACGCCGGGGAGCGCACGACGTTCGGCGTCCCGATCGGCACCAAGCAGGGCGTCGCGTTCCAGATCTCCGACCTGGCCGTCATGGCCCAGGCGGGTCGCGCGCTGACCTACCAGGCGGCCGCGATGAAGGACGCCGGTGCGCCGGCCAAGGAGCTCAAGCAGGCCGCCTCGATCGCCAAGCTCTACACGTCCGAGGCCGCCGTGACCGCGACGCGCATCGCGACACAGGTCTTCGGTGGCTACGGATTCATGGAGGAGTACCCGGTGGCGCGCTTCTACCGCGACGCCAAGATCCTGGAGATCGGCGAGGGCACCTCGGAGATCCAGCGCATGCTCATCGCGCGGGGCCTCGGTCTTCCGGTGGAGTGAGACTCCCTGACACGATGGCCTCGTTCCCGACCGGACGGAGCCACCCGTGAGCCTTCACCTGTCCCACACCACCGTGAACGCGGTCGACCCCGAGCGACTGGCGGCGTTCTGGTCCGCCCTGGCCGACTGGCGCGTGCAGGACTCCGAGCCCGGCGAGGTCTACCTGATCGACGACAACGGGTTCACCACGCTGTTCATCGAGGTCCCGGACGGCAAGCAGGTGCGCAACCGCGTGCACCTCGACCTGCGCCCCGTCGGCGCGACCCAGGACGAGGAGGTCGCGCGCGCGGTGGAGCTGGGCGCCAGCGTGCTGGAGGACCGGCGGCCCGGTGACAGGTGGGTGGTGCTCGCCGACCCCGAGGGCAACGAGTTCTGCATCCTCGCCGGCTGAGCGGCAGCACTGCCTAGGCTGAGGGGCATGGGCGAGGTCTTCGCGGGACGCTACGAGCTGGTCGACGTGCTCGACTCCGGCGGCATGGGCGTCGTCTGGCGGGTGTGGGACCTGCGCGACCGCACCTACCGCGCGGGCAAGATGCTGCGCCAGTCCGACGGGGCGTCGCTGCTGCGGTTCGTCCGCGAGATCGGCACCCGGGTCGACCACCCGCACGTCGTGGCCCCGACGGGCTGGTCCGCGGAGGACGACCGGGTGCTGTTCGCGATGCCGCTGGTCGACGGTGGATCGGTGGCGACGCTCATCGCCGACTACGGCCCACTTCCACCCTCGTTCGTCCGTGAGGTCGGGTTGCAGCTGCTCGACGCCCTCGACGCGGTCCACCGCGCCGACATCGTGCACCGCGACGTGAAGCCGGCCAACATCCTTCTGGAGGCGACCGGCACCGGCACTCCTCACGTACGCCTGTCCGACTTCGGCATCGCGACGACAAGGGACGAGCCGCGCCTCACCCGGGCGTCCGAGATGGTGCACACCCCGGGCTACGCGGCGCCCGAGGTGCAGGAGCGGGCCGATCCCAGTCCTCTGCAGGACCTCTACTCCGTGGGCACGGTGCTGGCCGAGATGCTCACCGGCTCACGCCCGACCCACGCAGGCCCTCCGGTGCCGGCCGACGGACCGTTCGCGACGTGGTGCGGGCGGCTCTGCGCCACGCGGCCGGACGAGCGCTACGCGTCGGCGGCCGAGGCCCGGGCCGCGCTGCTGTCGATCGACCCACTGGACGAGCCGGGAGACCCGATCGAGGTGTTCCGCCAGCTGCCGGAGCTCCCGCCGGGCTGGGGTCCGGACGGCCCGTCGTCACGGAGGCACCGGATCGACGCCCGGACACGCCTGCGGCTGCTCGCCGGAGGACTCGCCGTCGCGGGGCTCGGGCTCGTCGCGGCCTCTGCGCGCCTCCTGCTCGGCTAGCTGGCGGAGCGCGAGCGCCGCAGCACCACGAGTGCGCCGACGAGCAGCCCGACCCCGACCACGCCGAGCCCGATCGGCGCCACCGGCAGGCCGTCCTTGTCGTCCTTGGCCGGCTTCGTCGCCGCCTTGCTGCTCGATGCCGGCTTTGCGGCGTCGCTCACGGCGCCGGTCCCCGTCACGAGCGGCGAGTCGGCCGTGGGTGCGGTCAGGCCCTGGACCTCGTCGTACGTCGGCGCACCCTCGCCCGCCGTGCCGTTGGTCCTGAGCGTCAACGAATAGGCCAGCGGCACCTCGTTGTCGGCGCCGTAGGAGATCTGGACGTAGCGCAGACCGGCCGTGCCCGACCCACTGAGGTGCGCCTCGGCCTCGGCGCGATTGCGATAGGCGACCGTGTACGACTGCGAGCCCGAGCGGTAGGTGTTCAGGTCGTCGGGGAGGCTCGAGAACCGCGAGGTCCAGTCGCCGGGCGGCGTGTCGGTGCCGTACTCGTCGGAGTCGACAGCCTCCCGGACGGGGCCGAGGACCTGCACCCAGGGAGCGTCGAACGTCGACTCGTGGTGCGCCGCGGTCAGCTTGCCATCGATCTGGGCCTGCACGTTCTGTCCCCAGTCCAGCGGCACCGCGACGACCTGTGTCTCACCGGGGTTGATGTCGAGGGCGTACGTGCCGTCGCTCACGACGGGGGCGCTCGAGATCGACGTGCCGGGGACGACTCCGACCTGTGGACTGCTCGCCGGCGTCAGCGTGCTCCAGGTGGGCGTGGCGGGTTTCGGCGGCAGGTCCGCGCCGGAGGGGTCGGCCAGGGGCGGCTCCTCGTAGACCACGATCTCGACCGGTTCCGCGGAGAAGTCGCGCCGTGTGGACACCTGCTTGACGTTGACCCACAGGGTCTTGGCGGTGTTGCAGGCGTTGGGCGAGGGCCGCCAGCTGCTCGCCGCGGTGTAGGCGATGTTGCCGCGGGCGAATGACGTCCTGTACGCGCACCGGTCCTCGTCGGGTCCCGCGTAGATCCCGACGTACGCCTTGTCGCCGGAGTTGCCGGTGCCGGCCGATCGGTGGGTGACGCCGACGTGGAAGGTGCTGTTGGCGACGGTGCGCTCGACCTTGTACCAGAGCCCGTCACCGGTTCCGAACGAGTCGAGATAGGCCCCGGTCTCCAGGGTCGGCGCGTCGGTCGCGACCGGTGCTCCCTTGACGGGAGTGCCGGTGAGGTCGAAGGGGCGCGAGGCCCGGATGCGGGTCGTGGTGAGCGACTGCGTCAGCTCGGCGGCGCTGTCGGCGTCGTAGTAGGTGCCGTGCCCGGAGCGCGCCACGCACTTGAGCTGCTCACGGGCCTTGCCGGAGACGTCGAGCCCGACGACGTCGATCCGCAGATCGATCCCGTCCTCGGCGAGCTCTGCCGCGGCGGCGCACGGGTCCGGGTCGCAGGTCGACTCCCCGTCGGAGACCAGCACGATGGTGCGGCGACCGTCCTGGCCAAGGTCCTTGCCGGCCTGCTGCAGGGCGTAGCCGGTCGGGGTCTCGCCGTAGGGCTTGTACGCCTTGATGGCTCTGGTGAGCTCGTCGCGGTTGGCGGTGTCGAGGTCGACGACCCGCTGCGAGTCGGTGCACGCGCCCTTGTCCGAGGCCGAGAAGACCTTCGCGCCGTAGACGCGCAGGCCCACCTCCTGCTCGGCGGGGAGACCCTTGACCACCTGTGCGAGTGCCTGCCGGGCCGCGGCGATCTTGGTCTGCCCGCCGCCCGCCTTCTCCTTCATCGACCCGGACGAGTCCAGGACGAGCATCATCCGCCCGGCGGTCTCGTCGTCAGCGGCCGGCGCTGCCGACGCGGCGGGCAGGGGCAGCAGGGCGGCGAGGAGGGCCGCGGCGATCAGGGCGGTCGACGTACGGATCATGGTGTCCCCGGAAGTGAGAGCGGAGTTTGCAAAAGCAAATGTCGGCACGAGTCTCGCGGACACCTTGTCGCTGTGTCAAGATGCCATGGCGTTGCGAACGCAAATCGAGGGGGACGCATGGACGGTCGGGCGGCGCAGGCCGAGATCTACGGGGAGCCGCTCGGCGACATCCTCGGCCGATGTGCCCGCGTCCTCGGGATGAACCAGTCGCAGCTGGCGGGGATCCTCGGGATCTCCGCGCCGATGCTCTCCCAGCTGATCAATGCGCGCCGGGTCAAGATCGGCCATCCGGTGGCCGCCCAGCGGCTGCAGGTGCTGCACGACGCGGTGGACGCCGTGGAGCGGGGCGCCATGGGGCGCGAGGACGCACTCGCGCGGGTCGCGCTCGTGCACGGGGGAGGGGACATCCTGACGACCCGGCGATCCACCCGTGACGATGCGGTCGCCGAGATCCAGGACCTGTTCCGGCGGGTGGCCGGCGCGCCTGACCATCTGGACGCGGCCGAGCGTCTCGCCGACACCCACCCGGACATCGCCGAGATGCTCAGGGTCTACGGCGCCGGGCGCACTGCGGAGGCGCGTGAGCACCTCGAGAGCCTGCGGGACCCGGGAAGCCGGTGACGAAGGGGCCGCCTAGAGGGCGGTCATCTTCGAGCAGGGCAGCGGGATGTGCTTGGGTCCGTCGCCGAAGTCGACCTGGGCCGAGGTCGTGCCCTGGATGCTGACGATGCGTCCCATGCCGTAGGTGTCGTGGGAGACGCGGGCGCCGACCTCGTACACCTCGTCGATCACCTCAGGACCTGCCTGGAAGGGACTGGAAGCGTGGTAGCGGCGTTTGCGCGGTGTGGTTGCCATCAGTGCCATTGTCCCACTTCTTGGGTCCTCTTACCAACAAATGCTTCAGCTTGACAGGGTCCAGAGGGAGGTCCATGGGATTCCAAGGTCCCTGGCCATGTCGCGCAGGACCGGCAACGACAGGCCGACGACGTTGTGGTGGTCGCCCTCGATGCCGCGGATGAACGCCCCGCCGAGGCCGTCGATCGTGAACGCGCCGGCGACGTGCAGCGGCTCGCCGGTCGCGACGTAGGCGTCGATCTCGTCGTCGGTGACGTCGGCGAAGTGGACGATCGTGGACGCGGTCTCGATGAGCTCGTCCTCGCCGCGGCGCACGCAGTGCCCCGTGTGCAGGACGCCGCTGCGCCCCCGCATGCGGCGCCAGCGCCCCACGGCCTCGTCGGGCCCTTCCGGCTTGCCGAAGATCTCGCCCTCGAACGCCAGCACGGAGTCGCAGCCGATGACGAGGGCGTCCGGCTCGACCTGTGCGGCGACGGCGCGGCACTTGAGCTGGGCGAGCGCGGCGGCGAGATTGCCGGCGTCGGTCGTGGTGACCTGGTCCTCGTCGACGCCCGACACGATCACGTCCGGCTCGATGCCGGCGCTGCGCAGCGTCGCGAGCCGGGCGGGGGACTGGGACGCGAGCACGACCCTCATCGCAGGGCTCCTTCGTCGTAGCGCTGTCGGACGACCTCGAGGCGAGGGTCGTGCAGCAGCTCGGCGATCAGCGACTCGGTGCCGCCCACGCCGGTCCAGGTGCCCTCGATGGTGGTGGTCACGAACCAGGCGTGGTCGGCGGGCCACATCAGGTTGGGGCTGTTGATGTCACGCGGCACGCCGCCGCCGTAGCTCGCAGCTCCCCACCGGCCGGCGTCGGCCAGGGGGCCGGCGAAGAGGAAGTGCTCCTCGCCGTTGACGGTCAGCAGAGGACCGGCCATGACGTCGGGAGGGAACGCGGGGGGAGGCGGGGCCTTCGGCTTGTCCTTGGTGAAGATCCGTCCGGGCCACCGTGACGGACCCGAGAACGCGGTGAGGAAGCCCGCGGCCTCGCCACCGTGGATGTCGCCGTAGCCCTCCCACAGCGCGAAGCAGCAGTCGTCCGGGGTGCGGGTGTGCCGCGCCAGGACGTCGACGAGGGCCGCGAGCAGGGCGCCGTCGAGGTGCCCCTCGAAGCGGTCGCCCTCACCCGTCGGCGAGTGGAGCACCCGCGCGTACGCCGCGAAGCCCGACGGTCCGAGGTGCGCCCTGAGCGCGGCCGGCGCCGGGTCGTCGAGCAGCCAGTCAGCGGGGCTGAGGTCGGACAGCGGGCGCAGGGTCATTGCTCAGCGGCCGAACGAGGACCGACGCCACTGATCGGGCCCGAAGGTGTGCACGGGCCGGACCTGACGGGCCGGGTGTCCCCACTCGGAGCGGAGCCTCGGCTTGGTGCGCGAGGCGGCGTTGGCCGCGGCCGCGTTGCGCGCCGCCACGACGGCCACCAGCGCGGCCAGCTCCTCGGCGCCCAGGTCGCCCTTGACCACCCGCAGGATCGGCGTGTGCGTCGCCTCGGTGGCCGCGGTCTCGTCGCCGCTCACAGGGGGATGTTCCCGTGCTTCTTGGGCGGAAGCGTCTCGCGCTTGGTGCGCAGCAGGCGCAGGCCCTTGACGATCTCAGCGCGAGTCTGGCTCGGCTCGATGACCGCGTCGACGTAGCCGCGCTCGGCCGCGAGGTACGGGTTGCAGAGCGTGTCCTCGTACTCGGTGATGAGCTCGGCGCGCAGCGCGTCGGGGTCGTCGGACGCCGCGAGCTCCTTGCGGTAGAGGATGCCGACTGCGCCCGTCGCGCCGACGACCGCGATCTGGCCGGTGGGCCAGGAGATGTTGAGATCGGCGCCGAGGTGCTTGGAGCCCATGACGTCGTACGCACCGCCGTACGCCTTGCGGGTGATGACCGTGATGAGCGGGACCGTCGCCTCGGCGTACGCGTAGATGAGCTTGGCGCCGCGGCGGATGATGCCGTCCCACTCCTGGTCGGTGCCGGGCAGGAAGCCGGGCACGTCGACGAACGTCAGGACCGGGATGTTGAAAGCATCGCAGGTGCGCACGAACCGGGCGGCCTTCTCGGACGCGTCGATGTCGAGGCAGCCGGCCAGCTGCATCGGCTGGTTGGCGACGATGCCGACGCTGCGGCCCTCGACCCGTCCGTAGCCGATCACGATGTTCTGGGCGAACAGCGGCATGACCTCGAGGAAGTCGCCGTCGTCGAGCACCGCCTCGATGACGGTCTTGATGTCGTACGGCTGGTTGGCCGAGTCGGGGATGAGGGTGTCGAGGGCGAGGTCGGTCTCGTTGCGCTCGAGATCGGCGACCTCGGGGTAGACCTCGGCCTCCTCCATGTTGTTCTGCGGCAGGAACGAGATGAGCGCCTTGGCGTACTCGATCGCGTCCTGCTCGTCGGCTCCCATGTAGTGGGCGTTGCCGCTCTTGGTGTTGTGTGCGCGGGCGCCGCCGAGATCCTCCATCGTCACCTCCTCGCCGGTGACGGTCTTGATGATGTCGGGGCCGGTGATGAACATGTTGGACGTCTTGTCGACCATGATCACGAAGTCGGTGACCGCGGGGGAGTAGACGTGGCCGCCGGCGTTGGCGCCCATGATGAGCGAGATCTGCGGGATGACGCCTGACGCGTGCACGTTGCGCTTGAAGATCTCGCCGTACAGGCCGAGCGAGACGACGCCCTCCTGGATGCGCGCGCCCGAGCCCTCGTTGATGCCGATGATGGGGCAGCCGGACTTGATCGCGAGGTCCATGACCTTGGTGATCTTCTCGCCGTACACCTGGCCGAGCGAGCCGCCGAAGACGCTGAAGTCCTGGCTGAAGACGCACACCTGGCGGCCGTCGATCGTGCCGTATCCGGTGATGACGCCGTCGCCGAGCGGCCGGTTCTTGTCCAGGCCGAAATCGGTCGCCCGGTGCCGGGCCAGCGCGTCGAGCTCGACGAACGAGCCCTCGTCGAGCAGCTGGTCGATGCGCTCGCGGGCGCTCTGGCGACCGCGGGCACTCTGCTTCTCGTGCGCGCGCTCGGCCATCTCGACGAGGGCTGTGTCGCGCCGCTCGATGAAGTCCGCAAGCTTGCCGGCGGTGGTGTGCAGCTCGGGCTTGGCTTCCATCTCGTGTTCAGTCACGCAGGTCAGAGTAACGACAGCGGGGCCCATCGGATATGTGAGTCTGTTCTCATGTCCTATCGCGACCTCGACCGCCCGCCCCTTGACACGGCCGCGCTGCGGTCGGCGCTGACGGGGCCGAAGCGGTTCTTCTCCGAGGTCGTGGTGACCGCGCAGACCGGCAGCACGAACGCCGACGTGGCCGCCGCCGCGAGGTCCGGCGCGCCGGAGGGGCTCGTCCACGTCACGGATGCGCAGACCGCCGGCCGGGGGCGTCTCGACCGGACGTGGGAGTCCCCCGCCGGGTCCGGCGCGATCGTGTCGGTGCTCTTGCGCCCCGACGGCGTCCCGCCCGCCCGCTGGGTGTGGCTGCCGCTGCTCGCGGGCCTCGCGGTCGACGCGACGGTGCAGGAGTGCGGCGTGGGCTCGTCCCTGAAGTGGCCCAACGACGTGCTGGTGGACGGCCGCAAGATCGCCGGCATCCTGCTCGAGCGGACCGAGACGCCGATCGGTCCGGCCGCCGTCGTCGGGGTGGGCCTGAACGTCTCGCTGCGCCGCGACGAGCTGCCGACTCCGGCGGCGACGTCCCTGTTGCTGGAGGGCGCCACCGAGACGGACCGCACGATCGTCATCCGGGCGTTCCTGCGCAATCTCGAGGCGCTCTACCGGGCCTGGTCGGCGTCGGGCGGCGACCCCGCAGGCGGGATCCGCGACTCGTACGTCCGACGGTGCGTGACGATCGGCCAGCGCGTCCGGGTGACCCAGCCCCACGACGAGCCGTTGGAGGGACTGGCCACCGGCATCGACGAGATGGGCCGACTGCTCGTGGACGGCCGGGCGATCAGCGCGGGCGACGTCACCCACGTGCGCCCGGCGGGGTGAGACAATCAGCGGCATGAGCGAGCGCCAGCGAGTGAACAGTGAAGCAGTCATGCCGGCACCGACCTACTGTGCGCTTCCTCGGGAGGTGGCGGCATGAGCGAGCGCCAGCGAGTGAACAGTGAAGCAGTCATGCCGGCACCGACCTACTGTGCGCTTCCTCGGGAGGTGATGGCATGAGCCTGTCGCGCAAGCTGATGATCGACGGGGAGCAGACCGTCGAGACGACCCGCACCCACGTGAAGGTGCTGTTCGTGCCGTTCCTGATCCTGCTCGTCCTGGCGGTCGCTGCGGGGTTCCTCGTCCCGCGGGTCGGTGACAAGGGCGACGGCGTGGTCGGCTGGATCGTCGTGGCGGTCGCGGCGGTGCTGCTGATCTGGGGCGTGCTCCTGCCGTTCCTGAAGTGGTACCTGTGGACGTACACGCTGACCACCAAGCGCCTCCTCGAGCAGAAGGGCATCCTCACCCGCACCGGCCGGGTGATCCCGCTGAGCCGCGTCAACGACGTCGCGTACGAGAAGAACCTCAACGACCGTCTGCTCGGCTGCGGGACGCTGATCATCCACGACGCGAGCGAGCAGGCCGGTCTGCAGCTGCGCGACATCCCGAGGATCGAGGCGTTCCACCGCACAGTCTCCAACCTGGTCTTCGAGCAGCACGGGACCGCGAGGAACGATGAATCGGTCTGACCTGCGTGAGAAGCTCGTCCGCCTGATCCTGGGCGGCGAGCTCACCCTCACGAGCGCCGAGGCGGCCGACAAGGGCGGGCTCTCGGTCGAGGACGGCCAGCGACTGTGGCGTGCGCTCGGATTCGCCGACACCGGCGACAGCATCGCGTACGGCGACGCCGACGTCGATGCGATCGCGGCTGTCGCCTCGACCATCCACGACCAGGTCATGGACGAGCAGACCGTCTTCCGGATGACCCGGGCGCTCGGCACGACGATGTCCCGCCTCGCGGACTGGCAGGTGACGACGCTGATCGAGCAGATCGAGCGCGACGTCCAGGAGGGCAAGGCACCGACACGTCTCGACGCGGCCGTCCAGCTGGCCAAGTCGGCCGGCCCGGGGTTCGAGCACCTCATGGTCTACGCGTGGCGGCGCCACCTGGAGGCGGCGACGGCCCGCATGGAGGCGCTCGGAGCCGCGGACGAGGAGCTGCTGTCCACGGTCATGACCGTGGGCTTCGCGGATCTGTCGCGCTTCACGTCGCTGTCCAACGGGCTCGACGACAACAGCCTCGGCGCGCTCGTGGAGAACTTCGAGACCCGGTGCTCCGACATCGTGACCGCGCACGGCGGGCGCGTCATCAAGACGCTCGGCGACGCGGTGCTGTTCGTGTCCGACGACCCGGCGGAGGCCACCCGTACCGCCCTCGACCTGGTCAAGCAGATCGCGTTGCGGTCCGAGCTGCCCAACATCTGCGTGGGGCTCGCGACCGGGTCCGTCGTCAGTCGCCTCGGCGACGTGTTCGGTCCGCCGGTCAACCTCGCGGCGCGCCTCTCGCACGTCGCGCGGAGCAACCGGGTGCTGGTCGACGACGCCACCGCGGCGGCGATCACCGAGGAGTTCGACACCCGGGCCCTGCCGCCGCGCCCGCTGCGCGGATTCGGCAACGTCTCGCCCATCACGGTGACCGAGCGCCGCGGATTCCGGTCCCGCTAGGGTGGGCGCGTGCCCACACCTGAGCTCGCCGTCATCGGCGGAGGCCAGCTGGCCCGGATGATGCAGCAGTCCGCGACGGCCCTCGGCGTTCGCATCCGCCTCCTCGCGGAGGGGCCGGACGTGTCGGCCGCACAGGTCGTCCCCGACCACCGGGTCGGTGACTACACCGACCTGGAGACGTTGCGCGAAGTCGTCGCGGACGTCCCCGTGGTGACGTTCGACCACGAGCACGTGCCGCCGGAGCACCTGCGCACGCTGGAGTCCGAGGGGCACGCGTGCCGCCCCGGCCCGCACGCGCTGCTGTACGCCCAGGACAAGGGCTCGATGCGCGAGCGCCTCGGCGCCCTCGGCGCACCCTGCCCGCGCAACGCGCCGATCTCGTCGGCCCAGGACCTCGAGTCGTTCGGCTTCCCGGCGGTCCTCAAGACCACTCGCGGCGGCTACGACGGCAAGGGCGTCTGGGTCGTCCGCTCCGTCGCCGACGCCGAGGAGGCGTTCTCGGCCGGGACCCCGCTCCTGGCCGAGGAGCTCGTCGACTTCCGCCGCGAGCTCTCGGCGCTCGTCGCCCGTTCGCCGTCGGGGGAGGTCCGCGCGTACCCCGTCGTGGAGTCCCGCCAGGCCGGCGGCGTCTGCAACGAGGTCATCGCCCCCGCGCCCGATCTCGACCCCGCGCTGGCCGAGGCCGCCCGCGACCTGGCGGTGACGATCGCGACCGAGCTCGACGTGACGGGCATCCTCGCGGTCGAGCTGTTCGAGACCACCGACGGCCGGCTGCTCGTCAACGAGCTCGCGATGCGCCCGCACAACACGGGCCACTGGTCGATCGACGGAGCGCACACCAGCCAGTTCGAGAACCACCTGCGTGCGGTGCTCGACCTGCCGCTCGGCAGCACCGACGCCCGTGCGCCGTGGTCGGTCATGGTCAACGTGCTCGGTGGCAGCGTCGAGGACCTGCAGGCCCAGCGGTCCGTCGTCCTCGCCGCGGAGCCCGACGTCAAGATCCACCTGTACGGCAAGGCGGTCAAGGCCGGTCGCAAGGTCGGTCACGTGACGGCGTACGGCGACGACCTCGACGACGTGCTGGCCCGCGCCCGTCGTGCGGCTGCGCTCTTCATCGACGGCTGACGTCCCGGTAGGGTCCTTGCCCATGAGCGCACGCGTGGGCATCGTGATGGGATCGGACTCGGACTGGCCGACGATGGAGGCCGCCGCGACCGCGCTCAAGGAGTTCGACGTCGCGTACGAGGCCGACGTCGTCTCGGCGCACCGCATGCCCGACGAGATGCTGGCGTACGGACGGGATGCGCACGGGCGGGGCCTCGAGGTCATCATCGCCGGGGCCGGCGGCGCCGCCCATCTGCCGGGCATGCTGGCCGCGGTGACGCCGCTGCCGGTCATCGGTGTGCCCGTGCCGCTCAAGCACCTCGACGGCATGGACTCGCTGCTGTCGATCGTGCAGATGCCCGCGGGCGTGCCCGTCGCGACGGTCTCGATCGGCAACGCCCGCAACGCAGGGCTGCTCGCGGTGCGCATCCTGGCAGCGGGCGACAGCGACCTGACGGCGCGGATGATCGCGTTCCAGGCCGAGCTCGCGGACGTCGCGCGGGCCAAGGGCGAGAAGGTCCGCAACCCCACGGGCGGCGGCGCGGGCTTCCGCTGACCTCCTGCTTCAGTACAGGTTCTGGGCGTACTGCTGCCCGTAGTAGGCCTCGATCTGCTCCAGCGACTCGTCGGGGCGCTCGAGGTTCTTGGCGATCTGGGCACGGCTCATGACCGCGTCGGGGCGCCACGTCTCGGGCTGCCACAGGTCCGAGCGCAGGAACGCCTTGGCGCAGTGGAAGAACACCTGCTCGACCGCGACCTCGAGGATCACGCCGGGCCGGTGCCCCTTGACCTCCATGCGGTCGGCGTACGGCGCATCGGCCAGCAGGGTCGCCCGCCCGTTGATGCGCAGCGTGTCGCCTCGGCCCGGGACGAGGAAGAGCAGCCCGACGTGCGGGTTCTGCAGGACGTTGACGAAACCGTCCGCGCGACGGTTGCCCGGGCGCTCGGGGATCGCGATCGTCGTGTCGTCCAGCGCGAGCGCGAAACCGGCCGGGTCGCCCTTGGGCGAGACGTCGAGGCGGCCGTGGGCGTCCGAGGTCGCCACGAGACAGAACGGCGACGCTGCGAGCCAGTCCCGGTGCTCAGGGGCGAGCCTCTGCCGCTCCTTGTCGATCGCCCGCTGCATCGGGTGCCCGAGGAGGTCGCGCAACTGCGCCTCGGTCGTGATCTCGGTCCTCATGGTGCTCAGGCTACTCACGGACGTACGACGTGAGGGTGGTCAGCGTGGGCTCGGCCGGTGCGGAGGCGAAGCCGAACCGCACGGGTGGCGTGACCGGTGCGAGATCGCCCAGCTCCTCGCCCTCCCACGTCGCCCGGGCGCAGGACAGGTGCCGCACGCTCGTCGCGGCGTACCACTCGACCCGGTCGTTGCCGGCCGTCCCGTAGGTCTGCACGCCCGGCATCACGCGCCGTGCGACGGGGTTGCAGAGCCGGGCCCAGGACGACTGACGGCGCAGGTGCGACGGCACGAGCGACAGCAGGGGCGAGATCCAGATCCGCCGGCCGGGGGTGAACCGCACCTGCAGCGAGCGGGTGTGCACGGACCACTCCGGGCCGGTCTCGAGCGAGACGGGCTCGATGCGCACCTCGTCGAAGTCGTACGTCGAGGCCACGAAGTCGGCGATCTCCTGGCGGGGGGCGATCAGGATGCGGTGGCCCGAGGGCTGCTCGACCATGACGTCGGCGAACGTGCCGTAGGGGCTCTCGTCCCACATGCCGACGACGATGCGCGTGCCCGAGGTGGTGCCCAGCCCGGCGATGTGCCCCTCGAAGGAGTGCGTCATGCACCGAAGTGTGTCCCATGGCTCCACAGGTGGCACGCGGTGGCAGGCTGACCGCATGGCTCTCCTGCCGTTCGACCTGCCACCCGCGCTCCAGGCGTATGCGGCCCGCGGTGACGACTGGTTCCGGTGGGTCGCCGGTCTGCCGCGGGTCGTGCGTGAGCTGATCGACGAGTGGGAGCTCACGGTCGACGGCGACCCGCTGCACGGGCACACCGCGCTCGTGGTGCCGGTCGTCGCCGCGGGGGAGCGGCTCGTCCTCAAGGTCGTCATGCCGCACGAGGAGGCCCGCCACGAGGCGCTCGCGCTGCAGCACTGGCACGGGCGCGGAGCCGTGCGTCTCGTCCGGGCCGATCCCCGGCGTGACGCGATGCTGCTCGAGCGGCTGCAGACGCGTGACCTGGGCTCGGTCCCGGTGCTGCAGGCGTGCTCGGTCGTCGCGGGGCTCCTCGGACGGCTCCACGTGCCCGCACCCGCCCAGCTCGTGCCGCTCACGGCGTACGTCTCGAGGTGGACCGACGATCTCGCCGCGCTGCCTCGCGGCGCGCCTCTGCCGCGCCGGGTCGTCGAGCAGGCCGTCCACCTCGGACGGGCGTTCGTCGGCGACGACGCCAGCGTGGGGCGGCTCGTGCACGGCGATCTGCACTACGGCAACGTGCTGGCGGGCGACCGGTCCCCGTGGCTGGCGATCGACCCCAAGCCCGTGTCGGGCGACCCGCACTACGAGATCGCTCCGCTGCTGTGGAACCGGTGGGACGAGATCGTGGCGTCCGGGGACCTGCGCACCGCGATCCGCCGGCGGTTCCACACGGTGGTCGACGACGCGGGCCTCGACGAGGACCGGGCCCGCGACTGGGTCGTGGTGCGCGAGGCGATCCGCGCGATGTGGGCGATCCAGGACGGGGAGCCCGGCGCGGTCACGGGGGCGGTCACCGCGGCGATCACGATCGTCAAGGCGGTCCAGGACTGAGGGCTCGCGGACGTCCGCCCCCGCCGCTAGCCTCGGGAGCATGGCTCTCGTGACGTACAAGGCGCTGTGCATCGACGCTTCCGACGTGTCCGCCGTCCAGGGATTCTGGGCCCGCACCCTCGGCTACGAGCTGGCGGAGCTCGACGACGGTGACGCGGTCCTGCGCGGCCCCGATCCGGGCGAGGAGGTCTGGATCAACCTCGTGCCGGAGCCGCGGACGGTCAAGCAGCGCGTGCACCTCGACGTCCGTGCCGAGTCCCTCGAGCCGTTCGCGGGCCTCGAGCAGCTGAGCGCGCCGGGTGAGTTCGCGTGGACCACCTTCGCCGATCCCGAGGGCGGTGAGATGTGCGTCTTCACCTACGACGAGCCCCCCGCCAAGCGGCTCAAGGACGTCGTCGTGGACTCGGCCGACCACGAGACGATCTCGCGCTGGTGGGCCGACGTCATGGGTGGCGTGCTCGGCCACGACGACGGCTACTCCTATCTCGACGAGATCCCCGCCTCCCCGCTCGAGTCGATCGACTTCGTGCCGGTGCCCGAGCCCAAGACGGTCAAGAACCGCATCCACTGGGACGTCACCCTCCGCGAGGGCGTCACCGTCGACGACCTGGTCGGGGCGGGCGCGAACGTCCTGGCCCCCGCCGGCGACCAGCAGGAGTGGACGGTCATGGCAGATCCTGAGGGCAATGAGTTCTGCGTCTTCCCGACGCCATGACGACGCCGCCTCGTCACCCGCGCGTGATGGAATGAGTCCTGTGCCCGCACTCGACCTGACCACCGACGTCGTCGGCCTCACCGCCGCGCTCGTCGACATCGCCTCCGAGAGCCTCCACGAGCAGGAGATCGCCGATGCGATCGAGGCGGCCCTGAGCCCCCTCGACCACCTCGAGATCGTCCGCGACGGTCACACGATCGTGGCTCGCACCCACCTCGGCCGCTCCGAGCGCGTCGTCATCGCGGGCCACGTCGACACCGTGCCGGCCAACGGCAACTTCCCGTCCCGGCTCGAGGACGGGATCCTGCACGGCCTGGGATCGTGCGACATGAAGGGCGGCGTCGCAGTGGCGCTGACGCTCGCGGCGACGGTGCCCGAGCCGGTGCGCGACGTGACCTACGTGTTCTACGACGCCGAGGAGATCGCGGCGGAGTTCAACGGGCTGGGCCGCATCGCCCGCGAGCGTCCCGAGCTGCTGGCCGGTGACTTCGCGATCCTGATGGAGCCGTCCGACGCCGGCGTCGAGGCCGGCTGCCAGGGCACGATGCGGGTCGAGATCCGCACCGCGGGGGAGCGGGCCCACTCGGCGCGGTCCTGGATGGGCAGCAATGCGATCCACGCCCTCGCGCCGGTGCTCGCGACCCTCACGACGTACGAGCCGCGGCACGTCGAGATCGACGGCCTGGTCTATCGCGAAGGGCTCAACGCGGTCGGCATCAGCGGCGGCGTGGCGGGCAACGTCGTCCCCGACGAGGCGGTCGTGACGGTCAACTACCGCTTCGCCCCCGATCGCTCGGAGGACGACGCGCTCGCCCACCTCAACGAGGTGTTCGGCGGCTTCGAGCTGACGGTGACCGACACGGCACCCGGTGCGCTGCCCGGCCTCACCCGGCCCGCTGCGGCGGCGTTCGTCGAGGCGGTGGGCGCCGAGCCGCGTCCCAAGTTCGGCTGGACCGACGTCGCCCAGTTCACGCTGCTGGGCGTCCCCGCGGTCAACTACGGCCCCGGCGACCCTGTCTACGCCCACAAGGCGGACGAGCAGGTCCCCGTCGAGCACCTGGTCCGGGTGCTCGCGACCCTCGAGAAATGGCTGAGCGCATGAACGACCGTCCCGTCCACCAGAGAGGCCCCGTGCGGCTCCAGGGTGCAATGGTGCCCGACAGCACGACCGACCAGCGGCTGCTCGACTCGCGCGGGCCCACCGACTGGGTGCACACCGACCCGTGGCGGGTCCTGCGCATCCAGGCCGAGTTCATCGAGGGCTTCGGCGCGCTCGCCGAGCTCGGCCCCGCGGTCAGCCTGTTCGGCTCGGCCCGCACGCAGCCCGACGACCCGATGTACGAGGCAGGACGCCAGATCGCGGCGCAGCTGTGCGGCCACGGCTACGCGATCATCACCGGGGGCGGCCCCGGCGCGATGGAGGCCGCCAACCGCGGAGCGAGCGAGTGTGGCGGCGTGTCGGTGGGCCTCGGCATCGAGCTGCCCCACGAGCAGGGCATGAACGACTGGGTCGACCTCGGCGTCAACTTCCGCTACTTCTTCGTCCGCAAGACGATGTTCGTCAAGTACGCCCAGGGGTTCGTCGTGCTGCCCGGCGGATTCGGCACGATGGACGAGCTGTTCGAGGCGTTGACGCTCGCGCAGACGGGCAAGGTGACCTCGTTCCCGATCGTGCTGTTCGGCTCGGCCTACTGGGGCGGGCTCGTGGACTGGCTGCGCGCGACGATGGAGACCGACGGCAAGATCACTCCCGGCGACGTGGACATGCTGCACGTCACCGACGACATCGACGAGGCGGTCTCCTACTTCGTCAACCGGGCCGACTGAGGCGCCCATCGATGGCTGAGCCGACCCCGGTGGTCCGGTGCCCGTGGGGCGAGGACCCTGCGATGACGGCGTACCACGACACCGAGTGGGGCCGTGAGCTGCGCGGGGACCGCGAGCTGTTCGAGCGCATGTCGCTCGAGGCGTTCCAGTCGGGGCTGTCGTGGGCCATCATCTTGCGCAAGCGCGAGCGGTTCCGCGAGGTGTTCGCCGGCTTCGACCCCGAGGTCGTGGCCGGCTTCGGTGAGCCCGACGTGGCCCGGCTGCTCGACGACGCCGGCATCGTCCGCAACCGCAGGAAGATCGAGGCGACGATCAGCAACGCACGTACGCTCCTCGCCCTCGACGAGTCGTTCTCAGACCTCTTGTGGTCGTTCGCACCGCCGCCGCGTCCTGCGCCGACCTCGTTCGCCGACGTGCCGGCCACGACGCCGGAGTCGATCGCGATGGCCAAGACCCTGAAGAAGAAGGGATTTCGGTTCTTCGGCCCGACGACGGCCTACGCCTTGATGCAGGCCACCGGGATGGTCAACGACCACCTCGCCGACTGCGTCGCGCGGCCAGCATCCGGCGTCGCGTGACGCTGTGTCGCATCCGTCGCCCGCCCTCAGGGCGTGGCTCCGCAAATCCGGCGCCCTGTCGTCCTACGATCCGAGCATGTCCAACCGGAGGATCCCCCGCTCCCGCCGCGCCGTCGGCGCCCTCGTCCTGCTCGTCTCGGCCGTCGTCGTCGCCGTGGTCGGGCTCATCGTCGCGACCGTGCCCGTGCTGGTCGTCGCGACGTCCTACGCGGTCGTCGCGGGTGGGGTCGCCGCACGTCTGCTGTCCAACGAGATCGCCCAGGTCCGCCGTGACTGGGCGCGCGACCGCGCGACCCTGGCCGACGACAACCGCAAGATCGCAGTCGTCCGCTCGCGCGAGCACATCGAGTTCGCCGACCAGATGAGCCAGCGCATCAGTCTGCGCGATGCGCAGATCGCGAGCCTTCGCGACGCTCTGGTCACCGCCGAGATCGAGCTCGCTCAGGCCCGCGAGCGGGTGTCCGCCGAGCGGGCCCGGCGTGCGGCGCTCGAGGCCGACGTCACCAGCGCGCGCTCCGACCTGGAGTCGGCGCGGGTCGATCTGCTGGCAGCGCAGGAGGCGCTCGCCGCGAGCGAGTCCGCCGAGGTGCAGGTGCGGGCCGAGCTGCTCGCGTGGCAGGAAGCCGCGTCCGACGAGAGCAAGGCCGGGCACGACCGCAAGCTCGCCTGAGTCCCTCAGCGGCCGGTGAACTCCGGCTTCTCCTTGGCCAGGAACGCCTTGACCGCGGCCGCGTGGTCCGACGAAGCGGCCGTCAGCGCCATCTTCTGGCCCTCGTGCTGCAGTGACGTCGCCAGGTCGTGCGTCGCGGAGAAGGCCAGCGAGCGCTTGATGGCGCCGTACGCGAGCGTGGGGCCGTGGGCCAGCTCGTGCGCGAGCGTGGCGACGGCCTCGTCGAATGCGTCGTCGTCCACGACCGAGGTCGCGATGCCGATCTCGAGGGCCTCGTCGGCCGAGATGGTGCGCGGGCGCATGAGCAGATCTGTCGCCCGGGTGGTTCCCACCAGACGGGGGAGGGTCCACGAGGCGCCGGTGTCGCATGAGAACGCGATCGCGGCGAAGGCCGTGTTGAAGCCTGCCGAGCGCGCGACGACGCGGAAGTCCGCGGCGAACGCCATCGACGCTCCAGCACCGGCGGCGATCCCGTTCACCGCGGCGATGACCGGCTTGGGCATCGTCGCGATGGCCGTGGCGATCGGGTTGTAGTGGTCCTCGACGGTGCTCGCGCTGCCGTACGGGTCCTCCTCGCTCGCCATCCCGGCCAGGTGCTCCTGCAGGTCCTGGCCCACGCAGAAGGCCCGTCCGGCGCCCCTCAGCACCACGCAACGCACCGCGCTGTCAGCCGCTGCCTCGTGCAGGGCGTCGCGGAGCGCGACCTTCGTCGAGAGTGTCAGGCTGTTCATCTCGGCGGGTCGATCGAGGGCCACGGTCCCGACGCCGTCAGCCACCACGTACCTGATCGGAGAGGCTGTGGGAACGCTCAAGGGTGTCTCCTTTGGGACTGCGGTCGAAACCGGTCGGGGTATAGGCGATAATGGTAGGCATGCCTTGACCGACGCGGTGGGGGCGCCAGGACGAGAGGGGAACTGATGGCCGCCATGAAGCCACGGACCGGAGACGGGCCGATGGAGGTCACCAAGGAGGGCCGGTGCATCGTGATGCGGGTCCCTCTCGAAGGTGGGGGACGCCTGGTCGTAGAGCTCAACAACGAGGAAGCAGCCACACTCGGCGACGCGCTCAAAGCCATCTGATGTACGGGCTGACGGTGCGTTGGTCCTTGACCGACGCACCGAAAGGCACGCTCAAGGCCTTGCGGGCCTATGTCGAGGACGAGTCGTACGCGAAGTTCGCCGGCCTCGAGGGGCTGCGGTTCAAGACGTGGCGCGCCGTCAAGGGGCAGTGGTTCGAGGGCAGCTACGTCTTCGTGTCCACAGAGGCCCGTGAGGCGTTCCAGCGCTCGTTCGAGGTGGTGGCCGCGGACTCGGTGGTGTCCCAGCTGATCGGTTCGCCGCCGGTCACGATCGAGCCCAGCGAGGTCATCGGGGTCGTCCGCGGCCCGGCCGGCTTCCGCAGCTCCGGCCGCTTCGAGCACGCCCCCCACGGCGACTGACCCACCCACACCCAACGCTGAGGCGCGCCTCCCGTCCGCCGACGGGAGCCCCGCGTCCGCCGAGGGGAGCCTTGCGTCCGCTGACGGGAGCCTCCCGTCCGCTGAGGGGAGCCCCGCAGCGCGCCTCGGCTGACGGGAGCCGCGCGTCAGCGGACTGGGAGCGCGCCTCGGCGGGCGGCAGCCGCGCGTCAGCGGACCGTAGCCGCGCGTCAGCGGACTGGGAGCCGCGCGTCAGCGGACGGGAGGCGCGCGTCAGCGGACGGGAGGCGCGCCTCAGCGGATGGGGGCGGGTCAGGTGAGGAGCTGGGCGACGAGGAGTCCGTCGCCCAAGGGGACCAGCATGCTGCGTAGGCGGTCGTCGGTGGCGACGCGCTGCACGACCTCGCGGATCGCGGTCGTCTCGGGGTCGCGCTGCGACGGATCGGCCACGCGGTCGTGCCACAGCGCGTTGTCGAACGCGATGAGCCCGCCGGGCCGCACGAGGCGTACGGCCTGCTCGAGGTACTCGCCGTACTCGACCTTGTCGCCGTCGAGGAAGACCAGGTCGTAGCCGGCGTCGGTGAGGCGCGGCATCACGTCGAGGCCCGCTCCGGCGATGAGCCGGAAGCGCTGCGGGGCGAAGCCCGCCTCGGTGAACGTCTCGCGGGCAAGACGCTGGTGCTCGGCCTCGAGGTCGACCGAGGTGAGCACCCCGTCGGACTGCATCCCGCGCAGGAGCCACAGCCCCGACACGCCCGTGCCGGTGCCGATCTCGGCGATGGCCTTGGCCTGGATGGCCGAGGCGAGGAAGGACAGGACGGCACCGCCGCCGGTTCCGATGGGCACCACGCCGACCTCGTCGGCGCGCTGCCGGGCAGCGGCGAGATGGTCGTCCTCGCTCAGGTGGTCCTCGGCGAACGCCAGGCTGGCTGCGGTGGTGATGGTGGGCTCCTTGGTCGGTGGTGGGTCCAGCCTATCGGCGGGGAGCCCGCGGAAGGGGGAGGCTCGGACGAGGAAATGGGGAACCGTCAGGTGGTTCTGTGCGTTCTCTCAGGTGCAGGGACAACGATCGACACCATGAAGGCAGAAGACGTGGCCACCACGACGCTCGAGCGAGCCCCCCAGGACTGGGAAGGGATCGTCAGCGAGCACTCGGCCCGGGTCTACCGGTTGGCCTACCGTCTCACCGGCAATCGTCAGGACGCCGAGGACCTCACGCAGGACGTCTTCATCCGCGTCTTCCGCTCGCTAGACACGTACGAGCCGGGCAACTTCGGCGGCTGGCTGCACCGCATCACGACCAACCTGTTCCTCGACCGTGTACGCCGCAAGTCCCGCCTGCGCATGGACGGCTTCGGCGACGGCGCCGAGGAGCGGCTGCTCAGCGGCGAGGTGCTGCCGGAGTCCGCGGTGCACGACGCCAACTTCGATCCCGACATCGAGGCCGCCCTCGCGTCGCTCTCGGATGAGTTCCGCGTCGCGGTGGTCCTGTGCGACATCGAGGGGCTGTCCTACGAGGAGATCTCCGACGTGCTGGGCGTCAAGCTCGGCACCGTGCGCTCGCGCATCCATCGCGGCCGCACGCAGCTGCGGGAGGCCCTGGCGCACCGCGCCCCGTCCAAGGGACGCACCCGATTCGTGGGGCCCGTGGGCGTCTGATGCCTCACCTGGGTGCCGATGTCGCAGCATTCGTGGACGTACAGCTGTCCGACTCCGCGATGCAGGAGGCGTCCGCACATCTGCTGGCCTGTGACGAGTGCGAGCGCGCCGTACGCCAGCAGCGTCTCCTGAAGTCGCGGATGTCGACGTCAGCAGCGCCCGCGCCGCCGGCCGCGCTGCTCGCCTCCTTGGCCGACCTGGCGTCGGCCCCGCCCCCGAGCGAGGCCTGGTGGGAGCGCCTGGTCAGGTCCGCACCCTTCCGGTCGGGCCTCGTGCTGGTCGGCGCCGCGATCGCCGTCGTCGCTACCGCGTACGCCGTGGGGACGCCCGATCGTGTCGGCGACGAGGTCTCCCCGCCGTACGAGCGCTACGTCGCGGAGTTCGCGGGTGCGCCCCGCGCCGAGAGCGGGGGCACGATCACCGCATCGGCCATGAGCGAGCTCAGCAGCTCGGGGTGGCCGTGCCACGAGACGCTCGCAGGCGATCTTCAGCGCGTGTCGGGCTCCTACGCCGAGGCGGGGGAGGTGATCGCCCTGAGCTACAGCGACGGACGCTCCTCGCTCGACCTCTTCGAGCAGACCGGGGCGCTCGACCGGTCCGGGCTGGACGACTTCGAGCAGGCACGCCTGGGCGGGTCCGAGGTGTGGGTGCGCGAGGGCAGTCCGCTGGTCGTGACCTGGGACCGGGACGGCACGGTGTTCACCGTCGTGACCGACGTCGACCGTGAGCGCGTCGCGCGGGCCGTCGCCGAGCTGCCCAGCATGGGCCAGCAGCCCGGCCCGGTCGACCGGGTGGGCAACGGCCTGACCCGCATGACGTCCTGGCTGGGCGCGGCCTAGACCCACCCGGTCAGGTGGACTCGGGGTCGAACGGCGGGATCTCGCCCGGCCGCAGGATCCGGGTCTCCTTGGTCGCCGCAGGCGTCGTGTCCTCGAGGAAGTTGCGCCGGACGACCTCGCGCGGGTCCAGATCCTTCAGATCCAGCCCGGACAGGTCCTGGCCGATCTCCCGGCCGAGGTCGTTCTTGGCGTTGTCCGCCATCCTGCGCAGGGTGCGGACGAAGCCGCCGGCCTGCTTGGCGAGCTCGGGGAGCTTCTCGGGTCCGAACACGAGCAGGGCGACCACGAGGATCAGGCCGATCTCGGGCATGCCCATGCCGAACATGGTGGGAGCCTACAGGCGGCCGGCAGGTGCCAGGCCCAGCTGCATGCCGGCCAGGCCGCGCGAGCGTCCGCTGAGCTGATCGGCGATGCCCTGAAGGATCTTGGCCGACTCCGAGTCCGGATCGGACATGACGATCGGGTCGCCGACGTCGCCGCCCTCACGGAGCGTCTGGTCGAGCGGGATCTGGCCCAGCATCGGGACGTCGTAGCCGAAGCGGCCGCTGAGCGTCTCGGCGACCTTGGCCGCACCGCCGGAACCGAAGATCTCCATGCGCTCGCCGCCGGGGACCTGCAGGTAGGACATGTTCTCGATGACACCGACCACGCGCTGGTGCATCATCGAGGCCATCGTGCCGGCGCGCTCGGCCACGTCGGCCGCGGCAGGCTGGGGGGTCGTCACGACGACGACCTCGGCGTTGGGCAGGTGCTGGCCCAGGCTGATCGCCATGTCGCCGGTACCCGGGGGGAGGTCGAGCAGCAGGGCGTCGAGATCGCCCCAGTAGACGTCGCTCAGCATCTGCACGAGCGCACGGTCGAGCATCGGGCCGCGCCATGCGACGACCTGGTCCTTGCGGGGCTTGAGCATGCCGATGCTGATGACCTTGAGGCCCTTGATCGGGACCGGCATGATCATGTCCTCGACCTGGGTCGGGCGGATGTCGCCGACGCCGAGCATGTCGGGGATCGAGTGGCCGTAGATGTCGGCGTCGACGATGCCGACCTTGAGCCCGCGACGCACCATCGCGAGGGCCAGGTTGACCGTGACGGTCGACTTGCCGACACCGCCCTTGCCCGACGCGATCGCATAGACCTTGGTCAGCGAGCCGGGCTGCGCGAACGGCACCTCGCGATCGGCGCGACCGCCGCGCAGCATCGCCTGCATGTCCTTGCGCTGCTCATCGGTCATCACGCCCATGTCGACCACGACGCCGTACGCCGGCGCGACCGCGGCGACCGCAGCGGTGATGTCGCGGGTCAGGGTGTCCTTGAGGGGGCAGCCGGAGACCGTCAACAGGAGGCGGACGGTGATCTGCGCTTCCTCGATCGTGATCGTGTCGACCATGCCGAGCTCGGTGATGGGACGCTTGATCTCGGGATCGTTGACCGTGCCGAGCGCGGCGCGGATCTGTTCTTCGGTGACGACTGCCATGTCCCCATCGTACGGGGGGTATGGCAACCGGACGGGTGAGTGTGACCTAACAGGTCTGCACTGCGACGATGGACGCGTGGGACACCTCGACCTGAGCTCGATCAGCTTCACGCTCTCCGACGGGCGGCCGCTGCTGACCGATGTCAGCCTCCGTGTGGGCGAGGGGGCGAAGGTCGCGCTCATCGGCCCCAACGGCACCGGCAAGACGACGCTGACCCGCATCGCGACCGGGGACCTCGACCCCCACGCGGGTGCCGTGACGGTCAGCGGCGGCCTCGGCGTCATGCGCCAGTTCATCGGCTCGGTCCGGGACGACACGACGGTGCGTGACCTGCTCGTCTCGGTGGCCCCACCCGTCGTCCGTGCGGCGGCAGCGGAGGTCGACCGCACCGAGCTCGCGATGATCGAGCGGGACGAGGAGCGCGACCAGATGGCGTACGCCCAGGCGATCGTCGACTGGGGCGATGCGGGCGGCTACGACCACGAGGACATGTGGGACATCTGCACGATGGCGGCGCTCGGCGTGCCCTTCCAGCAGGCCCAGTACCGCCAGGTCACGACGCTGTCGGGTGGTGAGCAGAAGCGGCTCGTGCTCGAGGCGCTGCTCCGCGGGCCCGAGCAGGTGCTGCTGCTCGACGAGCCCGACAACTACCTCGACGTGCCGGCCAAGCGGTGGCTCGAGGAGCGGCTCGTCGAGACGCCCAAGACCGTCCTGTTCGTGAGCCACGACCGCGAGCTCATCGAACGCGTCGCGGAGCGCATCGCGACGCTCGAGCCGGGAGCAGCGGGCAGCACTCTGTGGGTGCACCCCGGCCGCTTCTCGACGTACCTGGACGCGCGGCTGGACCGCAACGCCAAGCTCGAGGAGCGCCGGCTCCGGTGGGACGAGGAGCGCGCGAAGCTCAAGGCGCTCGTGCTGATGTATCGACAGAAGTCCGCGTACAACTCCGACATGGCCGCCCGCTACCAGGCCGCCCAGACACGCCTGGAGAGATTCGAGCGCGAGGGCCCGCCCGAGGCCGTGCCGATCGCCCAGAGCCTGCGGATGCGGCTCGAGGGTGGGCGTACGGCCAAGCGCGCGGTCGTCGCCGAGCAGGTCGAGCTGACCGGGCTGATGAAGCCGTTCGACCTGGAGATCTGGTTCGGGGAGCGGATCGCGGTGCTCGGCAGCAACGGCTCGGGCAAGTCGCACTTCCTGCGCCTACTCGCGGGCGGAGGCTCGCGTCCCGACGTCGAGCACGAGCCCGTGGGCGACGTCGTGCCGCCCCCGGTGAAGCACAGCGGCATGGCCCGCCTGGGGTCGCGCGTGCGTCCGGGCTGGTTCGCCCAGACGCACGAGCACCCCTCGCTGATGGGCCGCACGCTCCTGGAGATCCTCCACCACGGCGACGGCCACCGCCGGGGGATGGGCCACGAGGGATCTGCCAAGGCGCTGGACCGGTACGGTCTTGCGAAGGCCGGTGAGCAGGTGTTCGACCAGCTCTCGGGCGGCCAGCAGGCACGGTTCCAGATCCTGCTCCTCGAGCTCGCGCACGCGACGATGCTCCTGCTGGACGAGCCGACCGACAACCTCGACCTGGAGTCCGCGGAGGCGCTGGAGGCGGCCCTGTCGACGTTCGAGGGCACGGTCGTCGCGGTCACCCACGACCGGTGGTTCGCGCGGAGCTTCGACCGGTTCCTGGTCTTTGGCTCCGATGGCAGGCTGTACGAGTCGGACGAGCCGGTGTGGGACGAGTCGAGAGTGGTGAGGGACAGATGAGCCAGGACCTGTTCACCGAGGACTACTGGGACGAGCGCTACGCGTCGGAGGAGCGGATCTGGAGCGGTCAGCCGAATCCTCAGCTGGTCGACCGGGTGACCGGCATGGCCCCCGGACGCGCGCTGGACGTGGGTGCGGGTGAGGGCGCAGACGCGATCTGGCTGGCCCGCCAGGGCTGGACGGTCACCGCGCTGGACGTCTCCCAGGTCGCGCTCGACAAGGCAGTCCGGCACGCGGTCGACGCCGGCGTCGCGGACCGGATCACCTGGCAGCGCGTCGATCTCAGCAGCTGGCTGGGTGACCCCGGCGCGTACGACCTGGTGTCGGCACAGTTCATGTACCTGCCGCAGCCGGCCCTGACCACGCTCTATCGCCAGCTGGGCGCGGCCGTGGCCCCCGGCGGGACGCTGCTGCTGGTCGGCCACCACCCGATCGACGAGAGGCCCGGCGACCACGACTTCCCGGACTTCCGCTGGACCGGCGAGGAGGCGGCCGGGTGGCTGGAGCCCGCCGAGTGGTCGTCGATCGACGTCACCACCGTTCGCCGTCAGGGCCACTCCGGGACGATGCACGACGCGATCGTCCAGGCCGTCCGCCGCTGACCGACGCCCCGCCCAGATGTGCGGGGTCTTGCACGGAATTCGCGCCAAAAAGCGTGCAGGAGTCCGCAGATCGGGGCTAGGGGGTCTCGGGCTCGTCGTGGTCGTCGCGCCGCTCCAGGTCGTTGACGAGGTTGCGCAGCTCGCTGCGGATGAAGTCGCGGGTCGCGACCTCCCCGATGCCGAGGCGCAGGCTCGCGACCTCGCGGGCGAGGAACTCCATGTCGGCGGCGGCCTGCGCGGTGGCGTCGCGCTCCTGCTCCTGCGTGACGCGGTCACGGGCCTCCTGGCGGTTCTGGGCCAGCAGGATGAGCGGAGCGGCGTACGAGGCCTGCAGCGACAGGATCAGCGTCAGGAAGATGAACGGGTAGTCGTCCCAGCGGTGGCGGTCCGGGCCGTAGGGCATGTTCCAGCCGATCCAGACCGCGACGAACACGGTCATCCAGGCGATGAACGTGGCCGTCCCGAGGAAGCGCGCGGTCGACTCGGCGAACCGGCCGAAGCGCTCGGGATCGGGCTCGCGGCGTCGGGGCCGGATGGATCGGCGGACCTCGCGGGGCTGGTCCAGACGTGCGCGCTCAGCCATGGGTGACCGCCTCCGCGTTGTCGGGGTCGCTCTCGCGCCAACCCTCCGGGAGGAGGTGATCGAGGACGTCGTCGATGGTCACCGCCCCGAGCAGGTGGGAGTTCTCGTCGACGACGGGGAGCGCGACCATGTTGTACGCCGCCAGGAGGTTGGCGACGTGCTGGAGCGAGGCGCCCGGGCGCGGCCAGTCGATGTCGTTGTCGACGATCGCGCCGACCAGCGTCGACGGGGGCTCGCGCAGGAGAGCCTGGAAGTGCACGATGCCGAGGAACCGGCCGGTCGGCGTCTCCAACGGAGGACGGCACACGTAGACCAGTGACGCGAGCGCGGGGCTCAGGTCAGGGTTGCGGACGCGCGCGAGAGCCTCGGCGATCGTGGCGTCGGGGGACAGGACGACCGGCTCGGTCGTCATCATCCCGCCGGCGGTGCGCTCCTCGTACGACAGCAGGCGGCGCACGTCCTCAGCGTCCTGCGGCTCCATCTGCAGCAGCAGACCCTCGGCGGTCGCGGCAGGCAGCTCGCCGAGCAGGTCGGCCGCGTCGTCGGGGTCCATCTCGGTGAGCACGTCGACCGCGCGACCCGGGTCCAGCACGCCCAGGATCTCGATCTGGTACTTCTCGGGAAGCTCCTCGAGGACGTCGGCGAGGCGCTCGTCGTCGAGCTCGGACACGACCTCCATGCGGCGCTTGGGCGCGAGATCCCGCAGCGCGTTGGCGACGTCGACGGGGCGCATCTCGTCCATCGTCGCGAGCAGGTGGGTCGCGCCCTGGGTGGTCTCCTCGGAGGTGAGGCCCTTGACCTCGTCCCACTCCAGCACCTGGTGGGGGCCGCGACGGCCGAACCGCTTGCCGGCGGCCTGGACCGCGAGATTCGAGATGTACCAGTCGCGGCGGGGGTCCTGCTCCATCGCGAGGTCGTAGACCGTGCCGGGGCTGCCGTCCGGCAGGGTCACGGTGCGGTCGAGGAGCTCGTGGATGGCCAGCGTCTCGGTGCTGCGCTGCTCGAACCTGCGGACGTTGACGACCCCGGTCGTGATGATCTGGCCCGAGTCGAGCGACGTCACCCGGGTGATGGGCAAGAAGACGCGACGGCGTCCGAGGACCTCCACCACGATGCCCAGCACGCGCGGGCGCTGCTTGGCCGACCGCACGGCCACCACGACGTCGCGCAGCTTGCCGACCTGGTCGCCCGCGGGGTCGAAGACTGCCTGCCCGACGATGCGGGACAAGAAGATCCGACCGGTCGTTGCGCTCACGGTCGAACTGTACCGGGGCGCGGGCACCACTTCGCCCACGACGCCGGGCCAGGTGTGTCCGCGTGCGAGGCGGGACTTCCGGCCCTAGGTTGAGATGAGCATCACGCGTCCATCTGGGGGAAAGATCATGGCACTTGCAGTACTCGACCGGCGTCACACCGTCGCCAAGCCCGGCTTCAACCGCTGGCTGATCCCGCCGGCTGCGCTCGCGGTCCACCTGTGCATCGGGCAGGTCTACGCGACGAGCGTCTACAAGGCGTCACTCGTCCAGCACTTCGACTCGAGCCTGACCAAGATCGGCATCATCTTCTCGATCGCGATCGTGATGCTCGGCCTGTCCGCCGCGATCTTCGGCACCTGGGTCGACTCCGGCGGCCCGCGCCGCGCGATGGCCACCGCAGCCCTGTTCTGGTCCGGCGGCTTCATGATCGGCTCGCTCGGCATCGCGACCGACCAGCTGTGGCTCGTCTACTTCGGCTACGGGTTCATCGGCGGCATCGGCCTCGGCATCGGCTACATCTCCCCGGTCTCCACGCTGATCAAGTGGTTCCCCGATCGTCCCGGCCTCGCGACCGGCATGGCGATCATGGGCTTCGGTGGCGGCGCGATGATCGCGAGCCCGCTGTCGTCCAAGCTGCTCGGCATCTACGACGACAACTACGACACCGCGACCGGCATCGCGTCCGGCTCGGCCGTGGCCAAGCTGTTCGTCACCCTCGGCCTGGTGTATCTCGTCCTGATGCTGTTCGGCGCGTGGCTGATCCGGGTGCCCGCGGACGGCTGGAAGCCGGCCGGTTTCGACCCGTCAACGGTCAAGACCAAGGCGCTCGTCACGACCGACAACGTGTCGGCCGACAATGCGGTCAAGACCCGCCAGTTCTGGCTGCTGTGGGTCGTGCTGTTCTGCAACGTCACCGCCGGCATCGGCATCCTGGAGCAGGCCTCGCCGATGATCCAGGACTTCTTCCGCGACGGGTCCACGTCCACGGTCACCGCGGCGTCGGCAGCCGGGTTCGTCGGCCTGCTGTCCTTGTTCAACCTCGCCGGCCGGTTCATCTGGTCGTCGACGTCGGACATCGTGGGCCGCAAGAACATCTACGTGATGTACCTCGGCGTCGGACTCATCCTGTACGCGATCCTGGCCACCAAGGGCTCGACCAGCACGACCCTGTTCGCTCTTCTCGCCGGCGTCATCCTCAGCTTCTACGGCGGTGGTTTCGCGACCGTCCCGGCGTACCTGCGCGATCTGTTCGGCACCTTCCAGGTCGGTGCGATCCACGGCCGACTGCTGACCGCGTGGTCGGCGGCCGGCGTCGCAGGCCCGCTGATCGTCAACAGCATCCTCGACGCGCAGGGCGAGCCGGGCAAGCTCAACGCGGGTGACTACCGGCCGGCGCTGCTGACGATGGTCGCGATCCTCGCGGTCGGCTTCGTCGCGAACCTGTTGATCCGGCCGGTCGCCGACCGGTTCCACGAGCCGAGGAACAAGGAGAACCAGGTGGCCACCGAGGCAGCGGCGCCGAGCTCGCAGGACGGTGACGTGGCCGTCAAGGCTTCCGTGCCGCTCCTGGTCATCGCCTGGGTCGTGGTCGCGGTCCCGCTGGTGTACGGGATCTACGAGACGGTCGTCAAGGCTGCCGACCTGTTCTGATCGGGGGACGGGCAGGGGGTCAGAGACGGTCCAGCGTCGCCGGGTCGTCCTGGCCCCCGAAGAGCCGGTCGAGGACCGCCCGGAACGGGGCGGGGTCATCGGCCACGGCGCCGAACAGGGTCATCGACGACTGCAGCTTCTGCGCATCGACCCCGCCGAGGACGTCGGTGGCGCTGCCCTCGACCTCGGTCATCAGCGCCGCGCACTCCAGGAGACGCGGACCCAGCACGGGGTGGTCCAGGTACGCGCTCGCCTCGTCGCGCCCCGAGACCGCGAAGCGCACCGCCGTCTCGCTACGGCCGAGCCCCGCGACCTGCGGGAACACGAACCACATCCAGTGGGTGGTCTTGTGCCCGTCTCGCAGCTCGGCGACGGCCCGTTCGTACGTGCCGTTGTCCTGGGCGTCGACGAACCGCTGCAGGTCGAACGGGTCGTCTGCGGCGTCCGCCGTCACGACAGGTGGTGGGGCTGACGGTCCGTCTTGTGGGACTCGTCCGCGCCCACACCGTTCTGCGACCCGCCGGCGTTCGCGAAGCGGCCCTGCCCGGCCGGGACCGCCCGGACGATGACCGACTTCGACGTGGGCTGGTTGCTGCCCTCAGCGGTCGAGTCCAGCGGCACCAACGAGTTGGTCTCGGGATAGTAGGCAGCGGCCGAGCCACGCGGCGTCTCGTAGGAGACGATGCGGAACCTCTCGGCGACCCGGTCGACGTCGTCGTCGTCCCAGCGCGTCACGAGGTCGACCATGTCGCCGTCCTTGAAGCCCTGCGCCGAGATGTCGTCGGGGTGCATGAACACGACCCGGCGGCCGTCCTCGATGCCGCGGTAACGATCGCTGAGCCCGTAGATCGTGGTGTTGAACTGGTCGTGGCTGCGCAGGGTCTGGAGCACGAAGTGCCCCTCGGGGACCTGCAGGACCTCCAGCGGTGACGCGATGACCTCGGCCTTTCCGGACTTGGTCTCGAAGATCCGCGAGTCGCGCGGAGCGTGCGGCAGCACGAAGCCGCCCGGACGGTCGACGTTGTGCGTGTACTCCTCGCAGCCCGGGACGACACGGGAGATGTGGTGGCGGATGATGTTGTAGTCCTCGGCCATCTCGGCCCAACGGATCCCGTGCCGGTCACCGATCGTCGCCTGCGCGATGCCCGCGATGATCGCGATCTCCGAGCGCACGTGGTCGCTGACGGGCGGGATCGCACCACGCGAGGCGTGGACCGCCGACATCGAGTCCTCGACCGTGATGAACTGCTCGCCCGCTCCGGTCGCGTTGTGCTCGGTGCGACCCATCGCGGGGAGGATCAGGGCGGTCTCGCCGCAGTCGAGGTGCGAGCGGTTGAGCTTGGTCGAGACCTGGACGGTCATCTCGATGCTGCGCAGCGCCTCGGCCGTCACGTCGGTGTCGGGGGCGGCCTTCACGAAGTTGCCGCCGAGCCCCATGAAGAACGTGATGTCGCCGTCGCGCATCCCGCGGATCGAGTCGACGGTGTCGAGACCGTGCTCGCGCGGCGGATCGAAGCCGAACTCCGCCTGGAGCGAGTCGAGGAAGTGCTCGGGTGCGCGCTCCCAGATGCCCATCGTGCGGTCGCCCTGCACGTTGGAGTGTCCCCGCACGGGGCACAGTCCGGCTCCCCGCTTGCCGATGTCGCCGCGCACCAGCGCGACGTTGCAGATCTCGCGGATCGAGGCAACAGCGTTGCGGTGCTGCGTGAGGCCCATGGCCCAGCAGTAGATCGTGGCGTCGGAGTCGCGGATGATCTCCGCGGCCTCCGTGATCTGCTCGCGGGTCAGTCCCGAGGCGGCCTCGATCTCGTCCCAGTCCGCGGCAAGCACGTGGTCGCGCCAGGACTCGAAGCCGTTGACGTGCCGGTCGATGAACTCGTGGTCGAGCGCGTCCCACTCCACCAGCAGGCGGCCGATGCCCTGGAAGAGGGCCAGATCGCCGTTGATGCGCACAGGCAGGTGGAGGTCCGCGATGTCGGTGCCCTTGCCGACCACACCGCGCGCAACCTGGGGGTTGCGGAAGTTGACCAAGCCGGCTTCGCGCAGCGGGTTGACCGAGATGATCTTCGCGCCGCGGCGCTTGGCGATCTCGAGCGCCGACAGCATGCGGGGGTGGTTGGTCCCGGGGTTCTGGCCCGCGATCACGATGCACTTGGCGTCGTACATGTCGCGCAGGCTGACGCTGCCCTTGCCGATGCCGATCGACTCGGTCAGGGCCGTGCCGCTGGACTCGTGGCACATGTTGGAGCAGTCCGGCAGGTTGTTGGTGCCGTAGGCCCGGATGAACAGCTGGTAGAGGAATGCCGCCTCGTTCGAGGCCCGTCCGCTCGTGTAGAACGTGGCCTGGTCGGGGGACGTCCGGGTGCGCAGGTGCTCACCGATCAGCTCGTACGCGTCGTCCCAATCGATCGGCTCGTAGTGCGTGCCGCCGGGGCGCTTGACCATGGGGTGGGTGATGCGGCCCTGCATGTTGAGCCAGTAGTCGTCGTGCGCAGCCATCTCCTCGATGCTGTGCCGCGCGAAGAACGAGGGGGTGACCCGGTCGGTGGTGGCCTCGTCGGCCACGGCCTTGGCGCCGTTCTCACAGAACTCCGCGGCGTGGCGGTTCTCCGGGTCCGGATCGGGCCAGGCGCAGCTCACGCAGTCGAAGCCGTCCGCCTGGTTGAGCTTGAGCAGTGTCCGTGCAGTGCGCGTGGGCCCCATGAGCGAGAGCGAGCGCTGCAACGCGACCCTCACCCCGGTGATGCCCGCTGCTGCCTGCTTCGGTGCGTGGACCTCGAGCTGGTCCTCGTCGATGTCCTTGGCCTTGCTCATGCTGCCTCCCGGGGGTTCGGTGATGACGTTACCCCGACAACGGCGGTGCAGTCGGATGAAGCGTGTCGTCGACGTCGGACGCCACCACGACCCGGTCCGTCGGCACCAGGCGGACGACCACGGACTCGGCGGCCCACCGCTCGATCGCACGATCGCTGTCGGACAGGTTGAGACGACCGGCCTTGAGCGCGGTCGTCACCGGGTCCCAGTGCTCGGAGCCCGGCGGCACGATCTCGACACGCGCGTCCGCCTCGGCGGCGAGGGCGCGGGTCGTCTTGCTGCGCAGCAGGAGACGTACCGAGGACTGGTCGGCGATGCCGGGCAGACGTTGCTCACCACCGCCCGACACGACGCAGACCGCGTCGCCGACCCACTCGTGCCACACGGCGTGGGTGCGCCCGCCGTACGCGATCCAGACGAGGCCGGACTTCTTGGCGAGCTCGGCGACGAGGTTCGTGGCGGTCACGACCTCAGCACATCACACGACGGAGGCTCGTGCGCCGCGGGCGCTGCGGGTCGGGGGTGTCGAGACCATGGTGGGAGCGGTCGCCGTCGCGTCCCGCTCGGCGAGACCACGCACGAACGCGCCGATCTCCTCGATCGCGGCGCGAGCCTCCGGGACCCACGAGGCGGCAGCCTGGAACACGTGCACCTGCTTCTCCCAGACCTGCAGGTCGCACGGCACCCCGGCCGAGACGAGACGGTTGGCCATGAGCTCGGCGTCGGCCATCAGCACCTCGCGGGAGCCGACGTGGATCAGCGCCGGGGGCAGGTCGCCGAGCGGCATGTTGACCGGATCGGTCCGCGGGGTCGTGACGCCGCGGCGCGTGTCCATCCGCAGCGACACGTCGGCGAGCTTCGCGACCGCGTGCAGGGGGAACGTCTGGCAGCGGTGGGCGTTGCGGTGCGCCTTCTTGCCCGCGGGGTCGAAGTCGAGCAGCGGGGACAGCGCGACGACGCCTGAGGGGCGGCCGAGGCCGTGGTCGATCACCGCTCGGGCCACGCTGAACGCGAGATAGCCGCCCGCGGAGTCTCCGGCGATCGTGATGTTCTCGGGCGCGTACCCCTGGCCGAGCAGCCAGCGGAAGCCGGCGACGCCGTCGGCGATCGACTCGTTGATCGGCTCGTAGGGCATCTGGCGGTAGCCGACGTTGAGGACGGGCTGCTTCGCGGCGTACGAGATGCGCGAGACGAGCCGGCGGTGCGTGTTGAGCCCGCACGTCAGGAACGCTCCGCCGTGGAAGTACAGGATCGCGCGCTCGTTGCCGCCGGTGATGTCCTCGACGCCCTTGGCCTGCAGCCACTCGCTCGTCGTGAGGTCGATCTCGACCGGGCGCCACATCGTGCCCTCGTGGACGGGCAGGAGCCGTGCGGCGTGCTCGATCACGTTGGGAGGGAAGACGTCGAACGGGAGGTGGGCCCACAACCCGAGCAGGGGTCGGACCGTGTGGCGGAGCCCGAGTCCCAGCGCCTTGGACTGCAGGCTCGAACCACGGAAGAACTGCGGCTGAGCGGCGAGCGACAGGTGCGCCATGGGTGTCCTTCCTTCGGCGTCGAGCCGGTGACGATCGCTCGACCAAATTTGTCACAACGAGTGACGTGCGCCACACGGAGCGTTAGCGTACTCCCGGTACGTCCCGCCCGCAGCCGAAGGAACCTGAATGTCGTTCATGCCCCCCACCGACTCGATGTTCCTTCTGGCGGAGTCGCGGGACCAGCCGATGCACGTCGGAGGTCTCCAGCTGTTCGTCCCGCCGGAGGACGCCGGGCCCGACTACGTGAGCGAGACCGTCGCCTCGTTCCGCGACCTCGGTGAGGTGTCCCCGCTGTTCCGCAAGCGACCGGCGGAGCCGGTCGGGACCTTGGGCAACACGTGGTGGGCCGCCGACGAGACGATCGACTTCGACTACCACGTCCGGCACTCCGCGGTGCCGCGGCCGGGCCGGATCCGGGAGCTCCTGCAGCTGACCTCCCGGTGGCACGGCTCGCTGCTCGACCGGCACCGGCCGCTGTGGGAGGCGCACGTCGTCGAGGGGCTGGCCGACGGCCGGATCGCGGTCTACACCAAGGTCCACCACTCGATGCTGGACGGCGTGTCGGCGCTGCGGCTGATCCAGAAGACGCTGAGCGCGGACCCGGACGCCCGCGACTGCATACCGCCCTGGGGGGTCATGCCGCACGGCGGTGGCGGGTCGAAGCGCGGCCTGGACCCGATGGGCCTGCTGCGCACGGGGGCGGGTGCGCTCGGTGACATCGCCGGCCTGGTGCCCGCCTCGCTTCGCATCGGCAGCCAGGTCCTGCGCGACGGCGACGTCACCCTGCCGCGGGCTCCCAAGACGATCCTCAACGGTCCGGTCGGGGGATCGCGCCGATTCGCGGCGCAGTCGTGGGAGATCGAGCGCATCCAGCGCGTGGCGAAGTCATCGGCCACGACGCTGAACGACGTCGTGCTGGCCATGGTCTCCGGCGCCCTGCGGCAGTACCTGCTCGAGCAGCACGCCCTGCCGGACGACCCCATGACGGCGATGGTGCCGGTGTCCCTGTCGCTGCGAGCCGGCTCGGCGGAGGAGGACTCCGAGCCCGGCAACGCGACAGGCGCGATCGTGGTCAACCTCGCCACCGACCGCGAGCAGGGGGCCAGCCGCCTGGAGGAGATCGCGTACTCCTCGCGGCAGGCCAAGAAGATCATGGGTGACCTGACGCCCACCCAGATCCTCGCGTTCTCGGCGCTGCAGGTGCTGCCCCTCGCCCTGGGCCCGGTGCCGGGCTTCGTCAAGTACACCCACCCGCCGTTCAACGTCATCGTGTCCAACGTGCCGGGGCCCAAGGAGCCGATGTACTTCAACGGCTCGCGACTCGACGGCCTGTACCCGGTGTCGATCGTGCTCGACGGGCAGGCGCTCAACATCACGCTCACCAGCCGGGACAAGTACCTCGACTTCGGTCTCATCGGCTGCCGCGCCTCGGTGCCGCACCTCCAGCGGCTGCTGCTCCACCTCGAGTCGTCCCTCGCCGAGCTGGAGCAGTCCTGGGGCTGACGACGTCCCGCAGGGTTGAACATGTTCAAAACTGCGCTAGGGTGCAGTGAACACGTTCAACGAGGAGGCGGCATGCACGATCTGAGGACCGCGACGATCGCGGGGGCAACCGGGCATGTCGGCACGTACGTGCGGCAGCACCTCGAGGCGCAGGGCGTCACCGTGCGGGCCATCGGACGTGGCGCGGGAAGCGACGCGACGTGGGACGACCCCGACGCGCTCGTGCGGGCCGTGGACGGCACCGACCTGCTCGTCAACTTCGCGGGCCGCTCGGTGAGCTGCCGCTACACGAAGTCGAACGTCGACGAGATGTTCAGGTCGCGCATCGCGACGACGGCCGCACTGGGTCGGGCGACCGCCGCGGCGGCGAGCCCGCCGGCCCTCTGGGTCAATGCGAGCACCGGGACGATCTATCGCGACTCCCGGGACCGCCCCATGGACGAGGTCGGCGGAGACATCGGCTCGGGGCTGTCGGTCGAGCTCGCCCGCGCCTGGGAGCACGAGCTCTTCGCAGCAGCCACCGACGTGCGCCGGATCGCGCTGCGCATGACGATCGTCCTGGGGGCCGGCGGCGGGGCGGTCAACCCGTTCATCAACCTGGCCCGCATGGGCTTCGGAGGGCCGATGGGCGACGGCGAGCAGCGCTTCAGCTGGGTGCACGCGGACGACGTCGCCCGCGCGATCGTCCACCTGCACGAGCACCCCGAGATCGCCGGTCCGGTCAACGTGGCCGCTCCCGAGGTCGTCGGCAATGCCGAGCTCATGAGGCTGGTGCGAGAGACGATGGGACGCCGGCACGGACTGGCCGAGCCGCGCTGGCTGCTCGAGGTCGGTGCCCGGATCATCCGGACCGAGGCCGAGCTGGTCCTCAAGAGCCGCTGGGTCGAGTCGCGGATGCTCCGGGAGTCCGGCTTCGTGTTCGAGCACGCCACGCTGCGGTCGGCGCTCGAACAGATCGCCGGGCAGACGCGCCGCGGGCTCCTCCCGGTCGCGCTGGGCTGAGCAGCGGCCCGGGTCGCCGGGGGTTCCGGGGCACTGCACACTGGTCCGGTGAATGCGCTCCTCGCCGTCGTCGCCATCGTGGGAGTCTCGGCATCGGGGCCACTCATGGCCGGGGCCGCCGCCCCGGCTCTCGCGATCGCGTTCTGGCGCAATGCGCTCGGGACGCTCGCGGTCGCCCCGTTCGCGGTGCCGGTCAGGCACGAGCTGGCAGGGCTCGGGCGCGACGGCTGGCGGACGGTCGGATTCGCCGGCGTGATGCTCGCGGCGCACTTCGCGACCTGGTGCACGTCGCTGAAGATGACCTCGGTCGCCGCCGCGACCGCGATGGTCAGCATGCAGGTCGTGTTCGTCGTGATCATCGACCGACTGCGCGGCGACTCGGCCGCGCCTGCCGTCATGGTCGGCATCGGGGTCGCGGTCGTCGGGGTGCTCGTGATCACCGGGGTCGACTTCTCCCTGTCGGGGCGCGCGCTCGCCGGTGACCTGCTCGCCCTCCTGGGCGGGCTGACCGCGGCGCTCTACCTGATGGCCGGCAGTCGGGTGCGCGAGAGCATCTCGACGTCGGCCTACACGTTCGCGTGCTACGGGATCTGCGCGGTCACCCTCGCGGTCGGGGCCCTCGTGGCGCAGGTCGAGATGGTCGACTTCACCGGGCGCACGTGGCTCGCGATCGTGGCGGTGACGATCTGCGCGCAGCTGCTGGGGCACTCGGTCCTGAACCACCTGCTGGCGGTGATGAGCCCCGGTCTGATCTCGTTGCTGCTCCTCCTCGAGGTGCCCGGGGCGGCGATCCTGGCGGGCATCTTCCTCGACCAGACCCCTCCTGCAGGGGTCTACGTGGGCCTCGTCCTGATCCTCGCCGGACTCGTCGTGGTGGTCGCGCGCCGCACGCCGCCGGAGGTCGTGCTCGCCGAGTGACGGGTGGCCCACGTCACCCCACCGGCCCCGCGACGGGGGCAGCGCACCCTCGGTACAGTCAGCGTGTCATCGCCGCAGCAACGTAGGGAGCACCCACGATGGGTCGTCTGGTCAGCACCGAAGGTCTCACCGAGGATCAGCAGGAGATCCTGAAGCTCGTCCGGCAGTTCGTCGAGAAGGAGATCCTTCCGGTCGCCACCGACCTGGAGCACAAGGACGAGTACCCGACCGACATCGTCGAGGGCCTCAAGGAGCTGGGCATCTTCGGGCTGATGATCCCCGAGGAGTTCGGCGGCCTGGGTGAGTCGCTGCTGACGTACGCGCTGGTGGTCGAGGAGATCGCGCGCGGCTGGATGAGCGTCAGCGGCGTCATCAACACGCACTTCATCGTGGCGTACCTGCTGATGCAGCACGGCACGGACGAGCAGAAGGCCAAGTACCTGCCCAAGATGGCCACCGGCGAGGTCCGGGGCGCGTTCAGCATGAGCGAGCCGTCGCTGGGCTCGGACGTCTCGGCGATCTCGACCAAGGCCACCAAGCTCGACGACGGCGGCTACGAGATCAGCGGCCAGAAGATGTGGCTGACGAACGGCGGCTCGTCCACCCTCGTCGCGGTCCTGGTCAAGACCGACGAGGGCGAGGACAGCGTCTACAAGAACATGACGACGTTCCTCATCGAGAAGGAAGCCGGCTTCGGCGAGACGGCCCAGGGCATCACGATCCCGGGCAAGATCGACAAGATGGGCTACAAGGGCATCGACACGACCGAGATGATCCTGGACAAGCACCGCACGACGTCCGAGCAGATCCTCGGTGGCGTCCCGGGCAAGGGCTTCTACCAGATGATGGACGGTGTCGAGGTCGGCCGGGTCAACGTCGGCGCCCGCGCGGTCGGCATCGCCAACCGGGCCTTCGAGCTCGGCGTCGCGTACGCGCAGCAGCGCGAGACGTTCGGCAAGCCCATCGCGCAGCACCAGGCGATCTTGTTCCGCATCGCCGAGATGGCGACCAAGGTCGAGACCGCGCACGCGATGGTCGTCAAGGCCGCACGGCTCAAGGACGCCGGCAAGCGCAACGACGTCGAGGCCGGCATGGCCAAGATGATCGCCTCGGAGTACTGCAACGAGGTCGTCCAGGACTCGTTCCGCATCCATGGCGGCTACGGTTACTCCAAGGAGTACGAGATCGAGCGCCTCTACCGTGAGGCCGCGTTCATGCTCATCGGTGAAGGAACGTCCGACATCCAGAAGATGATCATCGGCCGCGCACTCCTGAAGGACTACAAGCTGTAGCCCTTACCGACGTCGCCCTCGGAGGCAACCATGGCTGAGATCTTCTCGTTGGAGTACCCGCAGTCGCTTGGCATCTATGACAAGTACGCCGACGCGCAGAAGGCCGTCGACTACCTCTCGGACGAGGGCTTCCCGGTCGAGAACGTCCTGATCGTCGGCACCGAGCTGCGCCAGGTCGAGCGGGTCACGGGCCGGCTGACCTGGGGCCGCGTGCTCTCGGCCGGCGCCGCGTCCGGTGCGTGGCTCGGTCTGCTCATCGGCCTGTTCCTGAGCCTGTTCGCGGAGGGCAGCTCGGCGGTCGTCACGATCATCGGCGGCATCGTGTTCGGCATCGTGTTCGGGCTCATCTCCGGTGCGCTCGGCTACGCGGCCACGCGCGGCAAGCGGGACTTCAGCTCGGTGCAGAAGGTCGTGGCGACCAAGTACGAGATCCTCGTCGAGCACAAGCACCTCGCCGCCGGACAGGCCCTGCTGGCCAAGATGCCCGGCAACACCACCTCGCCCTTCGCCTGACCTCACCCGGGAGCGCACACCGCAATGACCACCAAGACCAACGCCGGCAACTTCTTCGAGGACTTCAAGGTCGGGCAGGTGCTCGAGCACGCGACGCCGCGCACCGTGACCGAGGGGGACCGTGCGCTGTACGGCGCGCTGTACCCCACGAGGTTCGCGGTGCCGTCCTCGGCGGAGTTCGCGGCGTCGGTCGGGTTGAGCCCCGCCCCGGTCGAGGAGCTCATCGCGTTCCACATCGCGTTCGGCAAGACGGTCCCTGACGTGTCGCTCAACGCGGTGGCCAATCTCGGCTACGCGGAGTGCCGCTTCCACCGTCCGGTCGTGCCCGGCGACACGCTGCGCACGTCCTCGGAGGTCATCGGGCTCAAGCAGAACTCCAACGGCAGGACGGGAGTGGTGTACGTCCGCTCGACCGCGACCAACCAGCGCGGCGAGGTCGCGCTGGACTGGGCCCGGTGGGTCATGGTGCACAAGCGGGACGCCGAGGCCCCCGCGCCCGAGACGGTCGTGCCCGATCTCGCGCCCGCGGTCGATGCCGCGGACCTCATCGTCCCCGACGGGCTCGACTTCACGTCGTACGACTTCGCGGCCGCGGGGGAGACGCACCGCTTCGACGACTACGCGGTGGGCGAGACGATCGATCACGTCGACGGCGTGACCCTGACCGATCCCGAGCACATGCTGGCGACCCGGCTGTGGCAGAACACCGCCAAGGTCCACTTCAGCACCGAGGCGCGGCCTGACGGCACCCGGCTGATCTACGGCGGGCACGTCATCTCGATGGCTCGCGCGCTGTCGTTCAACGGCCTGGCCAACGCCCAGCTCATCGCCGCGATCAATGCGGGTGCGCACACCGCCCCGGCGTTCGCGGGCGACACCGTCTACGCGTGGTCCGAGGTGCTCGACAAGGCTGAGACGCCCGCCCCCGGGGTCGGTGCGCTGCGGCTTCGCCTCGTCGCGACCAAGGGGCGCGACGAGACCACGACCCTGCGGGGCGAGGACGGCAAGTACGCCCCGGGCGTCCTGCTCGACCTGGACTACTGGGCGTTCGTGCCGCGATGAGCTCCCCGGGCGATCTCGAGGACCAGCTCTGGCTGGTCCGCCACGGCGAGACCGAGTGGAGCCTGAGCGGGCAGCACACCTCCACGACCGATCTCCCGATGACCGCGAGCGGGGAGGCCGGCGCGCGGACGCTCGCGCCGCTTCTCGCCGAGTTCGACTTCACGCAGGTGCTGACCAGTCCGCGCCAGCGCGCCCGTCGGACCGCAGAGCTCGCGGGGTTCCCCGACGCCGAGCCCGACGAGGATCTCGTCGAGTGGTCCTACGGCGACTACGAGGGGCTCACGACGCCGCAGATCCAGGAGTCGGTGCCCGGCTGGTCGATCTGGTCGCACCCGAGCCCCGGCGGCGAGACCGCGGCCGAGGTCAGCGAGCGGCTCGACCGGGTCGTCGCGCGGGCACGTGCGGCAGAGGGGAAGACGCTGGTCTTCGCGCACGGGCACTCGCTGCGCGCGCTGGCAGCCAGGTGGCTCGAGGTCGACGTCGCCGAGGGCCGCCACTTCGCTCTCGACACCTCGACCATCTCGGTGCTGGGTGTCGACCGGGGCACCCCGGTCGTTCGCCGGTGGAACGTCCAGCCGTGACCCGCCTCGTCGTCACTCTCGCCGTGACGCTCGCCGTGCTCGCGGGGTGCGGCGGCTCGGCGTCGGACGAGGGTGCGCCGCAGAGGACGGCGGCCACGACCGCCGGCCCCGCGGTGCGCACCGTGGCCGAGCTGGAGGCCGCGCTGCCGCGCACGAACCAGGTCCCCGGTGGTGACGAGAAGGTGTTCTCGTGCCCCGGGGAGGAGTCCTGCCGGGCCCACCCCGACCGGGTGAGCGTCGGCGTGCAGCTCGAGCCGTCACTCACCGACGAGCAGGTCAAGAAGCGGTACGACGTGTACGTCCTGCCGGAGAACCTCCAGGTGACGGCGGAGGCATGGAAGGACGAGTCTGCGGCCGAGCAGGCCGTGGCGGACGCTCGCGCCGAGCAGAGGCGTTTCGTCGGCAGGTTCGCGACCAAGGGCAAGGACACCTCGGACACGTCCTACACGTTCGGCTCGAAGGGGGTGGGCACCGTCGACGACCTGACGATGGGCGAGTGGGAGGGATTTGTCGGACGCCGCGAGGAGGTGCTGACCAACCCCGACGGCGACACCGACTCGGCACCGGTCGTCTCGATCACCCTGCATGTCTCGAACGGCAACACGACCGTGCAGGTCGTCGCCTCCGTGCTCGACGCCGAGGAGCGGGCCGGTGACGCCGAGGCGCTCGCTCGCCAGGTCGCCGAGGAGTACATCGGTCGTCTCGCCTGATCGTCGGTCGCAGCCGATAGCCTGTGGCCGTGCGCATCGACCTCCACACCCACTCGAATCGTTCGGACGGCACGGACACGCCGGCAGAGCTGGTCGCCAACGCGAAGGCCGCAGGTCTCGACGTCGTGGCGCTGACCGACCACGACGCGACCACCGGGTGGGACGACGCCCTGGCGGCGGGGGAGGCGCTGGGCGTCCACGTCGTGCGAGGCATCGAGATCTCCACGCAGCTGCACGGCGAGAGCGTGCACCTGCTCGGCTACGAGTTCGACCCGGACCACCAGCCCCTGGTCGAGGAGCTGCGCCGCGTCCTGCACGGCCGGGAGGAGCGCCTCCCGCAGATGCTCGACAAGCTCGCGTCGCACGGCATCGACATCACGATGGCTGACGTCGCTGCCCAGTCCGGTGACGCCGCGGCCTCGGGGCGTCCCCACATCGCCGACGCGATGGTCGCCAAGCACTACATCGGCCACCGCGACGAGGCCTTCCACGGCTGGCTCAACTCCAGCGGCAAGGCGTACGTCGACCGTTATGCCGCCCCGCTGTTCGAGGCGGTGCGCCTGCTGAAGGAGGCCGGCGGCAGGGCCGTCATCGCGCACCCGTGGTCGCGGGGCAGCGACAAGGTGCTGACCCCCGAGGCGCTCGAGGAGCTGGCCACGGCGGGACTCGACGGGCTCGAGGTCGACCACAACGATCACGACGACGAGGCCCGGCGCGAGCTGCGCCGGATCGCCGCCGACCTCGATCTCGTGACGACGGGGTCCAGCGACTACCACGGCACGGGCAAGAGCGAGAAGTTCCACCTCGGCGTGCACACGACCGATCCCGAGCAGTACGAGCGCCTGCTGGGCTGATGGAGCGCGTCCTGGCCCGGCGGATCACCGGGCCAGGACGGTGCTGCTAGCGGCCCTTCCTCCGGCAGGGGTCCCCGACGCGCACGGTCTCACCGCGGTCGACGACGACCTCTCGGGTCGAGAGCACGCGACCGTTGCGGTTGCTGCAGGTGAGGTTCCACGCCTCCTTGAGCCCGGAGTAGGTGCCCGGGGTGGGGGACGCGTAGTCGACCCGGCCGGTCCAGTCCGACGTGGCGCCACCGCCGTAGTTGATCAACCGGATCGTGTACGTGCCGGGCGCCGGGTCGATCAGCACCGCCTGCTCGGGGTCGTCCAGCGTGGCCGCGGTCGCGACCGGCCGGCCGCGAGAGTCGTAGACCTCGACGTCCCAGTCGACCTGGGCGTCCGGCCAGTTGATCACGACCGTGGCGGTGCCGTTGTCGTACGACGGCTGCCCGGCGACGGTGAAGGTCGCAGTCTCGTACGCACCCTCTGCCGGGGTGCCCGCGGGGTTCACGAGCGTCTGGGCCGGCTGCGGGGGACCTTGCGGGTCACGGCCGTAACGTCCCACCACCAGCGGCCGGGTGGACGGGTTGACCGCCCAGCTGAACTGCCCGCCCTTGGTCTGGTAGCTCGAGGCGAGGGTGTCGCGGTAGTAGCGCGGGGCCCCGGTCGACCCGTCGGTCTGGATGACCGGCGAGGTCGCCGTGATGAACGACTTGCTGACCGTCAGCTTCCGGTTGGGACGGGTGCTGCCGACGATCGTGGAGTGCAGTCCGGCGTTCACCGTGGCCTCCGCCATCACGTAGTACGCCTCGCGGTTGCCGCCGAAGCCCGCGCCCGCGGAGGGTGCCAGGCCGAGGTACTCGTTGACCACGCCCTGCTGGAACGGCGGGTGGAACTCATCGGGTCCGATCTCGAAGGTGAAACCGAGGCCGCCGGTGTTCCAGTAGCTCCAGTCCTCGGTGGAGCCGGACGTGTCGTAGAGCTGGAACGAGGCCCAGTTGGCGTAGCCGTTGGCGTCCGTCATGCCCGCGCCGAGCGCGCGGTAGGCCGGCTCGTCGGGGGAGAAGCCGGTCGAGCGGATCGACGGTGGCCGCAGCACCAGGTTGCCGTAGGTGTGGTTGGTGATCAGGTTGGTGACCTGGCGCTGGGAGATCAGGCGACGGATGTTGTCGACCTCCGGCTCGGACCCGGGCGCGTCGCCGCGGAAGGTGTCGGAGGACCACAGCGCGCTCGCACCGGGACCACCCCAGAACCCGGGGTAGTTGCGGTTCAGGTCGGTGCCGCGCAGCCGCCCGGCCGGGTTGTTCGCACAGGTGCCACCGCGACGGTCCGCCGGCGTCTGGACCGAGGTCGAGCAGTTCTTGCGCTTCATCTCGTAGTCGAACGCGCTGAAGTCGCCCAGGGGTGCGGCAGTCCGGGAGACGACGAAGCCGTCGACGTTGACGACCGGGACGACGATGGTCCGCGAGCGCTGCACGATGCGACGCGTACGTCGGTCGGTGCGGTAGTTCTCGACCAGGTCGTAGGCGAACTCCATCGCGTGCTCCGCGGAGGGCCACTCGCGTGCGTGGTGGGCACCCAGCATCAAGAACGCCGGCTTGCCGTCGTTGACCTGACGGGCGTTGGTGGTGATCTCGATGCCGCGGACCGGTCGGCCCTCGATCGAGCGGTTGCGCAGCGTCAGCGGCTTCACCAGATTGGGGTAGCGCTTCGCCAGCCGGGTCATCTCGCGGTTGTAGTCGTCGAGGTTGCGGTAGGCGGTGCGTCCGCTCGGAAGTGGCGACTGCGCGACCGCCTTGTCGTAGCGCCGGTCCTTGGCCTGGTTGGCCTCCGTCCGTGCCTGCAGGTCGGGGATCTTGACCTTCCAGTCGAAGCCGGCACCGCGGAGCCGGGCGGCGTCCTTGCTGCCGTGCAGCACGACCTCGACACCGGTGGCGTCGCCGTGCTCGGTCATGTCCAGCCCCAGCTTGCTGACCTTGGTCCGCGCTGCCGGGGTGGGTGCCTCGACGTGGACGACCTGGACCTTGCCGCTCTGGTCACGGCCGGAACCGACGAGCGGATCGTCCGGGGAGGCGTTCGCCTGTGTGGTCGCGAGCCCGGTCGCGACCAGGGTCAGGGCACCCAGCCCGGCGACGGCGGCGAGACGCCCCCGGCGTGGACGGTGTGCGGTGCGGGCAGGACGTGCGGGGTCGTTGGACATGGCTGCCTCCGAGGCGAGCGCCTCGAGAGATCGGATACCCCCCGAGACTCTTCTCGCAACCTAGGACCGCGGCCGCGAGATGGCAAGGGTCGAGGGATCAGCTGGTGGGGCCGAACTGCTCGACCCGCACGGTGTCGCTGCGCACACCTGCTTCGCCGAGGATGCGCCCGACGAAGCTGACGAAGCCGACCGAACCGCACACGTACGCCCGCTCGATGCCCTCCGCGAGGGGCACGATCTCCTCGGGGTAGATGTGCGCGGCGACCCGCTCGCTGCCGTCGGTCTGCAGGTGGTTCTCCCGGGTGAGGGCGATGAACGCGCCGTAGGCCTCGAGCTCGTCGGCGTACGGCAGCCGCTCCCGGGTCTGCGCCGAGGCGGCGATCCGCAGCAGGGGCTCGGTCCCGGTGCGCCGGGCGTACCTGAGCATCGACACGAACGGGACGACGCCGGAGCCGCCGGCCACGCACAGCGCCGGGGTGGTGCCGCCCCAGACGAACCACCGCCCGATCGGGCCACGCACCTCCAGCACGTCACCCACCTCGACCACCTCGTGCAGGAACGAGGAGACCTCGCCCCGCGGCAGGCACTCGACCATCAGCTCGACGAGCCGGTCGTCGGGATCGGACGCGATCGAGTACGAGCGCTGGGCCGTGTAGCCGTCGGGCGCGCGCAGCCTGACGACGTAGTGCTGCCCGGGGACGTGTGGTGTGCGGTCCGCGACCTCGAGGCGCAGCTTGACGAAGTCCTGGCCGAGACGCTCGACCTCGCGCACCACCGCGGTGGTCCACGAGCTCGCGACCGGCGTCGGGACGATCTGGGTCATGCGTCGCCCTGGTAGCGCTGCTCGAGCCACGGGTCGCCGCGGTCGTGGTAGCCGTTGCGCTCCCAGAACCCCTGCTCGTCGTGGTCACGCAGCTCGAGTCGGGTGATCCACTTCGCGGACTTCCAGAAGTACAGGTGGGGCACCAGCAGACGCACCGGGCCGCCGTGCTCGGGCGTGAGCGGCTTCCCGTCGAAGTCCCACACGATCCAGGCCTTGCCGTCGGTGATGTCCGCGAGCGGCAGGTTGGTCGTGTAGCCGGTGGTCGAGGTCGCGAACACGTGCGTGGCCTCGGCCTTGACGCCGGTGACCTCGAGCAGCGAGTCGACGCTGACACCCGAGAACGTGGTGTCGAACTTCGACCACGTCGTGACGCAGTGGATGTCGCCGAAGTAGGAGTCGGCGGGCAGCGCGTGGATGCCGCGCCAGTCCCACGTCGTGGGCTGCTCGACGAGGCCGTCGAGCGTCAACGTCCACTCGTCGACGTCGATCTGCGGGGTCAGCTCGGCGGTCAGGGTCGGCCACCCCGCCCCGGTGTCGTGCTGGCCGGGCGGCAGCCGGTCGTTGCCGCCCGGGCGGGGGCGTCCGGTGAATCCACGGGTCACGGGCATCAGCTGTGCTCCTTCAGGAACGGCAGCCATGCATCGACCAGGGCTGCGGGATTCTCGACGGCAGGGGAGTGCGCCGAGTCGGGGACGACGTGGATCCGCGTCCCGAGGCGTCCGGCCATGTCGGCCTGGACGTCGTGCGGCCACGCGTCGTCGTCGGCGCCGCGCCCCACCCAGACCGGGAGGCCGGTGGCCGCGACCTGCTCGACGACGTCGGGTGCGTCGATGAGCAGCTGGGTCATCGCCCGCAGCGAGCGCGGGTCGTTGGCGGTGAACCGCTTGGCCAGGAACGAGGTGATCTGGGCGGGACGCTTGACGCCCTGCTCCCGGAGCTCGTGCAGCTGCAGCAGCGGCACCTTGCCGATCGCGGCGACGAGCTTCTTGAGCGGCCGGCGGTCGTCGTCGCCGAGGGCGCCGGGGCCCGAGCAGAGCAGGCTGAGGGTCCGCAGGTCTGCCGCGCCGAGGAGCGCCGCCTGCTGGGCGACGAGGCCGCCGAACGAGTGCCCCAGCACGTGGCTGCCGTCCGCGCTGGCGGCCCGGCTCAGGTGCAGCGCGTTAGCCGCATAGCGCTCGAGGGAGTAGTCGGCTGCCGGCGCGCTCTCGTACTGGCCGGCCTGGTCGTACGCCGTGACGTCGTAGCCCGCCGCCGCCAGGAGGGGCAGCACGGGGGTGAAGTCCTCCTTGCTGCCGGTCCAGCCCGGGACCAGCAGCACGTGACCGACCCGGGTGCCCACCGCGGACGTGCTGAGGGCTGCGATGTCTCCATCGAGTCCCGCGAGGACCTCGCTGCGTACGCCCGCGGGGAGCTCGAGCGTGCGCGGGACGCTCATCGTCCGCGCCGGGCGATGCGGGTGACCAGCGACTTGGGCATGTGCTGGGCGAGGCTGGCCAGGACCTTGTAGCGGAACGACGGGATCGAGACGGTCTTGTCGTGCTGGAGGTCGCGCAGCGACGCCGCGACGACCCGGTCGGCGTCGAGCCACATCCACCGGGGGACGTCGGAGACGTCCATCTGGCCGCGCGGGTGGAACTCGGTGCGGACGAAGCCGGGGCACAGCGCCTGCACGGAGATGTTGACGTCGTCGTAGTGGATGTCGGCCCACTGGGAGAGGTTGAGCAGCCACGCCTTGTGCGCGGAGTAGACCCCGCGGGGGGTGAATGCCGCGACGCTGGACACGTTGATGATCTTGCCACCGCCGCGACCGGCCATGGTCTTGATCGCGGCGTCCATGAGGTGCATGGGCGCGCGGACCAGGAGATCGAGCTGGTAGTCCTCGTCGACGATGTCGGTCGTGCCGAACCACCCCGCCAGGGAGGCGCCGGCGTTGTTGACGAGCAGGTCGACCGGCCGGGCGGTGTCGGTCAGCGCGTTCGCGGTTGCCTGCATGCCCTCGGACGTGGCCAGGTCGGCGGTCACGACGTCCACCTCGACGCGGTGCTTGCTGCGAAGATCGGCCGCGATCTGTTCGAGCTTGTCGGTGGTGCGGGCCACGATCACCAGGTCGTGCCCTCGCTTGGCTAGCTCCCTCGCGAAGGCGTTGCCGATCCCTGAAGTTGCCCCGGTGACCAGCGCACGACGTGTCATGGACCAAGCATGCCAAACGTGTCAGCGCATCGCGGGCCAGGCCGCCGTCATCGATGACACAATGGCCGCGTGACGACGACGATCGCAGTGGCGAACCAGAAAGGTGGCGTCGCGAAGACGACCACCGTGGTGTCCCTCGGGGCGGCGCTCGTCGAGCTCGGTCAGCGCGTCCTGCTGGTCGACGTCGACCCGCAGGGCAGCCTCACGTTCTCCCTCGGCATCGATCCGGAGGACCTCGACGTGAGCGTCGCGGAGGTGCTGCTCGGCACCAAGCTGGCCGACGACGCGATCGTCATCACCGACGACGGCATGCACCTGCTGCCCGCGAACATCACGCTGACCCAGGCCGAGGAGAGCCTCCTCGGGCGGACCGGACGCGAGCAGCGCCTGCGGGTCGCGCTGGACAAGGTCGCGGACGACTACGACTGGATCGTCATCGACTGCCCGCCGACCCTCGGTGTCCTCACGGTCGGGGCGCTGTCCGCGGCCCACCAGGTGCTGATCCCGCTGCAGGCGGAGACGTTGTCGCACCGGGGGGTCGGGCAGCTGCTCGACACGATCCACGACGTCCGGCAGTTCATCAACCCGGGCCTGGACATCCTCGGCGTGCTGCCCACGATGTACGACGGTCGCACCCGGCACGCCCAGAACGTCCTCGCCGCGATCGAGGAGACCTACGGGTTGCCGGTCGTGCGCCCGCCGATCCCCAAGACGATCAAGTTCGCCGAGGCCCCCGCGATCGGCCGATCGGTCCTGTCGACCGCTCGCAACCACAAGGGCGCCCAGGCGTACCGCGAGGTGGCGGCGGGCCTGCTCGCGTCCGGCCAGGACACGGCCGGCACGAGGGCCTGACCCCGCGGAGTGCCGGCGGTGCCCTCGCTAGGATGGTGACGTGTCCAAGCATCGCGCGCCTCGACTGGCCGCTCGTCGTGGACGGGCCGGCGCCCTCGCCCTTGCTCTCGGCGTCACCCTCGCCGTGGGCGGCGCAGCAGTCGGCGTCCTGCCGCAGCTGACCGCGGAGAAGGCATCGGCCGATCAGGCCGCGAGCCTGCCGTCAGCGTCGTCGCCGATCGAGACGGCCTCGCTCGACAAGATCCTGACCACCGGCCCGGCGTCCGCGGACGCCGAGCGCACCGCGAAGGTGTCCGCCGCGGCCGACCGGGCCGATCCCGCGCCGCCGCCCGGATCGGGTGAGGGCCGGCGCATCGTGTTCGACCAGGGCGACCAGCGGGTGTGGCTGATCCGGAGCGACGAATCGGTCGAGCGCACCTACCGGGTCTCGGGCAGCAAGTTCGAGAACCTCGAGCCCGGCTCGTACGAGGTGCTGTCCAAGACGCGCCACGCGACCGCGTTCGATGCGAGCGGCACGATGGAGTACTTCGTGCGGTTCGCGACCGGGTTCAGCGAGCCGATCGGGTTCCACTCGGTGCCCCGCGACAACTCCGGCAAGCTCGAGCAGACCCGCTCGCAGCTCGGTCAGCGGCTCTCGGCGGGCTGCGTGCGCCAGTGGAAGCCCGACGCGATCGCGCTGTGGGACTTCGCCCCCGTCGGCACCCAGGTCGTCGTCACCGCCTGACGCCTCCCGGCCCCGGCACCGATCTTTCGGCCTTTCGGCAGCCGGCACAGCCTGAACGCCGAAGGATCCGTCCCCGGGGGGACGGATCCTTCGACGTTGGTGCTGCTCTGACGACGTCAACGTCGTCAGATCGGTCCTACTCGGACTTGGCGACCGGGTCGCCGCCGCGCGAACGCGTGCGGTTGCGGTTGCGCTTGCGGGGGGTGCGGGTCGCACCGTCGCCCGCGGGGGCGGACGCCGACGAGGGCTGCGCCTGCTTGTCGCCGCCACCGTTGCTCGAGCCGCGGTCGCTGCCGTTGCTCGAGCTGCGGTCGCCACCGGAGCGGCCGCCGCGGTCGCTGCTGCGTCCACCGCCGCTGCGGCCACGGCCGCCACGGTCGTCGTCCTTCTTGGGCTCGCGCGGCGCGGGAGGCTTGAGGCGTCCCTTGACGTTGCGGTCGATGCCGAGGTCGTGGAACAGGTGGTCCGACGTCGAGTACGTCTCCTGCGGCTCGTCGAACGGCAGCCCGAGCGCCTTGTTGATGAGCTTCCAGCGGGTGATGTCGGCCCAGTCGACGAACGTCACCGCGATGCCGGACGCGCCTGCGCGGCCCGTGCGACCGATCCGGTGGACGTACGTCTTGTCGTCCTCGGGGCAGTTGTAGTTGATGACGTGCGTGATGCCGGCGACGTCGATGCCGCGGGCGGCGACGTCGGTCGCGACGAGGATGTCGATCTTGCCCTCGCGGAAGCGGGTCAGCGCCTTCTCACGGGCCGGCTGCGCCATGTCGCCGTGCAGCGGCGAGGCCGGGAAGCCGCGGTCGATGAGCTCATCGGCGACCCGCTGTGCCGTGCGCTTGGTGCGGGTGAAGATGATGACGCGGCCCACGTCGTCGGCCTGCAGGATGCGGCCCACGATCTCGGGCTTGTCCATGTCGTGCGCCTGCCAGACGAACTGTGCCGTCGCCGGCACCATCTGGCTGTCGTCGTCGCCGGACTCGGCGCGGATGTTCATCGGGTGGCGCATGTGCTTGCGCGCCAGACCGACGATCGCGCCGGGCATCGTCGCGGAGAACAGCATCGTCTGGCGCGTCTCGGGCGTCTTGGCCAGGAGCGACTCGACGTCGGGCAGGAAGCCCAGGTCGAGCATCTCGTCGGCCTCGTCGAGGACGAGCGACTTGACGTGCGACAGGTCGAGGACGCCGCGGTTGGCCAGGTCGAGCAAACGACCGGGCGTGCCGATGACGATGTCGACGCCGGCCTCGAGCGCGTCGAGCTGCGTCTCGTAGGGGACGCCGCCGTAGATCGTCAGGTTGCGGGTGCCGCGACGCTTCGACGCGACCGCGATGTCGCTGGCGACCTGGATCGCGAGCTCACGGGTCGGCGCGACGATGAGCGCCTGGGGCTTGCCCGCGACGACCTGGTCGTAGTCGGGGTCGTGGGGCGCGACCGTGCGCTGGATGACGGGGATGCCGAACGCCAGCGTCTTGCCCGTGCCGGTGCGTGCCTGGCCGATGAGGTCGGTGCCCATGAGGGCGACGCCGAGCGTCATCTCCTGGATGGGGAAAGCTTCGATGATGCCGACGTCAACGAGTGCGTCGGCGATCTCGGGCATGACGCCCAGATCTTTGAACGTAGTCAGGGTCTTCTCGAATTCTTCAGATTCGTGGGATTTCCGCTCCCAGTCTAACGTCTGGGGCGAGCACGCCACGCGCTACGCTGCACAGTCATGGCCACCAAGGACGTTCAGCCCCCCTCGACGATGGATGATCCGGTCTACCGGACGGGCGTGCTGGAGCTGCTCGGCCTGCTCGCGTACGGCGAGATCAGCGCGTGCGAGCGGCTCGCCGAGGACGCCAAGATGGCCCCGGACCTGGAGCACAAGGTCGAGATCGCCGCGATGGCGACGGCCGAGTTCCACCACTTCGAGAAGCTGCGCGACCGGCTCGTCGAGATGGGCGAGGACCCGTTCGCGGTCATGCTGCCCTTCGCAGCGACGTTCGAGCGGTTCCACCGCCAGACCAGGCCGTCCGACTGGCTCGAGGGCCTCGTCAAGGCATACGTCGGCGACGGGCTGGCGGCCGACTTCTACCGCGAGATCGCGGCGTACCTGGATCCGGACACCCGCACGCTGGTGCTGGACACGCTGAGCGGCACGGGCCACTCCGACTTCGTCGTCGACGCGATCCGCCGGGCGATCGACGAGGACCACCGGGTCGGCGGACGGCTCGCTCTGTGGGGTCGCCGGTTGATGGGCGAGGCCCTCAGCCAGGCGCAGATGGTCGTGGCCGAGCGCGATGCGCTGAGCACGGTGCTGGTCGGCGGGGTCGACCACCCCGGCATGGACCTGGCCGCGATCGGGCGGATGTTCACCCGCCTCACCGAGGCCCACGCCGCGAGGATGGACAAGCTGGGCCTCGCGGCGTAGGCCGGGGGCGCTACTTCGAGGCGACGGTGACGGCCTCGCTGGCCGCCAGGCCGAAGCCGACCTTGCGGCCCACGTCGGAGGTGAAGTCGAGGTAGGCGACCTTCTCGGCCGGAACCGCGACCGTACGGCCCTTGGCGTCGGTCAGGGTGAACACGGTGCCGTCCTTGAGTGCCTGGTCGAGCAGCGCCAGCACGGCGGCGGGCTCCTCCTCGGTCGACACGGACAGCTCACGGGGCGCGTACTGCACGCCGATCTTGACCTCCACGGTCACTCATCTCCTTGCATGTTGTCGTCTTCGTTGCGGGGGAACCCGCCGATCCCGCGCCAGGCCAGTGCCGCGACGAGCTGGACGGCCTCGTCGCGGGTCAGGCTGGAGTCCTGGGAGAGCCAGTTGCGCGCGCCCACGTGGCCCATGCCGACCAGGCTCACGGCCAGCAGGTGGGAGGCCGCGTCCGGCAGTCCGGTGTCGTCACGGATGACCTCGGCGACCAGGGCGGCGGACTCCTCGACGACCCGGTCGACCTGCTCGCGCACCGACGGATCGCTCGTCAGGTCCGACTCGAACACGAGCCGGAACGCGGCGCCGCGGTCGCCGACGTAGTCGTACCAGAGCTCCATCGTGGCCTGGACGCGTCGGCGGTTGTCCTGCGTGGAGGCGAGCGCCGTGCGGACCCCGTCGATGACGGTGTCGCAGGACGTCTCGAGCAGCGCGAGGTACAGATCGAGCTTGCCGGGGAAGTGCTGGTAGAGGACGGGCTTGGAGACGCCCGCACGCTCGGCGATCTCGTCCATCGAGGCCGAGTGGTAGCCCTGCTCGACGAAGACCTCGAGCGCGACCTCGAGCAGCTGGGCCCGGCGCGCGGTGCGCGGCAGGCGGCTCGTGCGCGTACGCATCGGGATGGCTTCAGTCACGCGATCAGCCTACTGGCCCCGCCCACGATCCGGACGGGAGGCGCAGGTGGGTGCGGGACGGGGAACAATGGAGGGCAGCGTCGGCGTTGTGCCGAACACCAGAGCTTCATCGCACCACCAGAGGAGAACCCGTGGTCGCCCCACTCGTGGAACCCGCCGAAGAGCTGACCATCGACGAGGTACGTCGCTACAGCCGGCACCTGATCATCCCCGACGTCGGGATGACCGGACAGAAGCGCCTCAAGAACGCCAAGGTGCTGGTCATCGGCGCCGGCGGCCTCGGCAGCCCTGCCCTGCTCTACCTGGCCGCGGCCGGCGTGGGCACCCTCGGCATCATCGACGACGACGTCGTCGACGAGTCCAACCTGCAGCGCCAGATCATCCACGGCCAGTCCGACATCGACAAGCCGAAGGCCGAGTCGGCTGCGGCCTCGGTGGCCGAGACCAACCCGTACGTCAAGACGATCGTGCACAACGAGCGCCTCGACAACGACAACGTCCTGGAGATCTTCAGCCAGTACGACCTCATCGTCGACGGCACCGACAACTTCGCGACGCGCTACCTCGTCAACGACGCCGCCGTGATCCTCGGCAAGCCGTACGTCTGGGGCTCGATCTACCGCTTCGAGGGTCAGGTGTCGGTGTTCTGGGCGCAGGAGGGACCGCAGTACCGCGATCTCTACCCCGAGCCGCCGCCGCCGGGCATGGTCCCGTCGTGCGCCGAGGGTGGCGTGCTGGGCGTGCTGTGCGCCTCGATCGGCTCGATCATGGTCACCGAGGCCATCAAGCTGATCACCGGCATCGGTGACCCGCTCATCGGCCGCCTGATGGTCTACGACGCGCTGGAGATGCGCTACCAGACGCTGAACATCCGCCGGGACCCGAACGGCGTCCTGCCGACCGAGCTGATGAGCGACTACGAGGCGTTCTGCGGCGCGATCAGCGAGGAGGCCGCCGACGCGGCCGCGGACTCGACGATCTCGGTCGCGACGCTGGACGGGTGGCTCAAGGAGCGGAACGACGGCGGCCGCGACTTCGTGCTGGTCGACGTCCGCGAGCCGGGCGAGTACGAGATCAACAAGATCCCCGGCTCGGTGCTCATCCCCAAGGGCGAGTTCCTCAACGGCAAGGCGCTCGAGCAGCTGCCGGACGACAAGCAGATCGTGCTGCACTGCAAGTCCGGCGTCCGCTCCGCCGAGGCGCTGGCCGTGCTCAAGGGCGCGGGCTACAAGGACGCCGTGCACGTGGGCGGCGGTGTCGTGGCCTGGGTCAACCAGATCGACCCCAGCCAGCCGACGTACTGACGCAGCAACCCCGCTGGAGGAGCAGGCGATGAGCCCGGACTTCACCGAGCGGGTCCTGGACCTGGTCGAGCGGATACCGCCCGGCCAGGTCCTGTCGTACGGGCTGATCGCCGAGATCTTGCAGGACGGTGGGCCGCGCCAGGTGGGCCGGGTGATGGCCCTGGAGGGCGCAGCGGTGCCGTGGTGGCGGGTCGTCCGCGTGGACGGCAGCCTGCCCGCCTCGCACGCGATCGACGCCCAGGCGCACTACCGCGACGAGGGCACGCCGATGCGCGCCAACGGCTCGGCGGTCGACATGCGCGAGGCGCTCTGGCGGTTCGAGCGCTGAGTGTCGGACCCGTCTGGTGAGATGGGGTCATGACGATCGAGTACGAGCTGGGTGCACCGCAGGCCGCACCCTCGGTCCCTCGGCTCGACGTCGAGCAGCGCAGCGTCGTCGAGCACCCCGGCGGTCCGCTCCTGGTGCTCGCGGGCCCCGGCGCGGGCAAGACCTCGACGCTCGTCGAGGTCGTGGCCGATCGGGTCGACCGGGGCTACGCGCCCGAGGAGATCCTCGTCCTGACCTTCAGCCGCAAGGCCGCCGACGAGCTGAAGTCGCGCATCGCGCGGCGCCTCGACCGCACGACGGCCACGACGCCGGCGATGACCTTCCACTCCTTCTGCTACGCCCTGGTGCGCCAACTGCAGACCGAGAGCGAGTTCTCCCGGCCCCTGCAGCTGCTGAGCGCCCCCGAGCAGGACGCGATCATCCAGCGGCTGCTCGGTGAGGGCGACGCCGAGCAGTGGCCCGCCCTGATGCGGCCCGCCCTGCGCACGCGGGGGCTGGCCGACGAGATGCAGCACTTCATGGCCACTGCCCGGTCCCGCAACATGGATGACGTCGACGTTCTGCGGCTCGGCGAGGCCTCGGGACGCGAGGAGTGGAAGGCTGCCGCCCGCTTCTTCGACGAGTACACCGGCGTCGCGGCCCTGCAGAACACGATCGACTACTCCGATCTCGTCTTCCAGGCCGTCCAGCTGCTGCGCGATCCCGCCCACCGCGAGCGCCTGCGCCAGACCTACCGGCTCGTGGTGGTCGACGAGTACCAGGACACCGACCCCCTGCAGGTCGAGCTGCTGCAGGCGCTGGCCGGCGACGGACGCGACCTGGTGGTCGTGGGCGATCCCTATCAGTCGATCTACGGCTTCCGGGGCGCCGACGTGCGCGGCATCCTGGACTTCCGGCACGAGTTCCCGCAGGCCGACGGGTCCCCGGCCGATCTGGTGGTGATCACGAGCACGAGTCGCTACGGCGAGAAGATCTCGGCCGCGGTCGCCTCGATCGTGTCCAACCGCGGCGTCCTCGGCCCGGTCGACGGTCGTGACTTCGAAGGGCTGCGCCACCTCGCGCCGCGGCGCCATCTCGAGGGAGACGTCCACGTCGAGACCTTCGTGACGCCGACTGCCGAGGCCGAGCACGTGGCGCTGATCCTGCGCGAGCAGAGACTCTCCCGTGAGGTCCCGTGGGACCAGATGGCCGTCCTGGTGCGCTCGGCCGCCGACATCGCCCGGTTCCAGCGCTCACTGAGCGCGGCGGGGGTCCCGGTGGTCGTGGCCGGCGACGAGCTGCCGCTGCGCTCGGAGCCCGCGGTCCGTACGCTCCTGGTCGCCCTGCGGGCCGCCGACGACCTCGCGCACGACCGGGCTCTCGACCCCGCGGCCGCGGACGCCCTGCTCGCGGGGCCGCTGTGCGGTCTCGACGCACCCGCCCTGCGTCGCATCGGCCGGGCGCTGCGCGAGGCCGACCGCTCCGAGGCCCGCGGTCCCCGCGCGTCGCGGCTGCTGCTCGCCGAGGCGCTGTCCCACCCCGCGGTGCTGCTGACCCTGGCCGCCCCGGGCTCCCAGCTGGCCCACTCCGCCGCGAGGGCGTCCCGCCTCGCGACCCTGCTGCGCCGGGCCGCCGAGCAGATCGTGGCAGGGGAGTCGCCCGAGCGGGTGCTGTGGACGATCTGGTCGGGCACGCCGTGGCGCGACCGGCTCCGGTCCGAGGCCCTCGGCAACGGCGAGGGCTCGGCGCGCGCCGACCACGACCTCGACGTGCTGGTCGCGCTGTTCGCACAGGCCGCCCGGGCCGAGGAGCAGCACACGCGCCGGTCGCTGGCCGAGTTCATCACCGAGCTGGACGCCCAGGACATCCCCGCCGACACGCTGGCCCAGGGCGCGATCGCTCCCGACGCGGTCCAGCTCATGACGGCGCACCGGTCCAAGGGCCTGGAGTGGCGCACCGTGGTCGTCGCCGGCGTGCAGGACGGCACCTGGCCCGACCTGCGTCACCGCGGCAGCTTCCTGCGGTCCGAGCGACTCGGCCCCCACGGCGAGATCGCCCCGCCCACGGCACGCGAGGCACTGCGCGAGGAGCGCCGGCTGTTCTACGTCGCGTGCACGCGGGCCCGTGAGCACCTGGTCGTCACCGCCGTCGAGAGCGGGCGGGAGGACGGCGACCAGCCGTCGATGTTCGTCAGCGAGCTGTGGGACCACCTGCACCGCGACGCCTCGGGCGCCGTCCCGGAGCGCGAGCCCAAGCGCCGCCCCGACCGTCCGCTGTCGCTGCGCGGCTCGATCGCGGCGCTGCGGCGCCTCGGCGAGACCACCGAGAGCGATGTCGTGCGCGATCGGGTCGCCCGCCTGCTCGCGATGCTGGCCGAGCGTCCGGGCTCGGCGACCCGCCCCGCGCAGCCCGAGCGGTGGTGGGGCATGAGCGCGATCACCCGGTCCGAGACCCCCATGCGAGCTCCCGACGCCACGATTAGGCTGTCCGGCAGCTCGGTCAGCTCGATCGTGGAGTGTCCGCTCAAGTGGTTCTACGACCACGAGGTCAAGGCGTCGACCGGCACCACCACCGCGCAGGGATTCGGCTCGGTGGTGCACGCGGTCGCGGCCGAGGTCGCCGAGAACCGGCTGCCCGCCGACGCCGACGCGCTCGGCGCCTACGTCGACAAGGTCTGGGACCAGCTCGCCTTCGCGGCGGACTGGATCGGCGGCCGCGAGCGCACCGAGGCGCGCGACGCCCTCGTCCGTTTCGTCCGCTGGCACCTCGAGCACGGCCGGACGACGCTCAAGGCCGAGCACGAGTTCCGGGTGTCCACGACGGTCGAGGGACGCCCGGTAGAGCTGGCCGGCTCGATGGACCGGGTCGAGCAGGACGACGACGGGGTCCACGTCGTCGATCTGAAGACCAGCAAGTCCGTCGCCGACAAGAAGGACCTCGCCGAGCACCCGCAGCTGGGCTTCTACCAGCTCGCGGTCGACCTGGGTGCGACCGCCGACCTGGCCCCGGGTGCGCCCGCAGCGGGCGCCGAGCTCGTGCAGCTGCGCAACGCCGAGAAGAAGCTGCCCGACTACCCGGTCGTCCAGCCGCAGGACGCACCCGCGCCCGACGTCCCCTTCTTCGCGGTCGAGCAGCTGTCGCGATCGGTCCACGTGATCGCCGAGGAGCAGTTCGTGGCCACGCCGAGCGAGAAGTCCTGCCGCTACTGCGAGTTCCGACGAGCCTGCCCGGCCCAGCCGGAGGGCGCCACGATCCTCGGAGGTGGTGAGCAGTGACGTTGCTGCGCACGGTCGACGACCTCGACCGGCTCTTCCAGGGCATGTTCCCGGCGGCGCCGGGGCGCGCGCCCTTCCGGTTCTCCGATCCGCAGGTCGCCGCGATCACCGCACCGGTCGACAGTCCGAGCGTGATCATCGCGGGCGCCGGCTCGGGCAAGACCACCGTCATGGCCGCCCGGGTCGTGTGGCTCGTCGGGCACCACGGGGTTGCCCCCGAGCGCATCCTGGGCCTGACGTTCACCAACAAGGCCGCCTCCGAGCTCGGCGTCCGGGTCCGGCGATCCCTCGCAGGCCTCGATCTCGAGGCCGACGGCGACCCGACCACCTCGACCTACCACGCGTTCGCGGGCACCCTGATCGCCGAGCACGGGCTGCGCCTGGGCATCGAGCCCGATCTGCGCATCCTGTCCGACGCCTCGAGGTTCCAGCGCGTCGCGCAGGCGATCGAGCGCTACGACGGCGAGCTCGTCGAGGTGAGCACCAACGTGCCCCGCCTGGTCGGCGACGTGATGGCGCTCGATGGCCAGCTGTCCGAGCACCTCGTGCCGACCGACCGCCTGCGAGCCTTCGACGCCGATCTGATCGAGACGCTCCAGGCCGCCGACAAGGCGTACGCGGTGCACGAGGCGGGTATCGCCGCCGCCCGCAAGCGCATCGAGCTGAGCCTGCTGGTGGACCGCTACCGGGCCGCCAAGGCCGCCGCCGGGGTCATGGACTTCTCCGACCAGATGGCGTGGGGAGCCGAGCTGTCGGCCGTGCCCGAGGTGGCCGAGTCCCTGCGCGAACGTTTCGACGTGGTGCTGCTCGACGAGTACCAGGACACCTCGGTCGCGCAGCGCGACCTGCTGAAGAACCTGTTCTCCGGGCCCGACGTCGAGCACGGGCGCGGGCACAGCGTGATGGCCGTGGGTGATCCCGCCCAAGGCATCTACGGCTGGCGCGGGGCCGCGGCCGGCAACCTCACCGAGTTCCTCGACCACTTCCCGCGCGCCGACGGCGGCCGCGGCTCCCTGTTCTCCCTGATCGAGACCCGCCGGTGCGGCAAGACGATCATCGGGGCGGCCAATGAGCTCGCCGCCGACTTCTACGCGACCTCCGAGGACGTCCTGCCGCTGCAGGCCCACACCGACAACGCCGACGGCTCGGTGACGGTCGCGCTGCACCCGACGGTCGCCGACGAGGTCGAGGCCGTCGTGGACGGCGTGCGCTCGGCGATCGAGTCGGGGCACCCGGCGTCCGAGATCGCGATCCTCGTCCGGGTCGGGGCCGAGAACGGCGAGATCGTCGCGGGCCTGCGCGAGGCGGGCATCCCGTTCGAGGTCGTCGGGCTGACCGGTCTGCTGTCGCAGCCGGAGGTGCAGGACCTCGTCTCGGTGCTCGAGGTCGTCGAGGACGTGACCGCCAATCCGGCGATGCTGCGTCTGCTGACCGGACCCCGCTGGCACATCGGGCCCCGCGACCTGGCGCTGCTCGGTCGCCGGGCCGCCGCGCTCAGCGGGCGGGTGTTCGGCCGCGAGGGCGACCTGTCCCTCGACGACCAGCTGGCCAAGGCGGTCGAGGGCGCCGACCCCACCGAGATCGTGTCGCTCGCCGACGCCGTCGAGGACCCGGGAGACCTGCCCTACTCGCCCGAGGCCCGGGTCCGCTTCCAGTCGCTCGCAGGCATGCTGTCGAGCCTGCGCTCCCACGTCGGCGAGCCGCTCTACGACTTCGCGCGACGCGCGATGCACGCCCTCGACCTCGACGTCGAGCTCGAGGCCAGCGGCACCCCGTCGGGACTCGACAACGTCGCGCTGCTGCTCGACGCGATCGCGGCATATGCCTCCGACGACCCCTTCGCCTCGCTGGCAGGGCTCCTGGCCTACCTCGAGGCCGAGGAGCGGTTCAACGACGGCATGGAGGTGTCGACGCCCTCGGAGGCCGAGTCGGTCAAGCTGCTGACCGCCCACAAGGCCAAGGGCCTGGAGTGGCGCGTGGTGTTCGTCCCGTTCATGGCCAAGGGTGTGTTCCCGCACTCGCGCGGCCGGTCGCGATGGGTGGGCAGCGCGACGACACTGCCCGTGGCCCTGCGCGGTGACGCCGACCAGCTGCCCGACATCGAGGAGTGGACCTACGCGGGCGACAAGGAATATCGCGCGCTCAACGCCGCCGATGCCTTGCAGGAGGAGCGCCGGCTGGGCTACGTCGCGTACACCCGCGCCAAGCTCGAGCTGCACGTCTCGGGGCACTGGTGGGGACGCACCGCGACCCGGCCGAGGGGTCCGTCGCCGTTCCTGGACAACACCCGTGAGTGGCTGCAGCGGCGGGGGGTGGAGCCGACCGTCTGGACGCCCGCCCCGGAGGCCGAGGACCGCAATCCCCTGGCCGAGCAGCGGCTCACGGTGACCTGGCCCGCATCGCCCGCCGACCTCACAGCCCGGCACCGGCTGGCCGCGCTGGTCGACGCGCACATCGACGACCCGTCCTCGCCGGCGCTGCCCGAGTTCGGCACGCCCGAGGAGCGGGCCGAGCTGACGATCGTCCAGGAGATCGAGGACGAGCTCGCCCTGCTCGTCGCCGAGGCGGACCGGGCGGCCGACCCCGTCCGCACGATCTCCCTGCCGCCGGCGCTGTCGGCGACCACCGCGCTGCGGCTCGCGGACCAGCAGGGCGACGTGCTCGCCGAGCTGGCCCGGCCCATGCCCCGGGAGCCCGTCGCGGGCGCCCGGTTCGGCACCCGGTTCCACGCCTGGATCGAGGCGCAGTTCGGTCAGCAGACGCTTCTGGACCCAGCTGATCTGCCCGGTCGTGGCGACGCGCACATCGGCAACGACGCCGAGCTCGACGAGATGATCGAGAAGTTCCGTGCGGGCCCCTACGGCGGGAGCTCCCCCCACCGCATCGAGGCGCCGTTCTCGCTGCTGCTGGGGGGCCAGCAGGTCATCGGGCGCATCGACGCGGTCTACCGCACCGCCAAGGGATATGACGTCGTGGACTGGAAGACCAACAACCAGGCGACCTCCGATCCGCTGCAGCTCGCGATCTACCGCCTCGCGTGGGCCGAGCTCATGGGCATCGATCCTGCGTCGGTCGACGGGGTGTTCTACTACGTCCGCCTCGGCGAGGTGCACCGCTATGACGACCTGCCGGACCGGGCCGAGCTCGAGCACCGTCTCGGGCTAGCCTGACGAGGTGGACTTCGCCTTCGATCACGCCCAGCACGACCGCGCCGGACACCTCCGCAAGGACGATGCGTGGCGGCGGGGCCCCGGAGGCGGCAACGACATCCGCGTGCTGGTCATCGGCGGTGAGCACGTGCCGACGCACGGCGGAGCAGGGTTGCGCTGGATCCCCGCGGACGAGGCGCCCGACGGGGAGTGGATCTTCCTCGGCGTCAAGGACGGCGTCCGTCACGCCGCGGTCATGGTCGACCGCCTGCCCGCCGAGCTCGAGCCGGCCAGTCTGCGGGTGATCGGCCCCACGGTCGCCGCGGACGAGGCGTCGATGGCGGTGCACGCGGTCGGCATCGCCCGCTGGCACCAGACGCACCGCTTCTGCGCCAAGTGCGGGGCTCCGAGCGACATCGCCCAGGCGGGGCACGTCCGCATCTGTCCTGCCTGCGGTGCGCACCACTTCCCGCGCACCGATCCCGCGGTGATCATGCTGATCACCGACGACCAGGACCGGGCCCTGCTCGGGCGTCAGGGTGCCTGGCCGGAGGGGCGCTTCTCGACGCTCGCGGGCTTCGTGGAGCCGGGGGAGACCCTGGGCGACGCCGTGCGCCGCGAGGTCATGGAGGAGGTCGGCATCGAGGTCGGCGACGTCACGTACGCCGCGAGCCAGCCGTGGCCGTTCCCGTCGAGCCTCATGCTGGGGTTCTTCGGTCGGGCGCTGACCCACGACATCGTGGTCGACCAGGACGAGATCGCCGAGGCGCGCTGGTTCTCCCGCGAGGAGGTCACCGAGCTGACTGCCACGTCGCAGCTGCTGCTGCCGCCCGACGTCTCGATCTCCCGGTGGCTGCTCCACCAGTGGCACGGCGGCGCGATCCACGGCCGCTGGACCTGACGCCTCCGCCCACCGTCCGCCGACGCGCGCCTCCCGTCCGCTGACGCGCGCCTCCGGTACGTCTGAGGGGAGGGTTGCGGCCCCTCAGGAGGCCAGCTTGGCCTTGACCTGGGCGACGCTCGGGTTGGTGAGCGCGCTGCCGTCGGCGAAGATGAGCGTGGGGACCGTCTGGTTGCCGTTGTTGGCCTTCTCGACGAGCGCTGCCGCTTGCGGCTCCTGCTCGATGTCGACCTCCTCGAACGTGATTCCCTCGCGCTTCAGCTGGCTCTTCAGACGGTGGCAGTAGCCGCACCAGGGGGTGGAGTAGATCGTGAACGTGCCGGGCATGGAGTGTCTCCTTCGACGACTAGTCTGAACATCTCAACACATCGTCCGTTCACCCCATTCCTGAGGAGCCTGCGTGCCACCTGCCGACGACCTGTTGTCCGGGCTCGACCCCGAGCAGCGGGAGGTCGCACTCGCGTTGCGCGGCCCCGTCAGCGTCATCGCCGGCGCCGGCACGGGCAAGACCCGAGCGATCACGCACCGCATGGCGTACGGCGTCGCGACGGGCGTCTACAAGCCCACCGAGGTCCTGGCCGTCACGTTCACGACCAAGGCCGCCAACGAGATGCGCGTACGCCTGCGCGATCTCGGCGCCGCCGGGGTCCAGGCCCGGACGTTCCACTCCGCGGCACTGCGCCAGGCCCGGTTCTTCTGGCCGCACGTCTACGGCGGCGAGTTCCCCGAGATCACCCAGTCGAAGTTCCCGCTGGTCGCCGAGGCCATGCGCCGCCTGGGCAAGCGGGCCGACACCCCGCTGCTGCGCGACCTCTCCTCCGAGATCGAGTGGGCCAAGGTCTCCAACATCGCGCCCACCGCGTACGCCGCGGCGGCCGGCCCGGCCCGCCGCGAGGTCGCCGACCTGTCGGCCGGTGACGTCGCCAACGTGCTGGCCTCCTACGAGGAGGTCAAGCGCGAGCGCGGCCGCATCGACATGGAGGACATCCTCCTGGTCACCGCCGCGATCCTGGCCGACGACGAGCGCATCGCCGCGCGCGTGCGCCAGCAGTACCGCTGGTTCGTCGTCGACGAGTTCCAGGACGTCAACCCCCTGCAGTCGACGCTGCTCGAGCTGTGGCTGGGCGGCCGCGACGACATCTGCGTCGTCGGCGATCCGCGCCAGACCATCTACTCGTTCGCCGGGGCCTCGCCGCAGATCCTCGCCTCGTTCGGCCGCCGCCACGAGGGTGCCCAGCGCATCGAGCTGGTCCGCAACTATCGCTCGACACCGCAGATCGTCGCGGCCGCGAATGCGGTCTTCGCCCGGTCGAACGCGACCGAGGGGGTCCGGCTGGTCTCGCAGCAGGAGCCCGGCGACCCCGTGACGTACGTCGGCTTCCCCGACGAGCTCGCCGAGGCCAACGCCGTGGCGAGCGAGATCGCGCTGCTGCACCGTCGCGGCGTGCCCTACCGCGAGATGGCGATCCTCTATCGCATCAACGCCCAGTCCGAGGCGTTCGAGGAGGCGCTCGGCGAGCACGGCATCCCGTACTCGATGCGCGGCGCGACCGGCTTCTTCAACCGCCCCGAGGTGCGCCAGGCGGTGACGCTGCTGCGGGGCTCCGCGCGCGGCGGCGAGACGGCCGGACACCTGGTCGACGACGTCCGGGCCATCTTCGCCGCGATGGGCCACACCGACGAGCCACCGACCGCGGCCGGTGCGGTCCGCGACCGGTGGGAGTCGCTGCACGCGATCGTCACGATGGCCACCGACCTCGCGGAGTCGACGCCGGGCGCCGACATGACCGCGCTCGTCGCCGATCTCGACCGGCGCATCGAGCAGGCCCACGCGCCCGCGGTCGACGGCGTCACGCTGGCGACGCTGCACTCGGCCAAGGGCCTGGAGTGGGACGCGGTCTTCTGCGTCGGGATGCACGAGGGCATGATGCCGAGCATCCACGCCGACACCCCCGTGCTGGTCGAGGAGGAGCGCCGGCTGTTCTACGTCGGCGTGACCCGGGCGCGGCACGACCTGATGATCTCGTGGGCGGCGGCGCGCAAGCCCGGCGGCCGCGGCAACCGGCAGCCCACGCGCTTCCTCGACCCTCTGCTGCCGGCCGGCCACCAGGCCCGGCAGGTGTCCTCCCAGGCCCGCCAGCGCAAGGTCGCCAAGTGCCGGGTCTGCAACCAGGTGCTCGCGGTCGCCGACCGCAAGCTCGGGCGGTGCTCGACGTGCCCCGCGACGTACGACGAGGACCTCTACGAGGCGCTGCGGGCCTGGCGCAAGGAGCAGGCGACCGAGCAGGGCAAGCCGGCCTACGTGATCTTCACCGACGCGACGCTGCAGTCGATCGCCGAGGCCAAGCCGGCCGACGAGGCGGCCCTCGAACGCGTCCCGGGCATCGGTCCGGCCAAGATCGAGCAGTACGCCGCGTCAGTCCTGGAGCTCGTCGGCAAATCCCGGTAGGGACTCCTCGAGGATCTCGCGGAACGGCGCCGTCGCGCCGAGCTGGCTGAGCACGCCGATCCCGCCGAGCCAGACCCGGTGGATCAGCAGGTACTGCGGCGGCAGGTTGATCTTCATCGCCGTGCCCATGCCCTCGGCCGTGGGGGCGCTGACCCGCAGCGTCTGCTCACGGAGCCACTCGCGGCTGAAGGTGAACGCCTCGACCTGGGCCGGCTCGACGAACGGGCCGATGTAGCGGGCGATCGTGTCCGCGTCGAGATCGTTGGTCGATCGCACGAAGCCCTCGTCGCGGAGGCCCTCCAGGACGCTGTCGAAGTCGCCGTCGACCGCGTGGCGCAGCAGTCGGCCCATCGTGGGTGGCAGCCCCTCGGGGAGGCGGGCCACGGCGCCGAAGTCGACGACGCCGAGCCGGCCGTCGGGCATGATCCGGAAGTTGCCCGGGTGGGGGTCGGCGTGCAGCATGCCGGTGCGGCGGGGCCCGGCGAACAGGAACCGGACGTACGCCTCGCCGTATCCGTCGCGCTCGTCCTGCGTCCCGCTCGTGATGATCTGGGCCAGGGACGAGTCCGCCTCCAGCCACGTCGAGACGAGGGCGCGCTCGGTGTGGGCGAGCGCCCTCGGCACGATGATCTCGGGATCGTCGGTGAACTCGGCCGCGAACACGTTCTGGGCCCCGGCCTCGAGCGAGTAGTCGAGCTCCTCGGCGACGCGGTCCTGCAGCTCGCGGACGAGGGGCTTCACGTCGAGCCCGGGGGCGATGACGCCGAACATCCGGGCCAGCCGGCTGATCTGTCGCAGATCGGAGAGCAGGGCCTTCGCGGCTCCCGGGTACTGCAGCTTGACCGCGACGTCCACGGGCTCGGCGCCCGGGTCGTCCGGATCGGACCACGTCGCCCGGTGGACCTGGCCGATCGACGCCGAGGCGGCCGGGCGGTCCCCGAACGAGGGGAACTGCCCACGCCAGTCGTCGCCGAACTCCTGCGCCATGACCCGGTGCACGGTGGCAGGAGGCATCGGCGGAGCCGAGTCCTGCAGCTTGACGAGCGTCTCGCGGTACGGGCCGATGAGCTCCTCGGGAAGCGCGGCCTCGAAGATGCTCATGGCCTGGCCGAACTTCATCGCGCCGCCCTTGAGCTGTCCGAGGACGCTGAAGATCTGGTCGGCGGTGCGGCGCTGCACCTCGTCGAGGACGAGATTGGCGGGGGTGCCGACCACCCGCTTGCCGAGACCGAGCGTCGTGCGTCCGGCGAAGCCGAGCGGAAGAGAGGCGAGTCGAGCCGTACGCGCAAAGGCGCTGCCCGTCAGCGGGCGGCCCTTCGGCTGGTCCTGCTCAGGGGTCTCGGACACGTGCTCAGGATAGTCCGGCGGTCGCGATCACGCGGCCCCAAGCAGATCGCACGTGCACCGCGGATGGAAGGGGACGGGCCGCTGGGTCCGCTCGTCGTGGCGGGGACCCACGAGCAGGCAGCACCCGACGGTGAGGGGCCGTGCGCCGTCCAGGTGGTCGAGCGTCGCCGCCGCGACCTCCACCGCGGCGGCGTGCGCCGTGGTCGCGCGCAGCCCTGCAGCGGAGGCGCCGCCGGCGGCCCGACCCAGCTGGTGCAGCAGCGCGGGCCAGGCCGGATCGAAGTCGGCGCGGTGCAGGTCGTGGCAGCAGAGCCCCGGGGTGCGGCCGGGGGTGACGAGGGGGCCGATGCGTACGCGGTCCTCGTCGATGACGACCGGCAGGTGGTCGATCCCCCAGAGCGAGGCCTGCTCGAAGGCCGAGCGTGGCGGCTCGCCGCACGACACGAGCACGAGCAGCTCCGGCTCGGTGGAGTCGAGGCGGTGCAGGCCCGCCGAGGTGAGGATCGAGCGGATGGCGCCGACCACCTCGCCGCTCGCGGGATCGCCGACCACCGCCAGCTCGTGCGTCGCGCGCGGGTCGGTGGCCGACGTGTCCACGACGGCCCCCGCCGCCATCAGCCGGGACACGAGCTCGGAGACGTCGTCCTGCAGCTCCGGGACCCGCTCGCGCACCAGCGCCCCGAGCCGTTGCAGGTCCCGGGCCCCGTCGAGGAGGCGCAGGAACGCGAGCAGCCCGGGTCGGTCGGAGAGGATGACGCCCGGCGACGTGCCGACCTGCAGGTGCGTCGCGTCCCGACGCAGCAGCGGTGCGCCGGGACGGAGCGCAGGTCGAAGGGCCATGTCGTCAGCCTGCCCGCGTCGTCGTGCCGGGCCAAGCCGCCGTCCACAGCGGCGCTGTGGACGTCGGTCGACCCGTGGGGACGCGCCGCGACTCGCCGAGGGGTTTTTGGCCGCTCCGAGCGTGAAATGCCACCGTCGCACCTATGCTGACAGTGATCAGCACCACATCGGCAAGGAGGCCGCAATGTCGGAAACATGGAGTGGCGAGTTCTACTGCGTCAAGTGCAAGGAGAAGCGCGAGACGTCCGGAGAGGTCCATGTCAGTGACAAGGGCACTCGCATGGCCAAGGGCGTCTGCCCGGTCTGTGGCACCAAGCTGAACCGGATTCTCGGCAAGGCCTGAATCCACCAGTGGGGCCCCGCGCCCCGCACTTCCCCCACTCTTGCGGAGGACCCGGCATCGGCCGGGTCCTCCGCACCTGTGTGCACCCGGCGGGGGTCCACGTCAACCTCTGGGTCGAACCGTTGTCCACCGCTTGTGGACAACTCTGGGGACAAGTTGTGGGGAACGCCGAGCGAGCCTGTGGACGAAGCGGTGCACAACCTGTGCGGTGAGCGGGCGCCGGTGGCAGTGCGTGGTGCGTGAGCAGGACTTTCGGCCGTACCCGCCTGTGGACGCAGAAAAGACACCTCGCGGCGGTAGATTCACCTCATGGGCGAGGTGGAGATCCGGCGCAGCGACCGGCGCAAGCGCACGGTGCGGGCCTACCGCGAGGGCGGCAGGACCATCGTGCTGATGCCGGCGCACCTGTCCAAGGCCGCCGAGGACGAGCACGTCCGCAACCTCGTGGAGCGGCTCGACCGCCGCGAGCAGCGGGTGCGCCCCAGCGATGACGAGCTGATGGCCCGGGCGGCTGCCCTGTCGCAGTCCTGGTTCGGCGGCCGGGCGGTCCCGTCGTCGGTCCGCTGGGTCACCAACATGGACAAGCGATGGGGCTCGTGCTCGAGCTCGGACCAGAGCATCCGGCTGTCCCACCGGCTGCAGGGCATGCCGGCGTACGTCGTGGACTACGTGCTGGTGCACGAGCTGGCGCACCTGATCGAGCCCAACCACAGCCGCCAGTTCTGGGCGCTGGTCAGCGCCTACCCGGAGACGGAGAAGGCGAAGGGATTCCTCGAAGGCGTCTCGTGGCAGCAGCGGTGAGGTCGCGCACCGACTGATCGGTTCCGTCGGGCAGGTCGTCCACGTCGAACCAGGCCAGATCGTCGGACTCGTCGCTGATCGCGATCAGCTCGTCCGTGGCGATGCCCACGAACTGCACGTCCAGGTGGTGCGACGGGCGGATCGGTCCGCACGAGGGGACCTCGTGGCGTGACAGCAGCACGGGCTCGGGGTCCACGCTGATCGTGTGCAGGCCGCTCTCCTCGAGCCCCTCGCGCCGGGCGGCCTCGACGAGCGTGGCGTCGCCGGGCTCGCAGTGACCGCCGGTCTGCAGCCACCGCTTGATGATCCGGTGCAGCGTCAGCAGCACGCGCGACCGGTCGGGCGAGACGATGACCAGGCTCGCGGTGAGGTGATCGGGGTGGCAGCTGCGACTCATCGCGTCGGGATGTGCGTCGAGGTGCGCGAGGTAGAGCAGCCGGAGCCGCTCCTGCTCGTCGTCGGGGGCCGTCCACCGCGCGAGGACGTCGTACGCGTCCCCGTGCAGCGTCACTCGGGACGGTCCTCGTCGCCGGTGTGGTCGCCTCCGTCGAGCAGCTCGCCGAGGGCGGCGTCGAAGTCGTCGTCGCCCTGCGTGCGGCCCTCGCCCTGGGCGAAGCCGAGCGGATCGTCGAGATCGGCAGCGACGGGCATGAGGTCGGGGTGGCTCCAGACCGCGTCGCGCGCGTCAGCGCCCTGGCGGTCGCGCAGCGCGGCCCACAGCGTCGTGGCCTCGCGCAGCTTGCGGGGACGCAGCTCGAGGCCGACCAGGGCGGCGAACGTCTGCTCGGCGGGGCCACCCGTGGCCCGGCGGCGACGCATCGCCTCGGACAACGGGGCGGCGGCCGGCATGCGGTCCTTGGTCGCCTCGGTCACGACCTCGTCGACCCAGCCCTCGATGAACGCGAGCAGCGTCTCCAGCCGATCGAGCGCACGCTGCTGCTCGGCCGTCCTCTGGGGCTCGAACAGGCCACCTGCGAGCGCCTCCTGGATGTCCTCGGGCCGCGAGGGGTCGAGGCTCCGCATCTGCTCCTCGATCGCCGAGATGTCGATGCGGGTGCCCCGGCCGTACTCCTCGATCGCGCCGACGAGCGCCGAGCGCAGCCAGGGGGAGTGCTGGAAGAGGCGGTGGTGCGCGCACTCGCGCAGCGTGACGTAGAGCAGGACGTCGGCGGCCGAGTGCTCGAGACCCTCGCCGAACGCCTTGACGTTCTCGGGGATCACGGCGGCGACCCGCTCGGGGCCGAGCGGCAGCCCGATGTCGGTCGACGACACGACCTCGCCCGCCAGGCCACCGAGGGCCTGGCCGACCTGCTGGCCGAACATCGCCCCGCCGGCCTGCGTCAGCATGCCGAGCAGGGGACCGGCCATGGCCTTGGCCTCCTCGGGCAGGGCCTGGCTCATGGCCGTGACCACGTGCTGGGCGATCGGCTCGACGAGCTGCTGCCAGGTGCCGGCGGTGGACTCGATCCACTCCGCGCGGCTCCATGCCGTGGCGGTCGTCGCGCCGGCGGGGATCGAGGTCGCCGTGTCGAGCCACAGCTCGGCGAGCCGGGCGGCGTCGTCCACGGCACCCTGCTGGGAGCTGGTCGGGCTCGGATCGGGACCCGCGGCGGCCACGGTGTGGCGGGCTACGTCCTTGGCGAGATCGAAGTTGACGCTGCCCTCGTGCGGGGCGAACATCTTCTGCATCTGGCCCATGATCTGGTTCATGTCGATCGGGCCGCCGGAGAACGCGCCGAAGATCTGCTCCATCGGCGTGCCCTTGAAGGGGTTCTCGGGCTCGTTCTTCTCGTCATCGGCCATGTGACAACACTACCGACTTGCTCCCCGCACCCCAGCGTTCCGTGTTCGCCCTACGATGAATCGACATGACAGCCGTACGCCTCATCGACATCCGTGAGACCCCGCTGAGCCTCGACGAGGTCTACGCCGCGGTGTCTGACCCCACCGCGGGAGGCACGTGCCTGTTCGTCGGGACCGTGCGCGACCACGACGGGGGACAGGGCGTCAGCGCCCTCGGCTACTCCTCGCACCCGACCGCCGTGGCGCGTCTGCAGGAGGTGGCCGAGCGCATCGCCGCCGAGTGCGACGTCGTGGCCCTGGCGGGCGTCCACCGCGTCGGCGACCTGACGATCGGTGACCTCGCGGTGGTGGTCGCGGCCTCCGCGGCGCATCGCGCGCAGGCGTTCGAGGCGTGTCGCCGGCTCATCGACGAGCTCAAGGCGGACGTGCCGGTGTGGAAGCACCAGACGTTCACGTCGGGCGACTCCGAGTGGGTGCACCACGCCTAGCGTGGGCATCTCGACGGGGATTCGCTCCGGGTTGTCCTGACTCACTACTCTTGACGTGTGCCCGAGCCCTCCTCGCTGAGCCGTCGTTACACGACATTGGTCGTGGCGGCGGTTTCGTTGATCGTGCTGACGAGCGTGGCGTTGCTGGTCCCGGTGCCGTACGTGACGATGAGTCCCGGCCCGGCGTTCGACACGCTCGGGTCCCCTCGCATCGCCGGAGGCAAGCCGCTGCTGACGTTCGGCGACGACGTCAAGACGTACCCGACCACCGGATCGCTCGACTTCACGACGGTGTCGGTGACGCGGCCGGACTCGCAGGTGTCCATCGTCGATGCGATCAGGTCGTACGCCGACAAGGACGTCGCGGTCGTGCCGAAGTCGCTGGTCTATCCCGACGATGAGTCCGAGAAGGAGTCGAGCGCGCAGTCGGCCGCCCAGCTCGCGAGCTCCAAGGACGCCTCGAAGGTCGCCGCCCTGCGCGCTGCGGGCTACGACGTCCCCGGTCGCCCGGTCATCGCCGCCGTGGTCAAGGGCGGCGCGGCGGCCGGCAAGCTCGAGTCGGGCGACATCGTGACGAGTGTCGACGGCACCGAGGTCACGTCGTCGGATGCCGTCGTCAAGGCGGTCGGCTCGGTCGAGCCCGGCGACACGGTCGAGGTCGGCATCGAGCGCAAGGGCACCCCGCGGACGGTCTCGATCGTCACCCGCGCAGACCCCCAGGACCCGGACGTGCCGCGGCTCGGCATCTCGATCGGCACCAAGTTCAGCTTCCCGATCACGGTCGACAACAACGTGGGCCGCGAGATCGGCGGACCCAGCGCAGGCTCGATGTTCGCCCTCGCGATCTACGACAAGCTGACCCCCGGCCAGCTGACCGGCGGCAAGACGATCGCGGGAACCGGCGAGATCTCCGCGGACGGCGTGGTCGGCGCGATCGGCGGGGTGCGGCAGAAGATGGCCGGCGCGGCAGAGGCCAAGGCGACGATCTTCCTCGTGCCGGCGGCCAACTGCGCCGAGGCCGCGGACGGCGACGACCACGGCCTCAAGCTGGTCAAGATCACGAAGCTCGACGACGCCATCTCCTCGCTCGAGGCGCTGGCCAAGGACCCCAAGGCGAAGGTTCCCTCATGCAGCTGATGCCCGACTCCCCGCTCCGCCAGGCCGCCCTCGAGGTCGAGTCGCACGTGGGCGCCGAGGGATGGGACCAGCCCCCGCGCCTGTTCGCGCTGGTGCCCACGGCAGATCTCGTCGCGGCCGAGCCCGGCCTCGCCGACCAGCTCGGTGGCGACCCCGACGGCATCACGCCGATCGAGCAGGAGCTGCCCGAGGGACGTGAGCTCGAGGACCTGCTGACCGAGATCGAGTGGCCCGACGCCGTGATGGGCTGCGCCGCCGTGATCGAACGCATCATGCTGCCTCCGGAGGCCGAGGAGTCGCTGCCCGAGGACCCCGACGCGATCGTCGAGGCGGCCATCAACCACCCCGACCGCCGCGAGGTGCGCCTCGTCGCCGCGGTGACGCGCGACGGCCGGTCCCACAGTGCGGTCCGCGCCAGGGACCCCGCAGACGCGGAGCTGCTGGAGGGCCCTGACCTGGTCCCCGGCCTGATCGAGCACCTCCGCACCACCCTGACCTAGAGTCTTGACACCCCTTCACCCAGGAGACCTGTGAGCGACATCTTCGGAACACCCCGTCCGCGCCAGCCCCAACCCCCGTCGGGGTCCGGGCGACGCCAGCGGGTGCTCGTCCCGACCCTTGTGACCCTGGCCGTGCTGCTCCTGCTCGGCTCGATCTTCATCAGCGTGTGGACCGACCGGCTGTGGTTCAAGTCCGTCGGCTACAGCGAGGTCTTCCGCAGCGTCCTGGTGTCCCGTGTCGGACTGTTCGTCGCGATGGGGCTGATCTTCGGCCTGTTCGTGATCGGCAACCTCTACCTCGCGTACCGGACGCGTCCCGACACGGTGCCGCTGCGCCGTGACGACCCGTCCTACCGCTACCGCCTCGCGCTGACCCCGATCCTCAAGCCGATCGGCATCGTGCTGTTCCTCGTGCTCGGCGCATTCGCCGGCTCGGTCGGCGCGAGCCACTGGGACACGTACAAGATGTGGCGCCACGGCTCGTCGTTCGGCGTCAAGGACCCCCAGTTCAACAAGGACGTCGGCTTCTACGTCTTCGACTACCCGTGGTGGCGCTTCCTGACGTCGTTCTCGTTCGCGATGATCGTCATCACGGTCCTGGCGGTGCTGTTCCTCAACTACGTCTACGGCGGCATCCGCATCGCCGGCCGCGGCCCCAAGCTGACCCGCGCGGCGCAGGTGCACCTGTCGGTCCTGGTGGGTCTGGGTGTCCTGACCCGGGCCGTCTCGTACTACCTCGACCGCTTCGGCCTGGCGATCGGCAACTCCAAGCTGTTCGACGGCATCGGCTACACCGACGCGAACGCCCGCATCCCGGGCAAGAACATCCTGATCGGTGTCGCGATCGTCTGTGCGATCTTGTTCTTCGCGGTCATCTTCATCCGCTCGTGGACCCTCCCGGCGATCGGCCTGGGTCTGCTCGCGCTGACGTCGATCCTCATCGGCGCGATCTGGCCGGCGGTCATGCAGGGCTTCCAGGTCAAGCCGTCCGAGCCCGACAAGGAAGGCCCCTACATCGCCCGCAACATCGAGGCGACGAGGGAGGCGTACGACGTCGCGGACACCGAGGTCGAGTCCTACTCGGCCAAGACCGACCTGACGGACAGCGAGCTCGCCGCCTCCGCGGAGTCGCGCGTCAGCACGCGTCTGCTCGACCCGACCCTGATCTCGGACGCGTTCGAGCAGCTGCAGCAGGTGCGCGGCTACTACTCGGTCCCGAGCACGCTCGACGTCGACCGCTACAAGCTCGAGGGCGAGAAGGTGCCGCAGGACACGATCATCGCGGCGCGTGAGCTCAACCTCGACGGCCTGCAGGACACGCAGCGCAACTGGGCGAACGACCACACGGTCTACACGCACGGCTACGGCATCATCGCCGCCCGCGGCAACCAGCGCGGCCCCAACGGCGAGCCGGTCTTCACCGCGAAGGACATCCCGCAGATCGGCGAGATCAAGACCACGACCCCGCCGCGGATCTACTTCGGCGAGCAGTCCCCGTCGTACTCGATCGTGGGTCGCCCGAAGGGTGCCGCCGCGATCGAGGTCGACATCCCGCGCGGTGGCGCGACCGGTGAGGACGGCAAGGTCAACGCGACCCAGAACACGTACGACGGCAAGGGCGGCGTGCCGATCGGCGGCCTGTTCAACAAGGCGCTCTACGCGTTCAAGTTCGCCGAGCCGAACATCATCTTGTCCAACCGGGTCAACTCCGAGTCCAAGATCCTGTACGACCGCGAGCCGCGCGACCGGGTCAAGAAGGTCGCGCCCTGGCTGACGGTCGACGGCGACTCCTACCCGGCGGTCGTGGACGGTCGTGTGGTGTGGATCGTCGACGGCTACACGACGAGCAACTCCTACCCGTACTCCGAGCACCGCTCGCTGCGGGAGGCCACCGCCGACACGCTGACCGACGGCCGCGCGCAGAAGGCGCTGCCGACCGACCAGGTCAACTACATGCGCAACTCGGTCAAGGCCGTCGTCGACGCGTACGACGGCACGGTCAAGCTCTACCAGTGGGACACCAAGGACCCGGTGCTCAAGACGTGGATGAAGGTCTTCCCCGACGTCGTGGAGAGCAAGGCCAAGATCAGCGACGCGCTCCTGGAGCACCTGCGCTACCCGGTCGACCTGTTCAAGGTGCAGCGCGACGTGCTGCAGCGCTACCACGTGACCGACGCGCAGACGTTCTACGAGGACGGCGAGCGGTGGAAGGTGCCCGAGGACCCGACGGCCCCGAGCAACTCCAGCGCCCTGCAGCCGCCGTACTACCTGTCGACCGCGCGGCCGGGTGAGGACACGCCGAAGTTCAGCGTCACCAGCGTCTACCTGCCCAACCGGCGACAGAACCTGGCGGCGTTCGTCTCGGTCAACTCCGAGGCGACGGACACCGAGAACTACGGCAAGATGCAGATCCTGCAGCTGCCGAGCGAGACCCAGATCTCGGGTCCCAGCCAGATCGCGAACGACTTCCAGACCGACAAGGGCGTCTCGCAGGCCTTGCTGCAGTATCAGCAGTCCAAGACCGCGTCGATCCTGTACGGCAACCTGCTGACCCTCCCGGTCGGTGACGGGCTGCTGTACGTCCAGCCGGTCTACATCAAGCGCAGCGCGGTCGAGGGCTCGTACCCGGTCCTGCAGTTCGTGATCGCTTCGTTCGGCAAGGACGTCGGCTTCGGACAGACCCTGGACGAGGCCCTCCGGGTCGCGCTGGGTCTTGAGGAGGGGACGAACCCCGACGACGCCGCGGAGAGGCCGACGACGCAGCGACCGGAGTCCTCCGGCAACCAGACGGCCTCACAGCTGCTGGACGACGCGTCCCGGTTCTACGACCAGGCGCAGGATGCTCTGAAGGACGGCGACCTCGCGCTCTACCAGCGTCGGATGAACCAGGTCGGCGACGCGGTCGAGAAGGCCCAGCGGGCCGTGGAGCAGGCCGAGAAGAAGGAGTAGCAGGGGGCGGGCGCCCGTCAGAGCAGGTAGTGGAACAACGGACTGCCGGGCGCCACCCGCTCCACCCCGAGGGGGCTGTCCTCGAGTCGCTCGAGGAGGCCCGCGAGGTCGTCCGCGCTCGCCAGCTCCACGCCGATGAGCGCGGGCCCGGTCTCCCTGTTGTTGCGCTTGACGTAGTCGAACAGCGTGATGTCGTCGTCGGGGCCGAGGATGTCGTCGAGGAACCGGCGCAGCGCGCCCGGCTCCTGCGGGAAGCTCACCAGGAAGTAGTGCTTGAGGCCCTGGTGGATGAGGGACCGCTCGAGCACCTCGCCGTACCGGCTGATGTCGTTGTTGCCGCCTGAGACGACGCACACGACGGTGGAGCCGGGCGTGACGTGGATGCTGTCGAGGGCGGCGGTCGCGAGGGCTCCTGCCGGCTCGGCGATGATGCCGTCGGACTGGTAGAGCCGCAGCATCTCGGTGCAGATGTGGCCCTCCTCGACCGCCACGAGCTCGGCGCCCGCGTCGCGTACGAGGGGGAAGGTGTGCTCGCCGGCCGTACCGACCGCCGCACCGTCCACGAACGGGTCGACCTCCGCCAGGGGAGTGGGTGCGCCGGCCGCGAGGGCAGCGCCCATCGATGCGGCGCCGGCCGGCTCGACGCCGATGATGCGAGTGCTGGGGTGCCGTTCGTGCAGCCAGGTCGCCATGCCGGCGATCAGCCCGCCTCCGCCCACTGGGACGACCAGCAGATCGGGCGCCTGACCCAGCTGCTCGACGATCTCGGGGGCCACGGTGCCCTGACCGCTGATCGTCCGCGGGTCGTCGAACGCCGGCACGAGCACCGCGCCGGTGTCCGCGGCATCCTGCTGAGCGGCGCGGAACGCGTCCTCGTAGGAGTCGCCGACCACGATGACCTCGACGTCGGTGCCACCCAGGGTCACGATGCGCTCACGCTTCTGCCGCGGGGTCGTGCCGGGCACGAAGATGCGTCCGCGGGTGCCGAGCCGTCGGCAGGCGAGAGCGACCCCCTGCGCGTGATTGCCGGCGCTCGCGCACACGACGCCGTGGGCCCGCGCGTCGGCGTCGAGCTGCACGATGAGGTTGTACGCGCCACGGATCTTGTACGACCGCACGGGCTGCAGGTCCTCACGCTTGAGCCAGACCTGTGCGCCGGTCGCCTCGGACAGGCGTGCGTTGAGCTCCAGCGGCGTACGGCTGGCCACGTCAGCAACGCGAGTCGCCGCCTCGTCGACGGTCGCTGCGGTCACTCGGGCGTTCGAGATCGGGGAAGTCGTCACGTCGGTCAACCGTAGTCGCGGGCACTTCGGCCCGGCATCCCGGTGCCGCTTGCTGGACGGGCGTCGAGTGCGATGACCCGATTTGGTGCGGCGGGGGTGGACCTGTAAAGTGGAGCATGCGACGCGGGGTGGAGCAGCTCGGTAGCTCGCTGGGCTCATAACCCAGAGGTCACAGGTTCAAATCCTGTCCCCGCTACAAAAATCGAAGGCCCTCGCAGGTAACTGTGAGGGCCTTCGTCATGTGCGCAAGCATTCCCGTGCGGCGAGGTCCTCGAATCCGAACCCAACGTGCGGCCCAGGCGCATCTTCGCCCTACAACTCTCATCGAAATACGGTGTCGGCCGATCGTCACGTGAGCCGATTCTCAAAGTGCGCGGTGAGCGCGTTCAGCGTCTGACTGACGAGCTGTCCTTCCCAGACAGCTCGATAGGCGGTCAGTCGCTGCCCGGCATCTGACTTGCCTTGGCCGGTTGTTGGAGGAGGGATGTCGTCGGCTGACCTCCACCGGTAGTGGTTCCAATGTGTCGGAAAGGTCATTGGCCAGACTGCACCGGCGTGCTCGGTCGTGGTGACAACTAAACCGTGTGTCATTCGGTTGCGGGCGTATTGCATGCCGGCGAGGAGCTGTTCATCCTCGGTCTGGGAGGCGCGCGGCAGTTGCTCGTCGAGAGCAGAAGCCCAGAACAGCGCCTCGCCAACTGTGGCGAACCGGATGGTGTCTTCGTCCTCGGCGTATGTCTGGGCGAGCCCGGTCGCGTTCTCCCAGCGAGCCGCAGCGAGGCGCAGCGCAGCTAGGCAGGTGATGGTCTCAGGACGTGGTGACGTCATGTCGGCACTCTAGGTGCGAGGCTCGGGTCCGGTGTTCATGGAATTTGCTCAAGGCCCCTAGCGGGAGAATTTGGCCAGGCTCATGTTTCCTGCGACTACGAGTTGGTCGACCAAGTGTTGCCATGCGTCTTCGAGGCCGGCCGCTTCTGCCTCTGGACGGATCCCGATGACCCAATCGGCTACGCCGTTTGTGTACGCGACGAGTGGGTCGTGCGGGTTCTTACAGATCTTCGCGAGCCATGGGATGCCGAACTCGGCTGCTTTGCGGACCGGGAGTTCGCCGAGGTAGGAGAGTAGGTGGATAACGCACCAGCTGCGGCCTTGTGCCCATTCGAGCCACGATGGAAGGTGGTAGATGACGTCTTCGGCGGCAATCCAACTCTTTGGTCGGTGGCCGAGTTCAAGATGGAGAGCTCCGGACGCCCCGTCGCTGGAGGGCAGAATGTAGGAAATTGCCACGCTTGTGGAGAAGTCGTGGTTGGCCCTGTATGTGTCGGAGACTTTGGGTAGTTCGTCGAGTAGGTGCGCCATGAGTGTTGGCCAGATGGCGCGAGTTGCGGCTGCTAGTTCGTCGGTCTCGCAGCCGACCCCTCCTAGATCGGACAGGAAGCCGCCGAGTAAATCGGGGAGACCGACGAACGGGGTGACGTAGGCGAGGAGCTTCCCGGGTTCGGTCCCGCCGTTGCTGGTATGCAGTAATGCACGAGCGGCACATTGGAGCTGCGGGTCCGTGTGGTCGATCCTGAAGCCGTCTTCTTTGCTTTGTTCCAGGATGGCGAGTTGTTGCGCGGTGAGAAGCGCGTCGAGCAGGTTGCGCGCTTGTGCTGAGACACACGCGGTCGAAGCAGCGGCTCGGCCTGCGCCCCGGATGGTTGCACTCAGACGGAAGGTGTCGAGGCGGTCAGGTGCGATCTCGCGAAGTCGTTCGTATAGAGCCCCTTCAATTCGTGGGCGGGTGGTGTTGCCGTATCCGTCATCACTCCATACGACTTCCGCGTGGCGTCCTGTGTTGATGACCTGGTCGAAGAGCTCGATGTGGATGCAGGTCCCGTGGGTGCACGTGCGTTCCCAGATGGAGTCGGCGGCGCGGACGAATGCGAGGCAGCTGGCAACGCTGGCGCGATCCGAGACGAGGTCCGCCGCTTCGAGAACCTGGTCCCGGGTGACACCCGCCTCGGCGAGGGCGTCGGCGAGCTCGGGGAGAAGCAGTTTGGGGAGGGCTGAGGCGGCGGCCTTCTGGGAGCCGAGGTCCAAGTCGATTTCGCGGTCGCGGTGAAGATGCTCGCCTGCCAGTCTGGCGCAGATTGCGAGAACGAGGTCGACCGCGAATTTCGCGTGGCCAGCAAGCGCGTCGCCAAACCCGTCGGCGGTGGCTTCGATTGCGGCCGACGCGACGCCTGCGGCGGGGACGATTGGGTCGGCCGCTGTCCAGTCGTCGCTGGAACTTTCGTAGATGGCTTGGATGGCGGTGAGGTCATCGGATATTCGGGCCGGAGTGGGTGGCTGCCAGTCGTCTGGCTGCGTGCTGAGGTCGAAGATGACGTAGCGGTTCTGGATTTCGTAGATAGTGCTGTTCCGAGCGGCGGAAGCGGCCATTTGTTCTTGATCGTGCGCAAGAGCGGCGGGTGGGTCGTACTCGATCTGATGTCCGCCGGTGACTTGGGTGACTGTCATTCGGTTGGAGTCAAGCGCGGATGACCACGCTATTGCGGGGTCACTGACCGCCAGAACTTCGGCTTTGGTGGTGAGTTTCTCGCCGATGGCACGTAGTTGCTCTTTGCGTTCATCGGTTCCGTTGAGAACGAGGATGGTTGCGGCATCGCGGAGCGACATCTTGCGACGGTCGGCGCCAACAATTTCGCGGTCGTCTAGTCCTCGGAGTCCTACGTACTCGGACACAGATCGATTCATGTCGCAGATCCAAGTGAGCGGCTCTGCTAGGTATAGGTCAAGGTCCGTAGTGTCTGGCTCGAAGTGGCGCAGGATGCTGCCGGCGATGACCCCGGGAATCGCGAGATTCTGGCAGTCCTTGAGGAGCAGTCCATAGAGCTTTGCACTGTCTCCCTTGTATCTGTGCCAGAGGTCGATTGCGAGCTCGATGGCCCCGAGTGCGCTTTCGCATGGCCTGGGGGCGTTGCTTCGGCCGCGGTACCAGGCCCAGACTTCGCTATCTCCGACGTAGGTCCGATCTTCACCGGTGAGGTTCATGGTGTGTAGGTGGGCGGGGTCGGGCTGGGTTGGTTGGCCGCCTGATGCGCCTGTTCGCGCGCCAGCCCGGTAGCCGGCGGCGTGGTTGAGTATGCGGTTGATGGTTGGTGCCCAAATATCGACTGGTGAGTGGTTGATGAGCATCCAGAAGGGGCCGTCGTATCGACTACCGATGATGTCGAGTCTGCCGTGGTGGGCCTGGTGGTCGCGGATCCCGTTGTGGTAACGGCCGTATCCGTGGTCGTCTTCGCGAGTGTCGATGTAGTGGGCTTCGACGAGCTCAGCGAGGAGGGCCGGGTCGTATTGTGCGAGCCCGCGTGCGCAGACTGGGTCGTCGACAGCTGGGCTGAGGTGGCTAGGTCTGTCTGATGCGATGGCTCGTAACACTGCCGCGACGGCGGGGCTGCCGTCCTTTCCGATGAGTGCGAGAAGGGCGACAAAATTCTCTCGGGTGATTTCGTATGGAAGGCGGCCGCGGTCGAAGAACCGTTGGTCTACTCGGCTCCGCATCGGTTTGGGAGCAGGTGGTGGTGGGGTCGGGTCGAAGTGAGTTTCCCAGTGGGCGATGAGTTTGTCGCGTATTGCGAGTCGGACCCTGTTGCCGGCTTCGGGTTTGGTGAGAGCGACGGCGAGAAGCCATTCACGGAGCATCACGAAGGACTCATCAGGCATGTCCCACGGCTCGTTGTAGCAGTCGACGAGACGGGCGGCGACGGGTTCGGCCTTTGTCGCGTCGGCGAGACCTAGTTGGTTTGACGTGTGCGAGCGGGCCACACGCACGAGGTCATCGAGGTCGGGAAGTCCGTCGGTTCCGGGTCCAGCTTGCAGGGTCTTCAGGATGATGTCTGCGGCTGGAACTTCAAGGGCTGCCTCGAGTGGGACGTCCTTCCAGCGTGGCGTGTACTGCTCGCCGAGGGCCTTGAACTCGCTGAGCATGGCGGTGAATGCGGTAGCGGGGTCTGTTGCTGCGCAGAGTTGTCCTTGCGCCGCGAGTTTGGCGGCTGAGAGCGCCCACCTGGGTGCGTTAGCTTCGTTGAGTGTCTTGGTAATTGGGTTGCTTGGCAGCAGGCGGAAGGCGGTGCTAAAACGTCGGATTTCGTCGTGAGCGAACTGGGGTTCGAGTTGCATGGGGTCGCTTGGGGCGATGAGAAGGTCCTGGCGGAGCCTGTCTACGGAGTCCGGGTCCGTCGTCGCGAATGCGCGGTGCTCTGCGGGGAGGTCGAGGTTCTGTTCGGCAATGGCGAGCATGGTTCGCATACGGCTCTCAGGGGAGCCGAATGCGGGGCCGGCTCCGTCTCTGCGGATGAGGTCGTTCCAAACCAGTTGGACGCAGGACCAGTCGTCGAGTGGTTTGCTGACGGTGGTTCCGGTGCGCGCGAGGAGGTCGATGGTGGTGAGTCGGCGGTAAAGGGAGACTGGTGGGACGTTGGCGATGACGCCAGCGATCGCTGGAATCTGCTCTGCGATCTCGGTGAGTTCTTCATCGGTCAGCGCGGGGATAGCCACGCGCTTGGGCTGGGGATGGGTTGCGACAATGCGTGCGGCGACGTCGTCAGCTGCTGTCTCTGACGATACAAGGACGAGGCCTGTCTTGGTTCGCTGAGCGGCGGCGGCCAGCTCGGTCAGGAGAGGGCCGCGGCCCTCTTGCGCAGCTTCGGCGCCGTCGATTACGAGGACACGAGCTTCCAAGGAAAGATCGTTAAGGAACGTCTCGACGGTTTGTCCCAGCTCGGTGGACAGGGCTGAAAGTGTCTCTGGGAGGCGTCGGAGGTTGAGAACGATGGCGTCCAGGACGTCAGTCATGGTGATGAAGGCCTCGGCCACCTCGAGGGTCACGGAGCTCTTGCCGGTTCCCGATTCGCCGGTGATGAGTGCTGCTGTGCCGTTGTGGCCTGCTTCAAGGATGGCTCGGGCGGCCGCTGCTAGAACGGTAGGGCGGGGAAGTCGTATCGGGTCGCCGCTCGACCTATAGATCTCGGAGCGGACGATGTCCTTGCTGGCCTGTTGGCGTTCGTTTAGACGGGCCCATGCTGCCTTGTCGCGTGTGCCTGCCTGGTCGATGAGGTCATGTGCGCGGCGTCGAACGAGGGTCTTGTCGACTACGGTCCCCTGGATGTCGAAACGGGTGCCGCAGTCGGAATGGAGGCGGTCCCGAAGTTTGGCACCGGAGGTGCCGTCGCGCGAGATCGGGTTGAGCTGGGTGGCGACTTGGGTCCAGTCGGTCTCGTCTCCGGGTTCCACTCGGAAGACGAGTACCCAGAGTCGGTTGAAGAGGAGCCAGAGCGCGTCGCGAAGTTCGGTCTCGGTCGCGTCCGGGCGGACCCTCTGGACGATTCCTTTGAAGTGCCCGTAGCGGTTCTTCAGTGCGGAGTGCCGTCCGTCGGTGTGGACTTGGTCGTGGAATACGGCCTCATTCGCGTTGTCGCGGGCGAGCGAAGTGAGGCTCTGAACTTCGCGATACTGCGGGGACAGGTCTGCGACGCCAATTGCAACGTAGGCGCGTTCATCTCTTCCGAACTTCTCGGCGTCAGCGAGGAGGTGACTCAGGAGGACGATGGTCTTCTCGTGGCTCTTTACAAAGTTAGGCCGGCGTCTGCCTGCCAGGTGGAGTCGTAGTTCGGCGGCGTCGTTGCCAGCGCGGACTATGACGTCATCGACTTCGTATTTCGGGCTGGTCTGGAACTCGAGACCGGTGATGGGGAGTTCGTCGGTTTCGGGGCGGCCTCCGCCGAGGAGCATGTTGGCGAGATAGATGGTTGCGATGCGGTGACCAAGGACGGAACCGCCGCCTCCGCCTGCATAGGGTGCGACGACGGTGTCGGCCTTGGCCGTTGCATTCTTGGAGGACGTCCTGGCGGCCGTCTTTCTCATCGCCGGATTGAGACGGGTTGGACTGGCTGGATCTTGTGCCGACTCGGTCTGCTCGTCTGCGCGGTCTGTCACCTATCTGTTATAGCGTGCGGTGCCGGCAGGAACTCAGACGTCCTGAAATGTTCGGGGCACTCCCTCCGAGGAAATCATCGTATTGTCACGCACATTCGGGGCGGCCTTTGCGAAGCGTGAATAAATGCAACACGTTGACACCATGCTGCGAGACAATCGGACGGAGGGACCTTCGGCTCGGCACGGCACGGTTCGCTCGCAGCCGCTTAGGGCACACATTCTGATGAAGGACACCATGACAACGGCTCGACCAATGATTCGGCCACGAGGTGCGGAAGCGGCCGCCGAATTGCTCGACCGTCGCATATCCGAGATGCTCGGGTGCAAACTTATGGCCGCCCCGCAATCCGGCAAGTGCACCTGGCATCGGGGTAGCACCGCGTCGCTGGGCCTCGTTGAGCGCGACATCCTTGCCTGGGTTCTTGCTACTTCCATCATGAGTAGTAGGTCAGGATCTTCACTTGCGTATTCAACATGGTTTCAGGCGGCAATAGCCGAGGACAGGCTGGTCTTGGCAGATCGCCGTCGTGTTGCTGCGGTGGTCGAATCTGTATTTGGACTCCCGGAGCGGCCGAAATCCTTACAACATGTAGCCGGGCACGTCGCCGAATGGTTGTGGTATCTGCATTGCCAGGAACTGACCAGTCCTGATCGGGACGTTCTCCTCTTGGAAGCTCCGAAATTAAGCGTCACGGATGGTGGGGCCGATGGGTTCATAGTTTGGCGCTCGGCCACCGACGGCGAGACGTCGTTCAGACTTTGGGAAATCAAGAAGCACGAGGGCAGTCAGTCGGTAGGCGACGTCGTTGGCGGCGCCGCTCGTCAACTTGTCAGCGAGGGCGAGCGGTATCTTGCCCAATTGACCGGGATGCACTCGCATCGGAACGATGATGTTGGTGACATCTGCACGCAGCTCGTGGACTTCTGGATTGATGCGAACGACCGAGCTGGGCTGGGGATCAGCGTTGCCTCCGATACCGTTCCGGCGCCCGCGACAGCCTTCGCGACGCTGGCGGGTAGATTCCCCCAATTCGGGCAACCAGGTCAAGTTGAAGGACTGCTTCTGACCATCACTGATCTTGATCAGCTCGCGTTCGATGTCCGGAGCCTTCTGTGGATCGTGCTCTAGATCAAGACGCGCTTTTCGACGCTTTGGGCAATCACGTCGCTGGAGAGCTTCCGACAGTCTCGGAACTCATCAACCTAGTCGCAGACGTCGAAGTACAAGCGTTCATGCAGCCCGAGAGCATTGCTCCGCAGCTGCTGAAGACTGCGTGGTACTTGCATGGTGTGGCGTCCGCCGTCGACGCGGCCGAGATCTTCAACCCTGTTCGTCAGCGGCGTGCTTTTCAAGTATCTGCTCACATCTTTGACCTTGCGCTGAGCACGCCTGACGCGTCGGAGCACGATCAACTGACATTTGCCTTCGCTGCGCAGGTTGGCTATCGACGTGCCGGGCTTGACCCCAACGCGTCTGCAATCTGGCGGCGCGTTGACAACCTTCTTGAGGACGTTTCGCAAGAACCGTTGGTCCCAGACCGAGACGGTGCTGAGATTGAACTGCGCCTGAGTTACACGTTTTCACCTGCTTTCGGAGTAGCCGCACGGGTTGGATCCGGAGAGCCTTCGTCGCTGTCAGTGAGCTACCGAAACTTCGAGAGAATGGCATTGCGTGCGGGCGTCGCGTTCTTGGGGCTCGATTTTCGCAGGGCTGGCGAACTGATTGGAAGATGGCGCCTTGATTGTCGGGTGATGGCGGAGACGCTTGGGGCAGACGATCTGTTTAGTACGATGTTCGGTCCCGCGGAGCAAGTCGTAAAAGCCGTGTCCGACCTGATGGAGTTCTTGCGTTTTGGATCTCGAGAACGAATCGGTTCGGCGCGTACAGCGCTGCGGTCAGTGGTCGATCGAAGCGCAGGGGTGGGTGATCATGATGCTCGCTGGGTGTCAGCCCACCTTCTTCAGATTGTTGATGGGCTTGAGGCATCAAGCACTTGGAGTGTTTTCCCGTCAGATGGACCGGACGCTCTGGCGCAGGCGTTCACCATGGGGTCGCCACCTGTCCTCACGCTTTGGCCCCCGCAACAGGAACTGCTAACTCGTGAGGGTGCCAATCCCCTTGACGCGAGCACGAAGCGATTGCTGCTATCGGTTCCGACCAGCGCGGGGAAAACGCTGCTCGCCCAGGTCATTATCTGTGAGCACTTGGCAAATCGAGATGGAGACATTTGCTACATAACGCCCCTACGGAGCCTCGGTCGAGAGATGCGTCAGGCGCTTGCGACGAGGTTGCGCATCTTGGACAAGGGCCTCGGTACTGACCTTCCAGACTTCTCCTCAATGACTATCGAGGAGATCTTCTCGATGCTCGGCGAGCCGACGGGAGGCGCCGTTGAGGTGATGACGCCTGAGCGCCTAGCCCACATGCTTCGAAGGGATCCCGAGGCGGTCTTGAGTAGGTTCTCAATGTTTGTCGTAGATGAGGCTCACATGATGGCCCAACGTGGTCGTGGTCTGCTGCTTGAGACGCTTCTGGCCACACTCTCGACGACTGACGCTCGGCTCGTACTCTTGTCTGGCGTGATGGGGAACGCGCAGCAAGTTGCTACGTGGCTGGACGACAGCAGGCCGGAAGTACTGTTTAGTTCTGACTGGCGTGGGCCTCGAAGGCTTCACGCGCTGCTTTACTCAAGGCGTCAAACCGATAAAGCCGTGCGTGCCCCCCGTCAGTCGTTGAAGTACCCAACGAAGGAGACGACTCCGCTCATTGGGGAGTTGAAGATTCGTCCCGCAGAGTCCCAGGTCAGGACGCTTGTTACGACCGAGATCGGGCAAAGTGTTCGGATCGTCGGCTCTGAGGGCTCGAAACCAGGTCCAGGGAGCACAGCCTTCTACCGGCAGTGCGCTCGCGTTGCTTCAATCCTGCTGAAGGCGGGAAGTCTTCTGATGATCGTGTCACAAAGGGCGTATGCGCGAGACGCAGCGAAGGAACTTGCGGCGCAGCTTGAAGAGACGCCTGCGACTGCCGGCTTGGTTGAGTTCCTTGTGGAGAGGCTCGGAGAGGAACATCCGCTCATCGACTGTGTTCGTCGAGGCGTCGGTTACCACCACGCCGGCTTGCCGGTGGACGTTCTGGATGCACTGGAGCAGGCTGTCCGCGAGGAACAACTCAGGGCGCTGGTCGCCACAACTACATTGACGGACGGCGTGAATCTCCCGGTTCGGACGGTTCTCGTCTCTGAAACCAGGTACGAGGGCCAGCCGCCAGAGCAGCAGCTCGATGCTGCCCAGCTCCTGAACGCCGTGGGTCGCTCCGGCCGTGCGGGCAGGGAGACCGAAGGCTGGATCGTTTTATGCATCAACGGCAGCCCGCGCAACTCTGATTTCGATCTGCTGCGGCCAGCAGATGAAGATCTAAGGGTTGCGTCAACCTTGACAACTGAAGGAGCGCTGGAGGGTCTCGCGGCAGCGGAGGCTCTGATCGCGACAAGCGCGGATTCCATCTTTGACCTCGACGCGGGTGAGGCAACCGATTTCGTTTCGTACGTGTGGTTCGTGCTTTCAGCGCAGGAGCGATTGCAGCAAGCTGGCTCCGGCCACGACCTTGCAAGGGCAGTTGGCTCCATGCTTGCGTTCAGACAGTTGTCACCCGATTTGCGCAACCGGTGGCTGGCCCTCGCGGGCGCAGTCGAGAGGACCTATGACACGGTTTCGCCTGCCAGCCGGCGCCGGTGGGCCATCGCTGGCACCACGATCGGAAGTGCTCGGACGGTCGAGCGGATTGCCACTGATCTCGCAACGGCCGCGCTCGTCGCGACTGAGGCCCATCGGAGTGCAGAACCAACTGGCAATCTGATCCTCGACCTCGATACGACATTGACCATTCTGGAAGAAGCGGGTGTGTTCCAATCGCTTCTCGGTCTGCAGGAAGCAGGCAAAGCGTGGACGTTCAAGCTGTCGCCGAGAGCACGCGACGTGATTGAGGTGCCGTTGATCGATTCGTTGCGAAGTTGGTTGGCAGGCTCCGACATGGCGTCCCTTGCTGCCTTGATGCTTCCGACGGTGAATGATGCGTCTTGGCGGCTCGAGCAGACCGTTGATGCGGTTAGTGAGACTTTCGAGCACTTTCTTAGTTGGACTGTGGGGGTAGTGCTTGAGCAGGCGAACGAGATCTTGGACGAGTCCGGGCATCATCTGTCATTTCCGCCAAATCTCTCCTATCTAATTCGCTACGGCGTCGATACGAACCAAGCCCTCGAGTTGCTAGTGGCAGGAGTGCGGTCCAGGCGGCTCGCCTATCTAGTGGGGCAGTCGGCGGCACAGCGCGACCTCAGCGGCCCCTACGTCGTGGATTGGTTGACGGACCTTCATATCGAGGGGTGGATCGAGCTGTTTCAGACCTCTGATCGAGAGATTGAGGATCTTGCCACGCGCGTGAGGGCCGGTGGCTCAGGTCTTGTTAGGCGGTTACTCGAATACGGTGAGGGATCCGTAGGCTTTCGCGATAGCGCTGCACTGAGTGCAGACGACCATGGAACCGTTGAGATTCGTCGACTCAATGGACGAACACCCCTAGAGGTCTGGACTGTCGGTGACGGCGCTCACCGGATTGGAGAAATCGCTGCACGCGATCACTTGGATGTTCTCCAGTTGCGGGCGAGTGGGCTCGACGTTAGCGCTGTGGTCGACGACACCGGTATTCGGTTCTCGCGTGAGCGCTTGTAGATCACTTGTCGTCATCTGTCAGACCCCGAGCGAGTTGTTCAGCGCAGTAGCGATGAGCTTGAGTACTGCCTGAGCACGCAAACAGGCTGGCCGGGTCGAACCTGGAGCGCTGTCGGTCTCATCAGGTACCGTCAATTGCGGGTGGCATCTGCCACCGCAACCATCAACTTCACGCGCAGAAGGCCTTCAGCAAGGTGGCCGGTTCAGATGATCTGATCTGTCCCCGCTACCAATCACGAAGGCCCTCACTGGAGACAGTGAGGGCCTTTGTCATGTGCGCCACCATTCTCGTGTGCGAGCGCCTCGGACACGAGAGGGTGCTCATCGGCGGAGCGTGGTGCGATAGGTGTACTGGTCGGGCAGGAAGTAGCCGACCGACAGCTCGACCGGGTCGCCGGTGGCGCTGATGAAGAGCCGGTCGATGCGAAGGATGGGGTCGTCGGGGTTGCACCCGAGCAGATCGACCAGGCGCCCGTCGGCGCGGACAGCCGAGATGGTCTGCTCGGCCTCGGCTATCGGGTGGGTTAGCCGCTGCTCGAGCAGACCGATGACGGTCAACGAGTGCGACGCACCGACCGTCGACACCTCGGGGACGTCGGACAGCAACGTCGCGACGGACGGCGGGAGGCTGACCGTGGTCCAGCCGAACGGGACGCCTTGGTGCGACCTGATGTAGGCCAGGGAGTGGACGACGTCGCTGTCGAGAGCGAGACGGGCGGCCGTCTCGATGCTGACTCCGCGGGACAGGGGGCGGACGATCTCGACCGTGGTGTCGATCGCGAGCCCCATGAGGTCCTCGACCGACGCGAACTGGCGGCGATACGTGGGCGGCCGGTCGGCGACGAACGTGCCACGCCCGGGGACGCGGTTCACGAGCCCCTCGGACACGAGCTCGAGGTACGCCCGCCGCACCGTCTGGCGACTCAGCCCGTGCTCGACAGCGAGGGACGTCTCGGTCGGCAGCCTGCGCTCGCCGGCGTAGTCGCCCCGGACGATCCCGGCGCGCAGCTCATCGGCGAGCACGGCGTACGCAGCGCGGTTGCTGCCGGTACGGCTGGGCATCAGGTCCTCCGGTCGTGGTGAGGTGAGTCTAACGACGGGCGCGTGCCACGAGCTGGGAGGCGATGACGTTCCGCTGGATCTCGTTGGTGCCCTCGCCGACGATCATCAGGGGGGCGTCGCGGAAGTAGCGCTCGACGTCGTACTCGGTGGAGTACCCGTAGCCGCCGTGGATGCGGACGGCGTTGAGGGCGATCTCCATGCCGACCTCAGAGGCGAAGAGCTTGGCCATGCCGGCCTCCATGTCCACCCGTGCACCGGCGTCGTACAGCTCCGCGGCGTGCAGCGTCAGCTGCCGGGCAGCCGTGAGCTTGGTGGCCATGTCGGCCAGGTAGTTCCCGATCGACTGGTGCTTCCAGATCGGCTTGCCGAACGACTCGCGCTCCTGCGCGTACGACAGCGCGTCATCGAACGCAGCCTGGGCGACGCCGAGGGCCCGGGAGGCCACCTGGATGCGCCCGGTCTCGAGCCCCTTCATCATCTGCGGGAACCCTCGGCCCGGCACGCCCCCAAGGACCGACGATGCGGGGGTCCGATAGCCGTCGAAGGACAGCTCGCACGCCTCCACTCCCTTGTAGCCGAGCTTGGGCAGGTCGCGCGAGACGACCAGGCCGGGCCCGTGCTCCACCAGGAGGACGGAGATCCCGCTGTGAGCCGGTTGCGCCGCCGGGTCGGTCTTGCACAGCAGTGCGATGAGCTGTGACCGACGCGCGTTGCTGATCCAGGTCTTGGACCCGGACACGACGTACTCGTCGCCGTCACGGCGCGCCGTCGTCGTCATGGCCTGCAGGTCCGAGCCGCCCCCGGGCTCCGTCAGCGCCATGGTCGCGCGGACCTCGCCTGTCGCCATGCGGGGGAGGTACTGCTGCTTCTGCTCGTCCGTGCCGTAGGCCGCGAGGAGCTTCGCGACCACGGTGTGGCCGCCCATCGCGCCGGCCAGCGACATCCACCCACGCGCGAGCTCCGCGGTGATCTCGACGTAGCAGGGCATCGAGACCGGCGTGCCACCGTGCTCCTCGTCGATCGCCAACCCGTAGATGCCCAGCTCCTTCATCTGATCGATGAGGCTCTCGGGATACGTGTTGGAGTGTTCGAGCTCCTGGACGACCGGTCGGACCTTGCGGTCGACCCAGTCGCGGACGGTGGCGACGACGGCCTGCTCATCGGTGTTCAGCTGCGGCATGGTGGTCCTTCGTGTCGGTGGTGCGGGGTCAGAGGGTTCCTGCGGACCGGAGCCGGTCGATCGTCGTGGCCGAGTAGCCGAGCGAGGTCAAGATGGTGTCGGTGTGCTCGCCCAGCGCGGGCACGCCACCCATGTGGGGCTCGATCCCGCCCAGGGTCGCGGGTGGTCGGAGGGCACGGATCCGACCGCCGGGGCTGTCCACCTCGACCCAGCGGTCACGTGAGACCAGTGCCGGGTGTTCGGCCAGGTCCGACATCGTGTTGACGCGCGCGTTGGCGACCCCTGCGGAGTCGAGGAGACCCACGAGGGCGTGCGTGCCCAGCTGCCCCAGACGCTCGGCGATGACCGTGTTGAGCTCGGCGCGGTGCTCGCACCGAGCAGAGTTCGTGGCGAACTCAGGTTGGGACGCGAGGGCGGGTTGGCCCATCACGACACGGCAGAAGTCCTGCCACTCGCGGTGGTTCTGCACGGCCAGCATGACGATCTCACCGTCGGCGCTCTCATAGGGCCCGTACGGCGCGATCGTCGCGTGCTGGGCACCGACCCGCTCGGGCTCTCGACCGCCGTAGGCCGCGTAGTACGCGGGGCTGCCCATCCACTCGGCGAGAGCCTCGAACAGTGAGACCTCCACGGGCGCGGCGCGTCCGGTGTTGGCCCGGTGCAGGAGCGCGGTCAGGATTCCGCTGTAGGTGTACATCCCGGCGGCGATGTCGGCGACCGAGATCCCGGCGCGGGCGATCTCGTCGGGGCCCCCGGTGATCGAGACCAGCCCGGCCTCTGACTGCACCAGCAGGTCGTAGGCCTTGCGGTGCGCCCAGTCTCCCGTCGTGCCGTAGCCCGAGATCGTCGCGTGAATCAGTCGGGGATTCAATGCGGCCAGCGTTGCTGCGTCGAGGCGGAGACGGTCGATCGCGCCGGGCCCGAGATTGTTGACGAACACGTCCGCGTCCGCGAGCAGCTCGCGGATGATGGCCTGGCCGTCAGGACTCTTGACGTCGACCGTCAGGGACTCCTTGGACCGGTTGAGCCAGACGAAGTAGCTCGACTCGCCGTGGACCGTCTCGTCGTAGCCGCGCGCGAAGTCGCCGACTCGCGGACGCTCGATCTTGATGACCCGGGCACCCAGATCTGCGAGCTGCCTCGTGGCGAACGGAGCGGCGACAGCATGCTCCATGCTGACGACGGTGACTCCGTCGAGGGGCTTCATGTCAGTTCCTTCCGGCGAATGGGTGCGGCAAATGTACGGCCAAATGTCGTCAGGCGGCCATCGGGTGTGGCGCAGCGCACAAACACGTCCGTCAAGGGCGCCTCATCGCCTACGATCATTTGGCCGTACATTTTCTGATCCCCGCGAAGGAGTCGCCGTGTCCGACGAGGAGGCCCGCACCCGGGTCGTGCAGGGCCCGTACCTCGACGAGCTCGTTGTCGGGCAGGGGTTCGCGGACGCACCGCCGGTGACGCTGACCGACGGATTGGCCGCAGCGCACAAGGCGATCGTGGGCAACCGCCTGCGGCTGTCCCTCGACGACACCTTGTCGACCGCGGTCACGGGACAGCGGGGGCTTGCCTCGCCGGCGCTCGTCTGGGACGTCTCCATCGGCCAGTCGACCACGGTGACGCAGCACGTCAAGGCCAACCTGTTCTACCGGGGCCTGTCGTTCTTCCGGTTCCCCGTCCTGGGGGACACGCTCACCACGGTGACGACGGTCGACGGGTTGAAGGAGAACAGCCGCCGTCCCGGGCGTTCGCCCAGTGGTCTGGCGGCGCTTCACATCGTGACGACCGATCAGCACGACCGTCCGGTGCTCGACTACTGGCGGTGCGCCATGCTGCCGCTGTCGGAGAGGGCCGAGCCCCAGCTGCCTGCGGACGACCTCGGTGCCATCGGCCGCGAGCGGCCCGGCGACCTCGGCGCCGCCGTCGCCGGGTGGGATCTGGCGAGGTTCCGCGATCGAGTCCCGGGCGAGCACTTCAGCGATCTTCGGGTGGGCATGATCTGGGTGGTCCAGGGAGCCGACGTCGTGTCCAGCGCCCCCGAGCTCGCCCGGCTGACCGGCAACATCGCGACCGTCCACCACGACGCGGGCTGCGCGGGTGGGACGCGGCTGGTCTATGGCGGTCACACGATCGGACTGGCGCTGCACCAGGTGACCCGCGCGCTTCCCGCGATGGTGACCGTCGCCGGCTGGGAGAGCTGTGATCACACCGGGCCCGTCCACGAGGACGACACCCTTGCGTCGACGGTCGTGGTCGAAGGTCTCGATGCGCTGCCCGACGGCGGCGGGCTGGCGCACCTGCGCGTCACGGTCGATGCGCGTCGACCGGGCGGGTCGACCGCCCCGGTCCTCGACTGGCGCCTGACGGTCGTGATGGCATGACGTACCTGCACGCGCGCAGCCTGTTGTTCGTCCCGGGCGACCGACCCGACCGGTTCGAGAAGGCCGCCTCTGCCGGAGCCGATGCCATCGTCATCGACCTCGAGGATGCCGTGGCTCCCGATGCCAAGCCGGCAGCGCTGGAGCACGCTCTGTCGTGGCTCCGTGCCGGTCGTCGCGCGGTCGTCCGCGTCAACGGGGCCGGCACATCGTGGCATGCCGCGGAGATCGCTGCGCTGGCGTCGACGGACGCGGGCGTCATGGTGCCGAAGTCGGAGTCCGCGGAGGAGCTGGCGGGGGTCCACGCCGTGGTCGGCGACCGCCTCCTCGCGCTGGTGGAGACGGCGCGTGGAATTCGCGACGTCGACGAGGTGGCAGGAGCGCCCGGGGTCGTGCGACTCGCGTTCGGCAATGTGGACCTCTCGGCCGAGCTCGGCGTCGACCCGGCCTCGCCTGCTGCCCTTGCGTACGCGCGAGGTCGGCTCGTCGTCGCCTCGGCTGCAGCTGGACTGGCAGCCCCGGTGGACGGGGTCACCACGGTGCTGCGCTCGGAGGCCCCGCTGCTCGCCGATGTCGCCAGGTCCCGGGAGCTGGGGTTCGGGGGCAAGCTCTGCATCCACCCCCGCCAGGTCGGACCGGTCAACACAGCCCTGAGCCCCACCGACGAAGAGCTCGCGTGGGCCCGCACGATCCGCGAGTCGGTGACGAGCGGGGGAGTGGCGGTCGTCGACGGCGCCATGGTCGACCCCCCGGTGCTGGCGCGCGCAGCGCAGATCTTGGCGAGGGTCCGCTGAGAGGATGTGTCCCGTCCGAACGTCGACGTCCCCTTCACGATGATCAGGTGCTCGTCGCGCTCGTGGACTCGACGCCTGCGGAGCGGGTCTCGGCTCCCTCGTGCGGGAAGGACCGGACCGAGGGAACCTGCCACCCCTTGGCCAACCTGGAGGGGTGAAGGTTCACGCCGCGACCATAGAAGTGGGTGAACTTCATGATCAACGGATCCCACTTCTCCGGATCGATGTGCCGATCCGAGCCGGCGATCAACATCTCCGGACGGACGTGCGTGCGGATGACCCGTGCTTCGATCGCCAGGAGGCCGCTGTCCTCCCCGTCGAACGGCGCCACGCCTTGAACCGACGCCTCGAGCGAGATGGGGCACTCCAGGACCCGGGCCGGCGCGACGAGATCGGAGGGGATGGGCGTGAGTCCCGCTGCGCCGAACTTGTCGGCCACGTGCGTGTAGCCCTTGATCACCTTGTGTGCGGGGACGGTGCTGGTGCCTGTGAGGAGCGCGAGCCGGTCGACCGCCTCGACCATCGTCGAGTCTGGGAGGTTCAGCACGAGCTCACCGGTCCGCTGGAGATTCAGGGTGGTCTGGGACGTCGCATCGAGCCCGAGCATGCATGAGCCACCCACCCACCACGCAGATGACATCGGAGCCACGTTCGTCGACCCGTCTGGGTTCTCGGTACTGATGAGCACCACCGGTGTGCCGAAGTAGAGGACGCGTGGCTCGATCACTCGATGCGCGTGTGTGTCGAGCATGTTCACCACGTCGACGTTGCCAGAACTCGAGCGTGAGGACTGGCAGTAAACGGACGCGGAGGTCACGTCCGCCATGCTGCGGCGCATGGGCCGAGGTGCTCGGAGGTTCGCGAGGCATCGGGAGCTGCCTGACCGCGCTGGGGGCATGGCGGGCCTAGGGTGGGGCCGTGAACGACGAGACGTCCGCCGCCGCGCGCGGATCGCGCCGGAGGGAACGTACCCGGGCCCTGCTTCTCGACGCGGCCGAGCTGTTGATGTCGCAGCGCGCGGCCGAGGAGATCAGGATCGAGGACGTCGCCGCGGAGGCGGGGATCTCGCCGGCGTCCGTCTACGTGCACTTCGGCACGAAGGACGGGCTCCTCGCAGCCGTCACTGAGCGCGTCCTGGCCGTGGCGACGGACGCGCTCCGCTCGGCGTACGCGGCGCAGACGTCACCGCTCGAGCGCTTCGCGGGCGTCGGAGCGGCGTACCTGCGGCTGCTGCTCGACCACCCGGCGGTGCTGAGATATCTGACGGTGACGGGGGAGCGCGGTCCGCGTACGCCTGCCGAGGAGGAGGTCGTCGCCCGCTTCAGCCAGCTGCGACGAGAGTTCGAGCAGAGCATCCGGGACGCCGTCGAGACCGGCGCGATCCGCCGGGTCGATCCCGAGCTCATGTCGTACTTCCTCTTCGGGGCGTGGAACGGGGTGGCGACGCTGGGTCTGCGCCGCGACGCCCTGGTGCTCTCGCCCGAGCGCGTCGAGCTGGCGGTGATCGAGGCCGGCCTGGTGCTGCTGGAGGGGCTGATCGTGGACTCGCCGACCCCCTGAACGGCGCGGGCCCTTGGCACAGCGGCCCCTGAGGGAGTTAACTGGAGTCCGACTCCAGAACTCTTGAAAGCGATCCGCATGACACAGACCGCCCTGCCCTCGACCCCGACCCCCGAGGGCGACACCGACACCTGGGACGCGGTGGTGGTGGGCGCGGGTCCGGGCGGACTCACCACGGCGGCCTACCTCGCGGCGAACGGCAAGAAGGTGCTGGTCCTCGAGGCCAACCAGGTGGTCGGCGGCAGCACCCAGGTCTTCCGCCGGGCCGGCAACAAGTTCGAGTTCGACGTCGGCACCCACTACGTCGGCGAGTGCGGCCCGGGCGGCCGGATGCAGACCGCCCTGTCCGGGCTGGCCCTCACCGAGCGGATCAAGTGGCTGCGCCAGGACCCCGAGGGGCACTGCCGCATCATGATCCCCGGCACCACGTTCCACACTCCGACCGGCTGGGACACCTACCTCGAGCGGCTCGTCGCCGCGTTCCCCGACGAGGAGGCGGGCCTGCGGCGTTGCGTGCGCATCCTGCGGATCATCTCCGCGGGGGAGGAGCCGCGCCGCAAGCCATGGGCACTGCTGCGCTGGGGCCTGCGCCCGATCACGACGCTGATGGACGCGTGCGGCCTCAGCGGCGACGCGCAGGCCGTGATCCTGGCCGAGAACGGCGACTACACGTGGCCGCCGCACCGCACGCCGGCCGTGATGCACGGAGGCCTGCTGCACCACTACCTCCAAGCGGGCGCCTACTACCCGCGCGGCGGCGGCCAGGTCATCGGCGCACACCTCACGGACGTCATCCAGACGCACGGCGGCACGGTCCGCACGAAGTCGCGCGTCGACCGCATCCTCATCGAGGACGGCCGCGCCGTGGGCGTGCGGCTGCGCGGCGGCGAGGAGGTCCGGGCCGACGTCGTCGTGGCCGCGGGCGACTACAAGAAGACCTGGACCGAGCTGGTCGGCGACGAGCACCTCACCCGTCGGCTCCGCAAGCGTTTGGCCGGTCTCGAGATGACCCAGCCGATGTTCGCGGTCTACGTCGCGCTCGACGTCGACCTGCGTGAGCGCGGCACCCCGCCGCTGGCCTGGGTCTGGCCCAACAACGATGTCGACGGCTACTACCGCGAGGTCGCGGCCGGACGGTGTCCCGAGCAGATGCCGGTCGGCATCAGCTGCCCCACGGCGAAGGATCCCGAGGGCACGCACTCGGCACCGCCGGGCTACTCGACCCTCGAGCTGGTCAGCTGGGCCCCCAAGGAGCACGCCTTCTGGAACGTCGACACCGACCCGATGGAGGGAGCCGAGTACGGCCGCGACGAGCAGTACCGCAAGCTCAAGGACGAGCTCACCGAGCGTGTCCTGGACACCGCCTCGCTGATGATCCCGGACCTGCGCGAGCGGATGGTGTACTGCGAGGCGTCCACGCCCATGACGCAGGAGCGTTTCACGCTGACCTCGGACGGCTCCTGCTACGGCATCGCGCCGCTGATGCGCAACCTCGGCCCGTTCCGCCCGCGGGTCAGGACCCACATCCCGGGCCTGTTCCTGGGAGGCGCCAGCACCGAGCACATGTTCGGCATCAACGCCACGATCTGGGGCGGCATGAAGACCGCCGGAACGATCCTGGGACGCGATCTCGAGCGGGAGGTGCGCGACGGTGCGGTCTTCGTCGACGAGGCCGACCTGACGCCGATCACCCCCGACTTCGACCCGCTGCTGGCATCGAAGCCGGGCTCGCGCATCCGCCGGGCGGTGCGCCGGCGTCCAGTGGCCTAGTCGGCCACGGGCGCAACACCCAGGTAGCCCGCGAGCAGCCGGCGTACGCGCGCGAGTGCCTGGGTGCGGGCCCGGTCGCCCAGGGTCTCGCGCGCGGCGTCGATCGCGCGCGAGGCCTGCATGACCAGGGCGTCAATGTGCTCGGCGACCGCGTCGGGCTCGCTCTCCCCGAGGTCCGTCAGGGCCTGGCGCAGGGGCACCTGGAGCTGCAGGTGGAACTCCTTCATGGGTGGCATCAGCACCTGCGGGTCCACGATCCGGGACAGCGCCCTGGCCACGGCCTGCTCGGAGCTGTCGAACAGATCGATGTTCGCCTCGATGTAGGCCCACACCCGGTCGCCGGGAGTCGTCGCGGCGGCGACCCGGTCGAGGACCGTACGCGCCCAGGCCGGGAAGATGTCGGCCACGACTGCTGCGAGGAGCTCATCGGGCGAGGCGAAGTACTGGTAGACGCTGCTGCGGGCCAGCCCGGTCAGCCGGCCGACCTCGCTCATCGTGGGCGCGGCGCCCGTCGCGGCCAGGACCCCTCGCGCGGCGTCCAGGATGGCCTGGCGCTGCTGGGAGCGGTGCTCGGCGACCGTGGCTGCCGTGATGCGAGGCATGGGTCCTCCGTCGCTCGGCCTGGCAGCGGTCAGGCGGATCCGATGACCGCAGCGGTGAGCCTACCGTCGACCATCTCCAGCACCCGGTCGCAATGGTGCAGGACGTCGTTGTCGTGCGTCACCATGATCGTCGCGACACCGTGGTTGTGGGACTCGTCCGCGAGCAGGCCCACGACCTCCTGGCTCCGCTTGCGGTCCAGGGCCGCGGTGGGCTCGTCGACGAGGAGCAGCCGGGGGCGGGTGACCAGTGCGCGGGCGATGCCGACGCGCTGACGTTCGCCACCGGAGAGCTCGTGCGGCCGGCGATCGGCCTTGTGGTCCATGCCCACCTCGGCGAGCAGCTCGAGCGGGTCACGGGGATCGGCGACCTTGCCGAACGTCAGCGGCAGGCGTACCTGGTCGATGCTGGTCAGGGCCGGCACGAGGTTGCCGCTCTGGAACACGAAGCCGATCTCCTGCTGGCGCAGGCGGGTCAGCTCGCGGGGCTTCACGCCGGTGAGCTCGGTGGAACCCAGTCGCACGCTGCCCGACGTCGGCGTGGTCAGCGCGCCGGCGATCGCCAGGAGGCTCGACTTGCCCGATCCGGAGGGGCCGACCACGGCGACCAGCTCGCCGGCCGCGATCTCCAGCGACACCTCGTCGAGGGCGCGGACGGTCTCGTCGCCGTCCCCCAGCAGAAGGGTCGCGTCAGTGATGGTCAGGATGGCGGTCATCGGCTGCCTCCGAGGGCGGTGAGGGGATCGATACGGGTGACTCGGATGACGGCGACGCCGGCTCCAAGCAGGCCGAGCACGATCAGGAGCGCCGTGGCGCCGATGATCGGTCCGGCCTCGAGGGCGAACGGCATGGGGGTCGAGGAGATCGCGCCACCGGCTGCCAGGCCGATGCCGATGCCGACTCCCGCGGAGACCACGAGCAGCACGAACGACTGCAGGAGGCTGTCGCGCAGGAGATACCGCGTGCTGGCGCCCATGGCCCTCAGCACGGCGAGCTCCTGGCGGCGCTGGATGGTCAGCACGGTGAAGAACGCTCCGACGACCAGCGCGGAGATCGCATAGAGGAACACCTGGATCAGCTGCAGCGTGGAGGTCTCGGCGGTGTATCCCGGCGATGCGCCGTAGGAGTCCTCGCGGGTGAGGGACGACGTCCCTGCTGCCTTGTCCCCGGCGGCCAGGTCGACCGTCGACCCGTCCTTGGCCTTGACGGCGACCGCCGTGAACTCGTCGTAGACGCGCGACGGCACGTCGTCGCCGGGCTGCACGCCGGCCTTGATCTCCTGCCACGAGCGCAGCGGCAGGTAGCCGACGTCGACGTGGCCGAACGTGTTCTGGTCGGCCAGGACGCCCACGACCGTCAGCTCGGTGCCCGACGGCTCCAGGGTGACCGTGTCGCCGATCTCGACCCCTTCCTCGGCCGCGGTCGAGCTGATCGCGACCTCACCCTCGTGGGCCGGGGCGGAACCCTCGGCCGGCTGGGGGACGAGGAACGAGTCGGTCTCCACGCCGAACAGGGCGAGGTCGATCTCCACGCCACGGCTGGTCCGCGCGTTGACCAGCGTGTTGCCGAACGGAGCGGCCTCGGCCACGCCGGGCTGCTTCTGCCAGGCCTCGACGGCGTCCGGGCCGACGACGCTACGGGAGAAGGCCGAGTCCTTGGACACGTCCTTCTGGAAGGCGAAGGAGGTCGCCTTGATGCGCTGGAGCCCGGAGACTCCGTCGTTGGCCAGGCCCACGGCGAGGCCGCTGAGCAGGACCATCAAGATGGCGATGAGGGCGACGACGCCGCCCATCAGGGCGAATCGACCGCGGGCGAATGAGAGCTCTCGGAGGGCCAGGAACATGTCCTCCATGATACCGACACCCCGTCGGCAAAACCATCAGGGTCAGGCGTCCCGCGGGGTGATGAGCGACACCGACTGGGTCACCTTCGCGCACAGGTCGCCGGTCGCGTCGGTGATCTCGATCTCGACGATCGCCCGCGACCGGGTGACCTGCACCGGGCGCGAGACAGCCGACACGTCGCCGTGGGCCGGACGCAGGAACCGTGCTGTCGAGTCCGCCGTGGCCGGTCGGGTGCCCGGCGGGGCGTTGAGCGCCGCGCACACCGCGGCGCTCACGTCCGCCAGCCCGAGCAGCGCGCCACCGTGCAGCGATCCTCCCGTGGTCGAGAGGGCGTCGGTGAACGCCAGCCGGGTCCGCAGCTCGGCAGCGTCCATGTCCTCGAACGTCACGCCCAGGGCCCTGGCGTACGGCGCGAGGGCGTAGACGTCCTCCGGGGTGATGGTCATCGTGCTCCTGGGAAAGGCGTGCGGTTATGGGCGTCCCTGCCGTACGTCTCGAGGAGACGCAGCCAGATCTCGCTCATGGTCGGATACGCCGGGACAGCGTGCCACAACCGCTCGAGTGGGACCTCGCCCACGATCGCGATCGTGGCTGCCTGGAGCAGCTCGGCGACATCGGGCCCGACGACGGTGAAGCCGACCAGCACGTTGCGTGACACGTCGACGACCATGCTCGCCCGACCCTCGTACCCGTCGGCGTGCAGGCTCGCCCCGGCCACGGCGCCGAGGTCGTACTCGACGGCGCGCACGTCGAGCCCGGTGTCGGTCGCGGCCCGCAGGGTGAGGCCCACCGCGGCGATCTCCGGATCGGAGAAGACCACCTGCGTGACCGCGCGATCGTCCGCCGTCGCGGCGTGCCGACCCCACGGCGAGAGGTCGACCTCGGTGCCCCGGGCGCGGGCCACGATGGTGTCGCCCACCGCCCGCGCCTGGTACTTGCCCTGATGGGTGAGCAGCGCGCGACGATTGACGTCGCCCGCGGCGTAGAGCCACCCGTCCCCGACGACCGCGCCCTCCGCGTCCACGACGCGCAGCGACTCGTCGACGCGCAGCCAGCCGCCCGGGGCCAGGCCGATCCGCTCCAGGCCGAGGTCCGTGGTGTTCGGCGTCCTGCCCGTCGCGACCACGATCTCGTCCGACACGATCGTCGTCCCGTCCGCGAGGGTCAGGTGGACCGCGCCGGTCCCGTCCCGGCGTGCCTCGGCCGGGGCGGTCGTCGGGTAGAGCTCGACTCCGGCCTTCTCGAGTGCGGCGGTCACGCGGGCGGCGGCGAACGGCTCCACGGTCGGCAGGATGCCGTCGCGGGAGACGAGCGTGACCCGGGCGCCGAGGGCGGAGTACGCGGTGGCCATCTCGGTCCCGACGACACCTCCGCCGACGATGGTCAGCCGGGCGGGGACCGCCTGCGCCGAGGCGGCCTGCCGGCTGGTCCATGGCGCGGTCTCGGTCAGTCCCGGGACCGGGGGGACGAAGGCGCTGCTGCCGGTGGCCACCACGACGGCATGACGCGCATGGACCGTGGTGGCCGCGCCGGCCGCCGAGGAGACCTCGACCGTGCGGTCGGCCACGATGCGGCCCTGGCCGCGCAACAGTGCCACGCCTGCTCCCACGAGCCAGCTGACCTGTCCAGCGTCGTCCCAGTGCGAGGCGAAGCTGTCCCGCCGGCGCAGCACCGCCGCCGGGTCCAGCCCTCCCGTGACAGCCCGCGCCGCGGCAGGGAGTGAGCGGACGGCCCGAAGCGCGGCGGCGTCGCGGAGCAGCGCCTTGGTCGGCATGCAGGCCCAGTAGGAGCACTCCCCGCCGACGAGCTCTCGCTCGACGATCGCGGCAGTCAGCCCGCCCTGCACGATGCGATCGGCGACGTTCTCACCGACCGGACCGGCCCTGATGACGATGACGTCGTACGTGTCCTCAGGCATCCTGATCCACTCCCGACGCGCGGTTCAGGCGCAGGGCCGAGACGAGGAAGAAGATGCCGCCGAGCACCGCGTACCCGGCGATGTTGGTCAGCGTCGGGTCGTCCGCGGAGGCAGCGGCGATGAACGAGCCGCCCGCGAGGACGGAGATGCCGCCACTGAGGATCTGCGGCACCTGGCCGCCGAGCCTGCGGCGGGTGACCGCGACGGCGAGCTGCACGATCCCGGCGGTGATGGCCCATGCGCCCCAGACGCGGAGCACAGCGGGTTCGCCCGATGCGGCGGCGATGCCGAGGCCGATCGCGGTGGCCGTGCTGAGGGCGATGTTGACGTACAGGCCGGCGGCGGGACGCGTGGCCCTCGAGGCGCGGAGGTCGACGAGGGCGGCGCCCACGTCGAACAGCGGGTAGATCACGAGCAGCGTTGCGGTGAATGCATCGATGTCCCCTCCGGTGGCGATGATCAGGATCGCCCAGATGATGGCGAAACCGAATCTGACGAAGTAGAGCTTCCGCAGTGCGGTCGCGAGGTCGCGGGTGCTGGTGGTGATGGTGGTCATGAGATTCCTCGGTGTGAGTGGCAGGTGTGGGTGGGGGTTTCGTGTCGGCGGGCGCAGGTTATCGAGCTGCCTGGGTGATGAGGTCGGCGACCGCATCGGGGCGGCTGAGCATCACGGCGTGCGAGGCGTCGACCTCGGTGACCCGCGCGTCGACGCGGCCCGACATCATCCGCTGCAGGTCCACGTCGATCGCGTGGTCCTGGCGGGTGACCAGCGCCCAGGTCGGGACCGAGCGGAACGCCTCGTTGACACTCGGCTCGGAGACGGCGCGCACATTGGCGGGCCGCTGGGCGACGGCCAGGTTGGCCGCGCTGGTCTCGTCGAGGTCGCCGGCGAACGCGGCCCGGAAGCCTGCCGGGTCGATCGTGACCTCCGCGCCACCGTCGACCTCGACGGACAGCAGCGGAAGGGGCGTGCTGGACTGCGCAGCGAGCTGACCGACGGCCTCGCCCTTGAGCGGGATGAATGCCGCGACGTAGACCAGCGCCGTGATGTCGTACGCCGACGGGTCGATGTTGCTGATCACCGCGCCGCCGTACGAGTGACCGACCAGGACGATCGGTCCCGGGATGGCGGCCAGGTGGCTCAGCAGGTATGCGGTGTCGGTGTCGAGGCCCTGCAGCGGGTTGGCGATCGAGCGGACCGGGAAGCCGGCGGCGAGCAACCGTTCGACCACGGGTGACCAGCTGGAGGAGTCGGCCCATGCGCCGTGCACGAGCACGATCGTGGGTCGGACGGTGCCGGGCGCTCCGCCGGAGCCGGACTCGTCGGTCGCTGTCATGAGGAACGGGGGAGGAGTGTGCATGGTGGGTCTGTCCTTGGTGTGGAGGGGACGAGTGGCATGTGCCGCTCGAGGTAGAATGACTAGTCACTCTACAACGAAACGTACTCCCGTCCCGCGGCACAGCGCAAGGGGTCCGGGCGAGGAGCCGTATGATCGAGCCCGTGCCGGTGCCCATGCGTGAACGTCTGATCGACGCCGCGAGCGAGCTCTTCTACGCGCAGGGTCTGCGTGCGGTGAGCGTCGACAAGGTGATCGAGCGCGCCGGCACCACGAAGGTGACGTTCTATCGCCACTTCAAGAGCAAGGACGAGCTCGTCGTCGCCTATCTCGAGCAGCGGGCGACCCTCGAGCGGGACGGCATCGGTGCGGCCATCGCCGCGAGCAACGGCGACGCCGTGACAGCGTTGCGCACGATCTGCGAGCAGACGGGGATCGTGGCCTGCAGCCCGGGATTCCGCGGCTGCCCCTTCATCAACGCCGCGGCCGAGAACCCCGATCCCGAGAGTCCTGTGCGCAGGACCGTCGCCACCCACCGCGCCTGGTACCGGACCATGTTCACCGAGCTCCTCTCTCCCTTGGACCTGCCCGACGTCGACGACGTCGTGGACGACCTGATGCTCCTTCGCGACGGCGCCATGGTCGCGGGATATCTCGGTGACCCCAACGCCGTCGCCGGGTCGTTCTTCCGGGGCTGCCTGGCGGTCATCCGGGGCGGCACCTCGGCGGTTCCGGGGCGCTGAACACCCGCGCGTCCGCGTTCGATGCCTCGCGACGGGGTACAAAGGCCCCATGGTGACGACAGGGACGACAGCCGCGCGGCGGGACACGGGCCAGACCTGGTTGGCATGGGTGGTGCTGGTGGCCGCCGTCCTCGAGGTCGTGGCCCCTGTGGTGACGGCCAACGGACCCGGCAGCTCGCCGGGGGACGGCTCAGGGCCTGAGCTGCTCATCACCCCGGTCGGCTGGGCGTTCTCGATCTGGGGCGTCATCTACACGCTGGCCATCGCCCAGGCCGTCGCGGTGCTGGTACGCGGCGCGGACGCGGTGCCGCGGCGCCTGCAGATCGATCTCGTGGTGCTCTACCTCGGCGGCACGGTGTGGATCGTGCTGGCCGGGCTCGACAGCAGTGAGGCGACCGCGGGGGCGTTGCTCGTGATGCTGCTGGCCGCTGTGGACGCGGTGCTCACGACGGCCCGGGCGGCGATCGCCCCGCGCTGGCTCGCCGTCCTCACCGGCGCGTCCGTGGGCCTCTACGCCGGGTGGGTCACGGCTGCGTTCTTCCTCAACCTCTCCACGGCACTCGTCGACGCGACCTCGCTGGAGGCCGACGGGCTCGGCTGGCAGATCGTCATGGTCGTGATCGCGGTCATCGCCCTGCTGGCCGTGCTGGTCGCGACCCGGGGCAATGTGGCGTACGCCGCCGCAGGCATCTGGGCCATGATCGGCATCGCCGTCACCGGCAGCAGCGACGACACCACCGAGGTCCTGGTCGCAGCCGTGGTGGCGGCGGTCGTCCTGGTGGTCACGACGCTCGCGCTCCACGTGGCCCGGCGTCGCAGCCCCGATCCTGCGCCCGCTGCGTGAGCCGCGCGCACCGGCCGGCGAGTCACGAGGAGGCACCCCGATGACGTGCGCAGGCTGCAGGACGTCCAGCGAGCTCGAGGTCGACTTCAGCATGGCCTTCCAGCCCATCTACGACGCGGGCGCGGGGGGCGTCTGGGGCTACGAGGCGCTCGTGCGCGGCCGTGCTGGGGAGGGCGCCGGCGAGATCTTGTCGCAGGTGTCGGCGGACCAGCGGTACCGCTTCGACCAGGACTGCCGGGTCAAGGCGATCCAGCTCGCCTCGCGGCTGTTCCCCGCGGACCAGGAGCTGAAGCTGTCGATCAACTTCATGCCCAATGCGGTCTACGAGCCCGCGGCGTGCCTGCGAGCGACGCTCCTCGCGGCCCGGGAGACCGGGTTCCCCATGTCCTCGATCATGTTCGAGTTCACCGAGGACGAGCGGGTCTCGGACACCGTGCACCTGACGAACATCATCACCGAGTACCGCAAGCACGGATTCACGACCGCGATCGACGACTTCGGCGCGGGGCACGCGGGACTGGGCCTGCTGGCCGAGTTCCAGCCCGACCTGATCAAGATCGACATGCGCATCGTGCGCGGGATCGACACGAGCCGGGCTCGGCAGGTGGTCGTGGCCGGCATCGTCGACATCGCGAAGGAGCTGGACATCACGGTGCTCGCCGAGGGCATCGAGACCGAGGCGGAGTTCCGGGTGCTGAAGGGGGCCGGCATCCGCCTGTTCCAGGGGTACTGGTTCGCCCGCCCGGCGTTCGAGCAGCTCCCTCAGGTGCGCCCCGAGCTGATCTCACCGCTCGCCGGCCTCGGCTGAGTCGAGGAGGCCCAGCCGGTCCGGGACGTCCATGCTGAGGAACGCGGCAGCCTTCCTGAAGGCTTAGGTCTTCAGGTTTGGTCGGAACCCGGGACTTGCGTGGCCGCCCGATAGGCGGCCAGCAGGGCAGGGACCCCGCCGTGCCACGGTGCGCCGTGCCCGGGGACGACCCAGTCGACCTGCAGGTCCTCGAGGTGGGCCAGGGATGCGGCGGCCGCGGCCGGGTCGTCGGTGAAGGGTGCCGGCTGGGGTCCTTGGTGGCCCGTCAGCACGTGCCCGGTCGTCAGCCCGTCGCCCACGAACACCGCCGAGACGTCCGGGACGTGGATCGCGACGCTGCCGGGGGAGTGCCCGGGCAGGTCGATGATCTCGGGCGCTCCGGGCAGGTCGAGCACCTGGCCGCCGGCGATCTCCTGGACCTCGGTGAGCCAGCGGGTGCGCAGGCCGCCCTTGCGGAGTGAGTACGCGAGGAAGCGCAGGAGCGGGGCCGCCTTGACGCGACCGATGGCCGGCTTCGTCTTCTCCTCTCCCCGGGCGCGGGCCGCGTCGGCGGAGTGGATGAAGACCGGCACCCCGTGGTCGCGGCGCAGGCGCTCGGCGAAGCCGATGTGGTCGCTGTCGCCGTGCGTCAGCACGACGCCGCGGATGTCGCTCGTGGCGCGTCCGATCGCGTCGAGCTCGCGCTGCAGGTCGCGCCACTGGCCGGCGAGACCGGCGTCGATGAGGGTGATGCCGTCATCGGTCACGACGAGGTGCGTGGCGATGACGTCATTGCCGATGCGGCGGAGGCCGGGTGCGAGTTCCATGATGGCTACACTACATAGCCATCATGGCTATGCGCAATAGCCTACGATGGGCTCGTGCCCACACCGGAACGGACGACCCTGCCCGCGATCGTCGCGGCAGGAGAGCAGATCCTTGACGCGGACGGACTCGATGCGGTCACGATGGTCGCCGTCGCGCAGCGTGTCGGGGTGCGTGCTCCGTCGCTCTACAAGCGCGTCAGCAGCCGGCGCGAGCTGATCGGCATGATCGCCGCGGCGGCCGCGGACGACCTGCGCGCCCAGCTCCTCGCGGCCGACCCTGGCGACGGTGACCCCCGCCAACGGCTCGAGGACCTGGTCGTCGCCGTGCGTACGTTCGCGCGCTCCCGGCCCGCGGCGTACCGGCTGGTGTTCTCGGCGGGGGAGGAGGACGTGCTGTCGCACGAGCAGCTGCTCGCCGCGAGTGCGCCTCTCTTCGCGGTGGTGGCCGAGCTGGCCCGGCCTGACGAGGCGCTCGAGGCGGCGCGGACCATCACGGCCTGGGTCACCGGGTTCATCGCGATGGAGCTGGGCGGTGAGTTCCGCCTGGGCGGCGAGGTCGATGCCGCCTTCGACTACGGGATCGCCCGCCTCGCCGACGCGATCACCGCTCGACCCCACTGATGAAGTGCAACAGGGCCTCGGCGAGCGCCTCGGGCGCCTCCTGTGCGACCAGATGGCCGACGTCGTCGATCACGACCGCGGAGAGCTCGCCCGCGACGACCTGTCCGAAGGTGTTCGCGGTGAACGGCCGGTTGACGCCGTCGACGGCCAGCACGGGCATCGTGAGCGGGTGCTCCTCGGCGAGCGCGCGGGTCGCACCCTCGTCGACGAACAGCTCGCGGTAGAGGCCCTCGGTGCCGCGCCACGCGTCGTCTCGGGAGTACGTGCGCACGAACTCCTCGATCGTTCCCGGGTCGATGCCACCGGCTGGACCCGTCATCAGCGGATAGGCCCACTCGGCGATCAGCTCCCGCTCGCGGCCGGGCAGGAGCAGCGAGGCGATCCCCGGCGTCCCGAGGAAGCTGACGTGCCAGGAGCCGCCGTGGAGGACGTCGGCGAGCAGCTCGAATCCGAATCCGGCCAAAGTCGTCTCGATCCCGGTCAGGCTCAGCACGTCTTCGGGGTGGGTGGACGCGAGGCGGAAGCCGATGCCGCCGCTGATGTCCTGGCACACCACGTGGACGGGGCCGAGGCCCAGCCGCTCGACGAGCAGGTGGAGGTCCTGGACATGGCTGGCCTGGTCGTACGCCGGGGCGTCTGTCCCGGAGTCGCCGAAGCCGCGCAGATCGACCGCGATGACGCGGTGGTGGTCGGCCAGCAGGGGGATCAGGCGGTGGAAGGCGTACCAGGTCTCCGGCCACCCGTGGATCAGCAGGACGGGCGTTCCGGCGTCCCCGGCGGTGACGTGGTGCAGCGGGACCCCGTTGATCTCATCGAGGTGGTGCGCGACGCCGGGCACGGTCGCGCCCAGAGGTTCGACGACGGGCATGACGCCCTCCCCTTGATAGACAACGTGGTTGTCGATTGACCTTAAGACAACCACGTTGTCCTTCGCAAGGGCGCGACTAGGCTGCACCCGTGTCACGATCAGGGCCTGACCTCGCGCTCCTCCTGCTGGGGGGCTTTCGCGCGCTGGCCGATGCCGCGTCGCGGGAGCTGGCCGAGCGGGGCTACGGGGACGTCCGCGCGGTGGACGACTTCGCGCTGCACGCGATCCTCTCCGGAGCCGACAGCGCCTCGGAGCTCGGCCGCAGGATGGCCGTGACCAAGCAGGCGGCAGCCAAGAGGATCGCCGCCCTCGAGGCGCGCGGATTCGTGTCCCGTGCGCCGGATCCCTCGGACGGTCGGCGGACGAGGATCCAGGTCACGCCCCTGGGCGCGACGATGCTCGCCGAGGGGCAGCAGATCATGGACCTCCTCCGTGCCGACTGGGAGGGGCGCGTGGGCGAGGGCACCCTCGCCCGGATGGAGGAGGCCCTCCGCGAGCTGGTCGGCACCCGTCCCGTGCGCCTCGACGCCCCCGGTTGGGGCGCGGACGACCCGACCCTCTGACGTCACGGGATGATGCGGGCCTCCTGGTAGCGACGAACGTGCTCGAAGAAGCTCTCCCGGGAGTCCCGGAAGCCGAGGAAGCCGGCGCGACGGCTCTTGTTCATGTCGGTGAGGCTCTCCACGGTGCGGCCGAGGTCGCTGTCGGTGTGCCACCACGACGCGATGCGATCGAGGTCCGGCTCGGCGAGGTCGTGCTGCTGGGCGATCGATCGCCAGGTGTCGGCCATGCCCTGCATGCTCTGCTCGAGCGGGCGGGGCTCCTTGTCGAAGCCCTCCCACGGGACGCCGAAGTGGTCCGCGATGCGCGGCCACAGGGAGCGCCAGCGGAACACGTCCCCGTTCGCGATGTTGAACGCCTGGTCGGCGCCGGCCTCGTGGGTCCCGGCCCAGATGATCTGCTCGCCGAGCAGATCGGCGTCGGTGACGTCGGTGAGCCCGTTCCACTGCAGCTCGGAGCCGGGGAACACGAAGGTCCGTCCCAGCTGCCGGCACAGGGCGGCGTACGCCGAGATCGTCAGCACCATGTTCATGGCGTTGCCGGTCGCGAACCCGAACACGGTGTGCGAGCGGTGCACGCTCCACGTGAACCCGTTGCGCCCGGCGGCGGCGAAGAGCTCGTCCTCCTGGGCGTAGTAGAAGTTCGGGTAGTCCAGTCGCGGCTCCTCCTCGCGGAACGGGGTGTCCGGGACCGCGCCCGACCCGTAGGCCTCGAACGGCCCCAGGTAGTGCTTGAGCCCGGTGACGAGGGCGACGTGCTGCACGGACCCCGCGGGCTCGAGCGCCGCCAGCACGTGGCGCACGGCTGCGCCGTTGACCGCGATGTTCTGCTCCTCGGTCTCCTGGCGGGTCCACGCCGTGATGGCGACCAGGTCAGGACGCACGTCGGCGAGGGCGGTGGCGAGCCCCTGCGGGTCGCCGAGGTCCGCCGCGACCGAGGTGATGCCGGCCTGGGCGCGGCCACTGCGCGAGAGGCCGAACGTGTCCCAGCCCTGAGCGACGAGCTGGGCGCTCAGTGCCTGGCCGATGATGCCGGTCGCGCCCACGACCAGGGCGCGTCCGGGAGTGCTGGGGGAGGTCATGAGGAGTCCTTCCGAGGAGGATGCAGTCGGCCGAACCGGCCGACGCACAGGTGTACCCGCTGAGGCGGATCTGCCCCACTCCTGCAATTCCGGGGAGCGGGTTTCGGGGTCCAAAAAAAGTTCGCAACGACTTTTGCCCGAGATCTCGCGGCGTCCGCGCGAGACAGCCTCTCAAGAGGCACGAAACGGCCAATCTCGATTTGGCGTCTCGGCAGGGGCCCGTGTAATGTTCTTCTTGTTGGACAGCACAGCGAAACGCAGCCGCGAGGCGCGCAACGTAGGGCGTCAGACAAGTTCGAGCAGCGGTCGACGGCACGGTGTACAAGCACCCGGAGACGGACCGCAACAACGCACGAGCGACATGGTGACCGACCCGGGTTTGACCGGTGAAAACGAGCCGTGTAAGTTGGACGAGTTGCCCTGAGATTCAGCCAGTGGCTGGGTCGAGGTGAGCGTCTGATCCTTGAGAACTCAACAGTGT
>NZ_WJWV01000004.1:0-293994 GCF_009661045.1 Aeromicrobium sp. S22
CCCGGAAGTCAAGCCTCTCAGCGCCGATGGTACTGCACGGGAGACTGTGTGGGAGAGTAGGACGTCGCCGGACAATCATTAGCGCGAGGCCGCCCCACTGGGGCGGCCTCGCTGCTGTTTGTGCACCAAGAGCGTCGGTGCACGAACACCCACAAGGGCCCCCACAGGTGACTGTGGGGGCCCTTTGTGCGTTCTTCAGGGTCGGGTGAGCGCCAGATCGTCGCCCACCCGGGCCGCGGTCTCGAGCAGGGCCGGCAGAGCGGCACCGACCAGGTCGTCGACGCCCACGGACGAGGTCGATGCCGACACGTTCAGGGCAGCGACGACCGCCCCCTCCTTGTTGCGGACGGGAGCAGCGATCGAGCGCAGTCCCGGCTCGAGCTCCTGGTCGACAGCTGCCCAGCCCCGGTCACGGACCTGGGCGAGCTCATCGCGCAGCGCCTCGACGTCAGCGAGCGCATGCGGGGTGAGGGGGCGCAACGTCACCTCGGCGAGGTACGTCTCGAGCTCCTCGGTCGGCAGCGCGGCGAGCAGCACTCTGCCCATCGAGGTGGCATAGGCCGGAAATCTCGTGCCGACGGTGATGCCGACGCTCATGATGCGCCGGGTGGCCACCCGGGCGACGTAGACGACGTCGTCACGGTCCAGCACGGCCGCCGACGTCGACTCACCCACCGTGGCGGAGAGCTGTTCCAGATGGGGCTGCGCGACGTCGGGGAGCGCAAGTCCCGACAGGTAGGCCGTGCCCAGCCGGAGCACCTGGGGGGTCAGCGCGAACGTGCGGCCGTCGGTGCGTACGTAGTCCAGCTCGACCAGCGTGTGCAGGAAGCGGCGCGCTGTCGCGCGGCTGAAGCCGACGCGGGCTGCGACCTCGCTGAGCGTCATCTCGGGGTGGTCGTGGTCGAACGCCCGGATGACCGACAGCCCCCGGGCGAGCGACTGGACGAACTGGTCGCCTGCGGGCGGTGGCTGGTCGGGCATGGCTCAGGCTCCCAGCCGGCGAAGCGGGACGTCCAGGCGGGTGGCCAGCTCGTCGACGGTCGTGCCGAACGTCTCCGCGACCGTGACACCGTTCGGACCGACGAGGAACGTCGCGAGCTCGGTGTAGACGCGGCTGACGCATGCCAGGCCGGTGAGGGGATAGGTGCACTGCGGCACGATCTTGGCGACGCCGTCCTTCGCGAAGAGCGTCATCATCACGAAGACGTCCTTCGCGCCGATGGCCAGGTCCATGGCCCCGCCGACGGCGGGGATCGCGTCGGGTGCGCCGGTGTGCCAGTTGGCCAGGTCGCCGTGCTCGGAGACCTGGAACGCCCCGAGGACGCACACGTCGAGGTGGCCGCCGCGCATCATCGCGAAGGAGTCGGCGTGATGGAAGTACGAGGCGCCGGGCAGCTCGGTCACGGGCACCTTGCCGGCGTTGGTGAGGTCGGGGTCGATCTGGTCGCCTGTCGCGACCGGTCCCATGCCGAGCATGCCGTTCTCGGTGTGCAGGACGACCCCCGAGTCGTGGGCGAGGTGGTTGGACACCTGGGTCGGCTGACCGATGCCGAGGTTGACGAAGGCTCCGTCGGGAATGTCCGAGGCCACGATCTCGGCCATCTCGTCGCGGGACAGCGGCCCGCGGTCGGTGTGCTCGATGGTCCGGTCGAGGGTGACGGGAATCGTCATGATGCCTCCTGGCGGACCTGGACGATCCGATCGACATAGATGCCGGGGGTGACGACGGACTCGGGATCCAGCGTGCCGACGGGGACGACCTGCGTGACCTGCGCGACTGTCACGGCTGCGGCGGTGGCCATGACCGGCCCGAAGTTGCGGGCGGTCCGGCGATAGACGAGGTTGCCCATCTCGTCGCCCGCATGGGCGCCGATCAGCGCGACGTCTCCGCGGATCGGCAGCTCGAGGACGTAGTCGCGCCCGTCGATCGTCCGCATCTCCTTGCCTTCGGCGAGGGGGGTCCCGACGCCGGTGGGGCAGAAGAAGGCCCCGATGCCGGCCCCGGCGGCGCGCATGCGCTCGGCGAGGTTGCCCTGCGGCACCACCTCGAGCTCGATCCTGCCCGCGCGGTAGAGCTCGTCGAACACGTACGAGTCGGACTGCCGCGGGAAGGAGCACACCACCTTGCGGACCCGGCCGGCCGCCAGCAGCGCCGCAAGACCGGCGTCACCGTTGCCCGCGTTGTTGCTGACGACCACCAGGTCAGTGGCCCCCTGGTCGATGAGGGCGTCGATCAGCATGACCGGCATGCCGGCCATGCCGAAGCCGCCGACGAGGACGGTCGAGCCGTCCTGGATGCCCTCGACGGCCTCGCGGGCCGACTCGACGACGCGGCTCATCGGGCCGCCGCCTCGGACGTGCGGGTGTTCTCGAGCACGACGGCCAGGGCCTGGCCGACGCCGATGCAGATCGCTGCGACACCCCATCGGTCCCCGGACTCGGTGAGCCGCTTCGCGAGCGTGCCGAGGATGCGGGCGCCGGACGCGCCGAGCGGGTGCCCGATCGCGATCGCGCCGCCCTTCGCGTTGACGATCTCGCCGTCGATGCCCCAGGCGTCGACGCACGCGAGCGACTGCACTGCGAAGGCTTCGTTGAGCTCCACCGCAGAGACGTCCGACCACGCGATGCCCGCCCGGCGCAGGGCAGCGTTCGCGGCCTCGACCGGGGCGAAGCCGAAGTCCTGGGGATCGAGCGCGTGGACCCCGCGGCCAGCGATCCGGGCGATCGGGTCCAGGCCGAGGGCCGAGGCGGCGCCGGCCGATCCGATCAGCAGCGCCGCGGCCCCGTCGTTGAGCGGCGACACGTTGCCGGCGGTGATCGTGCCCCCGGGGCGGAAAGCCGTCTTGAGGCCGGCCAGCGTGTCGGTCGTCGTGCCCTCGCGGATCGACTCGTCGCGAGCCAGGTCGACGCCTTCCACGGGCGTCACCAGGTCGTCGTAGAAGCCCTCGGCCCAGGCCTTCGCGGCCAGCTCGTGGGAACGGGCCGCGAACGCGTCCTGGCGCTCCCGCTCGATTGCGAACCTCTCCTGCAGCTGCTCATTGGCCTCGCCGAGCGAGATCGTCCACTCCTCGGGCATCCGAGGGTTGACCAGGCGCCAGCCCAGGGTCGTCGACACCGCGGTGGCGTCGCCGGCCGGGAAGCCGCGGGCCGGCTTCGGCAGCACCCAGGGCGCCCTGGTCATCGACTCCACCCCGCCCGCGACGACGAGGTCGGCGTCGCCGGTCTCGACCGCGCGGGAGGCCATGATGGCCGCGTCGAGGCTGGACCCGCACAACCGGTTGACCGTCGTCGCGGGCACCGAGGTCGGCAGCCCGGCCAGCAGCACCGCCATGCGTCCCACGTTGCGGTTGTCCTCACCCGCGCCGTTGGCATTGCCCCAGAAGACCTCGTCGAGCGCGGCCGGCTCCAGGCCGGGCGCCTTGGCGAGCACACCGGTCAGCGCGGTGGCAGCGAGATCGTCGGGACGGACGCCCGCCAGCGCGCCCCCGAACCGGCCGAAGGGCGTGCGGGTGGCGGCGTAGAGATAGGAGGACATGGACCATCCTGTTCGCTATACGAACGCCTGTTCATCAGGCGGACAGCGCAAGAGTACCCCCGGGTCTCCCAGGCGTCCACGGAACCGAGGGGCCGGTCAGCCGTCCTCCGCGCGGCGCTTCTCCTTCTTGGCCTCGGTCAGGTCGCTGAGGACGTCTGCCTCACGTCGGTCCTCGGCTGCTGCCTGCGCCGACTCCCTGGCGTCGTCGAGCCCGGCCTTGGCCTCGCGGCGGGCCGCGGCCTTCTTGTCCTCGGCGGCCCGGTCGACGCGCTGCTTGCGCTGGCGGGTCGTCTCGGTGCGCTCGGCGGCCGTCTGGTCTGCGGCCTTCTTCTTGCGCGCCTCCGTGGCCGCGGCCCGAGCGGCGGCGCGCTCCTTGGCCGCTTGCTCGGCGCGGTCCGCCGCGGCGGGTGCGGACGCCGCGCGTTCCGCAGCCTGCTTGCGCTGACGGGCGGCCTGCTGGCGACCCGCCTCCGCGACCACACGAGCCTCTGCGCGACGAGCCTCGGCCTGCTCCTCGAGACGTTCGGCGCGGGCAGCCCTCTCGGTGCGGTCGAGGCGATCGGCCCCACGGGTCGCGATCCTGTCGTTGTGCAGCGCGGCCCCGGCGATCTTGTCCGCGGTGCCGATGGCCCGGTCCAGGACGGTGCGGGGTGCCGACGTCTCGGGCAGGCGGCCGGCCAGGCCGTGATCGATCGTGACGAGGGGCAGTCGGGCCAGCTCGTAGGGGAGGGAGATGAGGGTTGAGATGGCGGACATGGTCAGCTCCTGTTCTGACCGCGCAGTCGCGCGGCCTCCTGCTCGGCGACGGCGGCCTCTCGCTCGAGGCGCGCCCGGTCTGCAGCTGCCTGCTGCTCGGTCCTGGTCGCCTGCTCGGCGAGGGCGACCGCGTCGCGCTCCCGCCGGCGTTCGACCTCGTCGGCCTCCTGCTCGGCAGCCCGGCGGCCGACGGCCTCCTGCTGGGCGGCGATGCGCTCGGCGTCCGCGTGCTCCTGCGCTCGGTCGCGGTCGACCGCGCGTTGGGCGGCGTCCGCGCGGTCGTGGACGGCCTCGGCCTCCGCCGCCGCCTCGTGGTTGGTCTCGCGGAGCTCGTCCGCGGCGGCCTGCCGCTTCGCGTCGGCCAGCGCCTCCTCGGCGACGGCCGACCTGCGCTGCTGTGCGGCCGCCTGCTGGAGCTGTCCCTCCTCCACGAGCTCGTCCTTGCCGGTCACTGCACCGGCGACTTCCTTGGCCTTGCCCGCGACACTGTCGAACAGTCCCTCACGGGCCCCTGCTGCGGTGTCCTTGTCGTGACTGTTGTCGTGACTGTCGTCGTGACCGTTGTCATGGCTCATGACTCAAAAGTGCCCAAATTCCAGGGACCGACACCCTCTCACCGCTGTGACATGGGCCTCACGTGCGCTCGATCGCGCGGCGAAGGTAGGGGGCGGTGATGCTGTTGCCGTCGTCGAGCAGGTCCGCGGGCGTCGCCGCGGCCACGATCGTGCCGCCACGGTCGCCGCCGCCCGGCCCGAGCTCGATGACCCAGTCCGCTGCCGCGATGACCTGCATGTCGTGCTCGACGACCACCACGGTGTCACCCGTGTCGGTGAGCCGGCCGAGCACGCGGACCAGGTCGCGCACGTTGACCGGGTGGAGCCCGCCGGTGGGCTCGTCGAGGACGAAGACCGTGCCCTCGCGGCGGGGGCGCTGGAGCTCGGTGGCCAGCTTGATCCGCTGGGCCTCGCCGCCGGACAGCTCGGTCGCAGGCTGGCCGAGGGTGAGATAGCCCAGTCCGACGTCGAGCAGCGTCGAGAGCGAGCGGTGCACGGCCGACACGTCCTCGAAGAACGCCGCCGCCTCCTGCACGGTCATCGCCAGCACCTGCCCGATGTCTCTCTCGCGGTAGTGCACCTCGAGGGTCTCGGGGTTGTAGCGCGAGCCCTGACAGGTGGGGCAGACCGAGTAGCTGGTCGGCAGGAAGACGAGCTCGATCGCGATGAAGCCCTCGCCCTCGCACGTGGGGCAGCGCCCGGCCGGGACATTGAACGAGAACCGGCCCGCCGCCCAGCCGCGCTCCTTCGCGGCCGGGGTGGCCGCGAACAGCCGGCGGACCGCGTCGAACAGTCCGGTGTACGTCGCCAGGTTCGACCGTGGCGACCGGCCGATCGGGCGCTGGTCGATCGAGATGATGCGTTGCGGTTCGCGGTCGGTCCCCGCGTCCGCCTCGAGGCGCTCGACCACCGCGGTCAGGAGCGAGGACTTGCCCGACCCCGAGACGCCGGTGATCGCGGTCATCACGCCGATCGGCAGCCGGATGCTGACGTCCTGCAGATTGTGCAGCGACAGCCCCTTCAGCTCACGCCAGGCGGCTGGCTCACGCGCCGCGAGCGTCGGCGACGGGGTGCGGTCGAACATGAACTCGGCCGTCACGGAGTCCGTGACGCTCTCGAGGCCGGCCGGCGGCCCGCTGTGCACGACGTGGCCGCCCAGGACACCCGCGCTGGGACCCACGTCGACGACCCAGTCGGCGTGTCGGGCGATCGACAGGTCGTGCTCGACCACGAAGAGGGAGTTGCCGGCCGCGACGAGCTCACGCAGCGCCGCGTAGAGGGCCTCGGAGTCTGCCGGGTGCAGGCCCGCGGACGGCTCGTCGAGCACGTACAGGACGCCGAACAGGCCGGCGCGCAGCTGCCCCGCAAGACGTACGCGCTGCAGCTCGCCGGGGGACAGGGCCGTGCTGGAACGGTCCATCGACAGGTAGCCCAGACCGAGCCCGATGATCGCCTCGACCCGGGACGCGAAGTCCTTGACGAGCGACCGGGCCGCGGTGGCCGCCGCGGCCCCGTGGCGGTCGGTGCCCCGCGCCTGCTGCTCCAGCCCTGTGTCGAGCAGTGCGCACACCTGCGACAGGGGCATCGCTGCCATCTCGGCGATGTCCACCCCGGCGAAGGTGACCGCCAGGGCGGCCGGGCGCAGCCGCTTGCCGTGGCACGTGGGGCACGGTCCCTCGGCGCGGAAGGCCTCGAGCTTCTCGCGCTGGGTCGCGGACTGCGTCTTGGCAAGATTGCGCATGAGGTACTTCTCCGCGGAGGACCAGTGCCCGTGGTACTGGCTCGCCTCGCCCTGCTTGTTGCCCTGCAGGAGCATCCGGGGCTCCTCGTCGGTGAACAGCAGCCAGTCACGCTGCTCCTGCGGCAGCGTGTGCCATGGGGCGTGGATGTCGATGCCGAGCTTGGTGACCATGCGCCGCACGTTCAGCCCGACCCACGCGCGGTTGGCCCAGACGCCGATCGCCCCCTCGTCGATCGAGAGGCTCGGGTCGGGGACCAGCAGCTCCTCGGTCGTGCTGCGCGAGACGCCGCTGCCGTGGCACGTGGGGCACGCGCCCACCGCGGTGTTGGGCGAGAACGCGGAGGCAGGCAGGTGCTCGGCCCCCTCGGGGTAGGTGCCGGCCCGGCTGTAGAGCAGTCGCAGGACGTCCGACAGCGAGCTGAGCGTCCCGAGCGACGACCGCGAGCTGGTGGCGCCGCGTGCCTGCTGCAGGGCCACGGCCGGCGGCATGCCGTCGATCGTGTCGATGTCGGGCGCACCCACCTGCGACAGGAGGCGACGGGCGTACGGGGCGACCGACTCGAAGTAGCGCCGCTGGGACTCGGCGAAGACCGTGCCGAAGGCGAGGGACGACTTGCCCGAGCCCGAGACGCCCGTGAACACCACGAAGCAGTCACGGGGCAGGTCCACGTGGACGTCGCGCAGGTTGTGCTCCCGGGCCCCCCGGACGCGGATCCATCCGGACGAGCCGGCCGGGAGGGGAGTTCCGTGCAGATCGGTCTGTCGGCTGTCGGGCATCCCTTCAACCTAGCCCGCGCGGGTGCGTCCCGCGTGACGACGGTCGTCTCAGGTGGCGGCGGCCTCGTCGCGGGCGGCGCGAGCGGCCGCGTTGAGCTCCTGCATGAGGGTCGCGGCGCGTGCCAGGTCCTGCTCGTCGTGCGCGCCGAGCACCTGGCGCATGTGCTTGGCGAGGATGCCGAACATCGAGCCGCCGACCGCGAGCGCGTCGTCGGTGATCTCGACGCGTACGGAGCGGCGATCGGTCTCGGCCCGCTCGCGCCGGACGTGGCCGGCCCGCTCCAGCCGGTCGAGCATCGCGCTGGTGGCCGACGGGCTGAGCCCGAGGCCGTCGCTGATGTCCTTGGGCGAGGTGGTGCCGCGATCCATGACCAGGCCGATCGCCGCGAGGTCCGTGCGGTGCATCGCGTGCACGTGGCTCATCTCGAGGACGTACCGCTCGACCTCAGCGGTGAACATGCGCAGCTGGCGCACGAGCTCGGTGGCGGCGGGGGATCCCGCACCACGCCGATTGGCGGCGGTCATGACTCAATCGTACTATTTCCATCGTGGAATCATTCGATGACGGAAGCAAAGACCAGAAGCGCGGGCCCGGCCTCCGCGCCGCGATCCTCGTGACCCTGCTGTTCGTGCTGCTGTCAGGCGCGATGTTCGCCCTGGCGCCCGAGGCCAGGGAGTCCAACGCACCCACTGCGGGCCTGCCGGACTCGGCCGACTCCACCACCGTGGCACGCCTGCAGCAGACCCTGCCGTCCAGCGACGTGTCCCCGGCGATCGTCGTGGTGAGTCGCGACGGCGGCAAGGCACTCGACGGCGAGGAGAAGCAGGCCGTCACCGATCTGGCCTCGAAGCTGGAGTCCGTCTCGGTCACCGACGACGCTCTCAAGCCGGTCTTCTCCGACGACGGGAAGGTCGCGCTGCTCGCGGTGCCGTTGAAGCAGTCGACCGGAGCGGAGAAGATCGACTCGCTGCGCTCCACCGTGGACAGGTCCTTGCCCGACGGGGTCGTGGCCGAGGTCACGGGAGGTCCGGCCTTCGAGTCCGACCTCAAGGACGTCTTCGCGGGCGCCGACGTCCGACTGCTCATCTCGACGGCCCTGGTCGTCGCGCTCCTGCTGCTCGTGACCTACCGGAGCCCGTGGCTGTGGCTCGTGCCGCTGGTGGTCGTCGCGGTCGGCGACCGCGTCGCGGCCCTCGCGGTCGCGACCGCGACCCAGGTCTTCGACTACGACGTCGACGGCTCCACGACCGGCATCACGTCGGTCCTGGTGTTCGGTGCCGGCACCAACTACGCGCTGCTGCTCATCGCCCGCTATCGCGAGGAGCTGAGGCGCCACGAGAGCCGCTTCGTCGCGATGCGGGCCGCGTGGCGGCAGGCCGCGCCCGCCATCCTCGCGAGCTCGGGCACCGTGACCCTGGCCCTGCTGACCCTGTCGTTCGCCGACACCCAGACCAACCGGGCGCTGGGCTGGTCCGCCGCGATCGGCATCGTCGTCGCGGTGATCTTCGGGCTGATCGCCCTGCCGGCCGCGATGGTCCTGTTCGGTCGTGGCCTGTTCTGGCCGTTCGTCCCGCGTCTTGGCCAGAAGGACCCGTCCCGCGACGGGGTCTGGGCGCGCGTCGGTGCGGCCGTGGTCAGCCGGCCCAAGACGTTCGTGGCAGGCTCCCTCGCCCTCCTGGCGATCCTCGCTGTCGGGGGATCGGGCCTGCAGGTCGGGCTGACCCAGAACGAGCGCTTCCGCGAGACCCCCGAGTCCGTGCTGGGCCAGGAGACCCTCGCCCAGGCGTTCCCGGCCGGGTTCGCCGAGCCGACGGTCGTGCTCGCGAAGCCCGATCAGGCCAAGGCAGTGATCGCCGACCTCGAGGACGTCGACGGCGTCTCGAGCGTGATGCCGGGTCCCGCCTCGGAGAAGTGGGCCGAGCTCAACGTCGTGCTCGACAGCGACCGTGGCTCGGATCGCGCCGCGGACACGATCGACCGGCTGCGGGCGGACCTCGACGACGGGGTGCTGGTCGGCGGCGGTGACGCGCAGGACCTCGACGCCAAGGCGGCCGCCGCGCACGACCGGATGCTGATCTTCCCCCTCGTGCTCGTGATCGTGATGGCGATCCTGGTGGTGCTGCTGCGCTCGATCGTGGCGGCCGTCGTCCTCGTGCTGACCGTCGTCGCGACGTACGTCACGGCGATGGGGGCGGGGTGGTTCGTGTTCACGCACTTCTTCGACTTCCCGGCGCTCGACCTGCCCGTGCCGCTGTTCGCGTTCATCTTCCTCGTCGCGCTCGGTGTCGACTACAACATCTTCCTGGCGACCCGTGCCCGCGAGGAGGCGGCCGACAAGCCGATCGCCGGGGCGATGACGACAGCACTGGCCGTGACCGGCGGCGTCATCACGAGTGCGGGCATCGTGCTGGCTGCGGTGTTCGCGGTGCTCGGCGTGCTGCCGCTCGTGACGCTGACCCAGATCGGCGTGATCGTCGGCATCGGCGTGCTGCTGGACACCCTGGTCGTCCGCAGCCTCCTGGTGCCGGCCCTCGCGACGCTGATCGGCGAGCGGTTCTGGTGGCCGAGCCACCCGGGCCGCCGCTGACGGGCGGGAGTTCGTCCGCGCCGACATGGCAGGCCGCCTGAGCTCGTAGCAGCGTACGAACACCTGGGGGCACAAGAGTCCTACGGTCAAGAGGTGACCGACCTCAACGACACGAAGACCTGGCTCGACGAGCAGCTCCCTGCGCTCCTCGAGAAGCACGACGTCCCCGCAGCCGCGTGGGCCGTGCTCAAAGACGGCGACGTCGTCGACGGAGCCGCAGGTGTGCTCAGCAAGGCCACCGGCGTGGACGCCACGGCGGACTCGGTGTTCCAGATCGGCTCGATCACCAAGCTCTGGACGAGCACCCTGGTGATGCAGCTGGTCGACGAGGGACTGGTCGACCTGGACGAGCCCGTCCGGACGTACCTGCCGGAGTTCCGCATCGCGGACGAGTCAGCGGCCGCGGTCATCACGACGCGCCAGCTGCTCAACCACACCGCAGGCTTCGAGGGCGACATCTTCACGGACACCGGCACGGGTGACGACTGCATCCAGAAGTACGTCGCGCTGCTCGAGGACGTCCCGCAGCTGTTCGCTCCGGGGGAGCAGTTCTCCTACAACAACGCCGGCTTCTGCGTGCTCGGTCGCCTCGTCGAGGTGCTCCGGGGCACGACGTTCGACGCGGCCCTCCGTGAGCACGTGATCGCACCGCTCGGCCTGACCCACGCGGCGTCGGGCCCTTACGAGGCGATCCTGTTCCGCGCCGCGGTCGGCCACATCGAGACCGGACCGGACTCCGGCTACGTGCCCGCGCCGGTCTGGGCGATGGCTCGTTCCAACGCCCCGGCCGGGTCGATGCTCGCGATGCGGCCGCGGGACCTGGTCGCGTTCGCCCGCATGCACCTCGAGGACGGCCGGGCGCCCGACGGGACCCAGGTCCTCGCACCCGGCACCGCCGCCGCGATGCAGGCCCGCGCGGTCGAGGTGCCGTACACCGGGATCATGGGCTCCTCCTGGGGGCTCGGATTCGAGCGCTTCGACATCGCCACGGGCGACGTCATCGGCCACGACGGCAGCACGATCGGACAGAACGGCTTCCTGCGGATGGTGCCCGAGGCGGGCCTCGCGGTCGCGCTGCTGGTCAACGGCGGCGACGTGATCTCGCTCTACCACGAGATCGTGGGGCGGGTCGTCGACGAGCTCTCCGACACCCGGCTTCCCGAGCTGCCCACACCGCCGAGCGAGCCCGAGCGCATCGACGCGAGCCGGTACGTCGGCACGTACTCCGCGGACGTGATGGACCTGGTCGTCACGCAGGACGACGACGGCCGCATCTTCATCGAGACGACCTTGAAGGGCATGTTCGCCGACATGGCCGAGCACGAGCCGCCGCAGGAGCTCGTCCACTTCCGGGACGACAGCCTCATCCCGCTGCAGGGCGAGCACGGCATGCACATGCCGCACTGGTTCCTGGGCGACGACGGGGCCGGTCACGCCCAGTACCTGCACATCGGTCGCGCCATCCGGCGCGCCTGACCCGCGCGAGACAGAGGAACTTCGATGAAACTGATCCCGACAACCGTGGGGCTGTGTCTGACCGCGTCCGTCCTGGCGGCGTGCGGCGGTGGAGGATCCGGCGGCGGCAAGGACGACGCCGAGATCGTCGACGGTGGCACGTTCACGATGGCGCTGAACGCGGATCCGGGGAACCTGGATCCGCACTCCTCGGTCTCGAGCGCACTGTTCAGCATCAGCCAGCTGTCGTACGACCACCTGTTCAACACCAACTTCGACGACGGCACGATCGAGTCGGGCCTGGCGTCGAAGTGGGACGTCAAGGGCACAACCGTGACGGCGACCCTGGCCGAGGGGGTCACCTGCTCGGACGGCAGCGAGCTCAAGGCCTCCGACGTCGTGGCCAACTTCGACTACATCGCGGACCCCAAGAACGAGAGCCCCCTGCTCGGGGCGTTCCTGCCGGCGGGCGCGACCTCCAAGGCCGACGACGCGGCGCGCACCGTGACGATCACGCTCGCCGCGCCGGCGCCCTTCGTGCTGCAGGGCCTGTCGAACATCGCGATCGTGTGCGCGGACGGCCTGAAGGACCGCACCGCGCTGGCCAAGGCCTCCGCCGGGACCGGCCCCTACGAGCTGACCAAGGCGGAGCCGGGAAACCAGTACACGTACTCGATCCGCGAGGGCTACACGTGGGGACCCGACGGCGCGACCACCGCGACCAAGGGGATGCCCGACACGATCGTCATGAAGATCGTCGAGAACGAGTCGACCGCCGCGAACCTGCTGCTGTCGGACGGCCTCAACGGGGCGATCGTCAGCGGCACGGATCGCAAGCGCCTCGACGCGGCGAAGCTCACGACGTACGACACCGCGACCCTCACCGGTGAGCAGTGGTACAACCAGACGAAGGGCCGGCCCACGGTCGACCCGAAGGTGCGGCTCGCCCTGACCCAGGCGCTCGACCTGCCCGAGCTGCAGAAGGTCCTGACCGGCGGGAGCGGCAAGCCGGCGACGACCTTCGCGGCCCTCGACCCGGTCGCGTGCCCCGGGGACTCGGTCTCCGGCGCCCTGCCGAAGCAGGACGTCGACGCGGCCAAGGCCGTGCTCTCCGCTGCGGACCTGCCCGATCTCACGTTCGTCTACAACCCCGCGAGCGGCAGCGGCGTCAGCGCCGCGGCCGAGCTCGCGGTGGAGCAGTGGAAGGCCGCAGGGGTCACGGTCAAGGCCAAGAGCCAGAACGTGACGGCGATCCAGGAGACGGTCTTCGGGACCGGCAACTGGGACATCGCGTGGCTGCCGGTCAACGTCAACAGCCCCGATCAGCTGGTCCCGTTCCTGTCGGGCCCGTCCACGCCGGACGGCACGAACTTCGCGAACATCACGAACGACGACTACGAGGCCGGCGTCCAGAAGGCGTCCGCGATGAACGGCCAGGAGGGCTGCGAGACGTGGCTCGAGGCCGAGTCGGCGCTGGTCGAGGCAGCGGACGTGATCCCGTTCGCGAACTCGATCGGCAAGGCGTACCGCGCCAAGGCGACGTTCGACTACCCCGGCCAGATGGTGCCCACGAGCATCCGGATGCTGGCGAACTGAGCCGTGACCGTCGCCGAGACCGCAGCGGTCGTGCCGGCCCCACGGGTGGGGAGGTCTGCCCACCCGTGGGTCCGGTTCGCCCTGCGTCGCCTCGGACGTCTGGTGGTCTCCCTGTGGGTGCTGGTCACCGCGGCGTTCTTGATGATCCACCTGATCCCGGGCGATCCGGTGCGAGGCGCCCTGGGCTCGACCGCGACCCCCGAGCTGGTCGAGGCCAAGCGTGAGTCGCTCGGCCTGAACGACCCGCTGTGGGCGCAGTACGCCCACTACCTCAAGGGCCTGTTCAGCGGCGACTTCGGGACCTCGCTGATCTCGCAGACCGCGACCTCGGACGTCATCGCACAGCGGCTGCCCGCCACGCTGGCCCTCGCGGCGCTCGGCTTCCTGCTCGCGATAGCGGTGGCCGTCCCGCTCGGCGTCGCTGCGGGGGTGCTGACCCGTCGGGGTCACGGCCGGCGCACCGAGCTGGGCTTCACCACGACCAGCGTCGTCCTCGGCACGATCCCGGACTTCATGGTGGGCGTCGCTCTCGTCTACGTCTTCGGCGTGCGCCTGGACCTCCTGCCGGTCGCGGGCAACGACACCGCGGCGGCGTACGTGCTGCCGGTCATCTCCCTGGCGATCGGTCCGGCGGCGATCCTGGCCCGGATCATCCGCATCGAGATGGTGACGACGCTCCAGACGGACTTCATCCGCACGGCGCGCGCCAAGCGCCTGCCGTCCTCGCGGGTCTACCTCTCGCACGCCCTGCCCAACGCCCTCACGGCGGCGCTCACCCTCTCGGGCCTGCTGCTCGGCTCGATGGTCGCCGGGACGGTGCTGGTCGAGAACGTGTTCGCGTGGCCCGGTCTCGGCAGCACGATCGTGTCGTCGATCCTCAACAAGGACTACCCCGTCGTGCAGGGCATCATCTTGATGTACGGCATCGGCGTCCTGCTCATCAACACCCTCGTCGACATCGCCCTGGCGCTGCTCGACCCGCGCTCCCTGATCAGGGAGGACTGAGCGATGAGCCGCAGCCAGCAGACGAGTGGCCGCTTCCTCGCGGTGCTGCGCACCCCCCTCGGCCTGGCCACGGCCGCGCTCACGGTGCTGATCCTCGCGCTGGCGGTCGTCGCCCCCATCCTGTGGAGCGATGCGGCCGGGGCGGTCGACACCGACGACATCCTCGCCGGACCGAGCGCAGATCACTGGGCGGGCACCGACAACCTCGGCCGCGACATCATCTACCGCACACTCGTCGCGACTCGGCTGTCGATCGAGCTCGCCCTCAGCGCCACCGCGATCGCGGTCGCGGTCGGCCTGGTGCTCGGCACCGCACCGCTCGTCCTCGGACGTCGTGCGGGCCGGGTGGTCGTCGCGGGCGTCAACATCGCGGTCGCCTTCCCCGGCCTGCTGCTCGCGCTGTTCTTCGCGGTGGTGTTCGGCATCGGCGCGACCGGCGCGGTGCTGGCCATCGGCATGGCCGGTGCGCCGTCGTTCGCCCGCCTCGTGCAGACCCTCGTCGCGGGGGTCGCGTCGCGTGACTACGTCGCGGCCGCCCGGATCGCGGGTGTCGGACGCTTCCGCGTGCTGCTGCGGCACGTGCTCCCCAACGTCGCCGAGCCCTTGATCGTCAACGCCACGATCGGCGCGGGCAATGCGCTGCTCGCATTCGCGGGGCTGTCCTTCCTCGGACTCGGCGTCCAGGCACCCGCGTACGACTGGGGCCGGCTCCTGTTCGACGGCGTGGGGTCGCTGTACGTCAATCCGGGCGCCGCGCTCGCTCCCGGGCTCGCGGTGCTGATCGCGGGTCTGGCCTTCAACCTGTTCGGCGAGTCGCTCGCGAAGGTCGTGGGCGTCTCGACGGGCGTCCCGCTCCCGGGGAGCCGTCGGCCCGTGCCGGCGCCGGTGCGCTCGGCGTCCGACCACGATCGCGTCGACCGGCCGAGGAGCGAGGACGATCTCGTGCTCGACGTCCGGGGTCTCGAGGTCGCGTTCCCCGGCCCGGCTGGTCCGGTTCGCCCGGTCCGGGGCGTCAGCTTCGGCGTGCGGCGCGGCGAGTCGGTCGGCATCGTGGGCGAGTCCGGCTCCGGCAAGTCGCTGACCGCGCTGGCCGTGTCACGCCTGATCGACGATCCGGGACGGGTCGAGGCCGATCGCGTCCGCTTCCTCGACGAGGACCTCCTGGGTCCCGACACGACGGCCCAGCGCCGGGTGCTGGGGACGTCGATGGCGATGGTGTTCCAGGACCCCATGACCTCGTTCAACCCGACCCGGCGGATCGGTGCCCAGCTCGCCGAGGTCTCCCGGCACCACCACGGCCTGGACAAGAAGCAGGCCCTCGCCCGTGCGGTCGACCGGCTCGCGGCGGTGCGCATCTCCGAGCCCGAGCGGCGGGCGCGCCAGTTCCCGCACGAGTTCTCCGGTGGGATGCGCCAGCGCGCGATGATCGGCATGGGCGTGATGGGCAGCCCTGCGCTGATCATCGCCGACGAGCCCACCACAGCCCTCGACGTGACGGTCCAGCAGCAGGTCCTGGACCTGCTCGCGGCGATCCGGCGGGACGACGACGTGGCGCTCGTGCTCATCAGCCACGACGTGACCGTGGTCGCCGACGTCTGTGACCGCGTGCTGGTGATGTACGCCGGCCAGATCGTGGAGGACCTGCCCGCCTCGGAGCTGACGACCGCGGCCCAGCACCCCTACACCCGTGCGCTCGTCGCCGCGGTGCCGTCGATGGACACGGACCTGGACGAGCCGCTGCCGGTGATCCCGGGACGCCCCGTGGACCCCGCCGACGTGCCGCCCGGGTGCCCGTACTCGGCCCGGTGCCCCCTCGCGACCGAGCGCTGCCTCACGGAGGACCCGCCGCTGCTGGCCCACGCGGCCGGGCGGGTCGCGTGCTGGCACGCCGGTGAGTCGATCGTGCTGGAGCCGACGAGGACGGACGTCCTGTGAGCGAGCTGCGATTCGAGGACGTGACGGTCCGCTACGGCGGGACGACCGCCGTGGACGGCGTCAGCCTGGTGGTGCCCTCGGGGGCGATCGTGGGTCTGGTGGGCGAGTCCGGCTCGGGCAAGTCGACCCTCGCCCGCGCAGCCGTCGGCCTGGCGCCGGTCGAGAGCGGCCGGATCCTGCTCGACGGAGAGCCCGTGCCCGTACGCGGTCGGCGCCGGCCCGTGCAGATGATCTTCCAGGACCCGTTCTCCTCCCTCGACCCGCGGATGAGCATCGGCGAGAGCGTCGCCGAGGCGGTGCCGCGGGGTGTGGGTCGCCGCGAGCGTCGCGCGGAGGTCGCGCGCCTGCTCGACCTGGTCCACATCGGCGCGGTCCGCTCCGACGCCCGGCCCTCCGAGATGTCCGGTGGCCAGCGCCAGCGGGTCGCCCTGGCCCGCGCCCTCGCGGCGCGCCCCGCGGTCGTCGTCGCGGACGAGATCACGTCCGCACTGGACGTCTCGATCCAGGGGACCGTGCTCAACCTGGTGCGCGAGCTCCAGGCCGAGCTGGGCCTGTCGATCCTGTTCATCTCCCACAACCTCGCGGTCGTGCGCTACGTCGCGGCGCAGGTGGCGGTCATGCACCGCGGAACGATCGTCGAGCAGGGCCCGACGGACCGGGTGCTCGCGACTCCCTCCCACGACTACACCCGCGACCTGCTGGCCGCGGTCCCCGGCCGAACCCGACGAAGGAGTCCTCAATGACCCGACGCATGCGCATCGACGACCTCACCGCCCTCGCGGTGCCGTCGCAGCCGGTCCTGTCACCTGACGGATCACAGGTCGCGTACGTCCTGCGGACCCTCGACACCCGGCACGACCGCAGCCACGACGAGCTGTGGATCGTGCCCACGTCCGGTGGCGGCCCCCGTCGGCTGACCGGCGGCCCGCAGGACTCGGTCCCGGTGTGGAGCCCGGACGGCTCACGGCTCGCGTTCCTGCGTGCCGGCCAGGTGCACCTGCTGGACGCCGGCGGCGGGGAGCCCGTGCCGTTGACGCAGCTCGCCGGCGGAGCCGGCGCGCCGGTGTGGAGCCCGGACGGAGAGCGGATCGCCTTCGCCGCCCCGGTCGACCCGACGGACGGCACCGGACCCCTCGTCGCAAGCCGCCTGGACTACCAGAGCGACGGCGCCGGCATGTACGGTCCGATCCGGCACCAGCTGCACGTCGTCGACCTCGGCTCGGGGGAGTGCCGCCAGGTCACCGACGGCCCCGAGCACGCGGGCCAGCCCGCCTGGGCACCCGACGGCCGGGCGCTCGCGTTCACCCGCCGGATCGGCGCCGACAGCGACCTGACCTTCCGCACCGCGGTGCACCTGCTGGACGTCGACGACCCGCGCGGCACCCCGCGGGTCGTCGGCTCCGACGCGGGCGTCGCGGGCACGGTCGCGTACGACCGCGACGGCCGGCACCTGCTCGTCGTGGGCCACCCGGGCGATCCGGTCGGCCACCAGCACCTGCTGCGCGTGCCGCTCGACGGGGGCGAGCCGGTCAGCCTCACCGCGGGGCTGGACCGCAACGTCATGCCGGGCGCAACCGCGTACCCGGGCGGCCGCCCGCAGCGCGACGACCGCGGCCGTCTCCTGTTCTGCCTGCGCGACCGAGGCTGCACGCACGTGTGGGCCCTCGACTACCCGGACGCTCCGGAGGGGCGGCCCGTGCTCGCGGGCGAGGACCGCGTCGTGTCCGGCCTGTCGGTCGTCGGCGGCACCGCGGTCGTCGCGCTCACCACCTCGACGTCGTACGGCGAGATAGTCGCCCTCGACCTCGCGACCGGCGAGGAGTCCGTGCTCACCGACCACGGCGCCTCCCTCGCGGGGGTCGAGCTGTTCAGCCCGGAACCGCGCTCGTTCTCGATCAGCGACGGGACGACGGTGCAGGGATGGCTGCTGCGCGACCACGAGCGGACCGGTCCCCGGCCCCTGCTGCTCGACGTGCACGGCGGCCCCCACAACGCGTGGAACGGTGCGGCCGACGAGATGCACGCGTACCACCAGGAGCTGGTCGCCCGCGGGTGGTCGGTGCTGCTGGTCAACCCGCGCGGCAGCGACGGCTACGGGGAGGCGTTCTTCGACGGGGTCAACGGCGCCTGGGGCGTGGCCGACGCGAGCGACTTCCTCGAGCCGATCGACGCGCTGGTCGCGGAGGGCCTCGTGGACCCGGACCGGCTCGCGGTCACGGGCTACAGCTACGGCGGCTTCATGACCGCCTGGCTCACCGGCAACGACGACCGGTTCAAGGCCGGCGTCGCGGGGGGCGTCGTGAGTGACCTGGTCAGCGAGTTCGGCACGGCGGACGACGGGATCTTCCTCAGCACGTACGAGCTCGGGGGCGCGCCGTGGGACGACCCGGAGCGCTATGCGGCGATGTCGCCGCTGAGCCACGTGACCAACGTGACGACGCCGACCCTCGTCCTGCACGGGCTCGCGGACCTGACCTGCCCCGTGGGCCAGGCGCAGCAGTGGCACAGCGCGCTGCGCTCACGAGGCGTGCCCACCGAGCTCGTCCTCTACCCGGGCGCCTCCCACGCGTTCATCCTGGTCGGGCCGCCGTCGCAGCGTCTCGACTACGCCCACCGGGTCGTGGACTGGGTCGAGCAGCACGTCGTCCGCGGGGGCCGGGCCCGCCTCGACGTGGCCCACTGGGAGCGGCGTCTGCGCGCGCTCGCGGACCGCTACGGCGTCCCCGGCGCCCAGCTCGGCATCCTGCGGCTCGACGAGGACGGCACGGAGGAGGTCGTGGTCGCGTCCCACGGCGTGCTCAACATCGACACCTGTGCGCCGGTGACGGAGGAGTCGATCTTCCAGATCGGCTCGATCACCAAGGTGTGGACCGCGACGGTCGTCATGCAGCTGGTCGACGAGGGTCTCGCCGATCTCGATGCGCCGGTCGTCGAGATCGTCCCGGACCTGCGGCTGTCCGATCCCGAGGTGACCAAGCAGGTCACCCTGCGCCACCTGCTCAACCACACGAGCGGCATCGACGGCGACGTGTTCACCGACACCGGCCGCGGCGACGACTGCCTCGAGAAGTACGTCGGGCTGCTCGGCGACGAGGCGCAGAACCATCCGCTCGGGGTCACCTGGTCGTACTGCAACTCCGGCTTCTCGGTGCTGGGGCTCGTCATCGAGCGGCTCACCGGTACGACCTGGGACCAGGCGCTGCGCGACCGGCTGTTCACGCCGCTCGGGATGCAGCGCGCGATCACGCTGCCCGAGGACGCACTGTTGCACGCCGCCGCGGTCGGCCACGTGACGGTCGACGGCCGCAAGCAGGTCGCCCCGATGTGGCAGCTGCCGCGCTCGATCGGCCCCGCGGGCCTGGTGACGGCGCGTGTCGCGGACGTCCTGGCGTTCGCCCGCATGCACATGCTGGGCGGGCTCGCCCCCGACGGGGAGCGGATCCTCAGCGAGGCGTCCGCTGCCGCGATGACCGCGCACCAGGCCGATCTCCCCGACAAGCACTCCCTCGGTGACTCGTGGGGCCTGGGCTGGATCCGCTTCGGCTGGGACGGTCAGCGCCTCTACGGCCACGACGGCAACACGATCGGCCAGTCCGCGTTCCTGCGCGTCCTGCCCGAGGCGGGCCTGGCCGTGAGCCTGCTGACCAACAGCGACGGCGCGCGTGACCTCTACGAGGCGCTGTACCGCGAGATCCTGGCCGACCTGGCCGGCGTGACGATGCCCCGCCCGATCGCTCCGCCCGAGCCACCGGTCGAGCACGACATCACCCCGTACGTCGGACGCTACGAGAGGTCGTCGGTGGTGATGGAGGTGCTGGTCGCCGACGGCGAGCCCCGCCTGCGGACCACGGTCGTCGGACCGCTCGCGGAGATGGTCGCGGACCCGGTCGACGAGCACGCCCTGGTGGCGTACGCCCCGAACATCTTCCTGACCAAGCCGCCGGAGGCCGAGACCTGGTTCCCGGTGACGTTCTTCGAGCTGCCGACGGGCGAGCGCTACCTGCACTTCGGTGTCCGCGCGACGCCGCGGGTCGGCTGATGGACCTCTCCGAGCTGGTGGCCGACACCCGCGAGATGGTCGAGTGCGAGTCGCCCTCGGCGGATCTCGACGCGGTGGCCCGGTCGGCCGAGGTCGTCGCACGGGTGGGCGAGCGCCGGCTGGGCGTGGCCCCCGAGCGGATCGTGCTCGAGGGGCGTACGCACCTGCGCTGGCGGCTCGGCACGGGGCCGTCGCGGGTGCTCCTGGTCGGCCACCACGACACGGTGTGGGCCATGGGCTCGCTCGCGAGCCATCCCTGCACGGTCGAGGGTGACGTCCTGCGCGGGCCCGGCTGCTTCGACATGAAGACGGGACTCGCGATGGCCTTCCACGCCGCCGCGGGCCAGGACGGCGTCACCGTGCTGGTCACGGGTGACGAGGAGCTCGGCTCGCCGTCGTCGCGTGGGCTGATCGAGCAGGAGGCCCGGCTCGCGGAGGCCGCACTCGTCCTGGAGGGCGCCGCACCCGGCGGCGCCCTGAAGTCCGAGCGCAAGGGCGTCTCGCTCTACGACGTGGCGGTGCACGGGCGGGCCGCCCACGCGGGGCTCGAGCCCGAGCGCGGGGTCAACGCGACCCTCGAGCTCGCGCACCAGGCGCTCGCGGTCGCGCTGCTCGGCGACACCGGCCTCGGGACCACCGTCACCCCCACCGCGGCGCGGGCGGGTCTCACGACCAACACGATCCCGGCCGACGGCGTCTTCGCGGTCGACGTCCGGGTCCGCAGCCTCGCCGAGCAGGACCGCGTCGACGCCGCAATGCGCTCGCTGGCCCCGGTGCTCGACGGTGCGACCACGCACGTGACGGGCGGCCCCAACAGACCGCCGCTGGAGCACGCCGCCTCCGCCGACCTGCTCGAACGGGTCCGGGCGATCGCCGAGCGGCTCGGACAGCCGGTCGTCCCCGCGGCCGCGGTCGGCGGAGCCTCCGACGGCAACTTCACCGCAGGGGTGGGCACCCCGACCCTCGACGGGCTCGGCGCGATCGGCGGCGGCGCCCACGCCGACGACGAGCACGTGCTCGTCGACCGCATCCTCGACCGGACCCAGCTGGTCCGTTCCCTCGTCGCCGAGCTCCTGGCGGCACCCACCACACTCGCCGGCTCGGCCCACTGGAGCCGACCATGACACCGCCGGAGAATCTCCGCAGGATGGATGACGTGACCACAGCCGCCCTTGACCCCCAGCTGGACGCTGATCGCACGGCCGACGCGGCAGCGTCCGCGGCCCGTGTGCTGATCCGCGAGGTCGTCGACCTCCCCGAGCTCGAGCAGGTGCTCGACCTGTACGCGCGCATCTGGGGGCGGGAGGCCAATCCGCCGCTGACCCTCGAGCTGTTGCGGGCGTTCACGAAGGCGGGCAACTACGTGGGCGGCGCCTTTGCGGCCGACGGTCGTCTCGTCGGCGCATGCGTGGGCTTCTTCCACGCTCCCGCCGACGACGCGCTGCACAGCCACATCGCGGGGGTCGACAGCACGATGGTCGACCGCCACGTGGGATTCGCCCTCAAGCTGCACCAACGTGCGTGGGCGCTCGGCCGGGGCGTCTCCGACGTCGCGTGGACGTTCGACCCGCTCGTGAGCCGCAATGCGTACTTCAACCTGGTCAAGCTCGCAGCACGCCCGGTCGAGTACCTGCCCAACTTCTACGGGCCCATGGACGACTCGATCAACGGGGCCGACGAGACCGACCGCCTGCTGGTGCGATGGAGCCTGACCGATCCCGCGGTCGAGCTGGCCTGCTCCGGGGGCGCCACCTCGTCCGTGGTCGCCGACGAGCTCGCCGCCGGTGCGCTCACGGCGCTCGGCATGGACGCGGACGGCGCCCCGGTGCGCGGGCGTCTTGACGGCGCGACCTCCCTGGTCGCCGTGCCGCGCGAGATCAGCCTGCTCCGAGCGTCCGATCCCGCGCTGGCCCGCAGGTGGCGGCTCGAGGTGCGCGACGTGCTGGGCGGGCTGCTGGCCGACGGAGCGCGCATCACGGGCTTCGACAAACAAGGCTGGTACGTCGTGAGGAGGGGGCTGTGAAGCTTACGGGTGTCGAGCTGATCCATGTCTCGATGCCGCTCGTCTCGCCGTTCCGCACCTCGTTCGGCACCCAGGTCACGCGTGACCTGCTGCTCCTGCGCGTCGTCACCGACGAGGGGGAGGGGTGGGGCGAGTGCGTGACGATGCCCGACCCGGTCTACTCCTCCGAGTACGTGGCCGGCGCCGCGGACGTGCTGCGCCGCTTCCTGATCCCCACCCTCGCCGCGTCCGGACCGCTCGACGCGTCCCGGGTCGCGACCGTGCTGGCACCGTTCAAGGGGCACCGGATGGCCAAGGCGGCGCTCGAGATGGGCGTCCTCGACGCCGAGCTGCGGGCCGAGGGCAGGTCGTTCGCGCGCGAGCTCGGGGCCGTCCACGACCGGGTCCCGTGCGGGGTCTCGGTCGGCATCATGGACAGCATCCCGGCCCTGCTCGACGCGGTGGGCGGCTACATCGACGAGGGTTATGTCCGGATCAAGCTCAAGATCGAGCCGGGCTGGGACGTCGCCCCGGTGCGCGCGGTGCGCGAGCGGTTCGGCGACGACGTGCTGCTGCAGGTCGACGCCAACACTGCCTACACGCTCGCGGACGCCCGGCACCTCGCCCGGCTCGATCCCTTCGACCTGCTCCTGATCGAGCAGCCGCTCGAGGAGGAGGACATCCTCGGGCACGCGTCCCTCGCGCAGCAGATCACCACCCCGGTCTGCCTCGACGAGTCGATCACCTCGGCGCAGTCCACCGCGGCCGCGATCCGGCTGGGTGCCTGCGCGGTGGTCAACATCAAGCCGGGGCGGGTCGGCGGATACCTGGAGGCCCGACGCATCCACGACGTGTGCGTCGCGCACGGTGTGCCGGTGTGGTGCGGAGGGATGCTCGAGACCGGGATCGGCCGGGCCGCGAACGTCGCGCTGGCCGCGCTGCCGGGCTTCACGATGCCCGGGGACACCTCGGCCTCGGACCGCTACTACCGCACCGACATCACCGAGCCGTTCGTCCTGGACGCCGGGACGTTGACCGTCCCCACCGGGCCGGGCATCGGTGTGCTGCCCGTGCCCGAGCTGCTGGCGGAGGTGACGACCCACACCGAGTGGGTCACGGTCTGACCCGAAGAGCCCTAGGGTCGTGAGCGTGAGCACCGAGACGACCGCATCCGGCAGCCGGCCCCGGCCGCGTGCAAGTCTTGCGCGGGTCGTGGACGATCTCGGCGCGACGCTGCTCGAGCTCGTGCACGGCGACACGAGCCGCAGCGACGACATCGGCGGGGTGGTGATCCACGACCCGGTCGACGCCCCCGTCCTGCCGCCGCGCGCGCTCGTCCTCGGCGTGGGCCTCGAGGACCCGGCCGCCATCGCCGCGCTGCTGGTCGAGCTGGGCCGGGGCGACGCGGCTGCACTCGTGGTGCGCGCACCCGTGCCCTTCACCGACGAGGTCCGCGCGGCAGCCGACACCTCACGGGTCGCGCTGCTCGGGCTGAGCCGGGGTGCGCCGTGGGCACACCTCGCGACGATGCTGCGCTCGGTCCTCGCGGAGGGCGACCTGGGCGGCGCAACTCCCGAGACGCTCGGCGGCCTGCCGTCCGGAGACCTGTTCGCGGTCGCCAACGCGATCTCGTCGCTGCTCGACGCGCCGGTCACGATCGAGGACCGCAGCTCGCGCGTGCTGGCGTTCTCCGGGCGCCAGGACGAGGCCGACCCGTCCCGTGTCGAGACGATCCTCGGCCGCCAGGTGCCCGAGCGCTACTCGCGGATCCTCAACGAGCGGGGCGTCTTCCGGGAGCTGCACCGCTCGGAGCAGCCGATCTACATGGAGGCCATGCCCGACGTCAACGAGGCGATCACGATGGCGCGGGTCGCAGTGGCGGTCCGGGCCGGCGACGAGGTGCTCGGCTCGATCTGGGCCGCGGTCCCCGGCCCCCTCAGCGACGAGCGCACCGCCGCGCTGCGGGACGCCGCGCAGCTGGTGGCACTGCACCTCCTGCGGGTCCGCGCGGGCGCCGACGTCGAGCGCCGGGTGCGCGCGGATCTCGTCGGGTCCGTGCTGGAGGGCGGCTCGGGTGCCCGCGACGCGCTGGAGCGGTTGGGCCTGGCCGACACGCAGCTGCTGGTGCTGGGCTTCACGGTCGCCGACCCGGGACCGGTCGACCGCACCGACCCGTCGGCGGCCCACGAGCGCCAGCGTCTCGGTGATGCGTTCGCGATGCACCTCAGCGCGGTCAACCCGCGCTCGGCGTCGGCGCTGTTCGACGGCGTCGCGTACGGGCTGGCGGCGGCGACCGGCTCACGCGAGGAGGCCGAGACGCGTGCGATGCGCATCGCCCACGACTTCCTCGGTCGCATCGGCGGGCGGCTGCGGCCCATCGTCGCGATCGGCCCGGTCGCGACCAACCTCTCGGACATCGTCCGGGCCCGGGCCACGACCGACCGGATCCTGCGGGTGCTGCGGGAGGGCCACGGGGGCAGACCCGTGGCGCGGCTCGTCGACGTGCAGACCGAGTCCCTGCTGATGGAGCTGCGCGACCTGACCATCGCGCGCGGCGAGCAGCTCACCGGCCCGCTGGCCCGCCTCGTCGCGTACGACCGCGAGCACGGTGGCAGCCTCGTGGAGACGCTGCAGGCCTGGCTCGACGCGTTCGGCGACGTGACGCGAGCCTCCGAGGCCCTGTTCGTGCACCCCAACACGTTCCGCTACCGGCTGCGCCGGGTCAAGGAGATCGGGGAGGTCGATCTCCTCGACCCGGCGCAACGGTTCGCCCTCACGCTGCAGCTGAGCCTGTGGCCCGGTCGCGCCTGAGCCCCTCACCGTCCCGTCGCGGTCGGCGAGGACCGCAGGAGATAGCGCGTCGGCAGCTCCACCGAGACCACGATCAGTCCCACGACCAGCGCCGCCGTCGCGGGGACCAGCCAGATCGGTGCCGAGGGCCACGGACGCCCGAGGAACCCGATGCCGAGGAAGACCAGCGGCAGCGCGGAGACCGCGAGCGCCGCCCCCACCGCGACCCCGGCGGCGATGAGTGACTCGCGCCTGGTGGTGCCGAGGACCTGGGCGCGAGTGGCGCCCGCGGTCCGCAGCGCGGCGATCTCGCCGCGCCGCTGGGTCGTGACCGCAACGATCCGGTTGGAGATCGTCAGGGCAAGGTAGCCGAGCAGCACCGCGATGGTCGCGACGTTGAGCAGCATCCCCTGCGCCGCGATCGACTCGTGGGAGTCCACGGTCGTCGTCTCGACTTCGAGTCCTGGCCGGGCGGTGGCGAGCGTCGCGAGGGACGCGCGGGCCTCCGACGTGTCGTCGGTGCGCACGAGCAGGCTGTGGTCGAGGCCGGACGTCGTGTGCTGCAGGGCGAGATCGCGGGACAGCACGACCGAGCCGAGACCGAGCTGCCGGTCGTAAACCGCGACGACGCGCGGCCGGACCTCGGTGCCGTCGCCGAGCGTGAGGCTGACGGTCCTGCCCACCTGCGCGTCGCGTGCGTCCGCCGCACCGGCGCCGACCGCGATCGTGTCGCCCTCGAGATCAGCCAGGCTGCCGCGCTGTACGTCGAGGTCCAGCACCCCCGGGGCCTCGGGGTCCAGCACCATCGCCGGCTCCGCCTCGACCTCGGTGTCGCCCAGCACCTCGTGCGGCCAGACGACCGAGGTCGTGGACATCGGTGCTGCCGCGCGTACGCCGTCCAGCTCGCGCACCTGCTCCGCGAGATCGGCCGGCACGCCGCCGAGCCCGTCGCCGGTGACCCGCAGCTCGGCCGTCGTGGCGTCCCGCACGCTGTCGGCGCTCGCCCGCACCAGCGTGGTCTGCGAGATCGCGTACGTCAGTGTGAAGATCATCAGCATCGCCGAGGCCGTGATGACCCCCGCGAAACGGGTCGTGAAGACCCGCATGTTGGTGACCGCGAGCCACGTGGGTGCCGAGACCCGGTCGGGGATCCGTCCGCCGACCGCGTCGCTGGCGCGTCGCAGGAGGGCGGGGGCGGCCACCGCGAGGCCGATCGCCGCGACGATGCCGGCGGTCGAGGTCATCGCGGCACCGATGTCGCTGACCAGGAGGACCGGTGCCGCGGACAGGCCCACGGCGCCGAGGAGCACGAGCAGGCCGATCCGCTCCCGGAGGCGCGACGGCACCCGGGCCTCGCTCGAGGACTCGACCATCGCGTCCACGGTCGGCATCCTCGACGGCCGCCAGGCGGCGGCACGTGCGGCCAGCTGGGCGACCACGACCATCGACACGACACCGGCAACGGCCGGCAGCGGACCGTACGTCAGGGGCAGCGACGGCGGCAGGATGTCGGTCGCCCGGAGCAGGCCGCCGAGCTGCCCTGCGAGCAGGTAGCCCAGGACGATGCCGGGGACCGCGGCGATCGCGGCCGTCGCGCTCGTCTCGCCCGCGACCAGGGTGCGGACCTGGCGGGGCGTCGCGCCGATCGAGCGCATCAGGGCGAGCGCCCGTCGCTGTCCGGCCACCGAGACGGTGACCGCACCGGTGACCACGAAGCCGACGAGCATCACCACGATGCCGCCCAGTGAGCCGGCGACCAGCAGCAGGGTGCCGCGCGCGGCCGTGACGTCCGGTGCCGCGGTGTCGCCCCGGTCGGCCCCGGTCGACACCTCGAGGCCCGAGCCGCGCAGCTGCTCGCGAACGGCGTCGGCGACGGTGTCGACCGAGCCCGGCGCGACGTCCAGGCCGACCAGGTCCGCGGTGGTCCCCGATCCGCCGGCCTCGCGGATCGCCGCGGCTGCGGCGTCGCTGAAGAACAGCTCGTCCCCGCCACCGTCGACGATTGCGGCCACGCGGTGCGTCCGCGCGGCACCTCCGGCGGTGGAGATCTCGACGTCGTCGCCGACCGAGACGTCGGCGGCCGCGGCTGCGGCCGAGCCCAGGGCGACCTGGTCCGTGCCGACGGGCGCGCTGCCGTCGGTGCTGTGGCGGCCCAGCAGCCGGACCGACGACCAGCCGTGACCGGCGGCCCGGGGGTCGTCGCTCGTGGCGACCGGGCCGTCGGCGGTGAGCAGCGCGGCGGGGAACGAGACGTCGCCGACGACGTGACGCACGCCCGGGACCTCGGCCAGACCGGCCGCGAGCTCGCGCGGGATCCGGTTGCGCTCGGGCAGGACGGCCGGGATGCTCTCGGGGGCGCTGACCGACTGGGGAGCGGTCACGACGATCTCGGCCCCGGCCAGGCGGCCGACGGGGGCGTGGGAGCGCAGACCCGACTCGGTGAGCACGCCGGTCGCGGTCACCAGGGCGGCGCCGCCGAGGGCTGCGCACGCGATCGCGACCAGCGAGGTGAGACGGTGGCGGGCCATGCGGATGGCGAGCTGGATCACGGCTCAGCCCTCGCTCATCGAGATGAGGCGGTTCGCGAGATCGGCGGCGTCGGGATCGGTCACGGTCTGGACGATGTGGCCGTCAGCCATGACCACGACGGTGTCCGCCTGGGCGGCGACCGCGGGATCGTGCGTGACCATGACGATCGTCTGGCCCAGGTCCTCGGCGACCTCGCGGAACAGGTCGAGCACCCCTCGGGCCGTACGCAGGTCGAGTGCGCCGGTGGGCTCGTCCGCGAAGACCACCGCGGGCTCGGTCACCAGGGCGCGGGCGATGGCCGCCCGCTGCTGCTGGCCGCCCGACAGCTCGGCCGGGCGGTGGTCGAGCCGGCCGCCCAGACCGACCCGGTTGACCAGGGAGGTGACCCACGCCGGGTCCGCCCGGCGGCCGGCGAGCCGCAGCGGAAGGGTGATGTTGTCCGCGACCGACAGCGACGGCACCAGGTTGTAGCCCTGGAACACGAAGCCCACGAGATCGCGCCGCAGCTCGGTGCGGCGGGTCTCGTCGAGGGAGCGTGTGTCGTGGCCGCCGATCAGGACCGTGCCCGACGTGGGGACGTCGAGCGCCGCGGCGCAGTGCATCAGCGTCGACTTGCCGGATCCGGAGGGTCCCATGACCGCGAGGAAGGATCCGCGCTCGACGGTCAGCGACACGTCGTCCAGCGCCTGCACCCCGCCGTCGTACGTCTTGGAGACGTGGTCGAGCGTGATGACGGCCTCGCGGGTGGCGTCAGCGGTCACGGGGGTCAGCAGCGGGCTGCTCATCTGCGGTCCTTGGTCCAGACCGCGACCAGGCCGACGAGGGCGACCGCCGTGACGGCGCCGATCGCGACCTGGACCACCAGATCGGCCGAGGCTGCGGAGGCGATCACGTTGGCGACGACCGCCAGCACCAGGACGGACCACAGCAGCGTCCGGAGCAGATCGGATCCGCGCGAGGACGGGTCGTGCGAGGGGGAGGGTGAGTGCTCGGTCATGGCGAGCTCCTAGCGGTGGGGAATGGTGGTCTCCACGCTATGAACTCCGGGCGCCGCAGGACATCCTGCGGACTGCCCAGTCGGTGGTACAGCCTGCACCACCATCTGCACGAGCACCGCCTCGCGGCTCACCCCGCCGGGAGCCGTCCCGGTCCTGCGTCGAGGTAGTGCAGCACCGCCGCGACCCGGCGGTCCGCCCGGTCGTCCGGGGGCAGGTCGAGCTTGGCGAAGATGCTGCGCACGTGCTTGTGGATGGCCCCCTCGGTGACGACGAGGCGCTCGGCGATCGCGGTGTTGCCGAGCCCCTCGGCCATCAGCGCCAGCACCTCGTCCTCGCGCTCGGTGAGCCGGGCCAGCCGGGGGTCGTCGTGCTGGCGGCCCAGCAGCTGGGACACCACGTCGGGGTCGAGGGCGGTGCCTCCCGCGGCCACCCGGTGCAGCGCCTCGAGGAACTCCTCGACCCGTCCCACCCGCTCCTTGAGCAGGTAGCCGAGCCCCTCGACGCCGTGCGTCAGCAGATCGGTCGCAAAGGCCTGCTCGACGTACGCCGACAGCACCAGGATGGCCAGGTCAGGCTGCCGGCGCTTGGCCTCGACCGCGGCGACGATGCCCTCGCTGGTGTGGGTCGGGGGCATGCGGACGTCCACCACGGCGACGTCGGGTCGGTGCTCGTCCACGGCGCGCAGGAACTCCGCGGCGTCCCCGGCGGTCGCCACGACGTCGAGGGACTCGGCCCGGAGCAGGCTTGCGAGACCCTCGCGCAGCAGCGCATCGTCCTCCGCGATCACGATCCGCATGGCAACCTCGCGTGCAGGGTCGTCGGACCGCCGGGCGGGCTGCTGACCTCGAACGTCCCGTCGTGCGCCTCGATGCGCCTGCGGATGCCGCCGAGGCCCGAGCCGGTGCCCTCGGTCGCCCCGCCGTGCCCGTCGTCGGTGACCGTCACGTCCAGGTCGCCGGCGATGCTGCGGACCGTCACCGAGGCCCGCTCGGCGCCGCTGTGGCGGGAGATGTTCGTCAGCGCCTCCGCGACCATGAAGTAGGCGCTGGCCTCGACCGAGGCGGGGCACCGGGTCGCGCCGACGTCCACGGTCGTCGGCACGCTCGAGGTGGCCGCGAGTCCCGTGAGCGCGCCGTCCAGCCCGCGGTCGGACAGCACAGGCGGGAGGATGCCGCGGATCGTGGTGCGCAGCTCGCCGAGGGCCCGCTCGATCGCGGTCTGCGCCTGCTCGAGCAGATCGTCGGCCGCCGGCCGGTCGTCGCCGAGCTGGCGGCGGGCCGCGCCGATCAGGACGTTCGCCGCGACCAGGGGGTTCTGCGTGCCGTCGTGCAGACAGCGCTCGATGCGGCGCAGCTCGGTCGCATGCGCGTCGAGGGCCGCGGCGCGGGTCGCGGTCAGCTCGGCGATGCGCAGCGGGAGATCGGTGCCCGGAGGGGGCGGCAGCAGCGCCCGACCCGGGCGGGACTGGACGCGGGCGAGGGCGGGCGCGAGCAGGACCGTCAGCAGGCCCCAGCCGAGTGCCGACAGTGCGACCAGCAGGGCCTCGGGCCACGAGTCGACGACCCAGAACCACAGCGCGGCGCTGGCCTCGCCCTCGGGCGCCAGCCACCACCAGAGGGGGAACGTGAGGTCTCGCACCGTGAACAGCGGCAGGGCCACGCCGACGAAGCCGATCAGCAAGCCCCACGTGGCATGGACAGTGAGCCACGCGATGTCGCGCCGCACGGTCGGATCGGCGAGCGCTGCCCGGAGCCCCGACGGCAGCGCCGCGGGTCCCGGGACCGCCGTGCCCCACCGTGCGAGCCGGGTCCGCTCGCGGTCGGCGATCCAGCGCACCGCACGCAGCGCAGCCGGTGCGAGCAGGAGACCGACGCCGACGACCGACAGGAGCGCGACGAGCACGAGGAGCACCAGCACGCCGAGCGCGAGGAGGGAGGTGCCGAGGCCGCTGCCGAGCTCGGCGACGTACCGCAGGATCTCGCGGGATCGCCCGAGCCACGATCGGCGGTCCGACGTCGTCCCCATGCGCACCAATCTACCGGCGCCGGCTCGACCGAGGGGCCGATCTCACGACGGGAGCGGGGTGGACCGGCCCCATCCGCTGCCCTCGGTGATGTGGTCGAGGAGCGGCTGCAGCCGGTAGGGGACGGGGGTGCCGACCGAGAACGTCGAGGTCGTCTTGCGCACGCCCTCGATCTCCACGATCGACGCGGTGAGGGGCTGCAGCGCCTCGAGCGACGCGATGGCCACGTGCACGAGCAGGTCCTCGCGGCCGGCCTGGAGCTTGACCTCGATGACCTCCGGGAGCGCCCCGAGCCCCTGCACGACCTCGGCCATGCGCCGCTGGTCCAGCTCGAGGCTGATCAGTGCCTGGACCGGCATGCCCACCGCGCCGAGGTCGATGATGGGTCGGAACCCCCGGAGGATCCCGACGTCCTCGAGCCGCCGGATGCGCTGCTGGATCGTGTTGCGGCTGACCCCGAGGTCGGCCGCGAGCTCGGCGATCCCGACGCGGGCGTTGGCGGTGAGCCGCCCGAGGATCTCGGCGTCGAGCCGGTCGATGCTTGTCATGGTGGCACCCTTCATGTCGACCCGAGGACGATCTGCTTGGCAGTCTGCCACGTTGCGGCTCATCTTGTTGACCGTCATGATCAGCCTCGCGAGGATGGTCACATCAGGACGTCAGTGACACGGGGACAGGGTGGCAGGAATGGCGATGAACCAGCAGGTGCGACCGAGGCCGGCCGAGGCCGGTCCGCGCGCCTACGTCGTGACGGTGTCGGTGACCGCGAACGACCACGGGGCCGACCTGCTCACGATCGCGTCGGTCCTGCACCGCCGCGGCGTGCAGGTCGTCGAGGCCGATCTCGCGCGTCCCGTCGACGGGTGCCGGGTCTTCAGCGCGACGATCGTCACGGACCCCGCCCGAGCATGGACGGTCCTGCGGACGCTCGAGAACCGGGTCGACGTCCTCGGCGCCGATCTGTTCGAGGCACTCGACACCCGGGTGCGGCTCGCGTCCTGACCCCTGCCTGCGCAGGTCAGCTGGTCGGTCGTGCCTCCCCGGCCAGCAGCTCGGTGATCGTGCGGGCGCCCCGGCTCGTCAACATCGTCGTCCGGGCGCGGCCCGGCCCGCGTGCCTAGACTGAATGGATGAGTGCAGCCTCCGAGCGCACGACCATGCTCGTCACCGGCGCGGCCGGACCGGCGGGGCGGGCACTGGGCGTCCAGGTGCTGGAGCAGGCCGACAGGGGTGCGGGCCCGCGCCTGGTGGGCGTAGACCTCGCGCCGACCGACGTCCCGGGGTACGACACGGTCCTGCCGGTGGTGGGCGCGCTCGACCCGGCGTACGACCAGGACATGCGCGACCTGGTGGCGCGGCTGCGTCCCGACCTCGTCGTCCCCACCGTCGCCGAGGAGCTGCCCCGGCTCGCGGTCCTCGGCCTGGCGACGGGGATGGGCGCGGCGCTGGTGCTCTCGGCGCCGGGCCCGGTCGCCGTCGCCGCCGACAAGCTCCTCACCATGTGGGCGCTGGCCGAGCGCGGCGTCGCGGTGCCGCCGCACGCCACGGTGGCGGAGGTGGGCTCGGCGGCCGACGCCGTGTCCTGGGGCGGCGGGCTCGTCGTGGTGAAGCCGCGGGTGAGCCGCGGTGGTCGCGGCGTGCACGTCGTCGAGGACGGGGGCGACCCGGTGTGGGACTCGCTCGACGCGACGTGGCTGGTCCAGGGCTACGCGCCGGGCGTCGAGTACAGCCCCCAGGTCTACCGCTCGCCGCACACCGGCAGGTGCCGGGTCGTGGTGCTGCGCAAGACCGAGCTCAAGCAGGGCCGGGTGGGCAACGCCGCGGCGGTCGAGCGCCTGCCCGACGGCGCCGAGCCCGACGTGGCCGCGCTGGCCCTGCGCACGGTGGAGGCGCTGGACCTGGTGGGTCCGGTCGACATGGACGTGCGGAGGGCGGGCGACGGGACCCCCGTGGTGCTCGAGGTCAACAGCAGGTTCGGCGCGCTGTCCGCCCACGCCCCCGAGGTCCTCGAGGACGTGCTCGTCGAGTGGTCGGGCTGATCCCGTGACCGCCTTCGTGGCGGCGCTGGTCCTCGTGCTGCTCGTGCCGCTCGCCGCCGCCGGGATCGTACGTTTCGGGATGGTGCCGTTCGCCCTCGTCTTCGAGGTCCGCGCCCGGCGCAGCGGCCCCGGGCCGGCCGGCTACGGCCCGATGTTCACCGAGGCGCCGCGACTGAGCGTGGTGGTGCCGGCCTTCGAGGAGGCGCGCGTCATCGACCAGTGCGTACGCTCCATCGCCCGCAGCGACTATCCCCACCTGGAGATCGTGTGCGTCGACGACGGCTCCACCGACGACACCTTCGCGCGGATGCAGCAGCTGGCCGCCGACCACCCGGGCGTCGTGCGGGCGCTGCGGCAGGCCAACGCAGGCAAGGGCGCTGCCCTCAACACCGGGATCGCTGCGGCCGCCGGTGAGGTCCTCGTGCTCGTCGACGCCGACGGTGTCTTCCGCCCCGACACCCTGACGATGCTGGTGCGCGGCTTTCGCAGCCCGCGCATCGGCGCGGTGTGCGGCAACGACAGGCCGGTGAACCTCGACCGGACGCTCACCCGCCTCCTCTCCGTCATCAGCCACGTCGGCACCGGGCTGATGCGTCGCGGCCTCGACGTGCTCGGCTGTCTGCCGGTCGTGTCCGGCAACATCGGCGCCTATCGTCGCGACGTGCTCGACCGGGTGGGGCCGCTGCGCACGGACACGCTGGGGGAGGACCTGGAGCTGACCTGGCGGGTCCACCGGGCGGGCTTCCAGGTGGCGTTCGCGCCGCAGGCCCTGGTGTACGCCGAGTCGCCCTCCACCCTGCGAGGTCTGTGGCGGCAGCGGGTGCGCTGGGCGCGGGGGTTGCTGCAGGCCACCGAGATGCACTGGCCGATGGTGGGCAACCCCCGCTATGGCGCCTTCGGCGTCTACCTGCTCTTCAACATGGTCACGCAGGTCATCGCGCCCTTCCTGCAGCTGTCGGCGGCGGTGGGCGTGGGCTGGCTCATCGCCGTGGACGGCACCGACTGGCTGCCACGGACGTGGTGGGCGTGGGTGCTGCTGCTGGGGGTGCCGGCGTCGCTGGCGCTGCTGGCGCTCGCGCTGGCGCTCGACCGGGCCGTCGACGACCTGCGCCACCTCTGGACGGTCCCGCTGTGGCCGTTGTACTCGACCATGATGACCTTCGTCGTGCTGGACGCCGTGAGGCTCGAGCTCGGGAACGCGGAGAACCGATGGAACAAACTGGAGCGGACCGGAACGGTCTCGGTGCGGGGACTGAGCGACGACGATGGCCGTGGCTCCTGATCGTCGTGGGCATCGTGACGACCTCGTTGGTCGCCGCCCTGGCGATCTCGCGGCCGTGGGAGTCTGGCGGCACCACCTCGGCTTCGGGTGAGGACGCCGCGGTGGTGCCCCCGATGCGCCCCTCCCAGCTCCCCGACGAGACCCGGTCGGTCAGCGTCGACTTCGCGACCGTCGTCGACCCGGACACCGACTGGTCGCAGGTCGCTGTCCGGCTCGACGAGGCGGGCGCGAACGCGGTCGAGCTCAACGCCGGGCGGATCGAGTTCACCGCCTTCGACTGGGAGGCCCACCCCGCGGCGGCCGCAGAGCCCGGCACCGACCACCTGGCCCGGGCGGCCCGGGCCCTCCACCGGGCGGCGGACGGGTCGAACCGCCAGGTCGGCCTGGTCGTCGACACCATGGCACCGAGCTGGCTGGCGGACCACCCGAGCGCCGCCGGGGTCTCCGTCGACGGACGGCGGTCGGTCTACCAGGCCTCGGCCAGCCAGCTCGTCGACGGCGAGGTCGGCCGACGCCTGGTCGACTACGTCGGCGCGCTGTGCGAGCGCTACGACCCCGCCCAGATCTCGATCACCGAGCTCTTCCTCAGCGATTACACGTTCGGCAGCGACGACCGGCGACTCTTCGAGCGGATGACCGGCCGCAGCGGCTGGCCGCGCACCAGCGACGGGTCGATCAACGAGGACGCGTCCAGCATCAAGGCGTGGCGCGCGGCAGTGATCGCCGACCTGCTCGAGCGGATGCGGAAGCGGATGGACGCCACCCGGGACGGTGCGGGGTCGCGGATCGGCCTCGCGATGGACGTACGGATCGACTGGAAGCACCCGGCCCGCGGCAACCTGCTCAGCGGCCACAACTACGCCGTCCTGCTCGGCCAGGTCGAGCGCCTGATCCTGTGGGCCTATCTCTACCGCACCCGCCGCCCGAAGGACCTCGACCGGGTGCTCGACCGGCTGGAGCAGGCCGGGCTCGACATGTCGCGGCTGACGGTGTCGGTCGGGCTCTGGGAGCGACCGCCCGGCACGCGGGTCGGGCCGATCGGCACGTCGCGGTTCCTCGCCGCGCTGCGGGCCGCGGAGAGCCATGGGATCACCTCGGTCAACGTGACGCCGCTGTCGCTGATGTCGGATCCCTACTGGAAGGCGCTCGCCTCGGTGTGGAACCCCGACGGCACCTAGCCCTGGTGGTCGCCGGGGGCTGCCGCGTCGGGCAGCCGGACGACGACCTCCGTGCCGCGTCCGGGCTCGCTGTCGATCGTGAGCGTGCCGCGGTGCTCCGACACGAGCGCCTGGACGAGCGTGAGGCCGAGCCCGACGCCCGCGATCCGGCGACGGCGGCTCTCGCGCGAGCGGTAGAAGGGCTCGGTGATGCGGCGCAGCTCGTCGGGTTCGATCCCGGTGCCGTCGTCGGCGACCCGGATCCGTGCGCCGCGGCCGCCGTCGGGCGCGGGCTCGGCCACCACCTCGACCCGGACCTGCCCGCCGGCGTGGCTGAACTTGACGGCGTTCGTGAGGAGGTTGTCGACGACCTGGCCGAGCCGCTGCGGGTCCGAGACGAGCGGCACGCTGTCGTCGCCCGACAGCTCCAGCGTCACGGCGGCGGCGTCCGCGATCGGCCGGACGCTGGCGAGCGCCGCCCGCACGACCTCGACGGCGTCGACCTCCTCGTGGGCCATCCGCTCGCCGGCGGCCAGGCGGGCGCTGAGGAGCAGGTCGTCGACGAGGCCGCGGAGGCGGCGGGTGTTGCGGGCCAGCACCTCGACGTACTCGCGCTGCTCCGCCGTGAGCCCGGCGGGATCGAGCCGCAGCAGGTCGACGTAGCCGAGGATCGAGACCAACGGCGTGCGCAGCTCGTGGGTGACCAGTCCGATGAACTGCTCCTGCCGCTCCTCCTCCTCCTCGCGTGCGGTCACGTCGGTCGCGACGACGAGGTAGCCCTCCGGCTCCGGCGAGGCCGGGCCCGGCCCCGACGCAGGCTCCGCCGCATCGCCCGGTCGGGGCGTCACGACGTACTCCACGACGCGCGCGGATCCGCCGATCGACCGTCGCCACTGCGAGACGTGGGAGCCGCCGTCGGCCGCCGCCCCGACGAGCCCGGCCAGTGATGCGCCGTCCTCGCCCATCAGCCGGGTCAGCTCGGTGCCCACCAGGCGGTCGGCGGGAGCCTCGAAGAGCCGCTCGGCACCACTGCTCGCCGCCACCAGGCGGCCGGTCGCGTCGGTCGCCATGATCGCCTGCTCGGACGCGGCGGACATGATGCTGCGCATCAGGTCCTCGGCCGCCGCCAGGCTGCGCTCGTGCCGGCGGACGATGGAGATCATCGCGTGGCTGTGGACCATCAGGGCGCAGATCATCAGCGCGGTGACGGCGCCGTGCAGCACGGGGTAGAACCGGTCGTCGGTGAGGAACACCGGGGCGAAGCAGGCGAGGGTGACGGCGAGGATTCCCGCGAGGAGCGAAAGGAGGCCGGGGACCAGCGCGAGAGCGATGCCGGGGATGAAGAGCAGCACGGCGACCGAGCCGCTTCGGTCCCCGCTGCCGAGGTCGAGCAGGGACACGGCGAGGATCTGGCCGAGGGGGAGCAGCAGCATCCACTCGCCCGGCCAGCGCGCAGGCCGCGCCAGGCTCGCCAGCGCCTGGACCGTGAGGCTCACCGCGACCGCGGCGACGACGAGCGGGCCGCGAGTGGGCAAGGGGATATTGGAGACGATCAGGGCCACCAGGACGACCAGCAGGGTGAACGGCAGGTGGCGCCAGCCCGACGCGTCCGGCGTCGGCCAAGCGTCAGCGACCCGGCGGGTCAGCTCGCGCACCCGCGTGCCGCCCACCGTGGGCATCAGCCGACGCCACCATGGGCGGTGTCGGACGCGGAGTCGTCCACGGCGTGCGTCGCCCGCACGGTGGTCGTGGCGCGCACCGTCTGGGTCACCCGGACGGTCTCGAGCGGTTCCGCCGACAGCGCTCTGCTGAAGCGGGCCCAGTAGCGCGCGGTCGCGCGGACCACGTCGGGCTGGATGTAGTCGCGATGCCTCTGGGAGACGAAGGCGGCGAGCATCTCGAGCTTGGCGTCGATGAAACCGTCGACGGTGACGAAGCGGTTGGGTCGGAAGTCGACGGTGGACGACGGGCTCTGGAAGCACCACAGGTCGGCCACCGACCGCGCGCCGACCTCCACGGCGTCGTGCACGGCGCGGTGGTCCTGGTGGCGGTCGTGGATGCCGTGGGTGTAGATGCGGTCGGGGTCGACCTCCGCGACGGCCTGCTCGACGGCCCCGATCAGGCCGTCCGCGGGTGACATCCGGGTGTCGGCGAAGTCCAGGTGGATCAGCCGGGCACCGATCACGGCGGCCGCGTGCATCGCCTCCTGGTGGCGGACGTCGGTGCTCCCGCCGACCGCGCCGCCGGACAGGATGAGCGTGGTGAGCTCGTCGCCCGCCGCCGCGTGGGCCGCGAGGGTCGCACCCACCCCGAGCTCGACGTCGTCGGGGTGGGCACCGATCGCCAGCACCCGCAGCCGGGACGGGGCCTGGCGGCTGCGGGCCAGCTGCGCCAGGTCGCGGACACGCCTGACCAGGTCCTCGGCCCCGATCGGCTTGGCGACGAAGTCATCTGCGTCCTCGCGGAGCGCCTCGACAGCGTGGTCGAAGGTCGGATAGGCGGTGAGGATCAGGATCGCGACGCTCGGGTTGATCGCGCGGAGCTCCGGCAGCGCCTGCAACCCCGAGCGGCCCGGGAGCCGGATGTCGGCCACGAGCACGTCGTAGCCGTGCCGCCGCATCGCCGCGACGGCCTCGTCGGCGGTGCCCGCCAGGTCGACCTCCATCCCGCCGAGTCGCTGGAGGCTGGCGCGCATGAAGTTGGCCGCGTCGCGGTCGTCCTCGAGCACGAGCACCCGGATCGCTGCCTCGGCCATGGTTCCCCCTCACGGACGACCTGGTTCCACCTTACGCCGAGTCCAGAGGCATCCGAGGCGACGACGTAGCGGCAGCGCGCGCCGCGCGACCTAGGCTTGGTCGAGGGTGGGGTAGTCGGTGTAGCCCTCGGCGCCGCCGCCGTAGAACGTGTCGGGGTTCGGCTCGTTGAGCTCCGCACCGGTGCGCCAACGGGTCACCAGGTCGGGGTTCGCGAGGAACGGCCGCCCGACCGCGACGAGGTCGGCGAGTCCGCCGCCGACGATCTGCTTGACCTGCTCGAGGTCGGTGACCTCGGCGAAGCCCGTGTTGGCGATGAACGTCCCACCGAAGCGGCTGCGCAGGTCCTGCGTGAGCTCGGCGGTCGGGTCGGCGAGCACGCTGAGGTACGCCAGACCCGTGGGCGCGAGCCCGTCGACCAGGTGGGTGTACGTCGCACGGACGTCGGCCGGGTCCTCCTCGACGGCGCCCTGGATGTTGTGGGCGGGGGAGATGCGGATGCCCACCCGGTCGGCGCCGATCGCGTCGGCGACGGCAGCGGTGACCTCGAGCGTCAGGCGGGCGCGGTTGACGGGGGACCCGCCGTACTGGTCGGTGCGCTCGTTCGAGGACGGCGCGAGGAACTGGTGCAGCAGGTAGCCGTTGGCGGAGTGGATCTCGACGCCGTCGAGCCCGGCCTCGATCGCGCAGCGGGCCGCGTGGACGAACTCCTCCACGATGCCCGGGATCTCGTCGGTCCCCAGCGCGCGGGGGACCACGTGGTCGACCGATCCGTGCGCGGTGACCATCGAGCCGGGGGCGGGGATCGCGCTCGGCGCGACGGTCTCGCGGCCCGCCTTGTTGTCGGGGTGGGCGATGCGCCCCACGTGCATGAGCTGCACGACGATGCGACCGCCGCGCTCGTGGACCGCGTCGGCGACCGCGCGCCAGCCCTCGACCTGCTCGGGGGTGTGGATGCCGGGCGTGTCGAGATAGCCCTGGCCGACCGCGCTCGGCTGCGTGCCCTCGCTGATGATCAGGCCGGCGCCCGCGCGCTGGGCGTAGTAGGTCACCGCGATGTCACGCGGAACCTGGTGCTGGCCCGCGCGGTTGCGGGTGAGCGGCGCCATCACGAAGCGCTGCGGAAGGTCCCAGGTGCCGACCTTGATGGGCTCGAAGACGTCAGTCATGCGTGTTCCTCACAGTTGCGAAGGACGCCGCCGATGGACGCGCGCCTCTACGGGTCAACGCCGGGCACAGGGGCGCATTCCGCCTGCGGTCTGTGGGAAACCAGACACGATCTCAGGATGCGAGGGCACCCCGTCCGTGTCAGGAGCCGTAGCCCTCGCGATAGGTGGGACACGTGGGGACCCAGCCGGTCGCCCGGAGGCGGGCGTTGGACAGCCGCCGGCCGTGAGCCTGCGCCGGATCGGTCACCGGTGGTGCGGGGACGTCCAGGCCGCGGGCGAGGTGGGCGGCCACGTCGCCCAGCAGGGCCGGCTCGTCGTCGGTGCCGAGGTAGAGCGGGCCGGGCGTCTCGTCGAGCGTGAGCAGGTGCACCGCGGCAGCGGCCGCGTCGTCGCGGTGGATGCGGTTGGTCCAGCGGTTCGGATCGGTGACCTCGCCTGCCCGTACCTGTTGGAGGAGCCGTGGCTCGCCGTGGCCGTAGAGGCCCGAGAGCCGCAGGACGGTGCCGCCCGGCACCCGTCGGGCGAAGAGCCGCTCGGCCTCGAGCAGCATCTCGGCCGGACCGTCCGACGGCAGCGGTGTCGTGGTCTCGTCGAGCGGCTCCGCGGACGTCGCGTCGCCGTAGACCCCCGTGGAGGAGATCAGCACGGCCCGCCGGGGCACCTGACCGGCGGCGTCGATCGCGTCGAGGGCGCGCCCCATCCCGTCGACGTACGTCGCGCGGTAGGCCTCCTCGGTGCGCGGGCGTGCCGTCAACGTCACCACCAGGAGGTCCAGCGCGAGCGGTGGCAGGTGGGGGACCTCGCGGGTCAGATCGGCGGCGACCCCGTGAAGGGGAGGGGGGACCAGCTCGGCACGTCGCCGGATCGCGACCACGTCGTGCCCGCGCGCAGCGAGCCGAAGGCCGATGTCGGCGCCCAGGTCGCCGCAGCCGACCAGCAGGACGTCAGGGAGGTTGTCCCCGGCCATCAGAACGGGGGCCAGGGGATCGCCGGCATCTCGCCTCGCGGCGACGGGAAGCGCCGGGTGCGCAGCAGGCGCTCGCAGCGACCGATGAGGGACGCGACCTCGAAGGGCTGGACCAGCGGCGCGAGAGCCGAGGCCAGGTCTCCGTCGAGGGCCTGACGTACGCGCTCGACCCCGTCGAGCTCGTACGCGGAGAGCTCCTCGTCGATCCACCCCCAGAGGACGGTGCGCAGCTTGTTCTCGGCGTGGAAGGTCAGTCCGTGGTCGATCCCGTACCGGTGGCCGTCGGGCATCGCCAGGACGTGTCCGCCCTTGCGGTCGGCGTTGTTGACGACGATGTCGAACACCGCCATGCGGCGAAGGCCGGGGGAGTCCTCGTGGATCAGGGACACCGGGCGGTCGTGGCCGTCGTAGCCGTCGAACACGTGGCGCCAACCCTGCTCCGGCACCTGGTCGCTCGGCACCAGGTCCACCGCGGCCTGATCGGGGTCGACGTCCTGCCAGAGCTGGACCATCCCGCGGCCGAGGGGTCCCTCGCGCAGCCACGTACGCGGCACGATGTCCCAGCCCAGCACCTCCGAGACGAGGTAGGCCGCGAGCTCGCGGTGGGCCAGGCAGCCGTCGGGGAAGTCCCAGAGCGGTCGTTCGCCCGAGACCGGCTTGTAGACGACGGCGAGGTCGCCGATCTGGCCGACGAACGTCGCATTGGACGCCGGCATGACGCGGCCCGTGATCTCCAGGTCGCCGTCGAGGTCGAGGCCGGTCGTCACCGGAACCCTTCGGGCAGCTCGCAGACGTGCTCCTCGGAGTCCATCGGCAGGCTGCAGAGCGGGCAGATCGGGCGACCCGCGCCGACGACCTCGCGCGTCCGCTTGGAGAACGCGCGGGCGCTGCCCACGGGGATGCGGACGACCAGCACCTCCTCGGGCTCCACCTCGGCCAGGTCGATGGTCTCGAGCTCCTCGGCGTCGACGACGAGGATCGGGAACGCCTCGATCACGATCTGGGCGGTGGTCGGGTCCCAGCCGAGGCTCATGGCGCCCGCCCGGAACTCCTCCTCGACGGGCTGCTCGAGCGGGTCGTTGTCGACGAGGGCGGCGGGGGTCAGCGCCGGGACGCTGAACGGATTGCCGTCCTCGGCCATCAGCCCGTCGAGGACCTCCTCGATCTTCTCGGCGAGGGCAGCGGCCTGCTCCTTCTCGATGCCGACGCTGACGACCCGCTTGCCCGCGCGGGCCTGGAGGAAGAACGTCCGGGCGCCGGGTTCGCCGACGGTGCCGACGACGAAACGGTCCGGCCAGTCGAATCCGTGGACGAGGGGTGGCATGCGGTCCATGTTAGGCGGGCCCACCCGGGCCCGCCCCGCCACCGACCTGGGCGTCCTCCGCGGGGGGAGCCGCTCGCAGCCAGGACAGGTCGCCCGCGTCGGTGTTCGTCGCCACGACGTCGGGACGCGCGGCGCCGTAGCGCACGATCGAGACCGACGCGGGGTTGACGTTGATGCGCTGGAACAGGTCCAGGTGCATGCCCAGGGCGTCCGCGAGGATCGCCTTGATGATGTCGCCATGGCTGACCGCGGCCCAGACCGCGCCGGGTCCGTGCTCGGCCTCGAACGCCGCGTCGTGCCGCCTGATCGCGGCGACCGACCGTGCCTGCATCGCCGGCAGCGACTCCCCGCCGGGGAAGACCGCAGCGGACGGCTGGCCCTGCACGACCTTCCAGAGATCCTCCTTGGCCAGGTCCTTGAGCGCGCGGCCCTGCCACTCGCCGTAGTCGCACTCGGTGATGCCCTTGTCGACAGAGGTGACGGGGGAGCCGTCCTGGTGCTGCAGGATTGCGCGGGCGGTCTGTCGACACCGCTCGAGCGGGCTCGTGACGACCCCGACCAGCGGGACGACGGCCAGACGCTCACCCGTGCGGGCGGCCTGCGTGCGACCGGTCTCGTCGAGCCGGACCCCGGCCGTCCGGCCGGCGAGGACGCCACTCGCATTGGCGGTGGTGCGTCCGTGCCGGACGAGGATGACGGTGGCCATGCGGCTGATCGTAGACGGCCCACGAAGCCGCTACGGTGGTGCCGTGTCAGCCCTCGAGGTCGTCCTGGCCGTGTCGACCGGTGCGCTCGCGGCGGCACTCGCCGTGACCGTGGTGCGTCTGCGAGCCGTCCGCCGTCAGGTCGCGAGGCTGCAGGAGGAGGGTCCGCGACCGACCCGGCAGCGCCGGGTGCCCACGGCCACCCAGGCCGTACGCACCGTCGTCGGCACGGCGCTGAAGGTGCGGGACCACGGCCTCGGCGGGGTCATCCGCAGCTCGGTCGACGATCTCGCGCTGTGGGCCGACGTCGAGCGTCCCGACCTTGCCGGCCTCGCCGGGGCCGACGGCACGCTGACGATCCTGTTCTCCGACATCGAGGACTCCACTGCGCTCAACCACGAGCTCGGCGACCGCGGGTGGGTCCGGCTGCTCTCGCGGCACGACCGTCTCGTGCAACGGGCGGTCGACGCGCACGGCGGGCACGTGGTCAAGACGCAGGGGGACGGCTTCATGGTCGCGTTCGCGGAGGCATCCGAGGCCGTCGCCGCCGCGTGCATGATCCAGCGCGATCTCTCCCGGCTCCGTCCCCGGTCGAAGCTGTACGGGGTGAGGGTCCGCATCGGCGCCCACCGCGGCTCCGCGGTGCACCGCGACAACGATCTGTTCGGCCGCAACGTCGCCCTCGCGGCGCGCGTCGCGTCGCAAGCGGACGGCGCGGAGGTGCTCGTCAGCGACACGGTGCTCAGGGCCGTCGGGGAGGCCGCCCTGCCCGTCCTGGACAGCCGGGAGGTCGAGCTCAAGGGCGTACCGGGGACCCACCGCCTGCACCGCGTCGACTGGCAGCGCGGTGGATCTGCCACCGTATGACGGCGATTTCCGGCTCATACGGTGGCGTGCGCACCGCGCCCGAGGGAATCCCGTTTCTTGACTGATTCAAGAAAACCGGTAGGCTGCAGGCATGAACACGACCGCTGAGATCGAGCGCACCTTGCGCGAGGCCTCGCTGCGCGTGACCCGCCCCCGCGTCGCCGTGCTCGCCGCGGTGCACGAGCATCCCCACGCAGACACCGACTCGATCATCGAGGCCGTGCGTGCGAGCTCGGGTGAGGTGTCGCACCAGGCCGTGTACGACGTGCTGAGGGCGCTGACCGCAGCCGGGCTGGTGCGCCGCATCCAGCCTGCGGGCGCCACCGCGCGCTACGAGTCCCGCATCGGCGACAACCACCACCACATCGTCTGCCGCTCGTGCGGGGCGATCACGGACGTCGACTGCGCGATCGGCGAGGCCCCGTGCCTCGCGCCCTCAGATCATCACGGCTTCGTGATCGACGAGGCGGAGGTCGTGTTCTGGGGCACCTGCCCCGACTGCGCAGCCGTCGCCCTCGTCCCCCAATGACCCAGTAACCCAGTAACCCAGTGACCCACCAGCACGACCCAGTGACCGCCAGCACCACCCGTTCGGAAGGAATCACATGAACGACAGCCAGACCCCCGAGAGCCCCCAGGGCATCGATCGCAAGGCCGAGGCAGGGTGCCCCGTCATGCCCGACTCCGCAGCCGCGCACGGCAGCGAGAGCGAGAACCCGGCGATCGACTCGCCGACGCCCAAGACCGGCGGACGCCCCCGCACCAACAAGGACTGGTGGCCCAACCAGGTCGACCTGTCGGTGCTGCACGCCCACTCGTCCAAGGCCAACCCGCTCGGACCTGACTTCGTCTACGCCGAGGAGTTCAAGAAGCTCGACCTGGCCGAGCTGCGTCGCGACATCGTCGAGGTGCTCAACACCTCGCAGGACTGGTGGCCGGCCGACTTCGGTCACTACGGCGGCCTGTTCATCCGCATGAGCTGGCACGCGGCCGGCACGTACCGCATCTTCGACGGCCGTGGCGGCGCCGGCGAGGGCAACCAGCGGTTCGCGCCCCTCAACAGCTGGCCCGACAACGCCAACCTCGACAAGGCGCGTCGCCTCCTGTGGCCCGTCAAGCAGAAGCACGGCCAGAAGATCTCCTGGGCCGACCTGCTGGTCTACGCCGGCACCGTCGCGATGGAGGACATGGGCTTCACGACGTTCGGCTTCGGCTTCGGTCGTGAGGACGTCTGGGAGCCCGAGGAGATCATCTGGGGCCCCGAGGACACCTGGCTGGGCGATGAGCGCTACAGCGGCGACCGTGAGCTCGAGGAGGCCCTCGGCTCGGTCCAGATGGGTCTGATCTACGTCAACCCCGAGGGTCCCAACGGCAACCCGGACCCGCTCGCCTCGGCACGCGACATCCGTGCGACGTTCGCCCGCATGGCGATGAACGACGAGGAGACCGTCGCGCTGATCGCCGGCGGACACACGTTCGGCAAGACCCACGGTGCGGGCGACGCCGACCTGGTCGGCCCCGAGCCCGAGGCCGCTCCGCTGGAGGAGCAGGGTCTGGGCTGGAGGAGCGAGTACGGCACCGGCAAGGGCGAGGACGCGATCACGTCCGGACTCGAGGTCACCTGGACCTCGACGCCGACGCGCTGGAGCAACGACTTCTTCAAGTTCCTGTTCAAGTACGACTGGGAGCTCACCAAGAGCCCCGCGGGTGCGTACCAGTGGGTCGCCAAGGACGCCGAGGACATCGTCCCCGGCCCGGCCGCGGACTCGCCGAAGCGCAAGCCCACGATGCTGACCAGCGATCTGGCCCTGCGCTTCGATCCCGAGTACGAGAAGATCTCGCGCCGGTTCATGGAGAACCCCAACGAGTTCTCGGTCGCGTTCGCCAAGGCCTGGTACAAGCTGCTGCACCGCGACATGGGCCCGATCGATCGCTACCTCGGCCCGTGGGTCCCGGAGCCGCAGCTGTGGCAGGACCCGGTCCCGGCCCCCGAGGGCGAGCTCGTCGGTGACGCGGATGTCGCGTCGCTGAAGGCCAAGGTGCTGGAGTCCGGTCTCTCGGTCTCCGAGCTCATCGCCACCGCATGGGCGTCGGCGGCGACCTTCCGCTCGACCGACAAGCGCGGCGGCGCCAACGGTGCGCGCATCCGTCTCGAGCCGCAGCGCAGCTGGGAGGTCAACCAGCCCGAGCAGCTCGCGACCGTCCTGGCGAAGCTCGAGGGCATCCAGGCCGAGTTCAACAGCGCCGGTGGCGCACAGATCTCGATGGCCGATCTCATCGTCCTGGCCGGCAACGCCGCAGTCGAGAAGGCTGCGAAGGATGCCGGCGTCGAGATCACGGTGCCGTTCCACCCCGGCCGTGGCGACGCCACGCAGGAGCAGACGGACGTCCACTCGTTCAAGGTCCTCGAGCCCCGGGCCGACGGCTTCCGCAACTACCTGCGTGCGGCCGACAAGTTCTCGCCCGAGACCCAGCTCGTCGAGCGGGCGTACATGCTCGACCTGACGGCTCCGGAGATGACAGTTCTCGTCGGCGGCATGCGTGCCCTCGGCGGCAACGTCGACGGTGCGAAGCACGGCGTCCTCACGGACCGCCCGGGCGTCCTGACCAACGACTTCTTCGTCAACCTGCTCGCGCCCGGCGCGCGCTGGAAGGCCTCGGAGTCGCAGGAGAACGTCTTCGAGATCCGCGACGCCGCGACGGACGAGCTCAAGTGGACGGCCACCGCCGTCGACCTGGTCTTCGGCTCGAACTCGCAGCTGCGTGCCCTCTCGGAGGTCTACGCGTCCGACGACGCCCGCGAGAAGTTCGTCGCGGACTTCGTCGCCGCCTGGACCAAGGTCATGGAGCTGGATCGCTTCGACCTGAAGTAGTCCGGTGAACGACAGGCCCGGCTCCCGACCACGTCGGGGGCCGGGCCTCGTCGTGCCGGGAGGCAGCACCAGTAGTGCAACGAGTTGCATATCGCGGCTATCCCTCCTAGGGTCGGGACGAATCGTCCTCAAGGAGACCCATGACCCTCGTCCCCGCCCTCGCCGGCCCGCTCACCCTTCCCGTGGTCGGCTCCCCGCTGTTCATCTGCTCGGGCCCCGAGCTCGTCGGCGCCCAGTGCCGGGCCGGGATCATCGGTGCGTTCCCGGCGCTCAATGCGCGTCCAGCTGCCCTGTTGAGCGACTGGATCCAGCAGATCGATGAGGAGAACGCCTCCTTCGCGGCGGCCCACCCCGACGCGCACGTCGGCCCGTTCGCGGTCAACCAGATCGTCCACCGCTCCAACGACCGGCTCGAGCAGGACATGGTGGTCATCGTGGAGCACCAGGTGCCGATCGTGATCACCTCGCTCGGCGCCCGCACGGAGATCAACGACGCGGTCCACTCCTACGGCGGCATCGTGCTGCACGACGTCATCGACGACGAGTTCGCCCGCAAGGCGGTCGACAAGGGCGCGGACGGCGTCATCGCGGTGGCTGCGGGAGCCGGCGGGCACGCGGGCACGCAGTCGCCGTTCGCGCTGGTGCGCGAGATCCGGTCCTGGTTCGACGGACCGCTCCTGCTGTCGGGTGCCATCTCGCACGGCAGCTCGATCCTCGCGGCGCAGGCCGCTGGCGCCGACCTGGCGTACGTGGGCTCGGCCTTCCTCGCGACGCACGAGGCCAACGCCGCACCGGACTACAAGCAGATGATCGTGGACTCCACCGCGAAGGACATCGTCTACAGCAACCTGTTCACTGGCGTGCACGGCAACTACCTCCGCGGCAGCATCGAGGCCGCCGGGATGGACCCCGACGACCTGGGTGTCTCGGACCCGTCCGCGATGGACTTCAGCTCGCAGGCGGTCGACGGCCCCAAGGCGTGGAGGGACATCTGGGGTGCGGGCCAGGGCATCGGCGCGATCGAGGAGCGCGTCTCGGTGGCCGCGCTGGTTCAGAGCCTGCGCGCCCAGTACGACCAGGCGCGCAAGGACCTCTGCGGCTGACCCCGCGGCGGCCCGGCAGCCGGGCTCAGCGACCGGAGATCGACTCCCGCAGCGCGCGGACGTTCTGGACGAAGGCGGGCCGGGTCGTCGACCAGGCCTGGGCCGTGGTCTCGACGTCGAAGATCGTCTCGTGGTCGGGGGTCTGCTGTGCCTGGCGCAGGGTCGAGACGTAGCGACGCACGAGATCGCCCTCCATGTCGTCGAGGCGCGCCCCCAGAGCGAGAGCCTCGTCGACGAGCGACTCGGGCTCCACGACGCGCGCGACGAGCCCCACGTCGTACGCCCGCTCGGCATCCCACCGCTCACCGAAGAGCACCGCCAGCGTGGCCTGCTGGTGCCCGACCGCGCGCTCCATCAGCCAGGTGTGCCCGCCGCCGGGGTGGATCCGCAGGTGTGCGAACCGGGTGTCGAAGCGGGCCGCGGTCGACGCGATGCGCACGTCGCAGGCCAGGGCGAGGTTGAGCCCGGCACCGACCGCGGGCCCGTTGACGGCGGCGATCGTGGCCAGCGGCGTGCGCAGGATCCGCAGGAAGCCTTCGTAGACCTCGCGGACGTCGTCGAAGTCGCCGGCGGCGGACTGCTCGAGCGTCGCCAGCTCGGCGCCCGCACAGAAGGCGCGGCCGCGGCCCGTCACGACCAGGGTGTTGACCTCGGGCGTCGCCTCCGCCCGGGTCACGTCCTCGTCGATCGAGCGCACCATCTCGGAGGTGAGGATGTTGCGGCGGTCGGGGTCGTCGAGGGTCAGCAGCGCGGTGGCGCCGTGGATCGAGAGCGTGGTGGGCCGGGAGGTCATGACGTCACGGTAGTGCCGCGTCGGCCCGGGCCGGGACGGGCCCGCCCGACGCGGAGGTCGTGCACCAGCAGCGCGACGCCCAGCGAGAGCACCGAGTCCGCGTCGTCGAGATCGACCCGCAGGATCGACTCGAGCTTGTGCAGCCGGCCGTACAGGGCCTGACGGCTGATGTGGGTCGCCTGCGCGAGCGCGGCCTTGTTGCCCCGCAGCTCGACGTAGCGCCGCAGCAGGTCGAGCAGTCCGGTGCCGTGCTCGGCCTCGTGTGCAAGGAGCGGGCCGAGCTCGGCCTCCGCGAAGCCCAGCACCCGCTCGTCGTCCCGCAGCTGCGCGACGAGGCCACGCAGCCGGACGTCGGTCGAGCGGAACCAGGCCGCCGAGGACGGCTGCAGCGCCCGCGCGGCCTCCGCGACGTGCACGGTCGCCGGCATGCGGGACGCCGCGACCAGCAGCGTCCCGGCGGCCCGGCCCACGCCGAGGACGGGCACGGTGCCCGGCGTGAGCGCGCCGGCGCGGCTCGCGGTGGCCGTCGCCAGCGCCTCGAGCGCGGCGTCCTCCGTGACTCCCCGGGGCAGCGCGAGGACGATGCCGACCCCCTGGTCGTCCACGCCGCCCGAGATCGCGTCGAGCCGCGCCTCGGCGAGGGCGTCCGAGACCGTCTCGAGCTGGGCGCGGGCGCGGCGCTGACGGGCGATCTGGTCGGGCAGCGCAGCGGGACCGAACAGGGCGACGACCGGCAGATAGTTCGCACCGGCGCGCATGCCGAGGGCAGCGGCGCGGGCCAGCCCGTCCGCCTCGTCCTGCACGCGCCCCTCGACGAGCTCCTGCAGCAGCGACTCCTGCGCCTGGGACTGCAGACGGGTCGCGTCGCGTTCCACGAGACGGGACAGCTGCAGGGCCTGCGCGGCGCGCTGCATCACCATCGCGGTCGTGACCGGGTCGTGCGTCTGCTGGGGTGCCACGATGCGCCCCCACGGCGCGCCCCGCAGACCGACCGGGCAGGTGAGCCACCGCTCGGGTCCGGACGTCCCGGCCTCGTCCAGCACCGGTGCGCGCCGGGAGCGCTCCTCCCAGCCGCGCAGCAGGGCGCCGGACGTCCGCCCGTGGCGGGCCAGGGCCACGACGTGGTGGCCGACGTCCTCCAGCACGACCGGGGCGCCGATCAGCGTGGACGCCTCGGCGAGGATCGTGCTCGCGTCCGCGCTGTCGAGGCTGAGGTTGGTGAAGACCTCGTGGGTGCGCTGGGCGAGCTCGAGACCGTGGTACTGCTCACCAACGATCAGTCGGTGCACGGCCTCGGTGATCGACACGAAGCGCACGGGGGCGTGCAGCGCCACGAGCGGCAGCTCGAGCCGACGTGCCTGGCGCACCAGCGCGGCCGGCAGCTCGGGCAGCCGGGGCCCGAGCTCGACGATGAGACCGCACGCGCTGGCCTCGGCGAGCTGGGTGACGAACCGCTCGGGATCTGCCGTGGGCCCGACGAGCGGCAGGCCCGTGGTCAGCACGACCTCGTGGCCGCCGAGCAGATCGACCATGTCGTCGACCTCGGTCACGTGCACCCAGCGCACGGGCCGGTCGAGCGACTGCTCACCGGCGAGCACCTCGGGCCGCCCGGCGGTCAGCACGTCCATCGCGAGGATCGTCCGCAGTGTCAGGGGCACGGGGCAACAGTAGTCCGAGAGGCTGACACAGTGTCCACCTCTCGCGCGCGGAACGCGACACCTTGACCATGGCGTCGAGCGCCCGGACGCGGGAGGATGGATCGAACGTCCCCAAGGAGCCCCATGGCCTCGCACCGCACGGTCTTCGAGCGGCAGCGACCGCCCGAGGCCCAGGTCACGGAGTCGCTGCGCGACTCGCGGCACGCCGTGTTCTGGCTCGAGGACGTCGAGACCGTCAACCGTCCCGCGCTCAGCGGCACGATCGCCGCCGATCTCACGGTCGTCGGTGGCGGCTACTGCGGGATGTGGACCGCGGTGCTCGCGAAGCGCCGGGACCCCACGGCCCGGGTCGTGCTGCTCGAGGCCGAGACGATCGGCTGGGCGGCGTCGGGACGCAACGGCGGCTTCGCCGAGGCCAGCCTGACGCACGGCGAGGACAACGGCCGCGCGCGCTGGGCGGCCGAGTACGACACGCTGCACCGGATGGGCCTGGACAACCTCGACGCGATCGAGCGTGACGTCGAGGAGCTCAAGATGGACGTCCAGCTCGAGCGCACCGGCGTCCTGGAGGTCGCGTACGAGCCGCACCAGGTGCGCTGGCTCCAGGAGGCCGGTCACGGGCAGTGGCTGGACCGCGACGCGGTGCGGGCCGAGATCGCGAGCCCGATCTTCGAGGCCGGCCGCTGGGTCAAGGACACGTGCGCGCTGGTGCACCCCGGTCGGCTCGCCCAGGAGCTGGCGCGGGTCGCGACCGATCTCGGGGTCGAGATCTTCGAGCACTCGGCGGTCTCAGGACTGGGCTCGGGGCTGGGCTCGGGGCGCAGCGGCGCGGTCGACGTCCGCACGACCCGCGGCCTCGTGCGCAGCAGACGGGTCGCGCTCGCGACCAACGTGTTCCGGCCGCTGCTTCGCCGGTCGCGCCTGCTGACAGTGCCGGTCTACGACTACGTCCTCATGACCGAGCCGCTGAGCCCTGCACAGATGGCCGAGATCGGCTGGCAGCACCGCCAGGGCGTCAGCGACCTGGCCAACCAGTTCCACTACTCGCGGCTCACCGCGGACAACCGCATCCTCTACGGCGGCTACGACGCGATCTATCACGCGGGGCGCGGGGTGCGCCCCGAGCACGAGGACCGCGACGCGTCCTATCGCCGGCTCGCCTCGCACCTGCTCACCACGTACCCGCAGCTCGAGGGCCTGCAGTTCAGCCACCGCTGGGCCGGGGCGATCGACACCTCGACCCAGTTCTGCGCGTTCCACGGCCTGGCCCGCCGTGGCCGCGTCGCGTACGCCGCGGGGTTCACCGGCCTCGGCGTCGCCGCCACGCGCTTCGCGGCCGAGGTCATGCTCGACCGGCTGGCCGGGGAGACCACCGCCCGCACCCAGCTGGAGATGGTGCGCAAGAAGCCGCTGCCGTTCCCGCCCGAGCCGTTCACCAAGATCGGCATCGAGGCCACCAAGTGGTCGCTCGACCGGGCCGACCACCAGGAGGGACGCCGCAACCTGATGCTGCGCACACTGGACCGTCTCGGCCTGGGCTTCGACTCATGACCGCCGCGAGCCGGCCGCCGACCCGTCCCCAGCAGACCGACCCCACGAAGGAACCGACCGCATGAGCGACATCGTCCGCAACTACGTCAACGGCGCACCGGTGGACTCTGCCGCGACCGACTTCATCGAGCTGGTGGACCCCACGACCGGGCTCGCGGACGGCCGGTCGCCCATCTCGACCGCGGCGGAGGTCGACGAGGCGTTCGCGGCCGCGCTGGCCGCCTCCCGCACCTGGAAGCGGACGACGCCCAAGGCCCGCCAGCTCGCCCTGCTGCAGATCGCGGACGCGGTCGAGGCCGCACGGGACGAGCTCGTGGCGCTGCAGGCCCGCGACACGGGGCAGGTCAAGGAGCACATCGCGACGGAGGAGATCGACCAGGGCGTCGACCAGCTCCGGTTCTTCGCCGGCGCGGCCCGGCTGCTGGAGGGCAAGGCCACCGCGGAGTACGTCGAGGGGCTGTCGTCGAGCATCCGGCGCGAGCCGATCGGCGTCGTGGCGCAGGTGACCCCGTGGAACTACCCGTTCGCGATGGCGATCTGGAAGATCGCGCCGGCGCTCGCAGCCGGCAACACGATCGTCCTGAAGCCCAGTGACACGACGCCCCGCTCGACCGTCAGGCTGGCCGAGATCGCGGGCGAGATCCTGCCGCCCGGCGTCCTCAACGTGGTCAACGGCAACGCCGACACGGGCCGGCTCCTGGTCGAGCACCCCGTGCCGGGACTTGTCGCGATCACCGGCTCGGTCCGGGCGGGGATCGAGGTCGCGGTGTCGGCGGCGAGGAACCTCAAGCGCGCGCACCTCGAGCTCGGTGGCAAGGCCCCGGCGGTCGTGTTCGCCGACGCGGATCTCGCGGCAGCGGCCGAGGGCATCGCGGTCGGCGGCTTCTTCAACGCCGGCCAGGACTGCACGGCCGCGACGCGAGTCATCGTGCACGAGAGCGTCCACGACGAGCTGCTGCGACTGCTGGTCGAGCAGGCACGGGCGGCTCGCCCGGGTGCGCCCGACGACGCGGAGGCGGCCTACGGGGCGCTCAACAACGCGGGGCACCTCGCCTCGGTCGAGCGGATGGTCGGCGCGATCGGCGACCACGCCCGCATCGAGACCGGTGGCCGCCGCCTCGACCGCGACGGCTTCTACTTCGAGCCGACCGTGATCTCCGGGGTCCGCCAGGACGACGCGATCGTGCAGCAGGAGGTCTTCGGCCCCGTGCTGACCGTCCAGCCGTTCGCGACGACGGAGCAGGCGACCGAGCTGGCCAACGACGTCCCGTACGGCCTCGCCGCGAGCGTCTGGACCAAGGACCACGGACGGGCCCTGCGCATGACGGCCGATCTCGACTTCGGCTGCGTGTGGGTCAACACCCACATCCCGTTCGTCTCGGAGATGCCGCACGGCGGCTTCGGCGCGTCGGGGCACGGCAAGGACCTGTCGGCGTACGGGCTCGAGGAGTACACCCGGGTCAAGCACGTCATGAGCAACGTGGAGGGCTGAACGATGGCGGACAAGCAGGTCGACGTGCTGGTGGTCGGCGCCGGGGCCACGGGCCTCGCGGCGGCGTACGCGCTGCAGCGCGCAGGTCGGTCGGTGCTGGTGCTGGAGTCGCGCGATCGCGTGGGCGGGCGGCTGTGGACCGACGAGGTCGACGGCGTCGACCTCGAGATCGGCGGGCAGTGGGTCTCGCCGGACCAGGAGGCGCTGCTGGCGATGCTCGACGAGCTGGGCCTGGAGACGTTCGAGCGGCACCGCGAGGGCGAGTCGGTCTACGTCGGGCTCGACGGCGAGCGTCGGACGTTCACAGGCGAGGTGCTGCCCGTCGCGCCGGCCGTCGAGGCCGAGATGAACCGGCTGACCGAGCGGCTCGACGAGCTCTCCGCGCAGATGGACCCCGCCCGGCCCTGGGACATGGCCGGCGCCGCCGAGCTCGACCACGTGACGTTCCGGGCGTGGCTCGACGCGCAGTGCGAGCACGAGGAGGCCCGCGACAACATCGCGATGTTCATCGCGCAGGCCATGCTGACCAAGCCCGCGCACACGTTCTCGGCGCTGCAGGCCGTCCACATGGCTGCCAGCGCGGGCAGCTTCAGCAACCTGGTCGACTCCGAGTTCATCCTCGACCGTCGCGTGATCGGCGGGCTGCAGCAGGTGCCGCTGCAGCTCGCGGCCCGGCTCGGCGACGTGGTGTGCACGGCCCACGACGTCGAGAAGGTGCGCTGGCACGACGGGGGAGTGACCGTGACGTCCGGCGACCTCACGGTCAGCGCCCGCCACCTGGTCCTCGCGATCCCGCCGACCGCGGTCACCCGGGTGCGGTTCGAGCCGCCGCTGCCGTCGATCCAGCGCGAGACCCGCCAGCACCAGTCGTTCGGCCAGGTCATCAAGGTGCACGCGACGTACGAGACGCCGTTCTGGCGCGACGCCGGGCTGTCGGGAACCGCCTTCAGCCCCTACCTGACGGTCCACGAGGCGTACGACAACACCAACCACGACGAGGAGCGCGGCACGCTCGTCGGATTCGTCTCCGACGTACAGGCCGACGCGGTGCTCGCGCTCGACCCGGACCAGCGGCGCGGGATCATCCTGGAGTCGCTGCAGACCTACTTCGGTCCGGGCGCCGGCACACCGCTCACGTACTTCGAGAGCGACTGGACGTCCGAGGAGCTCGGCAGCGGAGCGTACGGCGCGAGCTTCGACCTCGGCGGGATGACCCGGTTCGGCCCCCGGCTGCGCGAGCCTGCCGGGCCCATCCAGATCGGCAGCTCCGACGTCGCAGGCCTGGGCTTCCAGCACGTCGACGGAGCGCTGCGGGTCGGCGCCGAGCTGGCACAGCACATCATCGATTCCTGACCAACGAGAGGCGCGACCATGGACGTCCCGAACCCCGAGCACGACCGCCTGCAGCAGTCGGCGAAGGACCACCTCGTGCTGCACTTCTCCAAGCAGGAGATCGACGACCTCCTGGTGCTCGACCGCGGCGAGGGCCCGTACGTGTTCGACACGAAGGGCCGCCGCTACATCGATGCGTTGTCGAGCCTGTTCTGCTCACAGCTCGGCTACTCGTACGGCGAGGAGATGGCCGATGCGGCACGCCGACAGCTGACGTCCCTCGCGTTCAACACGAGCTGGGGCACGTCGCACCCAGCGGCGATCGACCTCGCGGAGAAGATCGCGGACCTGGCGCCCGCGGACGACTACCGGGTGTTCTTCACCGGAGGCGGCTCGGAGTCGGTCGAGGCCGCCTGGAAGATGGTCCGCGAGCACTTCATCGCGATCGGCCAGCCCCAGCGGACGAAGGCGATCGCCCGTGACCGGGCCTATCACGGCGTCACGCTCGGCGCGCTGTCGTTCACGGGTGTGCGGCCGTTCAAGGAGGGCTTCGGCGAGCCGCCCGTGCCGGTGACCCACGTCTCCAACACCAACACGTTCCGCGCTCCCGACGGTGCGGACGAGGCGGCGTTCTGCGCCCGCCTGCTGGCCGAGGTCGAGGAGGCGATCGTCGCGGCTGGTGCCGACGAGGTCGCGCTGATCATCGCCGAGCCGGTGCAGAACGCGGGTGGCTGCTTCACTGCCCCCGCCGGCTACTGGCCCGGGCTCCGACGTCTCGCCGACCAGTACGGCATCCTGCTGATGGCCGACGAGGTCATCACCGGTTTCGGCCGGATCGGGGAGTGGTTCGCCTCGTCCCGTGAGGGAGTGGCGCCCGATCTGGTCACGGTCGCGAAGGGGCTCACCTCGGCGTACGCCCCGATGGGCGCGACCCTCGTCCGCGAGCGGGTCATCGCCCCGCTCGTCGAGCAGCGCAAGGTGTTCCGCCACGGCATCACGTTCGGCGGCCACCCCCTGAGCGCGGCCCTCGCGATGAAGAGCATCGAGATCATCGAGCGCGACCAGGTGCTCGAGAACGTCCGCGCGCAGGCCGATCCGCTGCGTGAGCGGCTGAACCACCTTCTCGACCTGCCGATCGTGGGCGATGTCCGCGGCGCAGGGTTCTTCTGGGCCATGGAGCTGGTCAAGGACGATGCCGCGACGCGATTCGACCAGGCCGAGCGCGACGACCTGCTGCGGGGCTTCCTCCCCGCCCGCCTGCGCGAGGCCGGGCTCATCGCGCGCTGCGACGACCGCGGCGACTCGGTGCTCCAGATCGCCCCGCCGCTCATCAGCGACGCAGCCCTGCTCGACGACATCGCCGCCGGCCTGACCGACGTCCTGCGAGACGCCGGCAAGCACATGTCCCTGTCCTGACCCCCGCCAGCGCCAGGGCGGGACGGGCGATGAGGGTTTTGGGTAGCTGGAGCGACCGCAATCCCTCATCCTGCGTCCCCCGGCGCGGGCGCGGGACGGGAGATGAGGGTTTCGGGCAGCAGGAGCGACCGCAACCCCTCATCCTGCGTCCCTCCCGCTGGCAACGGACGGGCGATGAGGGCTTTGGGCAGCTGGGGCGACCGCAAACCCTCATCCCGCGTCCTCCCGGGCGCGGGCGCGGGACGGGCGATGAGGGTGGTGGGCAGCTGGGGCGACCGCAAACCCTCATCGTGTGTCCGCCTGGGCGCCCCAGGGGCTCAGCCGCCGACGGACTCCATGGCCTCGTCGAGCAGGCTCGCGAGCGGGACGCCGGGGTTCTCGGCCCAGGCGCCCTGTGCGGCCTCGAAGCACGCGAGCGCGCTGCCGGTCAGGGCGAGGGCCCGTATGTCAGGACCGGTGCGTCCGGGGCGCGGCGGCAGGCGTTCGGCCACGAGCGGGGCGAGCAGCTCCAACCAGAGCGTGCGGCGTTCCTGCCTGGTCGCGCGCAGGGCGGGCTCGGCCCGCAGCATGACCTGCAAGGGCCGGGCGACCTCGGCGTGCGCTTCCTGCAGCTCGACGATGTGCTGGAACGCCGCGCGCAGCGCAGGCCACGCCGGCTCGTCGGCAGGCCGCGCGCGCAGGGCTTCGGCGATGCGGTCCCCGGACTCGACCAGGCGGGTCAGGACGAGCTCGTCCTTGCTGGCGAAGTAGCGGAAGAACGTACGCCTGGACATGCCGGCAGCCTCGGCGATCTGATCGATCGTGGTGGCCTCGAACCCCTGGTCGGCCAGCAGCCGCCACGCCTTGCGGGCGATCTCGGCGCGCACGGCGCCCCTGGCGTGATCGCGCAGGCTCATCTCCTCCGGCATGGCCTCACCTTACCGATCGTGTCTCGAGTGGCACCAGGTGTCACGTCTGCCATAAGGTGCCTAGGTTCGTAGGCTGCGCGAGAAAGTGATCGATGACATGACAGACCAAGACGTCGCGGCCTCGCAGCCGCCTGTACGCGCCTCGTCCCGGCGCGCGACGCTCGAGCTGGTGTTCGTGGGCCTCGGCGCGCTCGTCGTGGCGCTGTCGCAGTCCCTGCTGATCCCCGTTCTCTCGATCTTGCCCGCGGAGCTGGACACCTCGGCCGGCAACGTCAACTGGCTGCTCACCTCGACCCTGCTCGCGGCAGCTGTCTCGGTGCCGATCATGGGACGCCTCGGCGACATGTTCGGCAAGCGCCGGCTCCTGCTGGTGGCCGTCGGTGCCCTGGTCGTCGGCTCGCTGCTGACCGCGGTCACCGACAACATCGGCCTGCTGATCGCCGGTCGCGCGATCCAGGGCTGTGCGGCCGCCGCCATCCCGCTGGGCATCAGCCTGCTGGCCGCCGTCCTGCCGCGGGAGAAGGTCGGCTCGGCCATCGCGCTGGTCAGCGCGATGCTCGGGATCGGCGGCGCGCTCGGCCTGCCGATCGCCGGTCTCGTCGCGGAGAACGCGGACTTCCACGTCCTGTTCTGGATCACGTTCGGCGCGGGCCTGATCGCGTTCGTCGGCATCCTCGCGATCGTCCCGGAGGCCCCGGGACGCAGCGGCGGCCGCGTCGACCTGGTCGGCTCGGTGCTGCTCGCGGCCGGCCTCATCTGCCTGCTGCTGCCGCTCTCGCAGAGCTCCGCGTGGGGCTGGGGCGACTCCCGCATCTGGATCCTGCTGGCCATCGCGGCCGTGCTGATCGCGGTGTTCGGGTTCAGCCAGATGCGCATCAAGGACCCGCTGGTCGACCTGCGCGCCCTCGGTCGCCGCCCGATCGTGCTCACGAACCTGGCCTCGATCCTGTTCGGCTTCGCCCTGTTCGCGTCGTTCATCGGCACGGCCTCGTACGTCGAGGCGCCCGAGTCGACCGGCTACGGCTTCGGGTCGAGCCTGCTCGTCGGCGGTCTGGTGATGCTGCCCGGCGGCATCGCGATGCTGCTGCTCTCGCCGGTCGCGGCCAGGCTGATCGAGCGCCGCGGCGCCCCGCAGACCCTCGCGCTCGGTGCCGTCATCGTCGCGGCGGGCTTCCTCATGCGGATCGTCGTCCACGACTCCCTGTGGCAGGTCATCGTCGGCTCGGCGATCGTCGGCGCCGGAACGGGTGTCGGCTACGCCGCGATGCCCGCGCTGATCAACGCGCACACGCCGGGGAACGAGATCGCTGCGGCCAACGGGCTGAACAGCTTGTTCCGCAGCCTCGGCAGCTCGCTCGCGAGCGCGATCGGCGGCAGCATCCTGGCCGCCAACACCGTGATCCTCGGTGACATCGCCGCGCCCTCGTTGTCGGCCTACCAGCAGCTGTTCGCGATCTGCGGCGGTGCGGCCGTGGTGGCCGCGGTGCTCGTGCTGCTCATCCCGCACCGACCCACGTCGCCGGGCAGCCACTGACGCAGCGGCGGCCCGGGCGGGGACGGGCGATGAGGGTTACGGGCAGCTGGGGCTACCGCAAACCCTCATCCTGCGTCCCCCCGGCGCGGACGCGGGACGGGCGATGAGGGTTACGGGCAGCTGGGGCTACCGCAAACCCTCATCGTCGGTCCCGCCCGGCGGGCGCGGGGTGGGGGCTCAGGTGGCGCCGGCGATCAGGAAGCTGTCGCCCGACTTCTCGAGCTGGAGGGTGACCGCCTCGGTGCGACGGTCGCCCTTGAAGTCGTAGGAGTACGTGTACGAGACGCGCAGCGACGCCGGATCGGCCGACACCCGTTCCACGGAGAGGTCAGCGACGTCCTCCCAGAAGCCCTTGTAGCCCTCGATGCCGTTGCTGGCCCGCTGGTAGCCGGGGGTGAGCATCGTGAAGCCGGCGTCGGGGTCGTTGCTCGCCGTCGACAGGTAGTCGGCGGCGAAGCCCTCCATCTGCTCGGCGGTGACCTCGCCGTCGCCGGCCGGGGCGGGTTCGTCCTCGGTCGACGCGGATCCCGAGCCCGCCGAGGAACGCTCTCCCGCGGCCCTCGGCGCGTCGTCGGCGGATCCGCCGCGCAGGCCGACGAAGGAGACGACGGCGATCAGCGCAGCGACGGCACCTGCAGTGATCAGCCACGGCGTACGGGACCTCGTCGGCGAGGCGCGGCGCCCCGGGGCGGTCGCCGCAGGCGTCGGTTCCGCGGCCACCGCCGGCGCGACAGGCGGCACGGCGGGTTCCACGGGAGGCTCCAGCGGCCTGAAGGCTGTCGTGGCAGTGGGTCGGGCCACCGCCGTCGCTGCGGGCATCGCCTGCGTGCTCTCCAGATCCAGCTCGACGCCGGACTGCGTGGACACCGCCTCCTCGACCGCGGCCATGGTGGGTCGCGCGTCAGGGTCGTGCTGCATCATCGCCGCGACGAGCGCCGCGAGCGGCCCACCGGCCTCCAGCGTCGGCGGCGCCTCGTTGACGATGCGGTACATCGTGCCGAGCAGGTTGTCACCGACCTCGTACGGCGGGTGACCGGCCAGGGCGTGGAAGACGGTCGCACCGAGCGACCAGACGTCGCTCGCCGCCGTCGCCGTGCGTCCACTCGCGACCTCGGGCGACAGGTACGCGGGCGAGCCCGTCACCAGACCGGTCTGGGTCAGCGAGGCGTCGGCCTGTGCGCGGGCCACCCCGAAGTCCGACAGCTTGGCTACGCCGTCGTGAGTCAGCAGGATGTTCGACGGCTTCACGTCCCGGTGGACGATCCCGTGCTCGTGGGCCGCCGCGAGGGCCGCGGCGACCTGCTTGACGATCGGCGCGACCTCGGCCGGATCGAGTGCGCCGCGCTCCGCGATGAGGCCGGCGAGGCTGGGACCGTCGACATGCTCCATGACGAGCCACTGGTGCCCGCCCTCGTCGACCAGGTCGAACACCGCGACGACGTTCTGGTGGTTGATCCGCGCGGCCAGGTGGGCCTCGCGCTCGGCCCGCTGCAGGTCAGGCTCGCCGCCGCCCGGGCCCATGCCGATCTGCTTCACTGCCACGACGCGGTGAAGCACCACGTCCCGGGCCAGCCACACCGTGCCCATCCCGCCGCGACCGATCTCATGATCGAGCTCATATCTGTCCGCGAGCATCCGGCCTCCTGTCCTCGATCAACCAAACTAGGCGGTGATCGCCCAGGGGAGCACATCGACGTGGGCGCCGGGATGCGGAGAGTTCCCGATGAGCAGCCGGTCCTGTCCTGGGTCAGGGGCCAAACCCGCCAAATTTTGGCTGGAATCGCAGAGAATTAATTGGCTTCAGCTCTTGTGATCGAACACACATTCGAGTAGTGTGGGGGTATGAATCCGAAGCCCACGATCGACGCGATGCGCACTGCTGCGCAGGCGCTCTCGTCGGGTGACGTGCGCGAGACATTGCATGCGGTGCAGATGGCGCAGGACGCGTTGGATGCGGTCAAGGGTGTGCTGCTGGCGGAGCTGCAGGCCTCGAAGGATTTCGAGCTGGACGGTGCGTCGACGCTGAACACGTGGGTGCGCAACCAGCTGCACCTGAAGTCGGGGCAGGCCACGGTGCTGGTGAAGAGCGTGGCGGCGTTGCGTGACCTGCCTCTGGTGGCCGAGGCGGCGACGTCGGGGCTGATCAGCGCCGCGCACGTGCAGGTGTTCGTCTACGGGCTCGCCCACGTCGGGCTGGAGCCGATGCTCCAGCACGAAGAGGTGCTGGTCGCCGTGGCGGCCGAGAATGAGCCCGGCGTGCTGTGGGAAGCGGTCAAGCACTTGAAGGACCTCGCGCACCCTGAAGACCTCGACGAGGCCTGGAAGGGTGGGATGGACAAGGAAGACTTCGCTGTCGACGCCCTCCCCGATGGGTTCCATGTCACCGGCTTCCTCAACACCCTGACCGGGCTCAAGCTCAAGAAGGTGATGGACTCGGTGTCCGCACCGCGGGACGCCGATGACACCCGCACCGGCGCGCAGCGTCGGGTGCAGGGGTTGGACGACTTGTTGGACAGCATCCTGGGCAACGGGCTCCCGTCGGACAAGGGTGTGCGCCCGCACATGTCGGTGTTCGTGGACGCCGAGACGTTGGAGGCAGCCGCCGAACGGGTCGAGCAGGAGACCGAGCATCCCCACCTGACCCCGACCCGATGCCCGAGAGCGAACCGGCCACACTGGCCGGGCACGGGGCGATCGGCCCGCACCTGCTGATGTTCTTGTTCTGCCTGTCGGGGGTGACCGGGTTCGTGCGCGAGCAGGACCAGATCCTCAACGTCGGCCACACCAGGTACGAGCCGAACATGAAGCAGCGCAAGGCGGTCCTGGCCCGCCAACGCGGTGTCTGCGCCACCCCCGGCTGCAACCACACCCATCTGGAGGTCCACCACTCCGTGTGGTGGTCGCTGGGCGGTCGCACCGATCTCGACCAGCTCGTCGGGCTCTGCGTCCGATGCCACCACCTGGTGCACCGCGGTCTCCTGCACGTCGCGGGCAACGCGGTCGACGGGTTCGAGTTCACCAACCGCCACCAGCGGCCCGTTCGACGTCGACGACGAACCGGCTACCGCCGAGCCGCCTGACCCCGCCGGTCCGGCGGCCCGCCGGCACGTCGTCGTGCTCAGTCTCGTGCGTCGACTGCGGCGATCCGTCAGTCAGGCCCCAGCGCCCCACGCGGTGACCGAGCCGCTGATGCCGACCGTTGTCCGACCCCCGACCCAGAGCACGTCGTCGACCAGGTCGACGTGCACGCGGCCGCGCCGACCGAGGCGCGTCCCCTGCGCGGCGACGTACGACGCGGGGGCCCGGCCGGTCGACGTCAGCCACTGGCCGATCGACGCGTTGAGGCTGCCGGTCACGGGGTCCTCGCCGATCGAGCCGGGCACGAACGCCCTGACCTCGAACGCGGTCTCCCCGCCGGAGGAGTGCGGACCCACGACACCGACCTTGTCGAGCACGCCGAACGCCGAGGGGTCGGGCTCGAGCGCCAGGACGGTCTCGGCGCTGTCGAGCAGCAGTGCGGCCCAGCCGGGCCCGTTGTCGACCCACGCGGCGTCGATGACCTGGGACGGATCGAGCCCCAGGGCGGCCGTGGCCTCGTCGAGATCAGCAGCGTCGACGGGCCCGCTGCGGACCAGCGGAGGTGCGGCGAACGCGAGCCGGTCACCGTCCATGCGTACGCGCACCAGCCCGGCGGCGCACTGCTGCACCAGCTCCCCGGCGTGGGCGGGCTCCCCGCCGGCCTCGAGCCATGCGCGCGCGGTGCCGAGCGTCGGGTGGCCGGCGAACGGCAGCTCGCGCGCGGTCGTGAAGATCCGCACGCGGTAGTCGGCCTGCGGCGTCGTCGGGCGCAGCAGGAATGTCGTCTCCGACAGGTTGGTCCAGCGTGCGAACGCCGCCATCTGGGCCTCGTCGAGGTCGTCGGCGTCGTGGACGACGGCCACGGGGTTGCCGAGCGTGAGCTCGGCGGCGAACACGTCGACCTGGCTGAACGGGTGCATGAGCCGACGCTAGCAACTCCGGGTCATGCGGACCGGAACGACGGGGACCGGCTCGGGCCGTCGTCGGCGCCCTTGCGCAGCATCGGCAGGACGCGAGGTGGCACCAGCTCGGACAGCACGATCACGCTGGTGGACCGGGCGACCGATCCGGACTGGCTGATGTGCAGCAGGGTGTCCTTGAGGTCCTCGTGCGAGGTCGCGGCGATCTTGCACACGACGTCCGCATTGCCGCTCGTGATGTACGCCTCGAGGACGTTGGGCAGCGAGTCCAGCTCGGCCGTCACGGCGTCGAGTGAGCCCTGCATGATCTCGAGGGTCACGAAGGCCAGGACCGGGTGGCCGGCCGCGACGAGATCGACCGAGGGCCCGTAGCCGGTGATCACGCCGGCCTCCTCGAGCTTGGCGAGCCGGGACTGCACCGTGGCCCGAGCGACGTGGGTCAGCCGCGAGAGCTCGAGGTCCCCCACGCGCGGATGGGCGTGCATCGCCTCGACGAGCGCGACATCGAGCTGGTCCATCGTGTCTCCATCCGGTCAATCTGCCTAGTACAGGCACCCCATGGTGCACCGAGCTGGGGGGTTTGACCACCTCGAGGTGGGCCAGTTGTCCACGGCGCGGGCGTGCGGTGTGCTGGGTCACATGACCCTCGACCTCACGGATGCCGAACGCCTCGCCGATCTCGACCTCGCCCAGCTGCAGCAGCTCGTCGGACTGGTCGAGCACGACCCCACGACCGACCCGTTCCCGGTCACCGGCTGGGACGCCGTCGTGTGGGCGGTGGGCAACGCGACGCAGTCCGCCCACTTCTACATGTCGGCGTTCGGGATGGACCTCGTGGCGTACTCGGGCCCCGAGACCGGCAACCGCGACCACCACGCGTACGTCCTGGAGAGCGGCGCGGTGCGGTTCGTCCTGCGCGGCGGCGTGGCGCCGGACAGCCCCGTCGCGGACCACCACCGCCTGCACGGTGACGGCATCACCGACATCGCGCTCGAGGTGCCCGACGTCGACGTGTGCATCGACCACGCGCGGGCCGAGGGGGCCACGATCCTCGAGGAGCCGCACGACGTCAGCGACGAGCACGGCACGGTGCGGGTCGCGGCCATCGCGGCGTACGGCGACACCCGCCACACGCTCGTGGACCGCAGCCGTTACGACGGGCCCTACCTGCCCGGCTACGTCGCGCGGTCCTCGTCGCTGGTGCGCGCGGACGACGCGCCCAAGCGGATCTTCCAGGCGCTCGACCACGTCGTCGGCAACGTCGAGATCGGCCGCATGGACGAGTGGGTCGACTTCTACAACCGGATCATGGGTTTCACCAACATGGCCGAGTTCGTGGGCGACGACATCGCGACCGAGTACTCCGCGCTGATGAGCAAGGTCGTGGCCAGCGGCAACCACCGGGTCAAGTTCCCGCTCAACGAGCCGGCCGTGGGCAAGAAGAAGTCGCAGATCGACGAGTACCTCGAGTTCTACCAGGGGCCGGGCGCCCAGCACCTCGCGCTGGCCACGAACGACATCCTGGAGACGGTCGACCGGCTGCGCGCCGCGGGGATCGAGTTCCTCGCGACGCCCGACTCCTACTACACGGATCCGGCCCTGCGCGAGCGCATCGGCGAGGTGCGCGTGCCCATCGAGGAGCTCCAGTCGCGCGGCATCCTGGTCGACCGGGACGAGGACGGCTACCTCCTGCAGATCTTCACCAAGCCGATCGGCGACCGGCCCACGGTGTTCTTCGAGCTCATCGAGCGCCACGGCTCGCTGGGCTTCGGCAAGGGCAACTTCCAGGCACTGTTCGAGGCGATCGAGCGCGAGCAGGCCCGACGAGGCAACTTCTAGGCGAGGGAGCAGCTGACATGGCGCACTACCGCAGCGCGGGCCACGTCCCGCCCAAGCGCCACACCCAGCACCGGGCGCCGGACGGGGCGCTGTACCGCGAGGAGCTCATGGGGGAGGAGGGCTTCTCCTCGGACTCCTCCCTGCTCTACCACCGTGGTGTGCCGTCGGCGATCGTGGACGCCCGGCGCTGGGAGCTGCCGGACCACACCACGACGCCCAACGAGCCCCTGCTCGCGCGGCACCTCAAGCTGCACGACCTGTTCGACGGAGGTGCAGGACGGGACCTGGTCACCGGACGGCGACTCGTGCTGGCCAATGCCGACGTCCGCATCTCGTACGCCGTGGGGGCCGAGACGTCCCCGCTGTACCGCAACGCCACGGGCGACGAGTGCGTCTTCCTCGAGGACGGGTCCGGGACGCTCGAGACGGTCTTCGGGCACATCGCCTTCGGCCCCGGCGACTACCTGGTCGTCCCGCGCGCGACGACCCACCGGTGGGTCCCGGCCGGGGACGTCCGGGCGTACTGCATCGAGGCCAACAGCCACATCGCGCCGCCCAAGCGCTATCTCTCGCGCTACGGCCAGCTGCTCGAGCACGCACCGTACTGCGAGCGCGATCTCCGCGGGCCCGGTGATCCCGAGATCCGCGAGGACACCGACGTCGAGGTGTTGATCAAGCATCGCGGCTCAGGCCCGCTCGGCCTGGCCGGCTCGGTGCACGTCGTGCCGCAGCACCCGTTCGACGTCGTGGGGTGGGACGGCTGCCTGTATCCGTACGCCTTCAACGTCGCGGACTTCGAGCCGATCACGGGCCGGGTGCACCAGCCGCCGCCGGTGCACCAGGTCTTCGAGGGGGCGAACTTCGTGATCTGCAACTTCGTGCCCCGCAAGGTCGACTACCACCCGCTCGCGATCCCCGTGCCGTACTACCACTCCAACGTCGACTCCGACGAGGTCATGTTCTACGTCGCCGGCGACTACGAGGCGCGCAAGGGATCGGGCATCGGGCGCGGCTCGGTCTCTCTGCACCCGGGCGGGCACTCCCACGGGCCCCAGCCGTCAGCGATCGAGGCGAGCCTCGGCGCCGAGTCGTTCGACGAGCTCGCGGTCATGGTCGACACCTTCCGCCCGCTCGAGCTCGGCGAGGCCGGCCGGGCCTGCGACGACGGCCGCTACGCCTGGTCGTGGTCGGGGTCAGGGGCGCGCGGGTGACGGACTTCGGCCGGACGACGTTGCCGTACTGCTCGTTCGTACGCCCGGGGGAGGCGCGGGCACGGGTGGGCGTGGGCGTCGGCACGGACGTCGTCGACCTCACCGCGGCGCTGGCGACGCGCGGGCACGCGTACGCGGGACTGTTCGCGGCCGGCTCGCTCGATCCCCTGCTGACCGCCGGGCCCCGCACGTGGCACGAGGTGCGTACGTACGTCGCGGCCAACCTGGGCGCGCTCGCCGAGCACCAGGTGCCGGCCTCCGGGGTCGAGCTCGTGCTGCCGTTCGAGGTCGCCGACTACGTCGACTTCTACGCCTCCGAGCACCACGCGTCCAACGTCGGACGACTCTTCCGGCCGGACGGTGACGCGCTGACCCCCAACTGGAAGCACCTGCCCATCGGCTACCACGGCCGGGCCGGGACGGTCGTCGTCTCCGGGACGCCGATCCGCCGGCCCTCCGGACAGATGCGTGAGCGCGACGGCACCATCGCGTTCGGCCCCACCGCCAAGCTCGACCTCGAGGCCGAGATCGGCTTCGTCGTGGGCGCGGGCTCGTCCCTCGGGGAGCCGGTGCCGGTCGAGTCCTTCGACCAGCACGTCTTCGGCGTCTGTGTCGTCAACGACTGGTCCGCGCGCGACGTCCAGGCGTGGGAGTACGTGCCGCTGGGCCCGTTCCTCGGCAAGTCGTTCGCGACCTCGGTGTCACCGTGGGTCGTCCCGCTCGCGGCCCTCGCCGGCGCCCGGATCGACCCGCCTCGCCGCGACCCCGATCCGGTGGCGTACCTGCAGGACGACGAGCCCTGGGGGCTCGACCTCGAGCTCGAGATCGCCGTGAACGGGACGGTGGTGTCGCGGGCGCCGTACTCCGAGATGTACTGGACGCCCGCGCAGATGCTCGCCCACCTCACGGTCAACGGGGCCGCACTGCGCCCGGGCGACCTGTTCGCCTCCGGCACGGTCAGCGGCCCCGGACCGGGCCAGCAGGGCTCCCTGCTGGAGCTGTCCTGGAACGGCTCGCGCCCCGTGACCCTCGATGACGGGTCCACCCGCGCCTTCCTGCTCGACGGCGACCGGGTCACGATCGCGGCGACCGCACGGCTGGCCGGCGGTCGCCGGATCGCCCTCGGTCAGGTCGAGGGCCAGGTGACGTCCTGAGCTCAGCCCTCGCGATCGGGCTGGGTCTCGGGCGCCGGCTCCCGGTCAGGCTCCTCCCCGGGCTCCGGGGTGGGCAGCACCTCCGGGAACGCCGGGTCCGGCAGGTCGGGGGGCTCGGGACGGCTCGGCTGGTCCTCCTCGGGCAGCGCGGGCTCAGGGGGTGCGACGGTCATGGGTCCTCCTGGGTAGGCGTGGGCCCCGCGTACCCCACGGACTCCCCGGTCAATCAGGAGCCGTGCGTCCTGGTCAGCCCTGACGGGCCTTCAGGCGGGGGTTGTCGCGGTTGATCACGAACGTGCGTCCGTGGCGCCGGACGACCTGCGAGCCGGGCTGGTTCTTGAGCGAGCGAAGTGAGCTGCGGACCTTCATGGGATGTCCTCTCGTCTGTCGGAGAATCCGACACACATGACAACCGTTGTCAGGTAGCGACTATTCCCACGTGCCGCTGCGGCCCTCCTTGAGGGAGCCGCGACGCTTCTTGGCGTCGAGGCGGCGGCGCTGGGAGGACCTGCTCGGCCTCGTCGGGCGGCGCGGACGGTCCGGGACGATCGCCTGGCCCACGAGCTCCTCGAGGCGGACGCGGGCGTCCTCCCGGTTGCGGTGCTGCGAGCGGTACTGCGACGACACGATCGTGATCAACCCGTCCACGAGCCGGTTGCCGAGCCGGGTCGCGGCGAGCTCCTTCTGGGCAGGGGAGAGTGCGGCGGTGTCGGCGAGCGACCAGATCAGCTCGACGCGGGTGTCGGTCGTGTTGACGTGCTGGCCGCCCGCGCCGGAGGAGCGGGAGAACCGCCAGGTCATCTCGCTCTCGGGCAGGCTCAGGCGTCGGTCATGACTCATCGTCCGCCAGTATGCGGTACATGGCCTTCCGGGCCTCCTCGACCACGGCGGTGGCCTTCTCCTGCTGGGCGGGGGTGCCGGCCTGGGCGACCTGCTTCCACGCGCTGATGAACGACCGAAGGCTCGTCGAGAGCTCGTGCATCTCGCGCCGCTGGTCGCCGCGCTGGTCCTCCCACGGGGTGCCGAGCTGCTCGCGGTGCTCCGCGACGTACGCGGCGCCCTCCTCGGTGAGGGTCGCGGTCTTGCGGCCGTCGACGCGCTGGAAGCTGAGCAGTCCTTCGTCCTCGAGCTGCTGGAGCACGGGGTAGATCGAGCCGGGGCTCGGGGTCCACGACCCCTGGCTGCGCTCGCCGATCTCCTGGATGAGCTGATAGCCGTGCTTGGGCTCCTCGGCGAGCAGGAGCAGGGCGGCCGCTCGGACGTCGCCGCCCCGTCCGCCGCGTCGCCGGCCGCGTGGACGACCGGGGCCGCCGAAGCCGGGGCCGAAGCCGAGGTCGGCGCCGAGGCCGTGGTCCTGGTGGTGCCTGCCGCGCCGGCGATCGGCCGGGCGGCGCATGTCCTGGAATTCGTTGCTGTGCATGGGGTGACCCACTTTCTCATACGTCATCGACAGGTTGCCGATACCTAAACGATATATCGGTAACCTGTCGATTTCAAATGAGGGCCGGTGTCAGCCTCCCGCGACGTAGCTGTTGAGCTGGTCGCGCTCGAACTCGAGCTGCTCCATGCGGTGCTTGACCGCGTCGCCGATGCTGAGCACGCCGACGAGCCGGCCGTCCTCGAGCACGGGGACGTGGCGCACGCGGTGCTCGGTCATGATCGCCATCAGCCCGCCGAAGGAGTCCTCGGGCGAGCAGGTGCGGACGTCGGTCGTCATGATCGCGGACACCGCGACGTCGCGGGCGTTCTCGGCGCCGCGCAGCTTGCGGACGATGTCGCGCTCGGACACGATGCCGAGCACCTCGCTTCCGTCGGTGCTGACGATGAGGGCGCCGACGTTGAGATCGGCGAGCCGATCCATGAGGTCGGAGACCGTGGCATCGGGGGCGATCACGTGCACCGCGTCGCTCCCCTTGGACGACAGGACATCTTTGACGCGCATGCGCAGACTCCGTTCCTCGGTTCCCGGCACTGTAACCCCAGTCACAGTCCGGGGGCGAGCCTCACGGAGCGTCGTCGGCCGGCTCCCGCGTGAAGTCGAAGGCGCGGACGTTGTCGCGCTCGGGCGGCGGGGCGTCGTCCTCGGGCTCGTCGGTCCACGACTGGTCGGGCGGCCCCTGGTCCGGGAAGTGACCGAGATACGCCATCGCGGCGTCGTGCAGGCGGGAGTTGGTGGCCAGCGCGTTGTCGCCCCAGGGGCCCGGCGCGCCGGCGAGGCTCGTGAACGTGCCGCCGGCCTCGCGCACGATGACGTCGAGCGCGGCCATGTCCCAGATCTTGAGCTCGGGCTCGGCCGCGATGTCGACCGCACCCTCCGCGAGCAGCATGTACGACCAGAAGTCGCCGTAGGCGCGGGTCCGCCAGCAACGCCGCATCAGCGCGGCGAAGGCCTCACCCTTGCCGATCGCGTCCCACCCGCCGAGCGAGGCGTACGACAGCGAGGCACTCTCCAGGTCCGACACCTGGGAGACGCGGATCTGCCGGGAGGACATGAGCGACTTGCCCGTGAACGCACCCGTGCCCTTGCTCGCCCACCAGCGGCGGCCGAGTGCGGGCGCCGAGACGCAGCCGGCGACGATCTCGCCGTCCTCCTCCAGGGCGATGAGCGTGGCCCAGACCGGGACGCCGCGCACGAAGTTGGACGTGCCGTCGATCGGGTCGATGATCCAGCGGCGGCCACCGGGACCGGTCGAGCCCTCCTCCTCGCCCTGCTCCTCGCCGAGCACGATGTCACGGGTGCGGGCGGACTTGAGGGTGCGCCTGACGGCGGCCTCGACGGCCTGGTCGGACTCGGTCACGTACGTCATGTCCGGCTTCGTGTCGACCTCGAGATCGACCGCGAGGAAGCGTTCCATCGAGAGGTTGTCGGCGTTGTCGGCAAGCACGTGGGCGAGGCGCAGGTCGTCGTTGTACGAGTGAGCCATGGCCCTCAGGGTACGGCGTTCGCAGCGCGAAACCGCCGTCGGCACTCTGAAGCGCCTCGGCTAGTAGTCGTCCAGCTGGTCGCGACTGGCCAGGATGCGCCGGAACGACTCGACGCGCTCGGGCGCGAGCGTGCCGTCGGCGACCGCGAGGTCGAGCCCGCACTCTGGCTCGGTCGCGGAGTGCAGGCAGCCGCGGGGGCAGTCCCGCGCGGCGTCCTGCAGGTCCGGGAACGCCTTGATGATGTCGTCGACCTCGACGTGCGCGAGGCCGAACGACCGGATGCCCGGGGTGTCGATGATCCAGCCGCCGAACGGCAGCTCGAGGCTGATCGCCGAGGTCGAGGTGTGCCGGCCGCGTCCCGTCACCGCGTTGACGTAGCTCACCGAGCGGTGGGCGTCGGGCACCAGGGCGTTCACGAGCGTCGACTTGCCGACCCCGCTGTGCCCGACCAGGACGCTGGTCCGGTCGCGCAGCACATCGCGCACCGCGTCCAGGTCGCCGTCCTGGCGGGTCACCACGACGCGTACGCCGAGGGGCTCGAACATCGCGACGATCTCGTCGGGGGAGCCCAGGTCGGCCTTGGTCAGGCAGACCAGCGGCTCCATGCCGGCGTCGAACGCGGCCACGAGACAGCGGTCGATGAGACCTGCGCGCGGCGGCGGATCGGCGAGGGCGGCGACGATCACGAGCTGATCGGCATTGGCCACGATGATGCGCTCGATCGGGTCGTCGTCGTCGGCCGTGCGGCGCAGCACGGTGCGGCGGGGGGTGACCTCGACGATGCGGGCGAGTGAGCCCTCGTCGCCGCTGATGTCGCCGACGACCCGGACCTCGTCGCCGACGATGACGCCCTTGCGGCCCAGGTTGCGCGACTTCATCGCGGTGATCAGCTGCGAGCCCCGCTCGCCGGTCGAGGGATCGTCCAGCATGACCGTGTAGCGACCGCGGTCGATCGTCACGACGCGAGCGGTCGCGGCCTCGTCGTAGTTGGGCCGCACCTTGGTGCGGGGGCGGGTGTGACGCCGTGGCCGCTCGAACTTCGCGTGCTCGTCGTCGTGTCGTGCCATCGGCGTCAGACCTTCGCGGGGGCGGTCATGAGTCGCTCCCACACGGGGGCGAAGTTGGGATAGGTCTTGATCGTCGTGACGACGTTCTCCACCAGCAGATCGGGCACGCGCAGACCCAGCACGACCGCGGCGTGGGCCATGCGGTGGTCGTCGTACGTGCGGAACGTCGCGCCGTGCAGCGGCCGCGGCCGGATGAGCAGCCCGTCCTCGAGCTCTTCGGCGTCACCGCCCAGACGGTTGATCTCGGCGACGAGCGCGGCCAGCCGGTCGGTCTCGTGCCCCCGCAGGTGCGCGACGCCGGTCAGGCGCGACGGGGAGGACGCGAGGGCGGCCATCGCGGCGATCACCGGGGTCAGCTCGCCGACGTCGTGCAGGTCCAGCTCGACCCCCTTGAGCTCGGGTCCGGCCGCGAAGACGAGATCCGCCCCGTCCTGCGTCACCGTGCCGCCGAACGCGGGGACGATGTCGCGCCACGCGTCGCCGGCCTGATCGGTGTCGCGCGGCCAGTTGCGGATGCGCACGTCGCCGCCGGTCACGAGGGCGCCGGCGATGAACACGCCGGCGTTGGACAGGTCGGGCTCGATCTCGACGTCGAGCGCGTCGATCGGGCCGGGGTGCACGACCCAGCGGGCCGGCTCGTCGGTGTCGACCCGGACGCCGCGACGGCGGAGCTCGGCGATCGTCATCTCGATGTGCGGCATCGAGGGGAGCGTCGCGCCGGTGTGGCGCAGGTCGAGGCCCTGCTCGAACCGGGCACCGACGAGCAGCAGCGCCGAGACGAACTGGCTCGACGAGGACGCATCGATCTCGACGGTCCCTCCCGCCACGCGGCCGGTCCCGTGCACCGTGAACGGCAGCGAGCCCCGGCCGCCGTCGTCGACCTCGACGCCGAGCGTGCGCAGCGTCGCGATCGTGGCCGCCATCGGGCGTACGCGCGCGTGCTCGTCGCCGTCGAACGTGACGGCTGCGCGCCCGAGGGCGGCGACCAGCGGGACGAACCGCATGACGGTGCCCGCGAGCCCGCAGTCGATCGTGGCGGGCTCGGTCGCGTCCGTGCGGGCGGGCGTCACCGTCCACGTCATGCCGTCGCGGTCGATCGTGGCGCCGAGGGTCGTGAGCGCGGCCGCCATGAGGTTGGTGTCGCGCGACCCCAGCGGCCGGGTGATGACCGAGGGCCCGTCGCCGAGGGCAGCGAGGATCAGGACGCGGTTGGTCAGCGACTTGGAGCCGGGGACGAGGACCTCGCCCGAGAAGGGCGTGTCACGGTGGGGCGCGAGCCAGGGGAGCGGGTCAGTCATCGCCGCCAGCCTATCGGTCCGCGTGGTGTGGCGGCCGCGACTCAGCTGCGGATGTGGTCCAGCTGATCGGCGACGGAGGCCGCGGCCACGGACATCTTGTCCTTCGCGCGGCGCGCCAGGATCTTCTTGTGCGGGTCGGGGTCGAGCGTCGCCATGAGCAGACCGCCGGTCAGGGCCATGTTCTTCATGAAGTGGATGCGCTGGTTGGTGCGCGCCGCGGGGTCGGTCTCGTCCCAGTAGCGGTGTCCGGCGACCGTCGTGGGCGGCAGCGTGACGGCCAGGACGAACGCCGACAGGCGGGGCAGGTGCCCCGTCGCCAGACCCAGGCCCGCGGTGAGCTGCACCGCTCCGTTGACGCGCGTCAGGTTGGCGCCGTTGACCGGCACCTGCGGGGCGACCTTCTTGATCAGGTCGGCCAACCGCTGGGCCTTGGCCGCCCGCGCCCCGGGCTGCTTGAGCGCCTGCGCGCCGCCGTAGACGAACATCGAGGCGAGCATCGGACGAGCCACGGAGCGCAAGAGGGTCATGACCCATTCATACCCGACCGCGGCGGAGGGTCGCATCATGTGCGTCGGGGTGTCGGGGCCCTGTGGCAGGCTGGACGCATGTGCGGGCGCTATGCGACGACCCAGACCGCGGCCAGCCTCCACCAGGCCTTCGAGGCCGATCTGGCCGGCTCGTTCGTCGAGCCCGAGCCCGACTACAACATGGCGCCGACCAAGCTGGCGCCCGTCGTGATCGGGCGCCGCGACGAGGCGACGGACCCCTCCGCACCCGCGCGGCGCGAGCTGCTCACGGCCAAGTGGGGTCTCATCCCGAGCTGGGCCAAGGACCCGTCCATCGGCAACCGGATGATCAACGCGCGCTCGGAGACGGTCGCGGAGAAGCCCGCGTTCAAGAAGGCGTTCGCGCGGCGTCGTGCGCTGGTGCCGGCCGACGGCTACTACGAGTGGTACGCCGGAGAGCCGGCCGAGGGCAAGAAGAAGCCGACCAAGCAGCCGTTCTACATCACCCCCAAGGACGGATCGGTCCTGGCCATGGCCGGGCTCTACGAGTTCTGGAAGGACCGCGAGGCCGACGACTGGGTCATCAGCTTCACGATCTTGACGACCACGGCGGAGGACTCCCTCGGGCACGTCCACGAGCGGATGCCGTTGTTCCTCGAGCCGCAGGCCTATGACGCGTGGCTCGACCCCGCGCCACGCGGCACCGACGAGCTGCTGGGCCTGCTGATCCCTGCCGCTCCGGGACGCCTCGACGCGTTCCCCGTCTCGACGGCGGTCAACAACGTGCGCAACAACGGCCCCGAGCTGATCCTCCCCCTCCCGGCCGAGCACGCGGAATAGCCGCACCCCTCCGGCGGTTGTACGAGCCAGGAGGTCAGATGCTGACATTTGCACCGCACGACAGCGCGTCCATCACGCCACTCCGCCCCCAACGGGTTGCGGGAGTAGGCTGGGAGACGATGACTGTCACCCCTGAAACCCCCGACGCGCCTGACGCGCGGGAGACCGAGACCCCGGAGCAGCAGCAGGCCCGCTTCGAGGCGGACGCGCTGCCGTTCCTGGACCAGCTGTACTCGGCCGCGCTGCGCATGACGCGCAACCCGCACGACGCGGAGGATCTCGTCCAGGAGACCTTCTCCAAGGCGTTCAGCGCCTTCCACCAGTTCAAGCCGGGCACCAACCTGAAGGCGTGGCTGTACCGCATCCTCACCAACACGTACATCAACTCGTACCGCAAGAAGCAGCGTCAGCCGCAGCAGGTCACGGACGAGATCGAGGACTGGCAGATCGCCCGTGCCGAGTCGCACGGCTCGTCGGGGCTGAAGTCCGCCGAGATGGAGGCGCTCGAGCACCTGCCCGACAGCGACGTCAAGGACGCCCTGCAGGCGCTGCCCGAGGACTTCCGGTACGCGGTCTACCTCGCGGACGTCGAAGGTTTCCCCTACAAGGAGATCGCCGAGATCATGGACACGCCGATCGGCACCGTGATGTCCCGGCTGCACCGCGGGCGACGACTCCTGCGCGAGATGCTGGCCGACTATGCGCGCGATCGCGGCATGGCAGTGACGGGAGCAGGTGACAAGGCATGAGCGCGAGCAACTGCCAGGGGCCCGACTGCGAGAAGGCACTCGAGAACCTCTACCTGTTCATCGATCAGGAGATCGACACCGCGAGCTGCGCGGAGATCCAGAACCACATCGACGAGTGCACGGCGTGCCTGAGCGAGTACGACCTCGAGCGCGTGGTCAAGAGCCTGGTCTCGCGCTCGTGCTCCGAGGTCGCACCCGAGCCGCTGCGCGACAAGGTCCTGATGTCGATCCGCACGGTCCAGGTCACGATCACCGAGCAGAAGCAGGCCTAGACCCGCTCTCCGGTCCGATCAGGGCCGCAACGAGGAAATCCCCGTCCGATGGACGGGGATTTCTCATGTGGTGCTGAGGTCACGCGTTGGGGCGCTTTCCGTGGTTGGCGCCCTTCTTGCGACGTGCACGACGCTTGCGGCCAGTCTTGCCCATGGTTTTCCTCCTCGAAAGTCGACGACTCAGTCTCCCACAGGCGTGATCCGGGACAGAAATCGCTCCCGGTCCACCACGACGCGACGCACCTCGCCGGTGGCCAGCAGCGTCCCGTCGGCGTCCTGCGCAGCGACCTGGAAGCGGACGAGCCGACCGTCGGTGTGCACCGCGGTGGCCGTCGCCGTGACGGTCGTGCCGACAGGGCTCGCGACCAGGTGCTCGATCTCGATGCGGGTCCCGACGCTCGTCCGCTCGGCCGGCAGCTCGAGCGCGGCGCACGTCGCCTCCTCGAGCCACGCGAGGACGCGCGGGGTGGCCAGCACCTCGAGATCTCCCGAGCCGAGGGCGGCCGCGGTGTCCGCCGTGGTGACCGTGTGGGTGACGCTCGCAGTCTCCATCCCCCGACCCTAACGCCGAGGGGAGCCCCCCGTCCGCCGACGGGAGCCCCCCGTCCGCCGGGGGGAGGCTTACGTCCGCCGACGCGCGCCTTACGCGCGCGAGATGACGACCCCACCGAAGCGGGACTCGTCGATCGTGCACTCGATGCCGTCGATCCAGCACCGCCCGGTCTCCAGCACGTCCCCGGCGATCTCGCTCTGTGTGCCGGACGGCGACTCGGCGTAGAACACGACGACCCCGCCGAACGGCCCGTCGCTCAGCGCCACGATGCGGCGACCGTCCCGGTCGGCCGCTCGACGCTCGCACTCGGCGCAGACCGACGCGGGATGGCGATCGGTGTGCGGCGTCGGCGTGCCGCAGATCGGGCACGGGTGGGTCGGTGCAGCCGACGGCTCCGCCGGCGCGTCCGGTGCCCCGTGGCGGTGCCGCTGCTCGACGAGCCATCCGGTGATCAGGGTGTCCGGCGTCTCGCCCGACAGCTCGGTCATGCTGGTCTGGTAGCCGCCGTCGTAGCCGATGATCGCGGCGCGGTCACCGCCGTCGAACGCAAAGCCGCCGCAGACGAGGTCCGCCTCGAGCTCCTCGTGGGGGTACGGCGTCACGTCGACGTGCAGCAGCTCGCGGGCCTTCGCGGCCGCGGTCTCCCGGGTCAGGGTCATGGGAGGGCCTCTCGGATCGTGGCGGCGCAGGCCTCGGCCTCGCCGTCGGCGTACGTCGTGCGGGGCCAGAAGAAGCCACGCAGGCCGTCCCCCTTGGTGCGGGGGACGACGTGGACGTGCAGGTGGGGGACGCTCTGGGACACGACGTTGTTCATCGCGACGAACGTGCCCTGCGCGCCGAGACCGGACGTGAGCGCCGATGCCACCCGTTGCGCGGACGCGAACAACGGTACGAGCAGGTGCTCCGGCAGCTCGGGCAGCGTCACGACGTGCTCGCGCGGGACGAGCAGGACGTGCCCCTTGAACAGCGGTCGTACGTCGAGGAAGCCGACCACGTCCTCCGTCTCGAGCACGACCGCGGCGGGAGTCGTCCCGGCGATGATGCTGCAGAACAGGCAGTCGGGGTCGGTCATGGCTCCATCATGCCGCGGTCAGCTCGACAGGTAGCCGTCCAGCCAGGTGTAGCGGCCGCCGACCCACGTGCGCAGCGCGTCGACCTCGGCGCTCCAGGAGCCGTGGAAGACCGACCTCGGCTCGTGGTCGAGGATGGTCGGTCCGAGCGGAAGTCCCAGGCCGCCGTTGCCATCGGTGAAGTTCCGGGGGCCGGCGTCCTTGACCTCGCGACCGAGGGCCGCGACGTGGTCGGACAGGCCGGACAGGGGGCCACGGACCTGCGCCCAGCGCTTCGTGAGCGCCGCCCGGAACTCCGGGTTCGCCACGAGCTGGTTGAACCAGTGCCCCTCGGGCAGCTTGATCTGGCTGGGTGCGTACTCGCCGAAGAGCTCACCCGTGAACAGACCGGACGTCTGGTTGGCGTCGAGGTCCGTGCGGTTGCCCATCGACTGGTCGAAGTCCCACACCGGGCCCATCGCCAGCGTCCCGTCGGCCGACAGCACCATCCAGTTGCTGTTGTTGATGGCCGAGTCGAAGTTCTTGAGCAGCTCGTTGACGATGTAGTAGTCGACGAACGATCCGATGTCGATCGATGACAGGTCGCCGGCGTAGATCCCGTCCTCGGCCGCCTGGACCTGCGCGGCGACGCGCGCTTGCGTGGTGGCGTCGGGATCGTCGGGGTCCTTGAAGAAGATCTGGAACCCGCGGTCGGTCCGGAAGGCCAGGTCGTCCTCCTCGTGGGAGTCGCCCTCCAGGAGGAAGCCCCCGTCGGGCAGCTCGACGCGTCCCGGCTCTGCCTCGATGTTCTGGCCGAGCTGGTACAGGCCTCGATAGCTGCCGTCGACCCACAGCTCGGCGAACCGCATGCGGGGGGTCCAGGGCAGTCCCACGCGCCGGCTCGCCTCGAAGGCCACCTCGTTGCGCAGCATGGAGCGGTCGTAGAAGTTCGCCATGAGCGCCCAGTCCTTGCTCGCGGGGAGCCCGAGCAGGGACGTCTTCGTGTCGAGCTTGACCTTGTACGACAGCTTGATCCGCGCCCAGGACGTGCTGTTGCCACGTACGCGGAACCGCGCGGGCGTGGTCGAGGCCGCGAGATCGGATCCGCGCGGGTCGACGACGATCGTCCCCGGCACGTACGTCTCGCCGCTCGTGATCTCCTCGCCGCCGTCGGTGCGGACGTCGACCCGCGCCACGCGCGACTGGACGGCCAGGCGCACGGTGGTCGACGTGCTCGTCGGCAGTCCGGCGCCCACGACGACGGCGCGGTACTCGTGCTCGCCGGGAGTGGGCGCGTCGAACGACACGGTGGTGCGGCCGGACGCGTGGTGCGGCGCGCTTGCATCGGTGACCCAGGCGTCACCGTCCAGGCGATGGATCTCCACGCGGCGACCCGCGGCCGGTGTCGAGACGACCTCGGCGCTGACCGTGCCGCCCGGTGCGGTCGTGAGCGTCAGGGATGTGGACGCGGGGGCAGGAGCAGGCGTGACGACGGGCTTCGGCGCGGGCCGGGCGGGCTGTGCGGGCCGTACGGGCCGGACGACGAGCTTGGCCGACTTCTGGGAGCTGTACGTGTGGCCCTTGCCGTTGCGCTTGGCCTTCGGCACGTGCGTCCGGAAGGTGAGTGACGAGGCGCTCGAGCGGTACGTGAAGGAGTAGCGGCCCGAGGAGGTGCTCTTGGTCGTGCGGGCGGTCGTCCACCGTCCGCCGACGTAGCGCTGCAGCCGCACCGGACGAGCGAACTTCGGGGTCACGGTGCCCTTGAGGGTGAACGTCTTGCCCTGGACGGGCTGGGACGGGGACACCGCCAACGGTGCCACGGCCGCTGACGCCTGCGTCGGCACCACCAGACCTGTCGCCACGATTCCTGCCACCACGACCAACCTGCGCACGTACAACCTGTCTCCTTGAGTCGACAGAATTCTACGGGCATCGTTGGGCGTAGGATGGCGCTATGGCTGAGACAGAGGGCACAGACAAGCAGGCCGACATGAAGGCCAAGTTCCGCGAGGCGCTGGAGAAGAAGAAGGGCAAGCACCACGCGACGGCCGAGGGCGCCGAGCACGACGGCAGCGAGAAGTCGCACGGTGCCAACGGCCCGACGCAGTCACCGGAGTTCCGCCGCAAGAGCGTGTGACCGGACCCGGTAGCCTCGACAGGTGGCAACCCCTGACTTCACCGAGCAGACCAAGGCCCTCGACGCGACCCTGACGTCCATCGAGAAGGTCCTCGACCTCGATGCCGTGCGCAAGGAGATCGCCGAGCTGCAGGAGGAGGTCGGTGCACCCGACCTCTGGGACGACCAGGCCAATGCGCAGCGCGTGACCGGCCGGCTGTCGGTCCTGCAGGCCGAGGTCGAACGCGTCACGGGCCTGCGCCAGCGTCTCGACGACGTCGAGATCATGCACGAGATGGGCGCCGAGGAGGGCGACAGCGACACGCTGGCCGAGGCCGACTCCGAGCTGGTCCGCATCAAGAAGGCGATCGACTCCCTCGAGATCCGCACCCTGCTCTCGGGTGAGTACGACGAGCGCGATGCGCTGGTCTCGATCCGCTCGGGCGCCGGTGGCGTCGACGCGGCCGACTTCGCCCTCATGCTGCAGCGCATGTACATCCGGTGGGCCGAGCGCCACGGCTACACGGTCGAGGTCTACGACGTGTCGTACGCCGAGGAGGCGGGCATCAAGTCCACGACCTTCGCGGTCAAGGCCCCGTACGCGTACGGGACGCTCTCGGTCGAGGCGGGCACGCACCGCTTGGTGCGCATCTCGCCCTTCGACAACCAGGGCCGCCGGCAGACCTCGTTCGCCGCGATCGAGGTCGTCCCGGTGCTGGAGCAGACCGACGAGATCGACATCCCCGAGGAGGAGATCCGCGTCGACGTGTATCGCTCGTCGGGCCCCGGCGGCCAGAGCGTCAACACGACCGACTCGGCCGTGCGCCTGACGCACATCCCGACCGGCACGGTCGTCAGCTGCCAGAACGAGAAGAGCCAGCTGCAGAACAAGGCCAGCGCGATGGTGATCCTCAAGGCCAAGCTGCTCGCCCTGAAGAAGGCCGAGGAGCGTGCTCACCTCGACGAGCTGCGCGGTGACGTCCAGGCCTCGTGGGGCGACCAGATGCGCAACTACGTCCTCAACCCGTACCAGATGGTCAAGGACCTGCGCACCGAGTACGAGACCGGCAACACGCAGGCCGTGCTCGACGGCGAGATCGACGACTTCATCGAGGCCGGCATCCGCTGGCGCCGGGAGCACGGCACGGACTAGCCGTCCGGCGCCGCCACCGCTTCGTGGTCAGTGCCTCTCGTCGTCTGCGCGTGCGTCGCGGTCCTCAGCGGTGGCCTCGCGCTCCTGCTGCTCGTCGACCCGCTTCTTGACCCGCCCCATCCCGGGGACCTTGCCCAGCATCATGTTGAGCTCGCGGGTCAGGTCGAGCAAGTCGTGCAGGTCCGGACCCACGTTGCGCAGCGTCGCCATCATGGGCAGCACGTCGGTCTCGATGCGCTCGACCAGGTCGGGCAGGTGATCGAGCAGGCGGACCACGGCCTCGACCTCGTCGGGGTCGACCGTGGTGGAGAGCCGCTCCGCGATGGGCTGCAGACGCTGGATGATCGGTGCGAAGTCGTCGAACATCCGCAGCCCGCGCTCCACCGTGGGCTCGACGCTGCCGAGCAGCCCCGCCGCGCGCACGACGAGCCCGTCGGCCTGGTCGATCGTCCGGTCGATCCGGGCCACCGCCTCGTCGGCCTGGGTGTTGGTCCGGCCGATGTGGTCGATGGCCTCGTCGGCGCGGGTGTTGGTCTGGTCGATCTTGCTGATCGCGTCGTCGGCGCGGGTGTTGGTCTCGCCGATCTTGCTGATCGCGTCGTCGGCGCGGGTGTTGGTCTCGCCGATGCGCTTGATCGCGTCGTCGGCGGCCAGACGGGTGGTCTCGACCTGGTCGATCATGCCGTCGACGCGGTTGAGCAGGATCTCGGCGGCGTCCAGCAGCGCTGCCGCACGCGGCACGAGGGTGAGGGCCGTCTCGACCAGGGCCGGGCCGCGGCCGATCAGGGCCAGTGCGTCACGGGGGTCCAGGAGCGGAAGTCTCATGCCTTGACGCTAGCCCCGGGGCCCCGTCGCCGCCCGTCCAGAACCGACCGGCGCTCAGTCCGCCGAGCTGAAGGCGGCATCGAAGGCGGCTGCCGGGGCGTCGAAGAGATTGGCCTTGACGTACGCCAGCGCCTCGGGTGCGCCCACCAGCCGGTCCATGCCCGCGTCCTCCCACTCGATCGAGATCGGACCGTCGTAGCCGATCGTGTTGAGCATGCGGAAGCACGCCTCCCACGGCACGTCGCCGCGTCCGGTCGACACGAAGTCCCAGCCCCGGCGCGGATCGGCCCAGGGCAGGTGGGAGCCGAGCCGGCCGTTGCGACCGTTGCCCACCTGCTTCTTCGCGTCCTTGCAGTCGACGTGGTAGATCCGGTCCTTGAAGTCCCACAGGAAGCCGAGCGGGTCCAGGTCCTGCCAGACGAAGTGGGACGGGTCCCAGTTGAGACCGAACGCCTCGCGGTGACCGATCGCGTCGAGCGCGGCGTGGGTCGTCCAGTAGTCGTACGCGATCTCGCTCGGGTGCACCTCGTGGGCGAATCGCACGCCCTCCTCGTCGAAGACGTCGAGGATCGGGTTCCACCTGTCGGCGAAGTCCTGGTAGCCGGCCGCGATCATCGCCTCGGACGCCGGGGGGAACATCGCGACGTACTTCCAGATCGACGACCCGGTGAAACCGACGACCGTGTCGACGCCGAGCATGCGCGCGGCCCGGGCGGTGTGCTTCATCTCCTCGGCGGCCCGCTGGCGTACGCCCTCGGGATCGCCGTCGCCCCACACCCGCGCCGAGAGGATGTCGTGATGGCGCTCGTCGATCGGGTCGTCGCAGACCGCCTGGCCCTTGAGGTGGTTGGAGATCGCGTAGACCTTGAGGTCGTGCTTGGCCAGGATGTCGAGGCGGGTCTTGATGTGGTCGGGGTCCTCGACCGCGGCCCACGGGTCGAGGTGGTCGCCCCAGCAGGCGATCTCCAGGCCGTCGTAGCCCCACCCGGCGGCCAGCGCCGCGACCTCCTCGAAGGGGAGGTCGGCCCACTGGCCGGTGAACAAGGTGATGGGACGGGTCATGAGATGGCTCCGATCTGATGGGTGGTGCCGTCCGCGGCGCTCGCCTCGACAGCCGCGAGGACCCGCTGGACCGCGAGCCCGTCGGCGAAGGACGGTGCCGGGTCGGCGCCCTTGGCGATGTCGGTGACCAGGTCCACGACCTGGTGGGTGAACCCGTGCTCGTAGCCGAGGCCGTGGCCCGGGGGCCACCACGCCGCGATGTACGGGTGCGTGGCCTCGGTGACGATGATGCGACGAAAGCCCGCGACGGCCGGGTCCTCGGTCGCGTCGAACAGCTCGAGCACGTTCATGTCCTCGAAGTCGAACGCCAACGAGCCCAGCGTGCCGTTGATCTCGAGCCGCAATGCGTTCTTGCGTCCTGTCGCGAACCGGGTGGCCTCGAAGACGCCGATGGCGCCGCCGACGAAGCGGGCGGTGAAGGCGGCCGCATCGTCGACGGTCACCGGTCCGCGCTCGGCGGTGCTGGAGGAGGTGCCTCCGAGCGTGGCATGGTCGCCCCCCACGGGGCGGGTCGGGACGAACGTCTCCATGAGGCCGTTGACCGAGGCGATCGAGTCGCCGGAGACGAACTGGGCCATGTCGATGATGTGGGCGCCGATGTCTCCGAGGGCGCCTGAGCCCGCCAGGGACTTGTCGAGGCGCCAGCTGAGCGGGGCGTCCTCGTCGGCGAGCCAGTCCTGCAGGTACTGCCCCCGGATGTGGCGGATCGTGCCGATCCGGCCCGAGGCCACGAGCTGGCGGGCGAACGCCACTGCGGGCGTACGCCGGTAGGTGAAGCCGCACATCGCCCGCACTCCGCGCTCGGCGGCGGCCGCGGCGGCCTCGGCCATCGCCTCGGCCTCCTCGACCGTGTTGGCGAGCGGCTTCTCGCACAGGACGTGCTTGCCGGCCTCGAGCGCGGCGATCGCGATCTCGGCGTGGGTGTGTCCGGGGGTGCAGATGTCGATGACGTCGATGTCGTCGCGGGTGAGCAGCGCGCGCCAGTCGGTCTCGACGGACTCCCAGCCGAATCGACGGGCCACATCGGCGGCGGCGGCCTCGTCGCGGCCGCAGATCGCCGACAGGCGGGGCGTCAACGGCAGGTCGAAGAACGCGGGGGCCGTGCGCCAGGCCTGGGAGTGGGCGGCGCCCATGAAGGCGTAGCCGACCATGCCGATGCCGAGTGCGGGACGTGTGTCAGACATGGGCCAGCTTTCGTGAGGAGGGGTGGGGCGGAGGGGGACCGGGGCCCGCCACCATCGCGGCGGGCCCCGGACCGTCAGGACTCGAAGGCCGACGGGAGGTAGGTGTCGACATTCTCCTTCGTCACGACGGGAGCCGACAGCTTGAGCTGGCGCGGCACCTCGATCTCGGCGAGGTCGGACATCGACTTGCCCTGGACCAGCAGGCGGGCGAGCTTGATCCCGTCGGCGGCCTGCGTGGACGGGTAGACGACCGTCGCCTTGAGCACGGTGTTGTCGGCCTTGATGTCGCGCATGACGTTGGCCGAGCCGGCGCCGCCGATCATCGTGAACTCGTCACGGCCGGCGTTCTTGATGGCCGCCATGACGCCCACGCCCTGGTCGTCGTCGTGGTTCCACAGGTAGTCGATCTTCGGAGCGGCCTGCAGCAGGTTCGAGGCAGCCTTCTCGCCGGACTCGACGGTGAACTCGGCGGCGACCCGGTTGTCGACCTTCAGGCCGCACGACTTGAGGGCGTCCGCGAAGCCCTTCGAGCGGTCCTGCGTCAGCGGCAGCGAGTCGATGCCGGCGATCTCGGCGACCTTCAAGCCCTTCTTGCCCGCGGCGTCCTCGCAGACGAAGGTGCCGGCCGAGACGCCCATGCCGTAGTTGTCGCCCAGCACCGTGGTGCGGGCGGCGAACGGGGAGTCGAACTCGCGGTCGACGTTGATCACGATGATGCCCGCGTCCATGGCCTTCTGGGCGACCGACGTCATCGCGGCGCCGTCGAACGGCAGGAGCACGATCGCGTCGACCTTGTCGTTGATGAAGGTCTCCACCTGGGAGATCTGCAGGTTGACCTCGTTGGTGCCCTCGGCGACCTTGAGGTCGATGTCGTCGTACTCCTTGGCCTGCGCGATCGCGGACTTGGTGATCGATCCCATCCAGCCGTGGTCGGCCGCCGGGGCGGAGAAGCCGATCACGACCTTGTCGCCGGACTTGTCGTTGTCGGTGTTGCTCTTGGCGATGGCGTCGCTGGTGTCGCCATCGCCGCTCGAGCCGTTGGTGCAGGCGCCGAGGACGAGGGTGGCTGCCGCGAGTGCGCCGACGACGAGGGATCGACGGCGACGGGGGTGGGTCGTGGACATGTGGACTCCTGTGGTGGTGGGGGAGGGATGCATCGTGAGGTGCTACGTCTTGCGGTTCGCGATGCGCTGCTGCAGGAGCACGGCGATCACGATGATCACGCCCTTGGCGACGGCCTGGGCCGACGTGGAGAGGTTGTTGAGCGTGAAGACATTGGTCAGGGTGGTGAAGATGAGGACGCCGAAGAGGGTGCCGACGATCGTGCCGCGCCCACCGCTCAGCAGCGTGCCGCCGATCACGACAGCGGCGATGGCGTCGAGCTCGTAGCCGGTGCCGTGGGTGGACGAGCCGGTCGTGGTGCGCGACATCAGCATCACCGCAGCGATGCCGCAGGTCAGGCCGAGCAGCGCGTACAGGTAGACGGTGTGCCGCTGGACCTTGATGCCGGCGAGGCGGGCGGCCTCGGGGTTGCCGCCGACCGCGAACGTCCGGCGCCCGAACGTCGTGCGGTTGAGCAGGAACCAGCCGGCGACGGTGACCACGGCGAAGATGATGACGATCACCGGGATGCCGAGCGGCTCGGCATCGAAGAAGTCCAGGAAGCCCTGGTTGCGGATGATCTGGGTCTTGCGGTCCGCGATGATCTCGGCCAGGCCGCGGGCCGAGGCCAGCATCGCCAGGGTCGCGATGAACGGCACGACCCGGCCGTACGCGATCAGCACACCGTTGATCGCTCCGCACGCCGTACCGACCAGGACGGCGCTGAACACCATCGCGATCCAGCCGATGTCGTCGGCCATGGCCTGCGTACCGGTGGTCGTGGCCCACACCGATGACAGAGCCACGATGGCGCCGACGGACAGGTCGATGCCGCCGCCGGTGATGACGAACGTCATGCCGATCGACACGACACCGATCACGGCCGCGAGCCGCAGGATCGTCAGCACGTTGTCGGAGCTGGCGAAACGGTCGCCGGCGGTCACGACGCCGACGATGCACAAGATCACCAGCGCGACGACCAGGCCGAGGTTGCGGGCCAGGCCGAGATTGCCGCCGCGGTCGCCACGGGGCGGCTTGGCGGGCACGGTCAGGGAGGGATCACGCAGGGAGGCGCTCACGCGACTTCCCCCTTCTGCTCGTCGGTGGTGGGTTGGTGCTCGTGGGTGGCCAGGATGCGGTCGAGAACTCCGGAGGCGTCGATGGCGTCGCTGGGCCCGTCGTGCACGACCGAGCCCTCGGCGATGACCAGGACCCGGTCGGACAGCCCGAGCACCTCGTCGATGTCGCTGGAGACGACCACGAGGGCCACGCCGGAGTCCGCGAGCGCGCGGACCAGGTGGTAGATCTCCGCCCGGGCGCCGACGTCGACGCCCCGGGTGGGCTCGTCGAGCAGCAGGACCTTGCACGACCGCAGCAGCCAGCGGGCCAGGACGACCTTTTGCTGGTTGCCGCCCGAGAGCGTGCGCATGAGACGGTCGGGCGCATCCGGGCGGACGTCGACGGACCGGGCGGCTTCGTGGGCGGCGCGCCGCTCGGCGCCCTCGGCGGAGACGCCGAAGCGGGCGAAGCGGTCGATGCTCGCGAGGGAGATGTTGCGATAGACGGCGTCGTCGAGCATCAGTCCCTGCGACTTGCGCTCCTCGGGGCACAGGCCGAGGCCGGCCCGGACCGCCGCGTCGACCGAGCCGTTGCGCAGCCGGGTGCCGTCCACGGTCACCGAGCCGCCGGTGGCGCGCCGGGCGCCGTAGATCGTCTCGATGATCTCGCTGCGGCCGGCGCCGACGAGCCCGGCCAGGCCGATGATCTCGCCGGGACGCACCTCGAACGAGACGTCGGCGAACTCGCCGTCGCGGACCAGGTGATCCACGGTGAGGAGCGCGGGCCCGTCGGGAAGCGGGGTGGACCGTCGCGGGAAGACCGACGACACGGTGCGGCCGGTCATGAGGGTGATGAGCTCGGACGTGGGGGTGTCCTTGGCGGACAGGTCGCCGGCCACCGTGCGGCCGTCCTTGAGGACCGTGAGCCGGTCGCCGATGCGGCGGATCTCCTCGAGCCGGTGGGAGATGTACACGATGGCCGCGCCCGAGGCGCGCAGGTCCTCGACCACGCGGAACAGCCCGTCGACCTCGTCGGGGTCCAGCACGGCGGAGGGCTCGTCCATCACGATGACCCGGGCCTGGCGGGACAGGGCCCGGGCCATCGAGACGATCTGCTTGCCGGCGGCCGAGAGGCTGCCGACCTCGCGGGTGGGGCGGATCTCGGGGTGGCCGAGGGTCGCCAGGAGGCTGCGGGCCGCCTTGTTCATGTCGGCGTCGCGGGTGACGCCGCCGCGGGCGCGCTCGTGGCCGAGGAAGATGTTGTCGGCGACGCTGAGCCCGTCGACCAGGTCCAGCTCCTGGTAGATGGTCGCGATCCCGGTCGCCAGGGCGACCTGCGGATCGCTGAACGTGACCGGCTCCCCGTCCCACAGGATCGTTCCCTCGTCGACGCCGTGCGCGCCGGCCAGCACCTTGATCAGGGTCGACTTCCCCGCGCCGTTCTGGCCCAGCAGGCAGTGGACCTCGCCGGGACGGACGACCAGGTCGACACCGTCGAGGGCGCGGACGCCGGGAAACTCCTTGACGATGCCGCGCATCTCGAGCAGGGGGGCGGTTGACATGGCGTGATGCTAGTCACACGTTCTGTCGGCCGTCAAGCAAAAGTCAGACGGCGAACGACATACTTGCCTCGGCGATGCGACCCAAGGGGTGGTTTACTCATGGCCATGACTTCGTCCCCGGGGCTTCCGTCGACGCTCGTCGGCACCGGAGACCTGTTCCAGCTGATGCGGGACGGGACGCCGCGCACGCGTGGCGAGCTGGCTGCGCTGTCCTCGCTGGCCCGGTCGACCATCACGGCCCGCGTCGACGCGATGCTCTCGTCCGGCCTCCTGGAGCCCGTCGGCGAGGCGGCCTCCACGGGCGGGCGCCCGCCGACGCGTTTCGCCCTCAACCGGCGCGACCGCGTGGTCCTCGCGATCGACCTGGGCGCCTCGCACGCGAGCGTGGCCGTCAGCGACCTGTCGGGCCAGGTGCTCGCCGAGACGACCGTCGAGAGCGACATCGCCGACGGCCCCGTGATCGTGCTGGACCGGGTCTCGGCGCTCGCGGTGGATCTCCTCGCGAGCCTCGACCGGGGACCGGCCGACGTCGCGGGCGTCGGCATCGGCGTACCCGGTCCGGTCGAGCACGCGACCGGGCGACCGGCCAATCCGCCGATCATGCCGGGCTGGCACGACTTCGACGTCCCGGCACACCTCGCCCGCCAGTTCGACGGCCCGGTCCTGGTCGACAACGACGTCAACCTCATGGCCCTCGGTGAGTACGTCACGTCCTGGCAGTCCGCGCCGCACCTGTTGCTGGTCAAGGTCGCGACCGGCATCGGCGCCGGGATCGTGACCGACGGGAGGCTGCTGCGAGGGGCGCTCGGCTCCGCGGGCGACCTCGGCCACGTCCAGGTCGCCGGGGCCGCTGCGGACGTCGTGTGCCGCTGCGGCAACACCGGGTGCCTCGAGGCGGTCGCGGCCGGTCCGGCGATCGCGGCGAAGCTTCGTGCCGGGGGTCTCACGGTCGAGTCCTCGCAGGACATCGTCGATGCTGTCTCCTCGGGCGACATCGCCGCGCTGCAGGCGGTCCGCGAGGCCGGACGCGATCTCGGCTCCGTGCTGGCGACCTGCGTGAACCTGCTCAACCCGTCGGTCATCGTGATCGGCGGCAAGCTGTCGGAGGCGGGGGAGTACCTGCTCGCGGGCGTGCGTGAGGTCGTCTACCAGCGGTCCCTGCCGCTCGCGACGCACGACCTGCGCATCGTCGGCACCGCGGTGGGGAGCCAGGGCGGCATCCTCGGTGCGAGCGCGATGGTCATCGACGCGGTCCTCGCGCCCGGCGCCGTCGACGAGTACGTCGCGCGGCGGATCGCCTGACACCGGGCCTCCCACGACACTGGGGTCGACCTGCCTAGACTCGTCCGAGTGATTCGATTCGACAAGGTCACCAAGACCTATCCCGGCCAGAAGCGCCCCGCGCTCGACGCCGTCGACCTCGAGATCGAGAAGGGGGAGTTCGTCTTCCTCGTCGGCGCCTCGGGCTCCGGCAAGTCGACGTTCCTGCGCCTGATCCTTCGTGAGGCCCGCCCCACGAGCGGTCGCGTCTACGTCGCCGGCAAGGAGATCAACAAGCTCTCGAGCTGGAAGGTGCCCAAGCTGCGCCGCCAGGTCGGCACCGTGTTCCAGGACTTCCGGCTGCTGCCCAACAAGACCGTCACGGAGAACGTCGCCTTCGCGCTCGAGGTCATCGGCAAGCCGCGCAGCGAGATCAAGAAGGTCGTCCCCGAGACGCTCGAGATGGTCGGCCTGGAGGGCAAGGGTCACCGCATGCCCGATGAGCTGTCCGGCGGCGAGCAGCAGCGCGTCGCGGTGGCTCGCGCCTTCGTCAACCGACCGATGATCCTCATCGCCGACGAGCCCACCGGCAACCTCGACCCGGCCACGAGCGTCGGCATCATGAAGCTGCTCGACCGGATCAACCGCACGGACACGACCGTCGTCATGGCGACGCACGACTCGTCGATCGTGGACCAGATGCGCAAGCGGGTCATCGAGCTCGAAGGCGGACTCATCGTGCGCGATGAGGCCCGCGGCATCTACGGCTACCAGAACTAAGAGGACCCCAGCAGATGCGAAGCACCCTGAATGAGCTGCGCCAGAGCCTGTCGCGCAACCTGTCCATGTCGATCTCGCTGATCGTGACCATGACCGTGTCGTTGCTGCTGGCTGCGCTCGGTCTGCTGATCCTGGCGCAGTCGGACCGCACGGAGAAGTACTACGGTGACCGGCTGCAGCTCCAGGTCGATCTCTGCACGCGCAACTCCCCGAGCGCCAACTGCATCGGCGGCCTGACGACCAAGGCGCAGCAGGCCTCGATCGAGCAGGCGCTGCGCGAGAACTCGCAGGTCAAGTCGTTCGAGGAGCGCACGCCCGAGGAGCAGTACGAGCGCTCGCGCGTGCTCTACAGCCAGTCCGACACCGGCAAGAAGCTGCTCGAGACGCTGAGCCCCAAGTCCTTCCCCTCGACGTACTTCGTGACCCTGAACGACCCGGAGAAGTTCGACAGCGTCGAGAGCCAGCTCAGCGGCATGGAGGGCGTCGGCCGGGTCAGCTCGATCAAGGAGCTGCTCGGACCGCTGTTCACCTTCTTGGACAATCTGCGCAACGGTGCGCTCGCGATCTCGGCGCTGCTCGTCGTCGCGGCGATCCTCCAGGTGTCCAACACGATCCGCATGACAGCGTACGCCCGCCGTCGCGAGATCGGCATCATGCGACTCGTCGGGGCGTCGAGCTGGCACATCCAGCTGCCGTTCGTGCTCGAGTCGATGCTGGCCGCCCTGATCTCGGCAGCGCTCGCGGCCGGTGGGCTCGCGGCGTTCATGCAGTTCGTCGTCTACGGCTACCTGAGGGACACGTTGTCGACCACGACGACCTGGGTGGGGTGGAGCGACGCCTTCACCGTGATGGGCGAGACGACGGTGCTCGCGGTGCTGCTCGCGATGGTGCCGACACTCCTGCTGACCCGCAAATACCTCGACGTGTGACGCCCTTAGCCTAAAGTTGGGCTTGACAGTTTCTTGTCCGGCTCCATCCGTACGTCGACAGTCCCCGGGTTCCCGGGGAAACTTCCCCCAAGGTCGAGGTCATGCACAGCTCCGTCACGCACCCCAGGCACCGCCGTGCCCTGACCGCACTGGTCCTCACGGCGGCGCTCGTCGCGTCCCTCGCCACTCCGTCGTTCGCGGACCGCAAGGACGATCTCGAGAAGCAGAAGAAGGACGCCAACCGCGAGCAGACCGAGGCCAAGAAGCACCTCGACGCCTCGACCGCGGAGCTGGAGAAGGCCGCGGCCGCGCTGCGGGTCGCGCAGGGCAAGCTCGACGCCGCAGAGGCGAACCTCGGACGTACGCGCGGCAAGCTCGCGACGGCCCAGGCGGTCGACGACCAGATGCAGCTCGAGCTCGAGCGCAGCGAGGCCAAGCTGCGCAAGGCCCGCGCCAAGCTCAAGAAGGGCCAGAAGCAGCTCAAGGCCTCGGAGTCCTCGGTCGAGGAGTTCGCGGTGCAGCAGGCGCTCCAGGGCGACCGCAGGCTCAATGCGGTCAGCGGACTGCTCCGCGGCGAGGACACCGAGCAGTTCAGCGAGCAGATGAGCCTCAACACGGTCGTGGGCGATCAGCAGGTGGCCACGATGCAGCGCCTCGACGCCACCCGGGTGATCCTCAAGCTCAAGCGCGAGAAGGTGCAGAAGCTGCGCGACGAGGTGCAGGTGAAGCGTGCGCAGGCCGCCGCGAACCTGGTGGAGATGCAGCGCCTCGAGGAGGTCGCCGAGGGGCAGGCCGCCCAGGTCGCGAAGCTCGTCAAGGCACGTCAGGAGATCCGCAACTCCGCGTCCGCCGCCGTCGCCGAGGACGAGCGGCAGTACCGCGAGAAGGTCGCAGAGGCGAACCGACTGGCCGCGCAGCTGCGCGCGCTGGCGGCCAAGCAGGTCAAGTCCGGCGGCAAGGGGTCCGGCGGCGACAGCGGGGGCGCGCTGTCGTACCCCGTGGCCGGTCCGATCACCTCGCCGTTCGGCATGCGCCGGCACCCGATCACGGGGGTCTACAAGCTCCACGACGGCACCGACTTCGGCGTCGGTTGCGGCACGCCCATCCGGGCTGCGGCCAGCGGCACCGTGATTCAGCAGTACTTCAACGCGGCGTACGGCAACCGCGTGATCCTCAACAACGGCGTCAAGCGCGGTGTCAACGTCGTGACGACCTACAACCACCTGTCGCGCTTCGCAGTCGGGGCCGGGAGCAAGGTCTCACGCGGCCAGGTCATCGGCTACGTCGGCTCGACCGGCTACTCGACCGGCTGCCACCTGCACTTCATGGTGCTCAGCAACGGCAACACGGTGAACCCCATGGGCTGGCTGTGAGACGGATCGAGTCGAGCGTCGTCGTCGCGGTCGACCCGGCGGTGGCGTTCCGCGTCTCCCAGACCACGGGCGAGACGCGCCTGCGGTGGGACCCGTTCATCCAGGAGCAGCACTTCCTCGACGGCGCGAGCGCGCCCGCCAAGGGCGTACGCACCGAGACCCGGCACCGCTCGCGGCTGCGGATGGTCAGCGAGTACGTCTCGTTCAACCCTCCGACCAACGTGGGGATGAAGATGACGCAGGGGCCGTGGTTCTTCGAGTCGTTCGCGGGTGGATGGCGTTTCGCGCCCGAGCCGGGCGGCGGCTGCCGAGCCACGTGGCGCTACAGCTTCGGCTGCCGTCCGCGGTGGCTCGCTCCGATCGCCGAGCGCATCGGCGCGGTCGTGCTGCGGCGTGACATCGATCGGCGGATCGCCGGATTCGCCCGCGGATGCGCCGATCCGGTCGTGGTCGCGGCCGCCGGCGGATGATCTTCACCCAGAGGTGACACAATGGTCCGGTGGCCAAGGAAACCGGGCGCAAGCTCGTTGCGCAGAACAAGAAGGCGCGCCACGACTATCACATCGAGGACACGTTCGAGGCCGGCATGGTCTTGACCGGCACCGAGGTGAAGTCGTTGCGTGCAGGTCGCGCATCCCTGGTGGACGGCTTCGGCGAGATCGAGCGCGGCGAGGCGTGGCTGCTCGGGGTGCACATCCCCGAGTACACGCAGGGCACGTGGACCAACCATGAGACCCGGCGACGCCGCAAGCTCCTGCTGAATCGCAGCGAGATCGACCGCATCGAGCGTCGTACAACCGAGAAGGGCCTGACGATCGTCCCGCTCTCGCTGTACTTCAAGGACGGTCGCGCGAAGGTCGAGATCGCCCTGGCCCGCGGCAAGAAGACGTACGACAAGCGCCATGCGATCGCCGAGCGCACCGCGACCCGTGAGGCCGAGCGCGATCTCGGGCGTCGCCTCAAGGGCATGCACTAGTGGCGCTGGAGGACTCCGATCTTCCGGCCCTGACCGCCGCCCTCGGCCTGCCCGGCCTCGTGGACGTGCACGCACACTTCATGCCGCCACAGGTGCTGGCGAAGGTGTGGGCCTACTTCGACTCCGCCGGTCCGCTGCTGGGCCGACCGTGGCCGATCACGTACCGCACGAGCGACGAGGAGCGGGTCGAGCACCTGCGCTCGATGGGCGTCAGGCGGTTCTCCGCGCTGTCCTACGCCCACCGCCCGGGTGTCGCGGGGTTCATGAACGAGTGGACCCGCGACTTCGCCGAGCGCACGCCCGACGCCCTGTGGTCGGCGACGTTCTATCCCGAGCCGGAGGCTGCGACGTACGTGCCGCAGCTCATCGAGGAAGGCGTCGAGGTCTTCAAGGTCCACGTGCAGGTCGGCGACTTCGCGCCGAACGATCCGCTGCTCGAGCCCGTGTGGGGCGTGCTGGCCGAGAGCGGGACGCCGATCGTGCTGCACGCAGGCTCGGGGCCGGCACCGGGTCACCACACCGGACCCTCAGGGGTCGCGGACGTGCTGTCGCGCCACCCGGACCTGGCCCTGGTCATCGCCCACCTCGGGATGCCCGAGATCGACGAGTTCCTCGACCTCGCCGAGCGGCACGACAACGTCCGGCTGGACACCACGATGGCGTTCGTCGACTTCTGGGACGAGCCCGTCCCGCACGGCGTGCCCGCCAGGCTGCTCGACCTGCAGGAGCGGATCCTGTTCGGCACCGACTTCCCCAACATCCCCTATGCGTACGCGCACCAGGTCGAGGTGCTGCAGCGGCTCGACCTCGGCGACGACTGGATGCGAAGCGTGCTGTGGCACAACGGGGCCGAGCTGTTCGGCGTCGACGCATGAGCGGTCACCTGGCGTGAACGCCGGCACCATCCGTCTCGCGTCCGCGCAGGGCAGATGGGTGCTGGCAGCCATGATCCTCGGCTCGGGCATGGCCTTCCTCGACGGCTCGATCGTCGGTCTGGCGCTGCCGGCGATGAACGCCGACCTCGACGCCGGGGCCGCGGGGGTGCAGTGGATCGTCAACGCGTACACGCTCACCCTGGCCGCCCTGATCCTCGTCGGCGGCTCGCTGGGGGACCGCCTGGGTCGCCGCAGGGTCTTCGTGATCGGCGTCGTGTGGTTCGCCGCGGCGTCGGTCCTGTGCGCGGCCGCACCCACGATCGAGGTGCTGGTCGCCGCTCGCGGGCTCCAGGGGGTGGGCGCCGCGCTGCTGACGCCGGGCAGCCTGGCGATCATCTCGGCGTCGTTCGCGCCCGAGGACCGGGGACCGGCGATCGGCTTCTGGTCAGGTCTGTCGGGCGTCACGACGGCCATCGGCCCCTTGGTCGGCGGCTGGCTCGTCGACACGACCGGCTGGCGTGGCATCTTCTGGATCAACCTCCCGCTCGCGGCGCTCGTGGTCTGGATCGCGATCCGTCACGTGCCGGAGACGTCCGGTGACCAGGACCGGATCGACTACGCGGGCGCGGGGCTGACCGCGGCGGGCCTGGCGGCTCTCACCTACGGTCTGGTCGAGAAGTCCTGGCTGTGGGGAGGAGCGGGGCTCGTCCTCATGGTGGTGTTCGTCGTCCACCAAAGGCTCACCCCCCACACGCTCGTGCCCCTCGCGCTGTTCGCGGACCGGATCTTCACCGCGGCGAACATCTGCACGTTCGCGATCTACGGGGCGCTCGCGGCCTCGGGATTCCTGCTCGTGCAGCAGCTGCAGTACGTCTCGGGGTTCTCGCCACTGGTCGCGGGTCTTGCGAGCGTGCCGATGACGATCATCATGCTGCTGTTCTCGGCCCGGGCCGGCGCGCTGGGGACGCGGATCGGCCCGCGCTGGCCCATGACCTTCGGCCCGCTGATCGCGGCGGTGGGCCTGCTGCTGATGCTGCGCATCGGCGAGGACGCGAGCTTCTGGCTCGACGTCCTGCCTGCGTCGGTCGTCTTCGGTATCGGGATCACGACGCTGGTGGCTCCGCTCACGACCGCGGTCCTGGCCGCCGCACCCATGCAGCAGACCGGGATCGCCTCGGGCATCAACAACGCCGTCGCGCGTACGGCCTCCCTGCTCGCGGTGGCGGCGATCCCCCCGATCGCCGGGATCACGGGGCGGGACTTCGATGATCCGGACGTCTTCGGCCCCGGGTTCGACACCGGCATCGTCATCTGCGCCGGGATGCTCGTGGTGGCGGCTGCGTGTGCCGTGGGACTCATCCGCGGGTCCACGGTGAGCCCCGCGGCGCTCAGGTCGGAATGAATGGCTCGGACTTGTCGTTGTGAGCAGGTAGAGTGATGGTGTTGCCTCGGCAACGATTGACAACTCAAGAGGGGCTGATCGGTTTCGACTAAGGTCGTTCGATTCAGGTGAAGCGGGTAGAGGATCCAGGGTTATCTCTTTAACGATCTCTGGAAACCAACAAGTGCCGATTCCAAGCGCACTGACTTCGCCCTCGCTGCTTAAGCGATAGGTGAAGGGCTGGCCCGGGGGTGTTCCCGCTCCGGATCGCCAGTCTCATTTAGGGGACTTGCTGATCACACGGCGTCGCAGCGTGTGATCGGGACTTTTCTGCGACTGAGCCCGTCGGCGACGCGTCTGTTCGAGCGCCGGGGCTGAGAAAAGCGACTAGACAGACTGCACCCGGAGAAGCCCTGACTCAGCGCCGTAGGACCGGGGTTCGATTCCCCGCAGCTCCACGACACGACAATGCCCCCCGCCATCCCCGTTCCTGGGATGGCGGGGGGCATTGTCATGTCGTGAAACCGCCGAGTGGATCGAGTGGGCCCCTCCCCGCGGCGCCCCACCGCGGCGAAGCCGCCCGCGGGCGCCGCCAGCAAGGGATCCCCGCAGCGCCCCACCGCCTGCGGGCGCTGCCAGCAAGGGATCCCCGCAGATCCATTCTCATCTTGCGGGTGACCCAGCCAGGTCTAGCGTGTGCCCATGAGCACCTTCACCGACGCCCAGATCGAAGACGCCCTCGAGGGCCTGCCCGGCTGGTCGCAGGAGGGTGAGGCGATCGTGAAGTCGTACGAGTTCGACGACTTCGGCGCCGCGATCGCCTTCATCAATCGGGCCGCAGGTCCCATCACCGAGATGGACCACCATCCCGAGTGGACCAACGTCTACAACCGGGTCGACATCCGGCTCAGCAGCCATGACGTCGGCGGGGTCACCGATCGGGACGTCCGACTGGCCAAGGTCATCGAACGCGTGGCCGCGGCGTCGTAGGGCCTCAGGCCCAGAGGTCGCTGCCGAACTGGAACCAGATGGCCGCGAGGACAGCGACGTACCACAGGATCGTGATCAGCAGCGTCCAGTCGTTCACGAAGCGCGAGACCGGGTTGCCGGGCAGGAACTCGCGCAGGTTGCGCGCAGTGAGCCACACGAAGATCGGGATCATGACCGACCAGACCACCATGCACCACGGGCAGAGCTTTTCGATCGAGTAGATGCTCTGCGACTGCAGCCAGGTCACGAAGGCGATGCCGAACACCGCGCCGGCCTGCAGGCCGAGCCACACGAAGTCGGGCAGGCGTACCCGCGCGGCGATCAGCACGCCCAGGGTCATGACGATCGCGAAGCCGGCCACGCCCATGAGCGGGTTGGGGAAGCCGAACACCGAGGCCTGGTCGGTGTTGATGACGCCGCCGCAGCTGACGAAGGCGTTGATGTCGCAGCCGAGCGCCTTGTCGGGCTCCTGGAGGAACTTGACCTTGTCGATGATGAGGATGGCAGCAGCGAGCATGCCGATCGCGCCGCCCAGGGCGAGCAGCCAGCCGAGGCCGCGATCGTTCGGCTCGTAGACGTCAACGTCGGAGTCGGCGACGGTCCTCTGGTCAGTCATGACAGTGATCCTAGAGCGAGCGCGCAACCGACCGGTCCCGTACCCGCCCAGATCTGCGGGCTCCTGCACGGTCCGTGGCCGCGAAAGCGTGCAGGAGTCCGCAGATCTGGGTTGGGGGTGCCTCAGGGCTGGCAGTGGGGGCACCAGAAGACGTTGCGCTCGGAGGTCGGCCGGTCGCCCAGCTGTCCGTTGAGCAACCGGGTGCCGCAGCGGCGGCAGCGGGCCCGCTCTCGGCTGTAGACCCACCGGTCCTCGCCGCTGCGGGTGCTGCCGGTGAACGAGCGCTCGATGCGCGACTTGTTGACGTCGAGCATGCGTTGGCCGCGGGAGATGACCCGCGCGACGTCTGGCACGTCACCGACGCGCCGGTGCGGCGACAGACCCATGATGAACAGCAGCTCGTTGACGTACTCGTTGCCGAATCCCGCGAGGTTGCGCTGGTCCATCAGGGCCAGGAACACCGGGCGGTCGGGGTCGGCCGAGACCCGGCGCACGGCCTCGTCGAGGTCCCAGTCCGGTCCGAGCAGATCGGGACCGAGATGGCCGATCGCCTCGGCCTCGTCGCTGCGGGCGAGGACCTCCAGGATGCCGAGGGAGTAGCCGATCGCCTGCCACTCCTGGTTCTCCAGGACTGCACGGGCGGAGTGCCCGGGCCGCCGCCAGTCGGTGCCGATCCGCTGGACGTGCCAGGCGCCCTCCATCTTCAGGTGCGAGTGGATCGAGTGCTCGGGCGTGCGGATCAACAGGTGCTTGCCGTGGCTCACGACCTCGTCGACACGAGAGCCGGACAGATCGACCGTCGCGAAGGCGGGCACCCGGAAGTCGGTGCGCGTCAGCACGCGGCCGGCCAGGGCCTCGCGGAGGTGGTGGGCAGTGCGCCAGACGGTGTCTCCCTCAGGCATCGAGTCGAAGCCCCTTGATCGTGCGCTCGAAGCCCGCCTCGGCCAACGCCTCGCCGAACGGGCTGGGCGCGACCGGCTGGCCGTCGACGGTCTCGATCGTCAGCCGGCTGATGCGCCGGCCGCGGACCGTGGCCGCCAGCGAGGTGGCGGCGGCGGCGAGGCGCGCGGGATGGTCGTCGAACACCAGTGCCTTCTTGCCTCCCCGCTCGAGATAGACCACGAGCCGGCCGTCGTGCAGGACCACCAGCGAGCCGGCCTTGCGGGCCGGTCGGTGCCGGGTCGAGTCTGCCTCTGCGGCGCGCCCGGGCCAGGGCAGGGCCGCGCCGTAGGGATTGGCCGGGTCGGTCGCGGCCAGCGTCAGGGCGCGCGCATCGGTGGGCCGGTCGTCGTCGGTCGCGTGGGCGCGCATGCGGTCGACCGTGGAGGTCGCGGCGAACTGGGCGGCCCCCAACGTCTCGATGTAGTAGCCACGCAGCACCGAGCCGGTCTGCTCGAGCTCGCGCAGCACGCGGTAGATGCCTGCGAACCCGCCTGGCGTCTGCTCGGCCATGACCGATCCCCGCGTCACGACGCCGTAGCGGCCGATGAGCGCCTCGGTGCGGGCCAGCTGCAGTGCGGTGGGGTCGCTGGTCGTCTCGGCGAGTGCGAACCACCGCCCGCTCACGGTCGGCGGGCCCTGCGCCGCGACGCGGGGCGAACGGGGTCGGCGGCCGTGGATGCGGGCCCGGGGCGTGGGCCTGGTCGTGCGGTGGGCGCCGCCTCGACCCACGAGCGTGCGCAGCGGCGCGAAGGTGTCGTTGCTGACCTGCCCGCTCCAGACCAGGTCCCACAGCGCCTCGGTCACCAGCGTGTGGTCGGGCAGGCCGTTGTCGGTGCCGAGCGCGTCGACGAGCTGGCGGAACAAGAAGGCGCCGCCTCCGGCGAGCGCCTCGACGATCGCGGTGTGCAGCGCGTCGGTCTCGCCCGGCTGGGCGCCCGCAGCGCGCAGCACGAAATCGGCGGGATGCAGCTGGACCCAGCCGTCGTTGCCGGGCAGCGTGCCCGCGCCGGACCACACCACCTCACCGGCCGAGGTCAGCTCGTCGAGCATCGCGGGGGAGTAGTCCCGGACGCGGGCGGGCAGGACCAGGGACTCCCAGGCCGAGGCCGGCAGCGCGAGGCCGGCCAGCTGGTCGATCACGGTCAGGACGCCGTCGGGGCCGCGCAGGCTGCCGCCGACGCCTTGCCAGGACGGCAGGAAGCGGGCGAACGTGCCGGGATCGACCGGCTCGACCTGCTGGCGGGCGGCAGCCAGCGAGCGCGACCGGATGCGGCGCAGGACACCGGGCTCGACCCATTCGCTGCCCGTCGCCTGGGGCCGGAACTCGCCCTCGGTCAGCCGTCCGTCGCGGGACAGCCGGCGCAGGACCTGCTGCACCACGGCGGTGCCGAGGCCGAAGCGCTCGGCGACCTCCTGGGTCGTGAACGGTCCGTGGGTGCGGGTGTGCCGGGAGATCAGGTCGGTCAGCGGATCGGCGGGGGACTCGAGGTACGCCTCGGAGACGCCGAGCGGGATCACCACGCCGAGGGCGTCGCGCAGCCGTCCGGCGTCCTCCACGACGGCCCAGCGGATCTCGCCGACCATCGACACCTCGATCGCGCGACGGGCCTCGCGCAGCTCGCCCAGCCACGTCGCGGCGTGCACCGCGACGTCGGGCTGCAGACGGGCGGCGACCTCCGCCTCGGTGAGCGGGCCCAGCATCCGCAGGAGGTCCGCGACGCCCTCGACGTCCTTGGCCTGCCGGTCCGCGGTGAGTCGCTGCAGCTCGCGCTCGGTGCGCTCGAGCACGTCGGGGTCGAGCAGCTCGCGCAGCTCGGCCCGGCCGAGCAGCTCGGCGAGCAGCGTGGGGTCGAGCGTCAGGGCCGAGGCCCGGCGCTCGGCCAGCGGCGTGTCGCCCTCGTAGAGGAACGCCGCGACGTAGCCGAACAGGAGGTTCTGGGCGAACGGCGAGGCGCGCTCGGTGGTGACCTCGGCGATCTGCACCTCACGGGAAGCCAGGCGCCGGGTCAGGGCGGTGAGGGCCGGCAGGTCGTAGACGTCCTGGAGGCACTCGCGCGCGGTCTCGAGCAGGATCGGGAAGGTCGGGTACTTGCGGGCGACGTCGAGCAGCTGCGCCGAGCGCTGGCGCTGCTGCCACAAGGGGGCGCGCGATCCGGGGTTGCGGCGGGGCAGGAGCAGCGCGCGGGCCGCGCACTCGCGGAACCGCGACGCGAACAGGGCGGAGCCGCCGACCTCCTCGGTGACGATCTTGTCGAGCTCGTCGGCCTCGAAGACGAACAGGTCGGCGCCCGGGGGCTCGGTCTCGGTGTCGGGGATGCGCGCGACGATGCCGTCGTCGCTGGCCACGACCGAGCCGTCCATCCCGTAGCGCTCGACGATGCGGGCGGCGACGGCCAGGGCCCACGGGGCGTGGACGCGGCGACCGAACGGCGAGTGCAGGACGACCCGCCAGTCGCCGAGCTCGTCGCGGAACCGCTCGACCACGAGCGTGCGGTCGGACGGGATCTGCCCGGTCGCGGCCTTCTGCTCGCCGAGGTAGGCGGCCAGGTTGTCCGAGGCCCGCCGGTCCAGGCCGAGTCCGGCCGTCTGCTGGGCGAGCTGCTCGGCCGAGAGGGCCGCGGCCTCACGCACGAACGCGCCGATCGCCTCGCCGAGCTCATGGGGTCGACCGATCGCGTCGCCCTTCCAGAACGGCAGCCGCGCGGGCTGGCCGAATGCGGGCGTGACGTTGACCCGGTCGTGGGTGATCTCCTGGATGCGCCAGCTCGTGGCGCCGAGGGCGAAGACGTCGTTGATCCGCGACTCGTAGACCATCTCCTCGTCGAGCTCGCCGACCTTGCGGGAGCCGGTCTCCTCGGTGCCGGCCGCGAGGAAGACCCCGAACATGCCGCGGTCGGGGATCGTCCCGCCGCTGGTGACGGCCAGGCGCTGGGCGCCGGGCCGACCCGTGATCGTCCCGGCGTCGCGGTCCCACACCAGGCGTGGGCGCAGCTCGGCGAACTCGTCGGAGGGATAGCGGCCCGACAACAGGTCGAGTGTCGCGTCGTAGGCCGACCGGGGCAGCGTCGCGAACGGGGCGCTGCGTCGGACGGTGTCGAACCACTCCTCGACGTCGAGGCTCTCCAGCGCGGTCGCGGCGACGGTCTGCTGGGCGAGGATGTCGAGCGGGTTGGCCGGGATGTCGAGCCGCTCGATCAGGCCCTGCTGCATGCGTGCGGTGGTCACGGTGGCCCCGAGCAGGTCCTGGCGTGACGTGGGATAGAGCACGCCGCGGGACAGCTCGCCGACCTGGTGACCCGCGCGGCCGACCCGCTGCAGCGCGCTCGCGACCGACGGTGGCGTCGACACCAGCACGACCAGGTCGACCGCGCCCATGTCGATGCCCAGCTCCAGGCTCGACGTCGCCACGACGCACCGCAGCCGGCCCGACTTGAGCTCGTCCTCGATCAGCGCCCGCTGGTCCTTGCTGACCGAGCCGTGGTGGGCGCGCGCCAGCACGGGCTCGGCCCCCTCGGACTGTGCGCTGCCGCCCATCAGCTGGGCGGGGGGACGGGGGGAGACCCGGGGCACCGACTCGGCCTCGAGGTGCTTGACGTACGCCTCGTTGAGGCGCGCGGTGAGGCGTTCGGCCACACCGCGGGAGTTGACGAAGACGATCGTCGAGCGGTGCTCGAGGACCCGGCGCATCACGGACTCCTCGACGTGTGGCCAGATGCTGCCGCGCGGTGCGTCCTCCTCGAGGGCGCGGGCGCCGCTGCCCTCGTCGCGGGGCGGCGCCGGGATGCTGGTCATGTCCTCGACCGGGACCTCGACGTGCATCTCGAGGCGGCTGGGCGACTCGGGGGCGACGACGCGCACCGGGCTGGACCCGGCGAGGAAACGGGCCACCTCGTCGTGCGGGCGCACCGTCGCGCTCAGGCCGATCCGTCGCGCGGGGGTGTCGAGCAGGGCGTCGAGCCGCTCGAGCGACACCGCCAGGTGGGCGCCCCGCTTGGTGCCGGCCACGGCATGGATCTCATCGACGATCACGGTGTCGACGCTGCGCAGCGTCTCGCGCGCGGCCGAGGTGAGCATGAGGAACAGCGACTCGGGCGTCGTGATGAGGATGTCGGGGGGGCGGGTGACGAGGGCGCGCCGGTCGCGCGGGGAGGTGTCGCCCGAGCGGACGCCGACAGTGACCTCCTGGAACTCGTCGCCGCGCCGTGCCGCGGCCTGCGTGATGCCGACCAGGGGCGAGCGCAGGTTGCGCTCGACGTCGACGGCGAGCGCCTTGAGCGGCGAGATGTAGAGCACCCGGGTGCCCTCCGACTGCTCCGCGTGCATCAGCCGGTCGATCGCCGAGAGGAACGCCGCGAGCGTCTTGCCCGAGCCGGTCGGCGCGACGACCAGCACGTGCTCGTCGCCGGCGACGCCGTCCCACGCGCCCATCTGGGCGGGGGTCGGGGCCTCGAAGGACTCGGTGAACCACGCCCGGGTCGCGGGCGCGAACCTGGCGAGCGGATCGGGCATGCCCCCATGGTTCCAGCCGGGTACGACAACCGCTCGGTGTGGAGCACTGGACGCACCCGACCGCGTACGCTGTTCATCGCCCGCTCGAAGAACAGGAGAGATGCCCGACGTGTCGGACACCAGCCTGAAGTGGTTGACCGCGCTGGTCGCCGCAGGCCTCGTCGCGGTCGTCGCGCTCGGCTCGATCGTCGGCTCGCGCTCGGTGGCCGAGGCCCTGCGACCCGCGTCCGAGCAGGCGTTGGCCGCTGCCGGCCTCGACGGCGTCTCGGTCACGTTCGAGGGCCGGGAGGCCTCGCTCAGCGGCGGCAGCGGGACCGATCTGCGTGAGGCGCGCGAGGTCGTGGAGGGAGTCGACGGCGTGCGCTGGGCGCGGGTCGTTGACGGCCCGGACACCGATGCGCAGGAGCGGGTCGACGCCTCCGCCCCCGACGCGTCGACGATCGCCCTCGAGCGCACGTCGCGCGGAGTCGCGATCAGCGGCGTCGTGCCCGACGCAGACGCAGCCGCCGGCATCAAGGCCGCCGTCTCCCTCACCTACGGGGTCACGGTCTCGGGCGATCTGAGGGTGGACCCCGACGTGGAGGCGGCCCGGTGGGTGGGCGCGTTCCCGGGCGTGCTGGGGGACGTCATCGCCGTCCGTGACCTGCAGCTCACGATCGACGGGGCCGACACCGCGAGGATCCGGGGCACCGTCCGCAGCACGGCAGGACGAGACCGCGTCGTCGATCTCCTCGCGACCGCGATGCCGGACCTGGAGGTCGACGACGATCTCACGATCGACCACGGCGGGCTCGGCCGGGACGACGCGGCAGTCCTCGACGGCACGAGGATCGTCTTCCCGACAGGTGCTGCGTACCTCACCGGTCAGGACGGCGCGGCCCTCGCGGCAGTGGCCGACGTGATGCGTCGCCACGACGACGTCCGGATCGAGGTCGGCGCCCACGTCGGTCCGAAGGACCCCGAGCAGGGGCAGGTGCTGGGCCGGGACCGGGCCGCGGCCGTGACGTCCTACCTCGTCGGCCTCGGGATCGATCCCGACCGCATCTCGCAGCGGACCTACGCCTCGCCCTCGGCGGGGATCAGCGCGACCGACGAGCGGTACCGCCGCGTCGACCTCGTCGTGAAGGAGGGCTGAGCGATGTCGAGCCACACGATCGGCGAGATCGCCATCTGGCTGCTCGGCGCCGGAGTGCTGGGATTCGTCCTCGGCTGGCTGGTGCGCGAGCTGCAGGTGCGGGCCCGCAGGCGACGGGCCCCGGGCCCCGTCATGAAGGCTGCGCCCTCGCCCGAGCCGAAGCCCGAACCCCGGCCGGAGCCGGAGCCGGAACCCGAGCCGGAACCGGAACCGAAGCCGGAACCCGAGCCGAAACCCGAGCCCGGGCCGAAGCCGCGCTCGCGCGGTGTCGAGCCGCCGTCGGCCGACCACGTCATCAAGGGCAACACGTCCTCGAAGATCTATCACCTCCCGGACAGCCCCGCGTACGCCCGGACCAAGGCCGGCGCGTGGTTCCGCACCGAGGCCGAGGCCGAGGAGGCGGGCTTCCGCAAGGCCGGCGCGCCCCGCAGGAACGCCCCCAAGAAGGCTCAGGCCCCGAAGGCGCCGACGAAGAAGAAGCCGCCCGAGGAGCCTGACGGGGCCTGAGGCACGCCTCCTTGGGAGACAACCTGGCATGGGGCATGCTGGCCGCATGAACCTGCGTCTCCTGGTTGCGGCGACCGCCGCGTCCCTCGCTCTGGCCGCCTGCAGCTCCTCCTCGGACTCCACGCAGAAGGCGTCGCCCGAGCCGAGCAAGGGCACAGCGAAGCAGCTGGTGGAGGTGTCCCCGCTCACGGGCAAGGCGATGAAGAAGGGTCGTCCGGACAACCCCGTCTTCGTCGTGAAGATCGAGAACACGATCGGCGGAGCGCCGCAGTACGGTCTCGACCAGGCCGACCTGGTCATCGAGGAGCTCGTCGAGGGCGGACTGACACGCCTCGCCGCCTTCTACTACTCCTCGCTGCCGTCCAAGGTCGGCCACGTGCGCTCGCTGCGCACCAGCGACATCGGCATCGCGGGCCCCGTCGGGGGCCAGATCGTCGCGTCCGGCGGCGCCACCGGGGCGTACAACAAGGTCAAGGGCGCCGGCATCAAGGTCTTCTCCGAGGATGACGGTGCTCCTGGCTTCAGCAGCGATCCGCTGAAGGTCCGCCCCTACAACCGCCTGATCGACCTCAAGACCGTGGCCCGCAACGCCAAGGCCACGACGATCCCCGGGCCGTACCTGCCGTGGTCGCAGGGCTCGGACCCCACGCCGAAGCCCTCGAGCTCGACCGGCGCGACGGCGACGCCCAAGCCGAAGAAGGCGACGACCGCGACCGTGCGGTTCTCGCCCTCGACCGCGACGTCGTGGGCGCTCAAGGGCCGCAAGTGGGTCCGCACGAACGGCCACGCCGAGGCCGGCAAGGACTTCGAGGCCGACACCATGATCGTGCTGTCGTGCCGTGTGGGCGATGCGGGTTACACCGATCCCGCGGGCAATCCCGTGCCGGAGACCGTGTTCGAGGGCAGTGGGGAGGCGCGGATCTTCCACGGCAACCGCGTGACCTCGGTGACATGGGTCAAGCCGGGGCTCACCAAGGGGCTGCGGTTCAGGACCGCGGACGGCAAGCCGTACCGCATCGAGCCCGGCAAGGTGTTCCTGGAGCTGGTGCCCGAGGGCGACGGCGGGGTCAGCTTCAGCTGATCGGGTGCCCCTCCTGCGGCAGCAGCCGCAGGCCGGTCAGGAGCGCACCGATCGTGGCCTTGACCTCCTCGCTGGCCGCGTCCGGGTCGTCGGCGTCCGACACGTACTCCGAGGCCGAGCGGATCGCGCCGTAGAAGACGGCGGCGAAGGCCTCGCCCAGGCCGTCGGCGTCGCCGAGATCGGCCAGCAGGTCGTCCACGACCCGCTGGACGATGCCGAACGACGAGGCCTTCTCGGCCTCGTGCCAGCGCTCGTGACCGAGGGCGACCGGGCCCTCCTGCATGCAGATGCGGCGGAACTGCGGCTGGCGGCAGACCTGGAGGAACTTGTCCATGCCGATCTGCGCCCGCTCCCACGGGTCCTTCGAGGCGTTGATCGACTTCTCGATCTCGGCGGTCGTCGACTCCTGCACGCGCAGGAAGACGTTCTCGAACAGCGCGAGCTTGCTCGGGAAGTGGTGGTAGAGCGCACCCTTGGTGACCCGCGCGGCCGCAACGACCTCGTCGAGGGACGTGCCTGCGTAGCCGTGATCGGTGAACAGGGTCGTCGCGCTGTCCAGGAGGGCCTTCTTGGTGCTCGAGGAGTAGTCCTGGCGACGTGTGGTCTTGGTGGTCTTGCGAGCGGTGCGCAGGACGCTCTTCGTCACGCGTGCGGGATGGGACATGGCACCGAGTCTACGGTGATCGGCGTCTCGTGCCCCGAATCACAGCGCCCGAGGTTTGCCTGTACCGCCGGTCGGTCACATACTGAGAGTACGTACCGAGAGTATGTAACTCTCGGTTTCCGACGGAACAGGAAGGAGCAGACCCATGACCTGGGATGCTTACAACCGTCGCAAGGAATCTCTTCGCGGGATGCTGGCTGTCAAGGACGCCCACCGCGACCTCAGCCTCACCGAGCTCATCGACGCCACCGAGGGTGGGCGGGACGCCTTCCCGACCGACACCGACGCGCTCTTCGAGCTCCAGATGACCTGGTTCCAGCGGCTCAGCGGGCACATGGAGCGGCTCATCTGCGAGGGCCAGGAGGACCCCGGCATGGTCGCGGTGACGGCGTGGGTCAGCACGGCCGCCGATCTGCCGTCCGTCCGCGCCCTGCTCGACGCCCACCGGGACGAGCCCGCGCTGCGCAAGGCGTTCGCGAAGGAGCTGGCCTACCTCGCGACCTCGGCGGGTGTGCCGCCGCACCGGGGCCAGCAGATCCAGGACTCGGCCCGCAGGACGTGGGCCACCCGTGCGCCGAGCCGGCAGGACGACGTGCACCGGGGCGGGCTGCTGTCCCGTCTGCGCAACGCGATCGCTGCCTGAGCGGATCGGCGCGGACGTCAGTCGAGCTTGGCTGCGATGCCGGTGATCTGCTCGCCGACCTCGATGTCGATCGACTTGCGGATCTCGGAGCGGAAGATCCCCAGCGTGACCTGGCTCGCGATCGGCAGGAGGCCGTCCACGAGGTCGATGATGCGGCGCCAGTCGTGCTCGGGCAGGCCCGCGTCGATGAACGGCTGGATCAGCTCGGTCACGACCTCGCGCACGAACGTGTCCGCGATGGTCCGCAGGTGGGACTGCAGCACGGGGAACAGGGAGATGACCGACTCCGGCGGCAGGCCGAGCGTCACGGCCGCGGCACCCGCACGCACCACCGCGGGCTCCATGAGGCGTACGCGGTCGCCGTCGAGCTTCTCGACCAGCCCCAAGCCCACCATCGACTCGATCAGGGCGTCGTCGCGCTCGACGCCGGCGAGGGCTGCGAGGTCCTCGCGCGACATGATCTCGGCGTCACCCTCGTCGGGGAGGTCGAGGATCGTCATGAGGTCGAGGGTGTGCCCCGCGGCGTGGTGCGGGGTGTTCTGGATCGCCTTCTCGATCGCCGCGAGCGTGAAGCCGCGCTCGAGCAGCTGACGCACGAGCTGCAGCCGCTGCAGGTGCTCGCGGTTGTAGTAGCCCGTGCGGCCCGCGAGGCGGGGTGCGTCGATCAGCCCGCGCGCGGCGTACGCACGCACGTTGCGCACGGTCATCTGCGCCCGAGCCGCGAGCTCGTCGATCGTGAGCTCCTCGCCGGTGCCCGCGTCGTCAGCCATGCCACGAGCATAGGGCTTTCGGCAGTGTCGCCTGGTGGAGCACCACGGGGCATCATGGAGACATGGACTCCCTGCGCGGAACGATGCTGGTGGCCACCCCGGCCATCGAGGCGGGTCCCTTCCTGCGCAGCGTCGTGTTCCTGCTCGACCACGACCAGGACGGTGCACTCGGCGTGATCGTCAACCGTCCGCTGGACACCGCCGAGGTCGACGACGTCCTGCCGGACTGGGCCGGCCTCGTCAACGCGCCGGTGTGTCTGTTCGAGGGCGGACCGGTCGCGATGGACTCCGCGCTCGCGCTGGGCGTCATCGCGGACGTCCCGCCCCTCGGCTGGCGGCAGATGGCAGGTCGGGTCGGGCTGATCGACCTCGACGGGCCGTTGCCGGCGAGCGGTGAGCTGTACGGTCTGCGGGTCTTCGCCGGCTATGCGGGCTGGGGTCCCGGACAGCTCGAGGAGGAGATCGCGGAGGGCGCCTGGCTCGTCGTCGTGGCCGAGGACGGCGATCTCATCTCGCCTCACCCCGAGACGCTGTGGCGCGACGTCCTGCGGCGCCAGGACGACGACATCCGATTCTGGGCGACATTCCCGGACGACCCGTCGGCGAACTAGGAAACGGTCTCGGGCACTCGTTAGACTGTCGCCGTGGCTTTCTTCCAGCGTGGTTCGCAGACGGCACTCGACGAGCGCACCGACGAGCGTGTCGACCAGCGCCCCGAGGAAGGCGATCACGAGCGCTTCTCGCACTACGTGCCCAAGGACGAGCTGACCGAGGCCATGGTCATGGGCACGCCCGTCATCGCCCTGTGCGGCAAGGTGTGGACGCCCAGCCGCGATCCGCAGAGGTTCCCGGTCTGCCCCGAGTGCAAGGACATCTGGGAAGGTCTCGACAAGGGCGACGAGGGGGATCCGTCGGGTGACGCGTAGCCAGCACCTCCGGGTCTGGCAGCGCGAGGCGTTCGAGCTCTACCAACGCACGCAACCGAGCGACTTCCTCACTGTCGCCACGCCCGGAGCCGGCAAGACCACGTTCGCCCTGACGATCGCCGCCGACCTCCTCGCGAAGGGGATCGTCGAGCGGATCGTCATCGTGACGCCCACCGACCACCTCAAGACGCAGTGGGCGCTGGCCGCCTCGGGCATCGGCATCGCGATCGATCCGACGCTGCCGAGCCAGGGGGCGCTCGGCTCGGGCTTCCAGGGCTTCGCGGTCACGTACGCGGGCCTTGCGGTCAACCCCAATGCGTACCGCGCCCGCATCGAGCACCGCTCGACGATGGTGATCATGGACGAGGTCCACCATGCCGGCGACGCGCTGACGTGGGGAGACGCCGTCCAGGAGGCCTGCGAGCCCGCGGTCCGGCGGCTCGCGCTGACCGGCACCCCGTTCCGCTCCGACGACAACCCCATCCCGTTCGTGACGTACGCCCCGCAGGTTGACGGCACCGTCGCGAGCGTCGCGGACTACTCCTACGGCTACGGCCACGCGCTCAAGGACGGCGTCGTGCGTCCCGTGCTGTTCATGGCCTACTCGGGCCGGATGCACTGGCGCACCCGTGCGGGCGACGAGGTCGCGGCCCGGCTCGGCGAGCCGCTCGACCGCGCCGCGACGGCCCAGGCGCTGCGCACCGCGCTCGACCCCAACGGCTCGTGGATCCCCGAGGTGCTCACCGCGGCGCACACCAGACTCAACGAGGTGCGCCGGCACGTCCCCGACGCGGGGGGCCTGGTGATCGCGAGCGATCAGGACAGCGCTCGTGCGTACGCCTCGGTGCTGGCCGAGATCACGGGCCTGAAGCCGACCGTGGTGCTGTCCGACGAGCCCGGCAGCAGCGCCAAGATCGCCGAGTTCTCGGCCGGCATGACGCCGTGGATGGTCGCGGTCCGCATGGTCTCCGAGGGCGTGGACATCCCGCGGCTGTCGGTCGGCGTGTACGCGACGACGACCTCGACACCGCTCTACTTCGCCCAGGCCGTGGGCCGCTTCGTGCGTGCCCGGCGCAAGGGTGAGACGGCCTCGATCTTCGTGCCGAGCGTGCCGCGCCTGCTCGAGCTGGCCTCGGACCTGGAGGCCCAGCGCGATCACGTGATCGGACGCGCGGTCAAGGACGAGGACGATCTGTTCGCCGCCGAGGCCGAGCTCATCGCCAAGGCGCAGGAGGACCAGGGCGCCTCCGACCAGCTGGGGGAGTACCGCGCGCTCGCGAGCGACGCCTCGTTCGACCGGCTCGTCTACGACGGCGGCGAGTTCGGCTACGACGCGCTCTCCGACGACGACGGCGAGCTCGACTTCCTGGGCATCCCCGGCCTGCTCGACCCCGATCAGGTCGCCGAGCTGCTGAAGACGGCACGGGCCAAGCGGGCCCGGGACAAGGCGGCCCGCGCGGAGCCCGAGATCGCGGCCGACGTCGCGTTCGAGCGCCGAAGCGAGCTGCGCCGTGAGCTGCAGGCGCTCGTCGGCGCGTGGCACCACCGCACGGGCGCCCCCCACGGCGTCACCCACAGCCGGCTGCGCTCGCAGTGCGGCGGACCTCCTGCGGCACAGGCCTCGTCGGCCGAGCTGCAGGCGCGGATCGACGCGATCCGGGCGTGGGCGCTCAAGGCGTCCGGCTAGGGTTCGTCGACCACCTCTCGCCGCGCGCGACATGAGCCGAAGGACCTGCCGTTGAGCACCATGGCCCCCCGCACCCGACTGTTCGCTCGACTCATGCGGCTGGTCGAGAAGGGCATCGAGGAGGTCGAGGACCTGCCGGCCCACCGCGCGAAGCGGGTGCGGCTGCAGCGCTCCGCCGTCGGGCAGCGCATCTTCGGCCGGGTCCACGCGCACGCCACGCAGCAGGAGATCACGATCGGCTCGGGATCCCGCGCGCTCGTGCACCGGCCCACGGGTGTCGCGGGACCGCTGCCGTGCGTCGTCAACTTCCACGGCGGCGGCTGGGTCCAGGGCAATCCCGAGCAGTCCGGCTGGCTCGCGAGCGGCGTCGCGGTCGGCGCCCGGGCGGTCGTGATCTCGCCGTCGTACCGGCTGGCCCCGGACGCCCCGTTCCCGGCCGGCGTGGAGGACTGCTGGGATGCGCTCACGTGGGTCGTCGACCACGCGGACGAGCTGGGCGTCGACCCCTCGCGCATCTCGCTGATGGGTGACAGCGCGGGCGGCAACCTCGCCGCGGTCATGACGCTGCTGGCCCGCGACGCGGGTGGACCCGAGATCCGGTCCCAGGTGCTGGTCTATCCCGGCGTCGAGATGTACGACCGATGGCCCTCGGAGGACCGGAACGCCGAGGCGCCCGTGCTGACGTCGCGCAACATGCGGGCGTACGTCCGGCTCTACCTCGACGCGCAGCACGGCACCGAGGACTTCCGCGCCTCCCCGATCCGGGCGGCCTCCCACGCAGGGCTGCCCAAGGCGTTCATCCTCACCGCGGAGCACGATCCGCTGCTCGACAACGGCTCGAGGTATCGCGATGCGCTCGTGGAGGCGGGGGTGCCGGTCCGCTACGTCGAGTACGAGGGCGCGATCCACGGCTTCCTCAGCCTGCCCGGCGTCGTGCCGGTCGCCCGGCGCGCCCTCGACGACATCGTGGACTTCCTCCGCGCGACGGCGTAGCACGATCCGCCGGGCATTGTGACAGCGTCACTGTCTCGGTAGTGTCCGGACATGAGGCGAGATCACTGGCAGCGTGAGATCGATCGACTCGACCCCGAGACGCAGTACGAGCAGATCGTCCGGATCACCGCGATGCACGAGTTCCCGTGGGACTCGCAGCAGGCGCTCAGCTTCGCGCTGTTCCGCACGTACGCGGTGCCCTCGATCGGTCGCCTGCTGCACGAGACCGGTGAGTTCACCGGCGCGACGCAGAAGCGGCACGACGACACCGCGCTGATCCTGGAGACGCTGGCCGCCGAGGGTCTGGACTCGCCGGACGGCCGGGCCGGGGTGCGCCGGATGAACCAGATGCACGGCAGCTACGACATCTCCAATGACGACCTGCGCTACGTGCTCTCGACGTTCGTGGTGACCCCGGTGCGGTGGATCACGAGGTACGGCTGGCGGCCCGGGCTCGACGCGGAGAAGACGGCGACCTGCGCTACTACCAGCGGCTCGGCCGGCTCATGGGCATTCGCGACATCCCCGCCGACTACGACGGGTTCGCCGAGCTGATGGACGCCTACGAGCGCGACACGTACGCGTTCGACCCCCGGTCCCGGGCGGTGGCCGATGCGACCCTCGACCTGTTCGTGGGCTTCTACCCGCGGCCGCTTCGCCCGGCGATGCGCCGGTTCAGCATCGCGCTGCTGGACGACCACCTGCGCGAGACGTTTGGCTATCCGCGGCCGCCGCGGCTCGTGACCGCGCTCGCCCACGGGTCGCTGGTGGCCCGCGGCCGGATCGTCCGGTTCCTCCCGCCCCGCCGCAGGCCGGCGTTCCTGCGCGACACCCACCGCATCCGTTCCTATCCGGGCGGGTTCATGATCGAGCGGCTCGGCACGTTCCCGGCGACGATGCCGCAGGACGGCAGCTCGCCCAGGGGCTGAATTGAGGTTGCCGGAAGGACGGGGCGTGCTCACCATGGAGAGATCCGCCTCGACGACAGGACCGATCATGAGACATCTTCGTTGGGCGGTGGGACTCGCCGCAGCGGCCGTGGTCGCGACCGTCCTGCCCGCCTCCGCCCACCCCGCCCAGGACCGACGCCCCGCGCCACCGGATCGCATCGAGCTCCCGGCCGGCTGGCTGCCCGAGGGCATCACCACCGACGGCAAGAATCTCTACTCCGGGTCCCGTGCCGACGGCGCGATCCTGAAGATCGGCATCGCGTCGGGACGCACCACCCGCTTCGCCGGGGCAACCGGACGCGTCGCGGTCGGCATCGACTACGACCGGCGCCGCGACGTCCTGTGGGTCGCCGGGGGCGCCGGCAAGGAGGTGCGTGCGCAGGACGCCGACACCGGCAAGGTCCTGGCGACGTACGCCTTCCCGAGCGCGAGTGCGCGGTTCGTCAACGACCTGACCGTGACCCGCAGCGGCGTCCATGCGACCGACTCGCTGTCGAAGGAGCTGCTGGTCGTCCCGTTCACGCGCGGGCGGAGCACCAAGCTGCCCGCAGCCGGGCGGGCCAAGATCGTGCCGTTGACCGGCGATCTTCAGCTCGCGGCGGGCAACAACCTCAACGGCATCGTGAGCTACGGCAAGGCACTGGTCGCGGTGCAGAGCAACACCGGTCTGCTCCTTCGCATCGACCCGCGATCGGGCCGGACCCGCCAGATCGACACCGGCGGCGCGACCTTCGTCAACGGTGACGGGCTCGAGCGGGGTCGTGGGGTGCTCTACGTCGTGCAGAACCGGCTCAACAAGATCGCGGTCGTCGACCTCGACCGGCGGCAGCGGACCGGGGAGCTCGTCGACACGATCGAGCGGGCCGACTTCGCGGACGAGATCGACGTGCCCAGCACGGTCGCCCTCGTGAAGGACTCGCTGTTCGTGGTCAACGCCCGGTTCGGGACGCCGAGCCCGGAGACGGCTGCTTACTGGATCACGCGCGCGGACGCTCGACGCTGACGCCAGGACCGCCACGCGCCGGTTGACCACAGCGCCCAGAGCACGAGCAGCGGCTGGAAGAGCAGCCGTACGGCGCGGGCGCGGTCCGAGTCGAGCCCGAAGGCGTCCGTCCTGGTGACCAGCTGGGAGATGTTGCCGGGGAAGATCGCGACGAAGAAGGCCGCCACGACCCATCCCACGGTGGCCCGGTGGCGTCGCGGTGCGGCGATCAGCGCCCCGCCGAGGGTCAGCTCGGCGACACCCGAGGCGAGCACCACGAGATCGGTGTCGACGGGGATCCATGGCGGCACCTGGGCGGAGAACTCCTGACGCGCGAAGGTCAGGTGGCTGGTGCCGGCGAACAACAGCATCGCGCCGAGGGCTAGGCGCCCGGTCGTGCGCACGGGGGAGGTCAAGGGCATGCGCACCAGCGTTCCTCAAGGGCAGCGTGTGCGCACGACGGAGGACGCCGGCCCACGAGCTCGGGCAGGCATTCGCCCAAGGGTCGGCGGCCGTTCACCGCGCGGTCGAGGTCTGTTGCGCTGACGTCGACAGCATGCGTCGCATGTCACCTCACACGAAGCCACCGCGCCCGTCGCGCCTGGCACCGATGATTCGATCGATCGTCCGACCGGCCCTCGTCGGCGTCACCGCTGGGGCCCTGGCCGCCATCGTGCTGCCCGCGACCGGCGCCGGCGCCGGCGAGCCCGACCGGAGCTTCCACCGCACCGCGACCTACCCGGTCCACAAGAACCTGCCCAAGGACGTGCCTGCCGGGTCCGAGACGGTCGCCGAGATCTCGGACGTCTCCGCGGACGGCAAGACGCTCGTCTACACGGACGCCCTCGGCAAGCGGATCGGCTTCCTGGACATCAGCGACCCGGACGAGCCGGTCGGCGCCGGCAGCCTCTCGCTCGCGCAGCTCGGCGACACCGACGACCAGCCGACCTCGGTCGCGGTCGTCGGCCGGTACGTCCTGGTCGTCGTCGACACCAGTGACAGCTTCACCAAGCCGTCCGGGCGCCTCGACATCGTGCGCATGGCCGACTCCAAGCTCATCCGCAGCATCGACCTGGAGGGCCTGCCCGACTCGATCGACATCAGCGCCGACGAGTCCTACGCGGCCATCGCGATCGAGAACCAGCGCGACGAGGAGGCCAAGCCGGTCGGACGCGCCAAGGGCGATCTTCCACAGCTGCCCGCCGGGTTCGTACAGGTCATCGACCTGACCGGTGGCCCCACCACGTGGGAGAAGCACCGGCTCGACCTGGTCCAGCCCGACGGGACGGCCCTCCCGTCGTTCATCGCTGCCGGCCTGACCGAGCCCACCGATCCCGAGCCGGAGTACGTCTCGATCAACGCCGACAACAAGCTGGCGCTGACCCTGCAGGAGAACAACGGCATCGCGATCATCGACCTGAGGACCCGTGCCATCGAGAAGGTCTTCTCGGCCGGTGCCGTGTCGGGCTCGGGCTTCGACACCACGAAGGACGGCAAGATCTCGTTCACCGACTCGCTGACCGACGTCGTGCGCGAGCCCGACTCGATCGCCTGGGTCGACGACACCCACGTGGCCACGGCCAACGAGGGCGACTGGAAGGGCGGCTCCCGCGGCTGGACGGTCTTCGACGCCCGTGACGGCAGCGTGACCTGGGACGCCGGCAACAGCTTCGAGAAGATCGCCGTGCGCCACGGCTTGTACAACGACGACCGAGCCGCCAAGAAGGGGGCCGAGCCCGAGGGTCTGGCGGTCGCGACGATCGGCGGCGTGCGGTACGCGTTCGTCGGCTCCGAGCGCAGCAACGTCGTCGCGGTGTACGACGTCGCCGATCCGGCTGCGCCGGTGTTCAAGCAGATCCTGCCGACGACCAACGGTCCCGAGGGCATCCTGCCGATCCCGGGCCGCGACCTGCTCGCCGTCTCCAGCGAGACCGATGCCGCCGCGAGCGGCGTGCGCGCCAGCGTCAGCCTGTACCGGCTCGGTGACGGTGCGGCGGCCTTCCCGTCGATCGTCGCAGACGACATCGACGGCAACCCGATCGGCTGGAGCGCCCTCGGTGCGCTGAGCGCCAAGCCGGGCGACGCCGGCACGATCTACGCTGCGTCCGACACGGTGCTCAAGCCCGGCCAGATCTTCACGGTCGACGTGACCAGGACACCGGCCCGCATCACCTCGGCCCTGACGGTCACGAAGGACGGGGTGGGTGCGGACCTGGACGTCGAGGGGATCTTCGCCCGTCCGCAGGGCGGATTCTGGCTGGCCAACGAGGGCGCCACGGGCCCGGCCAACAAGCTGTACCGCACGGATGGGTCCGGGGCGATCCAGCAGACGGTCGACCTGCCGGCCGACATCACCTCGCACATCAAGAACTGGGGCCTGGAGGGCGTGACGGCCACCAACGACGCCGAGGGTGAGCACGTGTTCGTCGTCATCCAGCGCCAGCTGTGGACCGATGTCACCGACCAGACCGAGACGGTCGACGGCGACGACATCGCCCGCATCGGACGCTACGACGTCGCCGACGGCACCTGGCACTGGTTCGGCTACGAGATGAACAGCCCCAAGCGCGACGGCGCGGACTGGGTCGGGCTGTCCGAGATCACGGCCGTCGACGACGACACCTTCGCGGTGATCGAGCGAGACAAGCTCAACGGCCCGAACGCCCGCAACAAGCGCATCTACACCGTCGACGTGCCGACGAGCGATCCCGCGTCGGGCACGCTGCCGATCGTCGACAAGAAGTTGGCGATCGACGTGCTGCCGAAGCTGCGTGCGACCAACGGCTGGACGCAGGAGAAGCTCGAGGGCTTCACGGTCGCGGCCGATGGCGCGATCTACGCAGTCACCGACAACGACGGCCTCAAGGACGCCACGGGCGAGACCGTGCTGCTGCGCCTCGGCGAGGCGACCACCGTGTTCGCCGATCAGCTCCGGAGCACCACGACGCTGTCGCTGCCCAGCCGGGCGGCGGTCCACGGCCAGAAGCTGACCGCGACCGTGACGGTCACGGGGGGCGCGGGCGTCGTGCCCACCGGCCGCGTCCGGGTGCTCGACGGCAGCACCGTGGTGGGCGCGGGGGTCGTGCAGGACGGACGGGCCAAGGTCGCGCTGAGCAGGCTGGGCATCGGCGCGCGCCGACTGGTGGCTCAGTACACCGGTGACGCGCGGACGGTCGGTGGCACGAGCGCGGCGTTCGACCTGACGGTCGGGAAGGCCCCGACGACCACCACGCTCTCGATCGCCAAGACATCGGCGAAGAAGGGGGCGCGGGTCACCGCGCGGGTCACCGTCATCGCGGCAGGCGTCGCGCCGTCCGGACGCGTGCAGATCAAGGACGGCTCGCGGGTCGTCAAGACGGTCTGGGTCAACGGCAGGACCCGCTCGGTCAAGATTCGTCTGACGTCCACCGGCAAGCGCGCGCTGCGCGCCTTCTACCTGGGCTCGGGCACCACCGAGGCGTCCACCTCGGCGATCGACCGGGTGCGTGTCAAGAAGAAGTAGCCGGCTAGAACCAGATGCTGAGGTACGGCTCGACCGGGGCGCGGAACATCCGGTCGAGCCGTTCGGCGTCCCCGGTCAGGCTGCCGGCGGCGATGAGCGTACGTGCGGGGACGCCGCCGAGGTACAGAGAACCGAGCGCGTTGACCGTCATCCACACATCGGCCGGGTCGTCGGTGGCCGTCACGGTGGCCTCGCCCTCCGCGTCCACGTCGACGGCCCACGTGCCGGCCGCGAAGCCGAGCGGGTCGTCGACCGAGATCACCAACCGGCCCGGCTCCCCGTACGACCGGGCGCCCAGCGCGGCCGGCACGTCGAGCACGCGCACCCAGAGATGGTCGAGCTCGTTGACCCGCACGGCCCGGAAGTCGTCGATCATCCAGCGCAGCGGCTCGTCGACGGGTCGCAGGTGCGCCGTGACGGTCGAGACCAGGTCCACCTCCAGGAGGTAACGCCACAGCCCGGCGTACGCATCGGGTGTCGCCGCGACGAGCGTGCGGACCTTGAGCTCGTGGTCGGCGAAGTCCGCAGGATCCATCGTGAGGTCGTAGACCGCGAAGCCCTGCGGCGTCCCGTCGGCGTCGTCGTAGCGGACGATCCGCAGCTTCTTGGCATCCTTGTCGCCGGGCCCCAGGCCGAGCTGGCGGGTCCACAGGTGGCCCGCGTACGACATCTCACCGGGACGGCCGAGGCGCACCCGCTCCACGATCGCCGGTCCGTCGTCGCGCATCTGCTCGGCCGTCACGAGGCGGACGCGACCGTCCGGGACGGGACCGGTCCACCGGACGCGGCGGGTCGAGATCGTCAGGTCACGCGCGAAGGCAGCGGGGGCGTAGCCGAAGCGGGCGTAGATCGTGGACTCCGAGACGGTCAGCATCGCGACCGGCAGGTCGAGGGCGAGCGCGGTGCGCAGCTCGGCCTCCATCAGTGCGCGGGCGATGCCGCGACGGCGGTGGGTCGGCGAGACCGTGACCCCACTGACGGCCCACGCGGGGACCGCGCGCCGTCCGGGAACCGTCAGGTCGGCAGGCCAGCAGATCGTGGTGGCCACGGGCTGCTCGGGGATGCCCGCGGTGTCGTCGAAGACGCCCACGAGGCGCCGGTCCACCTCGAGGCCGCGGTGCCGCTGGGCGATCGTCTCCGGGCTGGGCGCTGCGTCGTGGAAGCCGCGGGTCTCGGCCCGGAACCACGCCTCGTACGCGGCGGCATCGGTGCCGTCGACGACGGCCAGGCGCAGTCCCTCGTCGGCCAGGCGCGCCCGTGAGGTCTCGTCGATGGGGAGGTCGGCGGAGGAGGTGCTCATCACACCAACCTAACGCCGGGGTGCGCCGGCCAGGGCTCAGGCCGTCGAGACACCGGCTGCGGTCCACTCCTCATGCACGCGGGGCAGGTTGTCGGGCGAGACGGCAGCCGTGAGCCCCTGCAGCACGCGCACCGCGAAGCCCTCGCCCGCGGCGTCGAGGGCCGTTGCGCGGACGCAGTAGTCGGTCGCGATGCCGCAGACGTCCACGGTGTCGACGCCCTCGGCTCGCAGCCAGTCCGCGAGCGTCACGCCGTCGGCCGAGGCGCCCTCGAAGCCGGAGTACGCGGCGGCGTACTCACCCTTGAAGAAGATCTCGGCGAACATCTCGGGCGTCAGTGGCGGGTGCAGCCGCTCGCCCTCGGTGCCCACGACGCAGTGCCGCGGCCAGGAGTCCACGAAGTCCGGCGTGTCCGAGAAGTGCTCGCCGGGATCGATGTGGTGGTCCCGGGTCGCGACCACGGTCGCGTACGCCCCGGAGCCGATCAGGTCCGCGACGTCCTGCGCGACCCGGGCTCCGCCCTCGACGGCGAGAGAGCCGCCCTCGCAGAAGTCGTGCTGGACGTCGACGACGATCAGGGCGGTGCTCATGCCGGGGTCTCCTCGTAGACGGTGTCCAGGACGGGATCGGACTTGGACAGCTGGCGGGCGGGCAGCGGGAGCTCCGCGAGGGACGCCCTGTGGCGGTCGCGGGACTCCTCGAGGGACTCGGAGTGGATCCGCTTGCCGTCGCGAACCAGCTCGACGAGCAGGGGGCGGTCGTTGTCGTCGTGGACGGGTGTCCCGCCGACGCCGATCACCTCCGCCTCGGCGCGGCCGTTCGGCCCGAGGCGTCGCAGGGCGTACTTGCGGCCGCCGACCGAGACCTTGTCCGCGCTCCTCTTGGCGACCGAGATCATCTGGCCGTCGTCGTCCGCGCGGGACACGAGCTTGTAGACGAAGCCGCTGGTGGGGACGCCGGAGCCGGTCACGAGCGAGGTGCCGACGCCGTAGCCGTCGACCGGGGCCACCGCGAGCGCCGCGATCGCGTACTCGTCGAGATCGCTGGTGACGGTGATGCGGGTCCTGGTCGCGCCCAGCTCGTCGAGCTGCTGGCGAACGGTGCGGGCCAGCGCCACCAGGTCACCGGAGTCGAGCCGGACCCCGCCGAGCTCGCCACCGGCCAGGTCGACCGCGGCGCGGATCGCCTCGGGGATGTCGTACGTGTCGACCAAGAGGGTCGTGCCGGGGCCGAGGGACTGCACCTGGGCCTCGAAGGCCTCGCGCTCGGTGTCGTGCAGCAGCGTGAACGAGTGGGCGCTGGTCCCGGTCGTCGGGATGCCGTAGGTGCGACCGGCCTCGAGGTTCGAGGTGGCCGCGAAGCCGGCGATGTAGGCGGCGCGGGCCGCCGCGACGGCAGCGGCCTCGTGCGTACGGCGCGAGCCCATCTCGATGCACGGCCGGTCGCCTGCTGCGGTGATCATGCGCGATGCGGCGGTCGCGATCGCCGAGTCGTGGTTGAGCACCGACAGCAGCAGCGTCTCCAGGACGACGCTCTCGGCGAACGTGCCCTCCACGATCATCACGGGGGACTGGGGGAAGTAGATCTCCCCGTCGGGATAGCCCCAGATCGAGCCGGTGAACCGGTAGTCGGCGAGCCAGGCGATGGTGTCGTCGTCGACGACGCCCTCCTCGCGGAGCCACGCGAGCTCCGGCTCGCCGAAGCGGAAGTCGGCGAGGGCGTCCAGCGCCCGGCCCACGCCGGCGACGACACCGTAGCGGCGTCCTCCCGACAGGCGACGAGCGAACAGCTCGAACACCGAGCGGCGCTGGGCCGTCCCGTTGCGCAGGGTCGCCTGCAGCATCGTGAGCTCGTAGCGATCGGTCAGCAGGGCGGTGCTGGGTGTGGTCACGGGGTCCAGCCTAGGACCGACGGCGCGTGGTTTCGCGTCGTCAGGTGCCTGCGACACAATGGGGGCGTGACCACCCCGAGCCCCGTCGAGATCGCCGAGCCCGACGCCGACATCGTCGTCGAGCTCGAGAACCCCTGGGTCACCATCGTCTGGAACGACCCGGTCAACCTGATGTCCTACGTCGCGTACGTGTTCCGCAACTACTTCGGCTACACCGAGGAGAAGGCCCACGAGCTCATGCTGAAGGTGCACCACGACGGCAAGGCGGTCGTCTCGAGCGGCAGCCGCGAGGAGATGGAGCGACACGTGCAGGCCATGCACGAGTACGGGCTGTGGGCCACGCTCGAGCGGCAGGACGCATGAAGCCGTTCAAGCGCCGCCGTCGCGGCGGGATCACGGCGACGTTCGAGATCGGCGAGGCGCACCTGCTGGCCAACCTCGCGGGCCAGGTCATCGAGCTGCTGCGCGACCGCAACGGGGTCGAGGAGTCCGACGCCGATCCGCTCGCCACCCAGCTCGGCATGGGCGGGCCGTCCCTGCCCCCGGAGGACCCCGTGCTGCAGCGGCTGCTGCCCGACGCGTACCGGGGCGACCCCGACGACGCGGGGGAGTTCCGCCGGTTCACCGAGCGGGGACTGACCTCGGCGAAGGTGCAGAACGCCGAGACGCTGATCGGCTCGCTCGTCGACGGCGGGCTGACCTTCGAGGGGGTCCCCGACGAGCACGGCGATCCCGTCGAGGTCGAGCTCGACCCCGGCGAGGTGCAGGCCTGGCTGCGCGCGCTGACCGACATCCGTCTGGCGCTGGCCGTGCGGCTCGGCATCGAGACCGACGAGGACACGATGCTGGTGGCCGAGTCCGAGGACGAGGCCGTCGCTGCGATGTCCGACATCTTCGACTGGCTCGGCTACGTGCAGGAGACGTTGATCGCAGCCCTGGAGTGACGCTTCCGGCACGGGCCCGTCTCGCGGCGCGGTCGCCGTCGGGCCGCCGTGGCGATGGTCGATAAACTCACGGCGTGCTGACCATCGACCGAGCCACGCATGACGCGATCATCGCGCATGCCCGCCGCGACCACCCTGACGAGGCGTGCGGCGTCGTCGCCGGCCCGATCGGCTCGGACGTCCCCGCGCGACTGATCCCGATGCTCAACGCCGCGATGTCGCCCACGTTCTACGAGTTCGACTCCGGCGACCTGCTGCGCCTCTACCGCGAGATGGACGACAACGACGAGGAGCCGGTCGTCATCTACCACTCGCACACCGCGACCGAGGCGTATCCGTCCCGGACGGACGTCAACCTCGCCGGCGAGCCCGGCGCCCACTACGTGCTCGTCTCGACCCGCGACGGAGCCCACGAGTCCGGTCCGGTCGACTTCCGGTCGTACCGGATCGTCGACGGCGAGGTCACCGAGGAAGAAGTTCGGGTCGTCGAGGCTTATACAGATGTAGCGCCCACCGAAACGTCACAACAGAAGGCAGAGCACTGATGGCCATCGAGGTCCGTATCCCCACCATCCTGCGTCCCCTCACCGGCGGCGAGCGCGCCGTCGAGGGCAAGGGGTCGACCGTCGCCGAGCTGATCGACCAGCTCGAGCTCGATCACGAGGGCATCAAGGACCGGCTGCTCGAGAACGGTCAGGCCCGCCGGTTCGTCAACATCTACGTGAACGACGAGGACATCCGCTTCACCGGTGGCCTCGAGACCGCGGTCGCCGACGGCGACACCGTGGTCATCCTGCCGGCCGTGGCCGGCGGATCCGCCGACCTCTCCTGATTGGAACGCCGTGCGTTTTGACTCCCTGATCGACTCGGTCGGCGGTACGCCCCTGGTAGGGCTGCCGTCCCTGTCGCCGTCCCCGGACGTGCGGCTGTGGGCCAAGCTCGAGGACCACAACCCGACGGGTTCGATCAAGGACCGCGCGGCGCTGCAGATGATCCTGCAGGCGGAGAAGGACGGCCGGCTGTCGCCCGGGTGCACGATCCTGGAGCCGACCAGCGGCAACACCGGCATCTCCCTGGCGATGGTGGCCCGGCAGCGCGGCTACGAGATCGTCTGCGTGATGCCCGAGAACACGTCGATCGAGCGCACCCAGCTGCTGACGATGTGGGGCGCGAAGATCATCCCCTCGCCCGCGGCAGGCGGCTCCAACGAGGCTGTGCGGGTGGCCAAGGGGCTCGCAGCGGAGCACCCCGACTGGGTCATGCTCTACCAGTACGGCAACCCGGCCAACGCCGAGGCGCACTACGTCGGCACGGGGCCGGAGATCCTCGCGGACCTGCCCGAGGTGACCCACTTCGTCGCAGGCCTCGGCACGACCGGCACCCTGATGGGGGTCGGCCGGTTCTTCCGCGAGCACAAGCCCGACGTGCGCATCGTGGCCGCCGAGCCCCGCTACGGGGAGCTGGTCTACGGGCTGCGCAACCTCGACGAAGGATTCGTCCCCGAGCTCTACGACGCCTCGCTGATCGACTCCCGGTTCTCGGTGGGTCCCCGCGACGCGGTCCGCCGGGTCCGCGAGCTCGTCGAGCGCGAAGGCATCTTCGCGGGTGTCTCGACCGGCGCGATCCTGCACGCCGCGCTCGCCCAGGCGGCCAAGTGCATCAAGGCCGGCGAGAGCGCCGACATCGTGTTCGTGGTGTGTGACGGCGGCTGGAAGTATCTGTCCACCGGCGCGTACGAGGGCACCCTCGACGAGGCCGAGGACAAGCTCGACGGCCAGCTCTGGGCATAGGCCGGGCGCTCAGGCGTCGGCCCGGGCGCGCTCCTGGCGCAAGGTCGGCACGATCAGCAGCACGAGCCCGACCACCAGCCAGGCGAGCATGACGAGCACGGGACCGCGCACGCCGGCGTTGTCGAAGTAGACGATGCCGCGGATCGCACTGGTCGCCGCGCCCGGTGGCAACCACGGACCGATCGCGCTGAAGAACGGCGGCAGCAGATTCGTCGGGAACGCGCCGCCCGCGCTCGGATTGCCCAGCACCACGAACAGCACGATCGCCACACCGATCCCGAGCACGCCCACCCACGCCTCGCACGCGAGGGTGAACACCGTCACCGCGAAGACCAGCAGGGCGCCGAACGCTGCGAGCGGCCAGTAGCCGTGGTCGAGGGCGTCGAGCCACGGCCCGACGATCCAGGCGCCACCCAGGCCTGACAGCACCGAGTAGACCGCGACCCGAGCGATCCGGATGCCCAGTCGGCGCCTGCTCGGCAGCCGCTCGCCCTCGGTGATCCCGAGGATGGACGCTGCGAGATAGCCGCCGACGACCCAGCCCACCGCGAGGTAGAACGCGCTGAGCCCGAGGTCGTCGCCCTTGCCGGCGGGGACCACGTCGGAGATCTTCACGGGGCGCTGCTGCTCGGCGGCCACCGTCTTGACGACCTTCTCGATCGCCTCGGACAACGACGACCCTTCCGCGCTCGCGACGAGCAGCTGATAGCCCTGCTCACCGAGGACCAGCACGGCGCCCACCGAGCGGTCCTTCAGCTTGCGGCGGCCCTCCGCCTCGTCCTTGACGACGGTGGCCTTGAGCGGCTTGTCGTCCAGACCGTTGAGCGTCCTGGCCATCTCTTGGGCGAGCTGTTCCGGCGCACCCGCCGGCGGCGCCACCGCGATCGGCGCCTTGTCCGGCTTGGGGCTGTGGAAGGCCCCGACGTAGCTCGCGGTGAAGCCCAGCTGGATCAGCAGCACGCCGATGAGCAGGACGACCGGGCTGAGCACGGGACCGGTGGAGAAGGACGACGAGGCGTGGGTGGACTCGGACACGGGTCAGATCCTTCGTTGGGGCCCTGGGGGCTCGGACGTTACCCGCGGACCTGCCGTCGCACCCGGGACCAAGGTCGCACCGCCCGGGCGCCCGTCCCCACCGGGCGCGGTGGACCTGCCACCTACGAGGTCGGTTCGGCTTCGTACGGTGGAGGAAGCACCGCGCCAACGGCAAACGGTGGGGGAAGCACCGCGACGGCCGCTCGGCTACCCTCGACCTCGTGAGCCAGATCGTGGTCTTCTCCGGAAGCGCGCACCGCCCCCTTGCCGAGAAGATCTGTTCCGAGCTGGGGCAGCCGTTGTCCGCCTCCGAGACGGCGCGGTTCAGCAATGACTGCCTGCAGGTGCAGCTGCTGGCCAACTGCCGGCGCAAGGACGTCTACATCATCCAGCCCCTGGTCCCGCCGACGCAGGACCACCTCATGGAGCTGCTCCTGATGATCGACGCGGCCCGCGGAGCGAGTGCCGCCTCCGTGACGGCCGTGATCCCGCACTACGCGTACGCCCGCTCGGACAAGAAGGATGCGTCGCGGATCTCGATCGGCGGACGTCTCGTGGCCGACATGCTGACCACCGCGGGCGCCGACCGGGTCGTGACGATGACCCTGCACGCTCCGCAGGTGCACGGCTTCTTCAGCGTCCCGGTCGACCACCTCACCGCGATCGGCGAGCTGGCCGACCACTTCCGCGGCCGCGACCTGACCGGCACGGTCGTCGTGTCGCCCGATCTCGGCAACGCCAAGACCGCCTCACTGTTCGCGCGTCTGCTCGGCGTCCCCGTCGCTGCGGGCAGCAAGCAGCGCCAGGCCGACGACAAGGTCGTCATCGACGCGATCGTCGGCGACGTCGCGGGCAAGAAGGCGATCGTCCTCGACGACGAGATCGCGACCGGCGGCTCGATCATCGAGCTCATGGACAAGCTGGCCCAGGAGGGCTGCACCGAGGCGTCGGTCGCGTGCACGCACGGACTGTTCACGGGCAAGGCCGTCGAGCGGCTCCGCAACCACCCCTCGATCACCGAGGTCGTGACGACCGACACCGTCCCACGGCCGGCCGACTGGCCCGAGCTGCAGGTCCGATCGGTCGCAGGCCTGTTCGCCGAGGCGATCGCCCGGATCCACGCGGGGGAGTCGGTCTCCTCGTTGTTCGACGGGGTCGACCCGGCCCACGCCCCGCCCCAGCCCAAGCTCCCGCTCTGACCCCGGCCCGGCCCGGGTGGAATGCGGGTCACATGTGATCTGGGGCCCGTTCACTTTGTCGCCGCACCCTGCGGCCGTAGGGTTCAACGTTGTGAGTGACGCACCGATCGGCATCTTCGACTCAGGCTTCGGCGGTCTGACGGTCGCGCGTGCCGTCCTCGACCAGCTGCCCCACGAGCCGGTGCTCTACCTCGGTGACACGGCCCGCCAGCCCTACGGTCCCAAGCCCATCTCCGAGGTCCGCGAGTACGCCCTGGAGTGCCTCGACCACCTCGTGGCCCAGGGCGTCAAGGCCCTCGTGATCGCCTGCAACTCCGCGAGCGCCGCAGTCCTGCGCGATGCGCGCGAGCGGTACGACGTGCCGGTCGTCGAGGTCATCGTCCCGGCCACCCGACGTGCGGTCAGCGCGACCCGCAACGGCGTCGTCGGCGTGATCTGCACCGAGGCGACCGCCACCTCGCGGGCGTACGACGATGCGTTCGCGGCCAATCCCGGCATCACGCTGCACACGCAGGCCTGCCCCCGGTTCGTCGAGCTCGTCGAGCAGGGAGTGACGAGCGGTCCCGAGCTGTTGTCGGTCGCGGAGGGCTATCTCGCACGCCTGATCGATCTCGACGTCGACACCCTTGTTCTCGGATGCACCCACTACCCGCTCCTGACGGGCGTACTGTCCTACGTCATGGGCGATGGTGTGACGCTCGTCTCGAGCGCAGAGGAGACGGCCAAGGACGTCTACAGGCTCCTGGTGCGCGAGGGGCTCGAGCGCGACGCCGCGCTGCCCTCACCTGCCCACGGCTTCCTGACGACGGGCCGGCCCGAGGAGTTCCGCACGCTCGCGCGACGCTTCCTCGGCCCCGAGGTCGAGTCCGTGACCCAGTTCTCGTGGATGGGCGCGGCATGAAGCTGACCGTCATCGGCTGCGCCGGATCGTTCGCGGGGCCCGACTCGCCCGCGAGCTGCTATCTGCTCGAGGCTCCGTTCGAGGGCCGCACCTACCGCCTCCTGGTCGATCTCGGCAGCGGCGCGTTCGGTGCGCTGCAGCGGCACAGCACGATCCGCGACATCGACGCGATCGCGCTGTCCCACCTGCACGCGGACCACTGCTTCGACATGTCGGGCTTCTACGTCGTGAGCCGTTATCACCCCGACGGCGCCTTCGCGCAGATCCCCGTCCACGCCCCCGAGGGAGCCGGGGACTTCCTCGTCTCGGCCTACGGCCTCGAGGAGCGGGACGGGATGAGGGAGCAGTTCGACTTCAGCCCGTGGGCGGACGGCGGCACGGTCCAGCTGGGACCGTTCACGGTCACCTCGGTCCGGGTCAACCACCCCGTCCCGGCGTTCGCGTTCCGCATCGCGACCGACACCCACTCCTTGGCGTACTCCGGTGACACCGGCCCCACCGAGGCCCTGGCCGCCCTGGTCGAGGGCGTGGACGTCTTCCTGTGCGAGGCCTCCTTCGTGGAGTCCGGCAGCAACCCGCCCGATCTGCACCTGACCGGCGCGGAGGCCGGGACGTACGCCACGCGCGGCAAGGTGGGCCGTCTCCTCGTGACGCACATCCCCTCCTGGACCGATCGAGCCGAGGTCGAGTCCGACGTCAAGAGCACCTGGGACGGAGCGTTCGAGCTGGTCGCCGCCGGCTCGACCTACGAGCTCTGATCCGTGCCGGGCAGGGGCCGACCGCCCCGATAGGCTCGAGACATGACCCGCGAAGATGGCCGCCAGGCCGATCAGCTCCGTCCCGTGACCATCACCCGCAACTGGCTCGACCACGCGCAGGGCTCATGCCTCATCGAGTTCGGCAAGACCAAGGTGCTGTGCGCCGCGAGCGCGAGCGAGGGCGTCCCGCGCTGGCGCAAGGGCTTAGGCCTCGGCTGGGTCACCGCGGAGTACGCGATGCTGCCCCAGGCCACGCATGACCGCTCGGCTCGTGAGTCGGTCAAGGGGCGCATCGGCGGCCGCACGCACGAGATCTCCCGGCTGGTGGGCCGGTCGCTGCGGATGGCGATCGACTACAAGGCCCTCGGTGAGAACACGATCACGATCGACTGCGACGTCCTGCAGGCCGACGGCGGCACCCGCACCGCGGCGATCACCGGCGCGTACATCGCACTGGCCGACGCGGTCGAGCACCTGCGCGGCAAGGGAGCGCTCGCGGGTGAGCCTCTCGTCGAGTCCGTCGCCGCGATCAGCGTGGGCATCATCGACGGCGTCCCGCTGCTCGACCTGCCGTACGTCGAGGACGTCCGCGCCGAGACCGACATGAACGTCGTCATGACCGGCTCGGGCAAGTTCGTCGAGGTGCAGGGCACCGCGGAGGGCGCGCCGTTCGACAAGGCCGAGCTCGACGCGCTGCTCGAGCTCGCGGCCGCGGGCTGCGCCGACCTGACCCGCCTGCAGAACGAGGCCCTCGGCCGATGAGCAGGGTCGTGCTGGCGTCCAACAACGCCAAGAAGCTCGCCGAGCTGCGGCGCATCCTCGAGCCGCTCGTCCCGGGCATCGAGGTGCTGGGGCTTGCGGACTTCCCGGCGTACGACGAGCCCGCCGAGACCGAGCCGACCTTCGAGGGCAATGCGCTCATCAAGGCGCGCGCCGCCCTGCGGGCGACGGGGCTGCCGTCGCTGGCCGACGACTCGGGCCTGTGCGTCGACGCCCTCAACGGGATGCCGGGTGTGCTGTCGGCGCGATGGTCCGGCGTCCCCAAGAGCGAGGGCGGCGACGCGGCCAACAACCGGCTGCTGCTCAGCCAGCTCTCCGACGTCCCGGCGGAGCGGCGCACGGCACAGTTCCGGTGCGCGATGGCGCTGTGCACGCCCGAGGGTCTCGAGCTCGTCGAGCACGGCGAGATGGCAGGGCGGATCCTGACGGCCGAGCACGGCGGGGGCGGCTTCGGCTACGACCCGCTGTTCGCGGCCGACGGGTTCGAGGTGTCGACCGCCGAGCTCGACCCGGCCGACAAGGACCGCATCAGCCACCGCGGCAAGGCTCTGGCGGCGATCGCGCCGGCCGTCGTGGCGGCCCTGACCGCCTAGGACTCACTCCAGGGCGCGGATGACGCGGCGGGCGATCGCAGCGCTGCCGTGGCGGTTGGGGTGCACGCCGTCGACGACGCGGGACGCCGTCAGGGCACCCGCGGTGCTGATGAACTCGAAGCCGTGCGCCTCGGCCTGCGCCCGCACGATGCCGGTGATGCGCACGCCCGTCCTGGCGTCGAGCGGGCCCCACGGGGGACCCAGCACGATGACGCGGGTCGTGGCCGGCACGAACGTCTTCACGGTGTCGAGGTAGGTGCCGACTGCGTGGTCGATCTCGTGGTCGGTCGACGGGACGAACATCCCGTCGGCACAGCGTGCCCAGTCGTTGCGGCCCCCCTCGACGAACAGGATCGACGGTGCCGCGCCCGCGTAGACCTCGGTGCGGTCGATGAACCGGTTGCCCTCGCACCGGTGACCGGGGCGCAGGTAGCCCGACCCGGACTGGGCGTACGTGCGGACGTCCGCGCCGAAGCGGTGCCCGACGATGCTCCACCAGCCCTGGCGCTCATCGCCCGGCGAGTCGTTGTAGCGCGCGGTGATCGAGTCACCCACCACGACGATGCCCCGAGGCGCGAGCACCGACTCCTCGTGGGTCTGCCCGCCCTGCGCGCCCTGCCAGGCCACGAACGGCCCGAGCACGAGGGCCACCACGAAGGCGATGACGACCGGCCGGCGGGCCGTCTTCCTGGACAGGGTCATGGTGCGCTTGTCTTCTTTCCCGAGAGAGCACACTCTACGCCTGCCGGCGCCCACCCGGACCGGATCTGCCGAAGACGGCGCGAGGGTCCCGTGCGTCAGCTCGGCAGGGCGAAGTCCTGCTGGCGCCACGCCTCGAAGACTGCGACCGAGGCGGTGTTGGCCAGGTTCATCGACCGACGGCCGGGCAGCATCGGGAGCCGGACGCGGGCCTCGACCCGTGGATCGTCCAGCACCTGCTCCGGCAGGCCCGTCGGCTCGGGACCGAACAGCAGGACGTCGCCCGGCTCGTACGCGACGTCGGTGTAGAGCTGCTCGCCGCGGGCGGTGAACGCGAACACCCGGCTGGGCGCGAGCGCCTCCAGTGCGGCGTCGAGGTCCGGGTGGACCGTCATGACGGCGAGGTCGTGGTAGTCCAGCCCGGCCCGCCTGAGCTTGGACTCCTCCAGGTCGAAGCCCAGCGGCTCGACGAGGTGGAGCTCGGCGCCCGTCACGGCGGCGAGGCGGATCGCGGCGCCGGTGTTGCCCGCGATGCGGGGCTCGAAGAACAGGATGCGGAACATCAGTGGGGCCTCCGGTGGAGAACGAGGTGGACGAGGAGCCCCGCGACGAGCGCCCAGAACGCCGAGCCGATGCCCAGTGCCGAGACGCCCGAGGCGGCGACCAGGAAGGTGATGACGGCGGCCTCCCGGCCCGCGCGGTGCGAGACGGCGCCCTCGAGGGCGTCCGCGAGCGTACCGAGCAGGGCGAGCCCCGCGACGGTCGCGATGACGCCCACGGGCGCGACCGCGACGAGGGCCGCGAGTGCGGCCGAGCCGACGCCCAGCACGACGTACGTGCCGGCGGCGGACTGAGCCGCGATCCACCGTCTGCGGGGATCCGGGCCCGCCGGGGGACCGGCGGCGAGGGCTGCGCTGATCGCGGCGAGGTTGACCGAGTGCCCGCCCGCGGGCGCGCCGGCGACCGTCGCGACGCCGGTGGCCACGATCGCGCCGCGCCACGGGACGTCGTACCCGAGGGACTTCATGATCGCGACGCCCGGGACGTTCTGCGACGCCATCGTCACGACGTACAGGGGCAGCGCGATGCCGATCATCGCCGCCCAGCTCCAGGCGGGCGTCGTGAGCGAGAGCTCGGGAAGGAGCGAGGATCCCGCGATCGAGGTGCCGTGGCGCACCATGTCGACGCCGATGACCAGGCCCGCGCAGGCGAATGCCGCCGGGACCGCCCACCGCGGGGCGAACCTGACCCCGAGCAGCCACACGAGCGCGATGGGCAGGATCGCCCCGGGGTTCTGCTTGACCGCGGTGACCGGTTGCAGGCACAGCTCGAGCACGACGCCCGCGAGCATGGCCTGGGCGATCGGCGCAGGGATGCGGGAGATGAGCCGCCCGAGGGCCGGCCACAGCCCTGTGAGGACATATGCGGCGCCTGCGACGAGGAAGGCGCCGATCGCGACCGGCCAGCCGCCGTCGAGGGCCTCGGTGCCGGCGAGCAGGGCCGCGCCGGGGGTGGACCAGGCCAGGATCAACGGCATCCGGTAGCGGGTGCTGAGCCAGCACATCGCGGCAGCCTGGGTGAGGCAGAGGGCCAGGAGCCCGGACGCCGCCTGGGAGGGGGTCGCGCCCACCGCGTGCAAGCCGGTCAGGACGACGGCGAACGAGCTGGTGTAGCCCACGAGGACCGCGACGACACCTGCGCTGATCGGCTGCTGCAGATCGCCGCCCGCCGTCCGCCCGCGCTTCATGGTGAATCACCCTAGACTCCTCGACCATGGCCACTCCCCAGCGCGTCCACGTCACGCACACGTACACGTCCGATCCCGCCACGGTCTTCGAGAGGCTGTCGGAGCACGAGAACCTCGGACCGGTCCTTGGCGCCAAGGTCGCGCGGGTCTCGGACGGTGACACGTCCCGCAACGGGGTCGGATCGACCCGCAGCCTGAAGATCGGTCCGCTCCCGGCCTTCCACGAGACCACGACGGTCGCGGAGCCGAACACCCTGATCGAGTACGCGATCACCAAGGGCAGCCCGCTGAAGGGGCACTGGGGTCGTCAGGTGCTCACCCGGACCACGGACGGCGGGACCCTGCTGGACTACACGATCGGCTTCGACATGGCCGTGCCCGGTGCTGCCGCCGTGGTCGGCAAGATCCTGCAGGCCTCGATCAGCAAGGGAATCGGCAAGCTCGCTCCCTAGGCGCTCAGCAGGTCCCAGACGCGGGCCGTCTGCGCCTCGACGTCACCGGGATGGATCTGCTGGAAGTTGCGTCCGCCCCGACCGAACGTCTGGGTCACCGCCGCGGGGACGAGGGCCGGGTCGACCTCGACCCATGCGCAGTCGCGCACGTGGACGAGGTCGACCTCGGCGCCGTCGTCGTCGCGTCGCCGCGGGCCGTGGATCCTGCCCACGTACGTCGAGCCGCCCGGGACGCGCGTCCACACGAACGAGCCGTCGGGGGCGTCGACCAGCCGCTGGAGCCGGCGCTCGGCCCCCTCGTCGGTGGGCTCTCCCATGCCGCACAGCCCGAGGCGCAGCGCCCGCTCGAGCGTCCCCGAGTGCGGGACCTCGTCACTGCGCGAGCGCATCGGGGCGCGGTACACCGGCGACGTCACCGCGGCGACCGTCGAGCCATCAGCTCAGGATGCCGCCGAGGATGCCGCCGCCGACGGCCGCGGCCGCGACGTTGCCGCCCTGTCCGCCACCGCCCTGCTGGTAGGCAGGTCCCTCGGACGGCTGGACCACGACGAAGCCCGGGCCGTGGAACGCGTACTGGAACGCCTCGCCGGAGCCGCCACGCAGCGTCGAGCGCATGCTCATGCTGTTGTGCAGCTGCGGGGCGAGGTTCGCGGACCAGCAGACCGCGGCATTGATGTCGACGAAGGTCGGCTGCTGCGAGCAGTCCAGGATCATCGGATCGCCGTCGGCGACCAGCGCGACCTGACCGTGGCCGTTGACGATCGTGTTGAACAGGCCACCCGCGGCGACGCCGACGCCCTTGACCCGACGGATGTCGTGGTCGAGGGTCGCATCGAATGCGAGCAGGTTGCGGCCGTTGATCGAGATGCCGTCGCCCTCGAGGTTGAGGATGAAGACGTTCTTGGCGGTGTCGGCGAAGAAGACCTCACCCTGTCCCGCGACCGTCATGAGCGGGTTGTCCTCGCTCGTGACGACCTTCTTCATGAGCTTGCCGATGCTGCCCGCCGACTTGTGCTCGAAGGTCACCTGGCCCTGGTAGGCGACCATGACGCCCTTGGTCGCCAGGACGGGTGCGCCCAACGTGACCTTGAGCATGCGGGGGTTCTGCAGGACGAACCGCTCCGAGGTCTGCACCTCGAGATTCGCCTGCGCGAACAGATCGGACTTCATGGCCGGGCCCTTCTCTCCTGATGGATCACTGAGTGGGAGGCATGTGCGTCACCACCGTGACTCCCAGCCTAGGCGATCGTCCGTCCCCGACCTCACGGACAGGTCTGATCAAGGGGTGGCCACGTCGGCCCCCGCAGGTGCGCCGCAGCACCCGCCGTCGCCGGAGGTCTCCGCCTCGTCGAAGAGGCCTGAGCCGCCGCACACCCCGGAGTCGGGAAGCGTCAGCTCCACGCGTGCCGCCGACTCGTGGTCACCGGCGATCTCGGCCACCACGGAGCGGACCTGCTCGAAACCGGTCATCGCCAGGAACGACGTGGCGCGGCCGTAGCTCTTCATCCCGGCGAGATAGAAGCCGGCGTCGGGCTGAGCCAGCTCCTTCGCTCCGTGCGGGTAGACCGTGCCGCACGAGTGGACGTTGGGATCGATCAGGGGGGCGAGGTCCCGCGGTGCCTGCAGGACCGCATCGAGGTCGAGACGGATCTCGGTCAGGATCGACAGGTCCGGACGGAAGCCGGTCAGCACGATGACCTCGTCGACGTCGGCGACGCTCTCGCCGTCGAACGAGGTCAGCGTGAGCTGACCGTTGCTCTGGGTCTTGACGGCTGCCGTGCGAAAACCGGTGACGGTGTCGACCCTTCCGGACTCGACGACCTTCTGGGCTCTCGCGCCGAGTGCGCCACGCTCAGCGAGCTCATCGTTCTCTCCGCCGCCGAACGCGTTGCCGGTGGTGGGGCGCCGGACGAGCCAGCTGACCGTGGTGCCGTCGAGATCGGCGAGGTTCACCAGTGCCGTCTTCGCCGAGACGCCGGTTCCCGCCACGACCACATGTGTTCCCGCGTACCGGGCGCGGACGCTGTCGTCCTGGAGGTCGGGGACCCGGTAGGTGATGCGCTGGGATGCCGTGCGTTCACCGACAGCGGGCAGCCCGTCGCCACCGAGAGGGTTGGCGCCGAACCAGGTGCCGGAGCAGTCGATGACGGCGCGGGCGTGGATCCGCTGCTCGCTGCCTGCACTGTCCACGTGGACGGTGAAGGGTGCGTCGTCCCGGCCAGAGTCCACGATGAGGTCGCGACCCCGTTTCGCGACGCCCGTGACGGTCGCGCCGTAGTGGACCGCTCCTCCCAGGGCATCGGCCAGGGGCTGGAGGTAGTCGGACGCCCACGTGCCGCCTGTCGGGTATCGCCTCGGGTCCGGCTCGGACCAGCCCGCCTCCGCCAAGACCTTCGCGGCCTCCGGGTCGATGAGCTGCGACCAGGGCGAGAAGAGACGGATGTGGTCCCACTCGCGGACGGCTGCGCCCGCGGTGGTTCCTGATTCGAGGACGATGAAGTCGATGCCGCGGTTGTGCAGGTTGGCTGCTGCAGCGAGTCCGATGGGTCCTGCCCCGATGACGACGACCGGGAGGTCGGCGGTCATCGCGGTCGTCCAGCCGACTGGGCCGGGGCGAGGGAGGCGATGAGACCTTCGATGCGCGTCCTGATCTCGTCGCGCACCTGGCGGACGGTCTCGATGCCCTTGCCCGCGGGGTCGGTCAGCTCCCAGTCCTCGTAGCGCTTGCCGGGGAAGTAGGGGCACTCGTCGCCACATCCCATGGTGATCACGACGTCGGAGGCCTGGACGGCTTCGGTGGACAGCTTCTTGGGCTGCTCCGTGGCGATGTCGATGCCGATCTCGGCCATCGCCTCCACGGCCACGGGATTGATCCGGTTGCCGGGCATCGAGCCCGCGGACAGCGCCTCGATGGAGCCGCCGGACAGCTCCTTGAGGAAGCCGGCGGCCATCTGCGAGCGGCCTGCGTTGTGGACGCAGACGAACAGCACGGTGGGCTTGGAGGTGGTCATGAGCGTGCTCCTTCGGTGGGGAAGAACCTGCGTGCCCACAGGGACACGTAGACGAGGCCGACCAGGACGGGCACCTCGATGAGCGGGCCGACGACCCCGGCGAGCGCCTGGCCGGACGTGATGCCGAACGTGCCGATGGCAACGGCGATGGCCAGCTCGAAGTTGTTGCCTGCAGCGGTGAAGGCGAGCGTCGCGGTCTTGGCGTAGCCGAGACCGAGCCGGCGTCCCATGACCATGCCGAGCGCGAAGGTGATGGCGAAGTAGGCAAGCAGGGGCAGCGCGATGCGGACGACGTCCCACGGGTTGCTGATGATGGCATCGCCTTGCAGCGCGAACAGCAGGACGATGGTGAACAGCAGGCCGTAGAGCGCCCAGGGACCGAGCTTCGGCAGGAAGGTGTCCTCGTACCAGTCGCGACCCCTGGTGCGCTCACCGATGAGTCTGGTGGCGAACCCGGCGAGGAGAGGGATGCCCAGGAACACCAGGACGCTGGCGGTGATGGCCCACACGGAGAAGTCGGCGCTCGTGGTCGAGAGCCCGAGCCATCCCGGCAGGGTCTGCAGGTAGAACCAGCCGAGCGCGGCGAATGCGAAGACCTGGAAGACCGAGTTGATGGCGACCAGCACGGCGGCGGCCTCGCGGTCTCCGCAGGCCAGATCGTTCCAGATCAGGACCATCGCGATGCAGCGGGCGAGGCCGACGATGATCAGGCCGGTTCGGTACTCCGGCAGGTCTGGCAGGAGGAGCCACGCCAGGGCGAACATGAGTGCAGGTCCGATGAGCCAGTTCATGACGAGCGAGGCGCCGAGCAGGCGCCTGTCGCCGGTGACGCGGGCCGTCTCGCTGTACCTCACCTTCGCCAGGACCGGGTACATCATGACCAGCAGTCCGATGGCGATGGGCACCGAGACCGAGCCCACGGTGAACGAGTCGAGGGCGTCGGTGAGGTCGGTCCATGTGCGACCCAGGACCAGACCCACCGCCATGGCGACCGCGATCCAGACGGGCAGGAGCCGGTCGAGTCGGGACAGGCGACCCACGATCGCGTCGTCCGGTCCGCCCCTGGGCCGCTCGCTCACGGTGTCGCTCACTGGTCTCCTTGGTCGTTCGTCCGGGGCTCCACATTCATCGACTGGCGTCGATATAGACACCGTATCAACGCATCGACGCATGTCAATGCAGCAGGCATACTGGGTCCATGACGTCCTTGCTGCCCGCGCCTGACACCGGCTCCGAGATCTGCTGCGCGCCCATCACCAAGGACGCGATGAGCGAGGAGAATGCGATCCTGCTGGCCGGCAAGTTCAAGGCCATCGGCGATCCGACGCGCCTGAGGCTGCTCTCGCTGATCGCGGCCCACGAAGGCGGCGAGGCGTGCGTCTGCGACCTGAACGAACCGGTCGCGCTCTCGCAGCCGACGGTCTCGCACCACCTCAAGGTGCTCGTCGACGCGGGTCTGCTGACCCGCAGCAAGCGCGGAACCTGGTCGTTCTACGCTCTGGTGCCGGGCGCCCTGGACAACCTGGCCGCAGTGCTCGACACCCCCGCGTCATAGACGACAGGTGTCAGGTCACGGAGTGTCGGTGACAGGACTTGAACCTGCACGCTCGAAAGCACAGGAACCTAAATCCTGCGTGTCTACCAGTTCCACCACACCGACTCGGGATCCAGAATAGGCCCTGCGTCAGGCGCCGAGTCCCAGGTCCTTGCGAAGCTTGGCGACGTGGCCCGTGGCCTTGACGTTGTACTGCGCGAGCGTGATCTTCCCGTCCTCGACCACGAACGTCGACCGGATGACCCCCTGCACGACCTTGCCGTAGAGCTTCTTCTCCCCGAAGGCGCCCCACTGCGTCAGGACCTGCTTCTCCGGATCCGACAGGAGCTGGATCGTGAGGCCGTCCCGCTCGCGGAACGCCGCGAGCTTCTCGGGCTTGTCGGGGGAGATGCCGAGCACGGTGTAGCCCTCGGCCTGCAGGCGGTCGATCGAGTCGCTGAAGTCACAGGCCTGCTTGGTGCAGCCCGGTGTCATCGCGGCCGGGTAGAAGTAGACGATGACCTTGCCCGTCTGGGCGGACAGGGTGACAGGCTCTCCGGCGTCGTTGACGAGGGTGAAGTCAGGTGCGGTGTCTCCGGGCTGCAGGCGGGTCGTCATAGGTCCTATCCTTGCGTATGTGTGCGAGCCGACGGCTCGCACGTCCGTAGGTTCCCAAGTGAGCGAGGCACGACGTGGCGAACGCCCAATCCGATGAGCTGGTCGACGAGATCGAGGTCATCCGCGAGCGTCTGGCGGTCACCGTCGACCAGCTGGTCGACCGGTCCAACCCCAAGAACATCGCCCGCCGCGGGCTGGAGAACCTCAAGGGCCGCTTCATCGACGAGACCGGCTCACCCCGACTCGAGACGATCATCCCGGTCGTGGGCGGCACGCTCGCGGTCATCGCGGGCATCGTCGTGATCCGCAAGCTGCTGCGCTGACCATGTCCGGCAGGCTCCCGATCCGCATGCTGGCAGACCGCCTCCTCGTCTCCCTCGACGAGGACAGCGGTGACCGTCGATCGACCGGCGGCATCGTGATCCCGGCCACCGCCGCACTCGGCAAGCGGCTGTCCTGGGCGCGCGTCGAGGCGATCGGCGCCCACGTCCGCTCGGTCGAGGTCGGCGATCGGGTGCTGTTCGACCCCGAGGACCGGTCCGAGGTCGAGGTGCGGGGCGAGGACCTCGTCCTCCTGCGCGAGCGCGATCTGCACGCCGTCGCGTCCGAGCGCATCGAGGAAGGCCAGACGGGCCTCTACCTGTGAGCCCGGCTGTGGTGTCGTGAGCCCGTCCCGTGACGACGCCCCGCGTCGGCGGATCCGGCTGCCGCACTCGCAGCTGACCTGGTCGGACCGGCTCCGCATGCTGCGCAAGCGGTGGCGGCTGCTGCTGCGCCTCGGCGGGGCGACCGCGGTCGCGTACTTCGTCTCGACGCACCTGCTGGGGCACTCGCAGGCGTTCTTCGCGCCGATCTCGGCGGTCATCGTCATCATCGCCGGCGCCGGCCTGCGGGCTCGTACGCTCTTCGAGCTCGTGCTCGGGGTGGCGCTCGGCGTGCTGGTGGGCGAGCTCCTGATCCTTCTCATCGGGCGCGGGACGTGGCAGATCGCGCTCGTCGTCGTGCTCACCATCGTGGTGTGCACGCTGCTGGGCATCAAGGGTCTCGCGATGACACAGGCGGCCAACTCCTCGGTCCTGCTGGCTGCCGTGCTGCCGGGCGTGAACGCCGGCAACCCCGCCGTCACCCGCTTCCTCGATGCGCTGATCGGTGGGTGCGCCGGCCTCGCGATGATCCTGCTGGTGCCGCGCAATGCCGTGCGCGACATCGACATCGAGGTGCAGTCGCTGCTCAAGCGGCTCGCCGGCGTGCTGGGCCTCATCGCCGAGGCGATGCGCCTGCAGGACACCGACGTGGCCGAGCGGGCGCTGGACGAGGCCCGGGCGATGCAGCCGGGCCTGCAGGCGCTCGAGAGCACGGCGGCCAGCGTCTCGGAGATCACCCGGATGTCACCGATGCGGTGGAAGCAGCGCGAGCACGTGGGCATGTACGTCGGGGCGATCCGCGACTTCGACAACGCGATCCGCGACGCCCGGGTGCTGGCACGGCGCACCGCGGCGATGCTGCGGCACCACGAGCAGGCGCCGGCGGGGATGGATCTGGCGGCGAAGTCGCTGGCGCGGGCCGTCGAGATCTTCGCGGACGACCTGTCCGAGCGCGACGACTTCGAGGAGGCGCGGCGCGAGCTGGTCGACGCGGCCCGGATCGCCGTCACGGCTCTGCCCGGTGCGATGACCATGAACACAGCCGCGATCGCGGCACAGGTGCGGTCGCTCGCGGCCGACCTGCTGTACGCGAGCGGCTCGACCCGCGACGAGATCGACGAGCGGCTGGACTTCGACTGAGCCTTCGGGGTGCGCAAAAGGTTTCGGCCTGACGTGGCGCCGTGTTGGTCCCACGTTCACCCGGGTCCGGTGGGCTCGGCGCATGAACTCATCCACGGGAAAGACCAGCAGGCGCACCGTCGTCAGCCTCGCAGTGGCGGCAGTCGTCGTCGGCGCGGGGACGGCCGGCGCCATCGGGGCGGGCCAGGATCTCTCGAAGCACGGGGGAGCAGCTCGCCTGTCGGGCGATCAGACCAAGCAGGTCAGGCAGGCCGTCGAGGGCGGCCGTGCAGACAACGTCATCCTCCTCATCGGCGACGGCATGGGCGACTCCGAGATCACCTCCGCGCGTGACTACGAGCACGGTGCCGGAGGTCGCTTCCCCGGCATCGACGCACTGCCGCTGACGGGTCAGTACACGACGTACTCGCTGACCAAGGACGGCAGGACCGACTACGTGCCGGACTCCGCCGCGACGGGCAGCGCCTGGTCGACGGGCACCAAGACGTACGACAACGCGATCTCGGTCGACATCCGGGGCAAGGCCCAGCCCACGCTGCTCGAGCTCGCCAAGAGGCGCGGCCTCAAGACCGGCAACGTGAGCACCGCCGAGCTCCAGGACGCGACGCCCGCGGTGCAGGTCGCGCACATCTCGGCCCGCTCCTGCTACGGCCCGGTCAAGACGTCGACGACGTGCCCCGAGGCCGCACGCGAGAACGGTGGCCGGGGCTCGATCTCCGAGCAGCTGCTGGACACCCGCCCCGACGTGAGCCTGGGTGGCGGCGCGGCGACGTTCGCCGAGAAGGCCAAAGCCGGCACGTTCAAGGACCTGTCCCTGCTCGACCAGGCCGAGCGGCGCGGCTACCAGCTGCCCACGGATCTCAGCTCGCTCGACAAGATCACCAAGGCCGACCAGAAGCAGCCGGTGCTCGGACTGTTCGCCCCGGGCAACTTCCCGGTGCGCTGGACGGGGCCTGCGGCGACGTCCGACGGTGGCAAGAAGGCGCCGGCCCGCTGCACGGCCAACCCGGCGCGCACGTCCTCGTTGCCCTCCCTCGCGGCGATGACCAAGAAGTCGATCAGGCTGCTCGACACCCGCGGGTCGAAGGGATTCTTCCTGCAGGTCGAGGGGGCGAGCATCGACAAGCAGGATCACGCGGCCGATGCGTGTGGCCAGATCGGCGAGACGGTCGACCTGGACGAGGCCGTCAAGGTCGCGCTGGACTTCGCCAAGAAGGACGGCCACACCACGGTCATCGTGACCGCGGACCACGCCCACACCAGCCAGATCGTCGAGGCCGGCAGCACGACCCCCGGTCTCACGACGAACCTGCTGACCAACGAGGGCAGCCCGCTGACGATCAACTACGGCACGTCCGCGGCGGGTGGCTCGCAGCAGCACACGGGCAGCCAGCTGCGGATCGCCGCGTACGGACCGCAGGCGGCGAACGTGGTCGGGCTGACCGACCAGACCGACCTGTTCTTCACGATCTCGCGAGCACTCGCGCTCACGAAGCGGTAGGGCCACACCATGACGGCCGGCCGTTGGGACACGCTCCCGGCGGCCGGCTCCGGCGGTGTGGTGGACATCACACCCGACGTGCGCTACCGTCTTTCGGTGGCTTCGGACGGAGCCCGCCACAACGCACCAGACCAGTACAGAGGAGGTGGACCCATGAAGGACATCATCACGACACCCCGCGGACGCAACGTCCGTCACGTCGTCGCGTTTTTCGCCGGATCCGCCTCCGAGGCAGTGCACCTGACGTAGCCCACACCTGTGTCGGCTGCTTGCCGCTTCGGATCTTCGATCCGGGGCGGTTTTTTTGTTGTCCGCCCACGACCCACCCGCCCGAATCACCAGAAAGGAGGCGCGCCATGACCACGCCGATCGACACCCGACGCATGCCCGCACACACCACGACCCCGACCTCTTCCACCCCGAAGGCCGGATCAGCAGGAGAGGGGGTGAACGCAGTGGCACTCTTCGAGTCCCGTCGGGTCCGCGGTCCGCGCGCCTGGGACGAGCTGTCCGAGATCGATCGTCAAGTGCTCCTGGAAGAAGTGCGTCAGCGTCGCAAGTACCAGGCGCTGAAGACGCAGATCTACTCCGAGCTCTACGGCATACGCGCCAACAAGTAGGGCACGATCCCCTCGCTGGGGAGGGGCCGGACCCCTCCTCAGCGAGAGGCGATCGCCTCGGCGAAGGCCAGGATCCGCTGGGCGTCGCGGACGTGCAGCTCCTCGACCATCCGGCCGTTGAAGGTCACGACGCCCTGACCGGCCGCCTTGGCCTCGTCGAAGGTTGAGATCATCTCGCGCGCGTGCGCGATGTCCTCCTCCGAGGGAGCGAACGCGACGTTGGCCGGCTCGACCTGGCTGGGATGGATCAACGTCTTGCCGTCGAAGCCCATCTCCCGGCCCTGGCGCGCCTCGGCCTCGAAGGCCTCGAGATCCTTCACGTCGTTGAAGACGCCGTCGATGATCACCTTGCCCGCGGCGCGGGCGGCCAGCAGCGACAGCGAGAGGGCGGTGAGCACGAGCGGGTTGCGACCCGGCACGTGCAGGCCGTACGTCTCGTTGACCACGTCGTTGGTGCCCATCACCAGCACGGTCAGACGCTCGTGCGCGGCGCAGATCTCCTCGGCGTGCAACAGCCCGACCGGGGTCTCGATCATGGCCCAGAGCTTGGTCTTCTCCGGTGCGCCGGCCCGCTCGAGGGCGGCCACGAGCTCGATGACCTCGTGCGCCGAGTTGACCTTGGGCACCAGCACCGCATCGGGGCCGGCCGCGGCCGCCGCCGCGATGTCGTCCGCGTGCCACTGCGTGCCGATCCCGTTGACGCGGATCGCGAGCTCGCGGTGACCGTACTCGCCGGACTGCACCGCCGCACAGACCCGCTCGCGGGCCTCGACCTTGGCGTCGGGGGAGACGGCGTCCTCGAGGTCGAGGATGAGGGCGTCCGCGTCGATGCCCTTGGCCTTCTCGAGCGCGCGCTCGTTGGCGCCCGGCATGTAGAGGACGGAACGTCGGGGGCGCAGGGTCGTGCTGGTCATGGGATCTCCTCAGAGGTCGTAGGCGGCGGCGAGCTCGGGGTCGCGCTCGGCGAGCGCCTTGGCGAGGTCGAGCATGACCAGGCACTGCTTGCAGGACGCGTCGTCCTCCATCTTGCCGTTGATCATGACCGCACCGGAGCCGTCACCCATCGCCTCGACGACCTCCTTGGCGTGCGCGACGTCGGCCGGGTCGGGGGAGAAGACCCGCTTGGCGATGTCGATCTGCACGGGGTGCAGGCTCCACGCGCCGACGCAGCCGAGCAGGAACGCGTTGCGGAACTGGTCCTCGCACGCGACGACGTCCTTGATGTCGCCGAACGGTCCGTAGAAGGGCAGCACGTCGTTGGCGGCGCACGCGTCGACCATGCGAGCGATCGTGTAGTGCCACAGATCCTGCTGGTACGTCGTGCGGCCTTGCGTGAGGTCCTCGCCGGTGGGGTCCTGGCGCACCAGGTAGCCCGGGTGGCCGCCCCCGACGCGGGTCGTCTTCATCCGCCGGCTGGCGGCGAGATCGGCCGGTCCGAGCGAGATGCCCTGCATGCGAGGGCTGGCGGCGGCGATCTCCTCGACGTTCGTCATGCCCTCGGCGGTCTCGAGGATCGCGTGGACGAGGATCGGCCGGGTGAGGCCGGCGCGTGCCTCGAGCTGCGCGAGCAGGCGGTCGACGTAGTGGATGTCCTGGGCGCCTTCGACCTTGGGCACCATGACGACGTCGAGCTTGTCGCCGATCTCGGTCACCAGCGTGATCAGGTCGTCGAGGGCCCACGGGGAGTCGAGACTGTTGATGCGCGTCCAGAGCTGCGTCTGGCCGAAGTCGGTCTGCTTGGCGATGTCGACCAGGCCCTGGCGGGCGGCTTCCTTGTTCTCGGTCTTGATCGCGTCCTCGAGGTTGCCGAGGATGATGTCGACCTTGGGTGCGATGTCGGGCACCTTGGCGGCCATCTTGGGGTTGCTGGGGTCGAAGAAGTGGATCATCCGGCTCGGCCGGAACGGGATGTCCGCAACCGGTGCGGGCGCACCCACGGCGAGGGGACGGAGGAAAGCTCGGGGATTGCGCACGCGGCTCACTTCTCTTGATCGACGGAGTCTGCGGGAGACAAACTATCGGCCAGTATCTCCACCGCGATCCGGCCACGGATAGGGCGGGGGTCACACTCCCCGGACGCCCCGGCGGCCCGCCGTACCGCTGGCCGCGGTTTCCCAGGAGGACCCCGAAACCTGACACGGCACCCCGGTCGTACCAAGGGTGACGCGTCAGGAACCGGGGTGATGCACTGCGGATTCCCAGGTTCTCCTGGGAATCTGCGGCGGCGGGCGGGCCCGACCGCCGCGGCATGACTCCGCGGGGGGTGCACACTGAGTCCGTGGAGTCCGCAGCACCGACCAGGGGCACCCTCCGGGTGTACCTCGGGGCCTCGCCCGGGGTCGGCAAGACGTACGCGATGCTCGCCGAGGGGCGCCGTCGCGCCGAGCGCGGTGCGGACGTGGTGGTCGGCCTCGTGGAGACGCACGGACGCCCACGCACGGCCGAGCAGATCGGCGATCTCGAGGTGCTGCCCCGTCTCGAGGTCGAGCGCGGGGCGACGATCCAGCAGGAGCTGGACCTCGCGGGTCTCCTCGCGCGGTCGCCCCAGGTGGCGCTCGTGGACGAGCTCGCCCACACCAACGTCCCTGGCCTCACGCACGAGAAGCGGTGGCAGGACGTCGAGGACCTTCTCGCCGCCGGCATCTGCGTCATCACGACCGTCAACATCCAGCACCTCGAGTCGCTCAACGACGTCGTCGAGTCGATCACCGGTGTACGCCAGCGCGAGACCGTGCCCGACACCGTGGTCCGCCGGGCCGATGCCATCGAGCTGGTGGACATGAGCCCGCAGGCACTGCGCAGACGCATGGCGCACGGCAACATCTACGCTCCGGAGCAGGTCGACCCGGCCCTGTCCCACTTCTTTCGCGAAGGCAACCTGACGGCGCTGCGCGAGCTCGCGCTGCTGTGGCTGGCCGACCGCGTCGACGAGGGCATGGAGCGCTACCGGACCGATCACGAGATCGAGTCCACCTGGGCGACCCGCGAGCGCATCGTGGTCGCGGTGACCGGTGGGCCGGAGTCCGAGGGGCTGCTGCGCCGGGCCGCCCGCATCGCCTCCAGGACCGGGGGAGGGGAGTGGCTCGCTCTGTACGTCAGCCGGGGCGACGGCCTGGTGACGATGGACCCTGCACGGCTGCACCGGCTGCACGCCGTCACCGAGGACATGGGTGGGACGTTCCACACGGTCGTCGGCGACGACGCCGCCGCGGCGATCCTCGACTTCGCGCGGGCCGAGAACGCGACCCAGGTCGTCATCGGGGCGAGCCGTCGCGGCCGGCTGTCGACGCTGGTCGACCCGGGTGTCGGCGAGACCGTCATCGCCACGTCCGGTGACGTCGACGTCCACATCGTCACGCACGAGGAGGCACGTCGGCCCCGCGGTGGCGGACGGCGTACGCGCAGCGGCCTCAGCCGGCAGCGCCTGGTCGCGGGGCACCTGCTCGGGGCGCTGGGTCCCTTCGTCCTGTCCGGGCTGCTGCTGCTCACCGACGACCTGCTCGGACTGCCGTCCGAGGCCATGGCCCTCATGGCACTGGTCGTGGCCACCGCGATCGTGGGCGGCCGCTGGCCCGCGGTCGTGTGCTCCCTGGTCAGCGGCTTCGCGCTCAACTTCTTCTTCACGCCGCCTCTGCGGACGTTCTCGATCGCCAGCACCGACAACGGGGTCGCGGTGGTGCTGTTCGTGGCGGTCGGGATCGCGGTGTCCTCGGTCGTGGGACTCGCCGCGCGCCGGACGGCCGAGGCCGACAGGTCCTCGGCCGAGGCGGAGGCGCTCACCGTGCTGTCGCACAGCCTCCTGCACGCGGGCGACGAGCAGAGCCTGCTGGCCGGCGCGTGCGAGCTGTTCGGCATGCGGGGCGCCGCGATCGTCCGCACGGCGGACGGCGAGATCGTGGCGGCGTACGGCGAGGCGACGCTGCCCTGGAGCGACGCCGACGCCGCGGTGCCGGTCGACGACGACACGATGCTCGTGCTGACGGGGCGGCCGCCGGCAGCAGCCGACCAACGGCTCCTCAAGGCGTACGCCGCGCACGCCTCGGTGCTGGCGGAGCGTCGGCGTGCGATGCACGACGCAGCCGAGCGGCGCGCGCTGGCCGAGGCGGACCAGACCCGGACCGCGCTCCTCGCCGCGGTCTCGCACGACCTGCGCTCGCCCTTGGCTGCGGTGAAGGCTGCGATCAGCAGCCTGCGCAGCACCGACGTGGTGTGGTCGGCGGCCGACGAGCAGGCCCTGCTCGCGACCGTGGAGGAGGGTGCGGACCGCCTCGACGACCTCGTGACCAACCTCCTCGACATGAGCCGCCTTCGTCTCGGAGCCGTCAGGCCCCACGTCGACGAGGTCGATCTCAGGAGTGCGGTCGCGTCCGTGCTGGGCTTGCTGCCTGACCGCGACCGGGTGGACGTGAGGATCGTCCCGGTCGCGTCCCTCGTCGCGGCCGACACAGGGCTCGTGGAGCGTGTGCTGGCCAACCTGATCGGCAACGCCGTGACCTACGCGCCGGCGCCCGCGCGGATCGTCGTCGACGCGACACCGGTGGCCGACCGCGCGGTGATCCGCGTCGCCGACACCGGCCCCGGCGTACCGGCCCCCCAGCGCGAGCGGCTGTTCGAGCCGTTCCAGCGTCTCGGGGACGTCCCCCGAGGTGAGGGAGTCGGCCTGGGCCTGGCCGTGGCCCGCGGACTGACCGAGGCCATGGGCGGTACGTTGACCGCCGAGGACACGCCCGGCGGCGGGCTCACGTTCGTCCTCGATCTGCCCCTGACAGGAGGGTTGCGGTGACGGTCGTGCTCGCGGTCGACGACGACCGGGCGATCCTGCGGACCCTCACGATCAACCTGCGGGCACGCGACTACGAGGTGGAGTGGGCCACGGACGGCCGTTCGGCGCTCCAGGTCGTCGACGAACGAATGCCCGACGTGATCATCCTCGATCTCGGCCTCCCGGACCTCGACGGCGTGGAGGTCCTGCGGCGCCTGCGCAGCTTCAGCCAGGTGCCGGTGGTCGTGCTGTCGGCCCGCCACGACTCCGACGACAAGGTCGAGGCGCTCGACGCGGGCGCCGACGACTACGTCACGAAACCGTTCGACATGGCTGAGCTCCTCGCGCGGGTGCGGGCCGCGGCCCGGCGCAGCGCGGCGAGCGATGCGCCGCTCGTGGTCGAGAGCGGCGACGTGCGACTCGACGTGACCGAGCGCCGTGCGACGCGCGCCGGCGAGGAGGTCCGCCTCACCCCGACGGAGTGGCACATCGTGGAGGTGCTGGCGCGGCGACGGGGGCGTCTGGTGCGCCAGAGTGAGCTGTTGCACGAGGTGTGGGGGCCGGGCTACGACCGCGAGACCAACTACCTGCGGGTCTACCTGGCGCAGCTGCGTCGCAAGCTCGAGGTCGATCCGTCGCGGCCGCGGCTGTTCCTGACCGATCCGGGGATCGGCTACCGCCTGGTGGCCTGACGGCGCTGCGCTGCGGCACTCAGTCGTCGCTGCTGGCGAGCCCGCGACGGGCCGACAGCAGGTCGAGCTCGGGCCGCCGGGAGACGAAGTCCTCGACCTTGTCCAGCACGTCGATCACGTGCTGGCTGTCCCCTGCGACGAGGCCCACGCCGATCCCGGCGCGCCGGTACAGGTCCAGGCTCCCGGTCTCGGACGCGGACACCGTGAACGTCCTTCGCAGGTCGGCGACCAACGGGCGTACGAGCGCCCGCTTCTCCTTCAGCGTGTGGACGTCACCCAGCAAGACGTCGAGCTCGACCCAGCCGATCCACATCAGTCGAAGAGCTCGGAGAGCCAGTGCTCCTTGCGCTTCTTGCGGTAGGGCTGCTGATCGCGCCGCCGGTCGTCGTAGCGGGGCTCGCTGTAGCTCGGCTCGCTGTAGCTCGGCTGGGCGCGCTGCGGAGGCGGCGGTGCCGTCTCGGACGCCGCGCGGTCGATGATCTTGTCGAGCTCGCCGCGGTCGAGCCAGACGCCTCGGCAGTCGGGGCAGTAGTCGATCTCGATGCCGGAACGCTCGCTCATCACGAGGGTGGCACCGTCGGTCGGACACTTCATGTGGGGTTCCTCCTTGTCTGTCCAACTGGATCGGGGCCCGCAGAGTTCCCGGACCCCCTGATCAGCTGCATGCGACGCACGTCACCGCGACGGGACGCGCCTCGAGCCGCTCGTGGGCGATCGGCCGTCCGCAGACCGTGCACACGCCGTACGTCCCTGCGTCGAGGCGTTCCAGCGCCTCGACGATGTCGGCGAGGTGCTTCTCGGCCTGTGCGACGAGGGCGCTGACCTGCGAGCGCTCGAAGGCGATCGTCGCACCCTCCGGATCATGCTCGTCGTCGGCATTGGAGCCCTCCGACGCGGCGATGATCCCGGCGACGTCCTGCTGCAGGAGAGCGAGCCTGGCTCGCGTGCTGGAGCGGTCGGCCTCGAGCCGTGACCTGGCGTCCATCGGGTCTCCTGGGTCGGTCGTGGGCCGGACGAAAAAGCCCCGGTTCGCATCTCTGCGTACCGGGGCCTCTCGCGCTGGTGCGGCATCAGGGACTCGAACCCCGAACCCGCTGATTAAGAGTCAGCTGCTCTGCCAATTGAGCTAATGCCGCGCGGGAAGAAACACTATCAGGGCACCTGCCGAAGCTTGTAATCGAGTACCGCATGAGCTGCGTTGTGGCCGCCGATCCCGCTCACCGCACCGCCTCTGCGAGCGCCGCTCCCGCACAGCAGGACGCGGGGATGGCGGGTCGCGACCCCCCATTTCTCCCCGGGGTGGCGGGCCTTCTCGTCCTCCTCGAGCCACGGCCACTGCAGGTCGCCGTGGAAGATGTGGCCGCCGGGCATGCCGAGCGCCGACTCGATCTGCGCGGGCGTCTTGTGCTCGACGCCGATGATGAGGGGCTCGATCGGCTCCGCGAGGTGCTCGTCGAGCGCCGCGATCACCTGGGCGTACGCGAGCTCCGCGGCCGCGTCGTCGGGCAGCACCTCGTACGGGGTGTGCAGGCCGAAGTAGGTGAGCGTCTGGGCCTCGGTCGCGGCGAGCTCGGGTCCGAGGATCGACCGGTCGGTCAGGGTGTGGCAGTAGAGCTCGCCGGCGGCGCGCTCGGGCAGCAGGCCGGAAGCGGCGCGGGTGTACGCGGCCTCGAGCTCGCTCATCGACTCGCCGACGTGGAACGTGCCGGCGAACGCGACCGCCGGGTCGATCCCGGACGTCAACCGTGGCAGGCGCGAGACCAGCAGGTTGATCTTGAACTGGGAGCCGGACGGCTTGGGCGGCGCGGGATCGCCGAGCAGGCGCGCCAGCACGTACGGGGCGACGCCGCTGAGCAGCCAGTCCGCGGTGACCGTGAAGCCCTCGCCGCGTGCGGTGACCCCGTCGTCGCGGGTCTCGATCGAGGTGACCTCGGCGTCCGTGCGGATGTCGACGCCAGTCTCCCGCGCGACCCGCTCGAGCTCGCCGGTCACGGCACCCATGCCGCCGACGGGGACCCGCCACTCGCCGGTGCCGTTCCCGATCAGGTGGTACAGGAAGCACCGGTTCTGGACCAGGGACCGGTCGTGCAGCGACGCGAACGTGCCGATCAGCGCGTCCGTGCCGACGACGCCGCGGACCAGGTCGTGGGAGAAGCGACGCTCGATCGCGGTGCCGATGGGCTCGTCGACCAGATCCGTCCAGATCGCCATCTCGACCTGGTCGCGGAGCTCCCCGATGTGCGGCAGGGGCGACAGCAGCGTGGGCGCGATGGCGTCGGCCACGGTCTCGACCTCGGCGTAGAAGCGCCGCCAGGCGTCCAGCTCCTCGTCCGAGCCGGTCACGGCGCGGAACGACTCCTCGGTGGCCGGTCCCGGCACGGTCTCGACCAGCAGGCCACCGCCCTCGTACGGGGAGTACGACGCGGTGTCCCGGGACCGCAGCTCGAGCCGCAGGCCCAGGTCGTCGATCAGCTGCTGGGGCATCAGGCTCACGAGGTAGGAGTAGCGCGACAACCGTGCGTCCACCCCCTCGAACGGTCGTGCGCTGACTGCGGCGCCACCGACGTGGGGCAGGCGCTCCAGCACCGTGACGTCCCGGCCCGCCCGTGCGAGATAGATCGAGGCGACCAGGGCGTTGTGCCCGCCTCCGACGATGACGACGTCCGTGGACGTCGAGTGGTCATCCGACATGCTTCAGGGCCTCTCTCCTGGTCAGTGCACTCATGGTGTCGGAGTGCGAGTCCACGAACGCGCGCACCCAGTCCGGGTCCACCCGGGGCATGGTCCCGCAGCGCCCAGCCGATCGCCTTGCGAAGGAAGAACCGGCCGTCGTCGAGACTGGGCTCGATCACCTCCGCCAGCAGCTCGACGTCGGTTCGCTCGCGTCGTCCGAGCTGGCTGATGATCGCGAGGCGCCGCAGCCACATGTCGTCATCGGTGCACCAGGCCCGCACGACGGCGGCCGTCTCGGTCGGGTGGGTGTCGTGCAGGGTCGCCACGTGGTGGGCCAGCTCGTCCACGTGATCCCACCAGGCCCCTGTCGTGGCCAGGTGGGCGTAGAGCGGCACGAGGTCGAGCTCGCCGGCCGCGATCGGTCGGCGCAGCAAGGAAGCGGCGGCGTAGCGCTCCTCGCGGAACGCCGCGTGGTCCCACAGCTCGCGGACAGCCCGGGTGAGGTCGTCGAGCGTCTGCGGGGGGTGCGCGCGAGCGGCAGCAGTGGTGACCCTGCGGACGGTCGGTCGTGGAACGCCGAGGAAGGGCATCGCCGACTTCATGTACGCCTGCATCTGCGGTGCGCGGACGGGATCGGCCGCACCGCGCAGCCCTGCCCTGATCGCGTCGACGAGGGCGGCTGCGCTCATGGGGAGATCGTACGGGACCGCTTGCAGGTAGTTGAATGTTGAACTACTCTGGTGTCTCGACCAAGGGAGAAGACCATGCCTGCTGTGAACGTGACCGACTGGACCGTCCTGCCCCGGGTGGCCCCGGGACCCACGCAGCGGGAGGACCGTGCGCCCCTCAGCGTCAGCACGGCTCCCGTCGGCTACGAGGGCGAGGGCTTCCCGGTGCGTCGCGCCTTCGCAGGCGTCGACCCGGCCCGGCTCGATCCGTTCATCCACATGGACCAGATGGGCGAGGTCGACTATGCGCCGGGGGAGCCCAAGGGGACGCCGTGGCACCCGCACCGCGGCTTCGAGACGGTGACCTACATGATCGACGGCGTCATGGACCACCAGGACACCCACGGGGGAGGCGGCTCGATCACCGACGGCGACACCCAGTGGATGACCGCCGGCAGCGGGCTGCTCCACATCGAGACGCCTCCCGAGTGGCTCGTCACCAGCGGCGGACTGTTCCACGGCCTGCAGCTGTGGGTCAACCTCCCGCGGGCCGACAAGTGGTTGCCGCCGCACTACCAGGACATCCGCGGCGGCGACGTGGGCCTGGCGTCCAGCCCGGATGCCGGTGCCCTGCTGCGGGTCATCGCGGGTGAGGTCGACGGCGTCTCGGGACCGGGCTCGACCCACACCCCGATGGCGATGGTGCACGCGACGCTCCTGCCGGGCGCGGAGATGACCGTCCCGTGGCGCACCGACTTCAACGCGCTGGTCTACGTCATGGCCGGATCCGGACACGTGGGGCGCGAGCGACGTCCGGTCCGGTCCGGACAGCTGGCCGTCCTCGGCCACGGCGAGACGATCACGGTCGGCGCCGACCAGCAGCAGGACGGCCGCACACCCGCCCTGGAGGTCGTCCTCCTCGGTGGGCTGCCGATCCGCGAGCCCATCGCCTGGGCCGGGCCGTTCGTCATGAACACCAAGGCCGAGGTCGTGCAGGCGTTCGAGGACTTCCGCAAGGGGCGTCTCGGCACCATCCCGACGGTTCCGCACGCGGACCTTCACGGGGAGATGCTGCAGGACTAGCGGGTCAGGCGTCTTCCCGCTCGACCGCGGGGCTGTGGTCGGAGGCGACCCCGCGGGCTGCGGCCTCGCTGACCGACTGTCCCAGCCACGCCGAGACCTCCCAGCCGAGCCTGCTCGAGCCCTCGACCACGACGATGCCGGTGTTGACGACGTAGTGCGTGCTGACGAACTCCAGGTCGACGTTGAGGGTCCGGGTGGCGCACCACGCGCGGATGATCGCCCCGTGGCTGACCAGCGCCACGGTGCCCACTCCCAAGGCCTCGGCCTCGGCGACGACCTCGTCGAACCGGGCGATGACCTCCTCGCCGGTCTCGGCGCCCGGCATGCGGACGTCCAGGTGCCCGCCGCACCAGGTCAGCAACGTCGAGACGTACTGGTGCACGGACTCCGCGTCGGTGTTGCCCTCGACGTCGCCGGCCGAGATCTCCCGCAGCCCCGGGCGGACGATCGGCTCGATGCCGCGGGCCGCGGCGAGGGGAGCGGCCGTCAGGTGCGTCCGCACCATCGACGAGACGAAGATGGCGTCGATCGTGTCGCCCGACAAGGCGTCGACGAGCTCTTCGGCCTGCTCCTGGCCGAGGTCGGTGAGTCCCGGCCCGGGGACCGTCGACTCGAGGACACCGGCGACGTTGGCGGGGGTCTGCCCGTGACGGATCAGGATGAGGCGCATGCCCTGAGCGTACGGATAGGGTCGGCGGCATGGCGAAGTATGTGGGCGCGATCGACCAGGGCACGACCAGCACACGGTTCATGATCTTCGACCACGACGGCCACGAGGTCGCTCGTCATCAGCTCGAGCACGAGCAGATCCTGCCGCGGGCCGGGTGGGTCGAGCACGATCCGCACGAGATCTGGGAGGCGACGCAGGACGTCGTCGAGGCTGCGCTCGGCCGCGCCGGCATCACGGCCGACGACCTGGTCGCGATCGGCGTCACCAACCAGCGCGAGACCACGGTCGTGTGGGACCGGCGCACGGGCGAGCCCTACTACAACGCGATCGTGTGGCAGGACACCCGCACGGACACCGTCGTCTCGGCGCTCGACAAGACCGATGCGGGACGGCTGATCCACGAGCGCGCCGGTCTGCCGCCCGCGCCCTACTTCGCGGGCAGCAAGATCCAGTGGATCCTGGGCAATGTCGACGGCGTCCGCTCCGACGCCGAGGCGGGGCACGCGATCTTCGGCACGATCGACAGCTGGCTCATCTGGTGGCTGACCGGCGGCCCCGACGGCGGTCTGCACATGACGGACGTGACCAACGCCAGCCGCACGATGCTGATGGACCTCGAGACGCTCGAGTGGGACGACGAGCTGCTCGCGCTGTTCGACGTCCCGCGGTCGATGCTTCCCGAGATCCGGTCCTCGTCGGAGGTGTACGGGACGACCACCGCTGACGGCCCGTTCGGCGGTGAGGTGTCCATCGCCGGCGACCTGGGCGACCAGCACGCAGCTCTTGTCGGCCAGGTGTGCTTCCAGCCCGGCGAGCTCAAGAACACCTACGGCACCGGCAACTTCCTGGTGCTGAACACCGGCACCGACATCGTCCGGTCCGACAACGGGCTCCTGACGACGCTGGCGTACAAGCTGGGCGATGCGCCGGCCGTGTACGCCCTGGAGGGCTCGATCGCCGTCACCGGCTCGGCGATCCAGTGGCTGCGCGACCAGCTGGGCCTCATCAAGGCCGCCGCCGAGACCGAGGGGTTGGCGGCGAGCGTGGACGACAACGGCGGCGTGTACTTCGTGCCGGCGTTCTCGGGCCTGTTCGCACCGTACTGGCGCTCCGACGCCCGCGGGGTCATCGTGGGCCTGTCGCGCTACAACACCGTCGCGCACATCGCGCGGGCCGCGCTGGAGGCGATCTGCTACCAGAGCCGTGACGTCGTCGACGCGATGATCGCCGACGCCGACCTGGACCTGGAGATCCTGCGGGTCGACGGGGGAGTGACCGCCAACGACCTGTGCATGCAGATCCAGGCCGACATCCTGGGCGTGCCGGTGAGCCGCCCCGTCGTGGCCGAGACGACGGCGCTCGGGGCCGCGTACGCCGCCGGGCTGGCGACGGGCTTCTGGTCCAGCACGGACGAGCTGGTCGCCAACTGGAACGAGTCGATGCGCTGGGAATCGACCTCGACGCAGGAGCAGCGCGACACCGGGCACGCCCAGTGGAAGAAGGCGGTCGACCGCACCCTGGGCTGGGTCGATCTCGGCTGACGCCTGTCCGTGGCCGGGCGTAGCCTGCGGAGATGAGACGCTACGTGGACGAGGACCTGCAGGGTGCGGAGCTGCGCGAGTGCAACCTGAACCGCACCCGGATGATCGGCGTGCAGATGCAGGGCGCGGTGATCGACGGGCTGGTGACCGACCTCGTGGTCAACGGCGTCGAGGTCACGCAGTACGTCGAGGCCGAGCTCGACCGTCGTCACCCGGTGCGCCTGCTCCTGCGCTCGGACGATGTGGCCGACCTGCGCCGAGGGTGGCAGCAGCTCGGCACCGACTGGGCGGCGACCGTGGCGCGCATGCGGCAGTCGCCCGGCATCGAGCACGAGAGCGTGAACGACGAGTGGTCGGCCGTGCAGACGCTGCGCCACCTGGTCTTCGTCCACGACTCGTGGTTCCGGCGCTGCTGCCTCGGCTCGACCGATCTGTTCACGCCGATGGGCCTGGGCATCGACTCGGTGCCAGACCGGGAGGAGCAAGGGCTCGACCCGTCGGTGGAGCCGACGCTCGACGAGGTGCTGGCGGTCCGCCACGAGCAGGCGGCAGAGCTCGAGCGCTGGCTGGACTCGGTGACGTCCGAGCAGCTCCGCGAGCCGGCACCGGTCCCCGACGACGACATGTGGCCGCCGTACGCACGGGGACGGTCGCTGCGGCAATGCTTCGGCACGGTGCTGGGCGAGGAGCTGCAGCACCACCGGTTCTGCGTGCGTGACCTCGACCTCATCGAGGGATCCGCCGCGGGCTGACCCGCCTCGTGCGCCGAACGCGGTTAGTCCGTTCGGCCCTGTACTGATTGACTGAGGCCATGCGTCCCGTCGCCCTCTCTCCCGAGAATCGCCAAGCGGCGCTCGACGCCATGGCGTCGACGCCGCTCGACATCCTGGTCATCGGCGGCGGGGTGGTCGGCGGCGGTGCCGCCCTCGACGCGGCGACCCGCGGGCTGAGCGTGGGTCTCGTCGAAGCGCGTGACTTCGCCTCCGGCACGTCGAGCCGCTCGAGCAAGCTCATGCACGGTGGCCTGCGGTACCTGGAGATGCTGGACTTCCGTCTCGTCGCCGAGGCGTTGAAGGAGCGCGGCCTGAGCCTGCAGAAGCTCGCGCCGCACCTCGTCCGCGAAGTCGGCTTCCTCTATCCATTGACCCATCGGGTCTGGGAGCGGTTCTACGCGGGCTCCGGCGTCGCGCTGTACGACGCGATGAGCAAGGCCTCCGGCTACGGCCAGGACGTGCCGCTGCACCGCCACCTCACGCGTCGCGGTGCCCGGCGGATGATGCCCGCGCTGCGCAAGGACGCCCTGGTCGGCGCGCTGCACTACTACGACGGCCAGGTCGACGACGCCCGTCACACGATGTTCCTGTCGCGGACCGCCGCGGCGTACGGGGCGCACGTCGCGAGCCGCACCCGCGTGATCGACCTGCTGCGCGAGGGCGACCGGGTCGTCGGTGCACGGGTCAAGGACCTGGAGTCGGGCGCCGAGTTCGACGTCCGGGCCCGCCAGGTCGTCAACGCGAGCGGCGTCTGGACCGACGAGACCCAGTCGTTCGCGGGGGAGCGGGGCCAGTTCCACGTCCGCGCGAGCAAGGGCGTGCACCTCGTGGTCCCGCGCGATCGCATCCGCGGCGAGTCCGGGCTGATCCTGCGCACCGAGAAGTCGGTGCTGTTCGTGATCCCGTGGGGACGGCACTGGATCATCGGGACGACCGACACCGACTGGTCGCTGTCCAAGGACCACCCGGCGGCGAGCCGCAGCGACATCGACTACCTGCTCGACCACGTCAACAGCGTCCTCGTCGAGCCCCTGACCCACGACGACGTCGAGGGCGTCTATGCGGGCCTGCGGCCCCTGCTGGCGGGCGAGGACGCGGCCACGAGCAAGCTGTCGCGCGAGCACGCCGTCGGCACCGCCGTGAAGGGCCTGGTCGTGATCGCGGGCGGCAAGTACACGACGTACCGCGTGATGGCCAAGGATGCAGTGGACGCAGCAGTGCACGGCCTGTCCACGCAGCTCGACCGGAACGCGCCGGCGTCCGTGACCGAGGACGTGCCCCTGCTCGGCGCGGAGGGCTATCGCGCGCTCTGGAACCAGCGGCACATGATCGCCGCCTCCAGCGGTCTCGGCGTGGGGCGCATCGAGCACCTGCTGCACCGCTACGGCTCGCTCATCGACGAGGTGCTCGACCTCGTCGCCGAGCGTCCCGATCTCGGCCGTCCGCTGACCGGGGCCGACGACTACCTGCGCGCCGAGATCGTCTACGCGGCCTCGCACGAGGGCGCCCGCCACCTCGACGACGCGATCGCCCGCCGCACCCGCATCTCGATCGAGACCTTCGACCGTGGCACCGCGTGCGCCGCCGAGGTCGCCGAGCTCATGGCCGGCGTGCTGGGCTGGACGGACGCCCAACGGGACAATGAGGTCGACCACTACCTCAAGCGAGTGGCGGCCGAGAGGGAGAGCCAGACCATGCCAGATGACGAGACCGCCGACGCCGCCCGCATGGGTGCCGAGGACGTCGTGCCGGTGTCGACCCGCACCACCGAGGAGAGCGCTTCATGACCGAGCAGGAGGTCATCGCGGACTACGACGTCCGCTCGCCCGCCTCGCGGACGCTGCTGACCGTCATCGGGACCATCGTGTTCGTGCTGGTGGCCGGAGGGCTCGTCCTGGGCGCGTCCGTCCTGATGCGCGACACCAAGGTCTCGACGAGCGTGGTCGAGATCGGCGAATCGGCCCAGATCGTCGTCGACGCCGGCTCGGCCGACGTGCGCATCGTGCAGGGCAAGCCGGACGTCGTGCACGTCGAGGCGCGCGTCACGAGCGGTCTTCGCAAGACGGACTACGAGATCGGCCGCCTCGGCGACGACATCAGGATCGCCTCCGGCTGCCAGGCCTGGTTCAACCCCGGCTGCGGTGTCGAGACCACGATCGAGATCCCCAAGGGCTTCCCCGTCGTGGTCAAGACCAGCTCGGGCGACGTCGTGGCCGACACGATCGAGGAGGGCGTGCTGACGGTGCGAACCGGCAGCGGCAACATCTCCGGCACCGCGCTGGACGTCGACGAGCTCGCCGCGGACACCGTGACGGGCGACATCTCGGCGGACTTCCGCACCCAGCCGTTCGCGTTGAAGGCCAGCACCCGCAGCGGCGACATCTCCGCGTCGATCCCGCAGGGCGATCGCACGTACGGCGTCGAGGCGACGTCCCTGTCGGGAAAGGTCTCGTCCAAGATCGCCTCCGACGAGGACGGCAAGGGCTTCATCCGCGCGACCACCCGCAGCGGCGACATCTCGCTGCGCCACAAGTGAGCGCTTCGCCCCCGTGACACGGCAAGACCCCCGGACCGAGGTCACGGGGGTCTTCGTGGGGTGGACGACGGGACTTGAACCCGCGGCCACCGGCACCACAAGCCGGTGCTCTACCAACTGAGCTACGCCCACCACGCGTGCCGGGCATGCGCCCGGCACGGCGTTGAGAAGTCTAACGCAGGTCGTGCGGTGCCGTGGACCGGGTCAGGCTCGACCCGTCACCGAGCCCGACACCTCGGCCGCAATCGCCTTCGCAGTGTCCGAGTCGATGCCCGGCTCGGGGGTGAAGACCGCGCGACGGTAGTAGCGCAGCTCCTCGATGCTCTCCTGGATGTCGACGAGCGCCCGGTGCTCACCACCCTTGGCCGGAGCGGCGAAGTAGGCCCGGGGGAACCACTGGCGCGAGAGCTCCTTGATCGAGGAGACGTCGATGACGCGGTAGTGCAGCCAGCCCTCGAGCTCGGCCATGTCCCGGGCCAGGAACGTGCGGTCGGTGCCGATCGTGTTGCCGGCCATGGGTGCCTTGCGGGGCTCCTTGACGAACTCGCGGACGTACGTGAGGACCTGCTCCTCGGCCTCGCGCAGGCTGAGGCCCGCCTCGAGCTCGGTGATGAGGCCCGACGTCGTGTGCATCTGCGTCACGAAGTCGTTCATCTGGTCGAGGGCGGCCTGCGGCGGCTTGATCACCAGGTCCACGCCGTCGCCGAGGACGTTGAGGTCGTAGTCGGTGACCAGGGCCGCCACCTCGACCAGCGCATCGGTCTCCAAGGAGAGCCCGGTCATCTCACAGTCGATCCACACCAGCTTGTCATTCACGTTCCGCACACTACTGCGAGGTGCGGCAGGGGGCCGAGCACGGCCCGGTACGCTCGTATGGAACCTTCCACGACCGTGCCGCGTTGGTCAGTGTGGTGACCGGCGGGACGTCGTGTGCGTCCCCACCCGAACAGAGGTCGCGATCGACGCGACAGACAGACGAAGGAACGACATGGCGAACGATCGACAGGAACGGGCTGCGCGCGCAGAGCAGATGCGCAAGGAGCGGGAGAAGGCCGACCGCAAGCAGCGCAACCTCATCACGGTGGGCATCGTGGTGATCGTCATTGCCCTCATCGCCGTGGCGGGTGTCGCCATCAAGAGCACCAGCGACGACCGCAAGAAGAACGAGACGCTGGTCGAGCCCGCCAACGCCAACAAGGACTACGGCATCGTCTACACCCAGAAGGACGCGACGGGCAAGGCCCCGGCCGCGGACGCCGCCAAGCCGGTCCGGGTGACCGTCTACGAGGACTTCCTGTGCCCCGGCTGCGGTGCCCTCGAGCAGACCGCCGGCTCGTTCCTGAGCCAGCAGGTCGCGGACGGCAACATCGAGATCGAGTACCGCCCCTATGCGTTCTTGACGCAGCAGAGCACGAACGAGTACTCGCAGCGCGCCTGGAACGCCGCGGTCTGCGTCGCCGACAAGGGCGGTCCCAAGGCGTTCAAGGCCTTCCACGACATCTTGTTCGCGAACCAGCCGCAGGAGGGTGGCCCCGGTCCCGACGACGATCAGCTGATCGCGTGGGCCAAGGAAGCCGGCGTCACCGGCATCGACAGCTGCGTGACCAAGCAGACCTTCACCCCGTGGGTCGAGGACGCCCTCGAGCAGGGCAAGGACGACGGTGTCTCCGGCACCCCGACCGTGCGCGTCGACGGCAAGGACGTCAGCGGCAAGGACAACACGATCCCGACCGTCGCCGACATCCAGAAGGCGATCGACGCGGCCAAGAAGTCCTAGGCCGCCAGGGTCCATCCGCACGCAGCCGCCGCAACGCCCAGCACCAGCATCACCGAGGCGTTGACGGCGGCTGCTGCGTACCTGCGGTCGATCGCGAGCTGGACGGTGTCTGTGCTCGCGGTGCTGAACGTGGTGTAGCCGCCGAGGAAGCCCGTGCCGAGGATCGTCAGCCAGGTGCTGTCGGTCGCGAGCCCCACGAGCAGGCCGAGTGCGAACGAGCCGGTGACGTTGATGACCAGCGTCGCCCACGGGAGCCGATGCGAGGTGCGGGGGGTGATCCAGGCGCCGACCGACCAGCGGGCGCCGGCGCCGAGACCTCCCGCGAGGGCCATGAGCAGGGTCGTCATCGCACCGTCGCCCGTGCCGCAGCGATGCCGGCTCCGGCCGCGACGAGCCCCGCCACGACCGACCCCACGGCGTACGTCAGCCCGAGCGCGACGTGGTCGCCGCGCAGCAGGGCGTGCGTCTGGACGGCGAGGGCGCTGTACGTCGTGAAGCCGCCGAGGAAGCCTGTGCCCGCGAGCAGACGCAGGGTGCGCCCGGACCCCCTGTCGTCGCCGCGCAGGATGAGAGCGGCGAGCAGGGCGCCCAGGACGAACGAGCCGGCAACGTTGACCGCGAACGTCCCGGCCGGGAACAGCTGTCCGTCGTCGAGCCGGTCGGTGACGGCGAACCGGGTCAACGTCCCCGCCGCCCCCCCGAGTGCGACCAGCGCGAACGATCTCACGCGTCCATCAGACCACGCAGGAGGGTGAGGGCGATCGCCACCATGACGATCGCGATCACCCCGTCGAGCACGCGCCACGCGCCGGGCCGGGCGAAGACGGGTCGGAGCAACCGTGCTCCGTAGCCGAGGGTCGTGAACCAGACGAGGCTGCCGGTGGTCGCGCCGAGGCCGAACCACCAGCGGTCGTCCCCGTGGGTCCCCGCCACGGAGCCCAGCAGCACCACGGTGTCGAGGTAGACGTGCGGGTTGAGCCACGTCAGCGCCGCGGTCGTGCCGACCACCTGCCACAGGGGAGTGGCCGAGCCGGCGTCCTCGGCGGCGAGCGCGGCGGGCCGCCAGGCACGCCGGGCGGCGAGCGCGGCGTACGTCAGCAGGAAGGCCGCGCCACCGACGCGCATCACGTCCACCAGCCACGGGGCGAGGTCGAGCAGCGAGCCGAGGCCGCCGATCCCGAGAAGGATCAGAAAGGCGTCCGAGAGGGCGCAGACCGCCACCACGGCCAGCACGTGCTCGCGGCGAAGGCCCTGTCGCAGGACGTACGCGTTCTGGGCACCGATCGCGATGATCAGGGAGAGCCCGAAGCCGAATCCGGAGGCAGCGGCAACGAGTGCGGGGGAGTTCACGGGGTCGACGCTAGGGGGCGGTGGTGCTGAAGTCCAACGAATGTTTCTGAAGTTCCATTAGCATTGCTTCACATGGACCTGGCCCAGCTGGAGGCGCTCGCCGCGGTCGTCGACGAGGGATCGTTCGACGCCGCCGCGGGTGCGCTGCACCTCACCCCGTCGGCGGTCAGCCAGCGCATCAAGGCGCTCGAGGCGTCCGCCGGCCAGGTCCTCGTGCGACGGACCCGACCGGCAGCCGCGACCGACGCCGGAGCGGCGTACGTGCGGCTCGCCCGTCAGGTCGCCGCGCTGGTGCACGAGACCCAGGCCCGGGTCGGGGTCGACTCGGTCGTCACGGTGCCGATCGCGGTCAACGCGGACTCGATGGCCACGTGGCTGCTGCCGGCGCTCGCGACCTTGCCGCCCACCGTGTCGTTCGACCTGCGCCGCGACGACCAGGCCCACACCGCCGACCTCCTGCGCTCGGGCAGCGTGATGGGTGCGATCACCTCGGACGCCCAACCCGTGCAGGGCTGCCGCTCAGAGCGGCTCGGTGCGATGCGCTACCGACCGATGGCCACCCCCGGACTGGTCGAGCAGTGGTTCGCCGGTGGCGTCGACGCCGCCTCGCTGGCGCGTGCGCCGATGGTCGTGTTCGACCGCCGTGACGACCTGCAGGACCAGTACCTCCGACGTCGATCGCGGTCGCGGCTGTCGCCGCCGCGGCACCACGTCCCGGCCACGGCCGACTTCGCCCAGGCGGTGCTCCTCGGCCTCGGGTGGGGGATGCTGCCCGACGAGCAGAGCCTGGAGCCCGAGCGGCAGGGGAGCCTCGTCGAGCTCGACCCAGGTCAGCACGTCGACGTCGCGCTGCACTGGCAGCAGTGGACGTTGCACACCCCCGCCCTCGATGCCGTGGCCGATGCGATCCGGGAGGCGGCTGCTCGGCAGCTGCGCTGAGGCGCGGTGCGTACGCCACCGTTCGGGGCTCGATCGAGCCTCGAACGGTGGAGGATCCACCGCGCCGACGTCATACGGTGGAGGATCCACCGCGCCGCGTGCAGCTGGGAATCATTCCCACCTGGCCGTGGTTGAGCATCGTGCACGGGCACTCCGTGCTGGATCGAAGGAGATCTCCCATGGCACGCAAGAGCAACGACGTCCGACCCGTCGTTACGCTGCGCTCGACCGCCGGCACCGGTTCGAGCTACGTCACGCGCAAGAACCGCCGCAACGATCCCGACCGCCTGGTTCTGCGCAAGTTCGACCCGGTGCTGCGCCAGCACGTCGAGTTCCGCGAGACGCGCTGATCCGTCGGCCGGGAGGCCGGATCGACGCCGTCAGGCAGGCACGCTCCCGGCGCCGCGGCGCAGCATCGCGGCGCCGGTCGGCGACAGCGGTTCGAGGGTGTCCGCCATCAGCTCGGCCGTGGTGATGATGGTCGACGCGGGCACGTCCTCTCGCAGGAGATCGCACAACCAGGTGAGAAGGTGCTGCACGATGCTCGGGTCGTCGGTCAGCACGGCAGCGGCCGTGTGACGCAGGATCCACACGAGGTCCTCCCGTGTGCGGGCGTGCTGATACGCCGTCATGCTGGACAGCTCCGGGAAGGCGGCCATCATCCGGTCCTGCGCGGCGCTGACGGTGGCCTCGTCGGGAGCGTCGAGCATGAGGATCTCGGCGCTCACGTCGCGACTGCGACCCGTGAGTGCCGGTGGCGTCCCGAGGATCAGCTCGGCGTCGTGCGCCCAGCGGTCGGCGCCGATCGCGTCCGCCCGACGGGAGCTGTCGCCGAACGCGCGCCCACCGGCGATCACCGGAACTCCCGCGTCGTGTGCGGCCGCGACGCAGCCGGCGGCGCCGATGAGGTTGGTGGGCATCGTGCAGGACAGCGCCAGGACGTCGATGTCGCCGGCAGACAGACGTCGGTGCAGGTGCCGGACCGGCATGGAGGGTCCGAGCATGGTGACCCGCACCCGGCCCGTGGCGCCGGCGATGGCAGCCGCCATCCGGGCCGGCATGCTGTGCCACTCGCCCTCGGCACACGCCACCGCGACATGGTGCGTGGGTGCCTCCGACCGGGGCGTCGCGGCGTACGTCAGGGCGGAGAGCGCACTGTCGGTGACCGACGTGGCCACGTGCTCATCCGCCACGGACCACCGCCCTGTCTCCCAGAGCCGACCGGTGCGGACCTGGGCCGGTCCGAGGACGTGCTTGATGATCTCGATCATCGGCGCGCCCTCGTCCAGGAGCCCCACGACCAGGTCGCTCGCCGCCCGGGGATCGAAGGCGTCGACCGCGCGCACGTACTGATCGGCCGATGCGGTGAGGCTCTTCATGTGGTCACGCCTTCCGCGTCGTCGTCGACGCGCACGGTGCGATCACGGCCGTGCGTCTTGCCGTCGTACATCGCGGCGTCGGCCCGCTGCAGGGCCGCCCGGCCGCCGCGCTCGTCCACCTCCGCGACGCCGATCGTGAGTCCGATCAGCGCAGCGGTCCGGGGCCGCTCGACCTCCCACTGGTGCCGCATCCGGTCGCACGTGGCCGCGAGACGCGCCGCATCCTGCCTGGGTGCCAGGGCCACGAACTCGTCGCCGCCGTAGCGGCCGCAGACACCGTCCGCGCCAAAGGTGCGAAGCAGCAAGGCGCCGAAGGCCCGCAGCGCTGCGTCGCCTGCGGCGTGGCCGTGCGTGTCGTTCGCTGCCTTGAAGTGGTCGAGGTCGATCAGGCACACGCTGTCGCCCGGCACCGCCCGCGACAGGCGGCGCATCCAGGCGCGGCGGGTCAGGACACCGGTCAGGTGATCGTGGGTGGCCTCCTCGTCGCGGCGCTGCTGGGCCTGCAGGCGCGAGATCACGAGCCGTGCCGCCTCGAGGAAGTCCGGCAGGATCGCGCCGAGGCGCATCGCCGCGACGCTGACGGGATCGGCGAACGGCAGGACGGGCTCGGACAGGCCGAGGGAAACGTCCACCGGGACGGTCATGGCCGGGTCGGCGTACCGGGCGACGACCAGGGCGCCGCCGAGGTCGTGGACCAACGTGGACACGATGGCGCCTACCTCGTCCGCGGACTGGGCTCTCAACAGGGCCTGGGTGGCCGCGAGCTCTGCGCCGACCGCCGAGGTGTCCTGCGAGTTCGTACCCGGAGGATATGCGCGACCGCTGTCGTGCCGCGCGTGCGCAGGTCGCGCTGCCGCGACGGACGGCGGGACGAGGTGGTCGTGACCGCGTCGTCCCCGCTCCTCGGTCATCGCGTCACCATCTTCTTCTCGTCCTTGCCTCGCTTGCCTCGGCGATCCGTGCTCTTCGTGGCCCTACCGAGGGCGGGGGAACCCTTTCGCAGCTCGCGATGGCCTCGGGCAGGCGTTCGAGAGGCACCGGCGCCGACCAGAGGTAGCCCTGTCCTTGGTGGCACCCGATGGCGCGGAGAAAGGCGTACTGCTCGACGGTCTCCACGCCCTCGACGATCGTGGTGGCGTTCACGGACGAGGCCAGGTGGACGACGCTCGTGCAGATCGCCTCGTCATCGACGAGGCGTCCGATGCCTGCCACGAACTCGCGGTCGATCTTGATCGTGTCGATCGGGTAGCGGCGCAGGGAGTGCAGTGAGCTGTAGCCGGTGCCGAAGTCGTCGATCGCGACCCTGACCCCCAGGTCCGCCAGCGCCTCGAGCGTGCGGACGACGACGTCCTCGTCCTGGACGAGGGCTGACTCGGTCACCTCGATCATGAGTCGACCCGGTCGGATGCCGGCGCGTGCGAGCGCCTCCTGCACGGTGGTGACCGTCCGCTGGTCGAGCTGCAGCACCGAGAAATTGACAGCGATGTCGAGCTCGCGCCCCTCGTGGGTCAGGGCGCCGGCGTCCTGGATGGCCTGATCCAGGACCCAGTCACCGAGCTGGCGGATGAGTCCCATCCTCTCCGCCAGAGCGATGAACTGGCTCGGGGGCACCTCACCCAGCACGGGGTGGTGCCATCGCGCGAGCGCCTCGACCGCGACGACCTGCCCGGTCGTGAGGTCGACGACCGGCTGGTAGTGCAGGACGATCTGGTCGGAGGCCTCGGTCACTCCGGCCCGCAGCTCGGTCTCCATCATCGTGCGGTGCTGGGCGGCCTCCCTCAGCTCCGGCGTGAACACCACGACGGTCCCCGCGCCTCGGGCCCTGGCCTCGGTCAGGGCCAGGGCGGCCGAGCACAGGGTTCGCTCCGGGCCCCAGCCCGGTGCGTGTCGTACGACCCCGACGCTGGCCGAGACCTGGACGGGCAGGGCAGGTGGGCCGAAAGGTCGTTCCAACGTCCTGACGAGCCCCTCGCCGAGCTCGGCCACCTCCGCAGGACCCGCACCGTCGAGGTCGCGCCACAGCACCATGAGCTCGCCGTCGGAGGTGCGGCCCACGGTGTCGCCAGGCCGTAGATGGGCCAGGAGCCGGTCGGTCACCTCGCGAAGGACGCCGTCCCCCGGAGGGTGCTGCAGCTGGTCGTCGCCGCGTGCGTGGCTCGAGAGATCGAGGTGCGCCACCGCGACACCGAGCCCGTCGCGCTCGGCATCGGCGATCGCCCGCCCCAGCAGATCCGCCAGCGCCGCGTGCTCCTCCACTTTGTCCTCTGCTGGGTCCAGTCGCGCCCAGAGGTCCACGTGACCGGCGGGGGCGCCACTCGCGATCATGAGCGACGTCTCGGGCTGCGCGGTCCGCAACGCGCCGGTGAGCTCCACGTCCGGGACGGTCTGCAACCCGTCCACGACGATGACGTCGAAGCGCTCGGCGGACAGCCGTGACAGGGCCGCCGGCAGGCCGAGCTCGACCTCCAGCTCGAGGTCGGCAGGGGCAAGACGTTCGCCGAGCACGACCTGCACCAGGTCCGCATCGGTCGAGCGGTTCGCGACGACCAGCACCCGCAGGGGTGCGCTCACGGCCTCTGGCGACGCCGCGTGCCTGCCATCGCGCCCTTCGAGGGCCCAGGCGATACGAAGTGTCCTCATGACTGCCTGGGTGCTCTCTCGTGGTGGCTCCGCCCAGCACGAGGAAGGGGCCGACGAAAAGGCGTCGGTGCGTGCGGAGGGCGGCCGCCAGCATCAGGGGCGTGCTCACGCACGCCCGTCCTCGTCAGAGCCTAACCGTGCGGACCGGTCGGCGAGACAGCCTTTCCGGATTCGGTGACGTGCGACGCGTCACAGGGTCGGGGAGTGCGCCCGGCAGGATTCGAACCTGCGACCTAGAGATTAGAAGGCTCTTGCTCTATCCAGCTGAGCTACGGGCGCGCTGAGCCCACACTATCTGCGCAGGTTTCCGGGCACGCGATGTCCCGGCGATCACTCCTGGCATGCCCTACGCTCTGACGCGTGACCGACGTGACGGCCAGCCCGTTTCCCCGTGCGCTGCCGCGATACCGCGAACCGGTTCGTCAGCGGGGGCGGACGGCCCTCATCGTCCTGTTCGTGCTCATCGCCCTGGCGGGAGTGGTCGGCGGGGTGATCCTGTCGCTGACGGCCGGCGACTCCGAGGGAACCGGGCTGTCGTTGTTCTACGCGATGATCCCGTTGCCGCTGCTGTGGCTCGTCTACTGGTGGCTGGACCGCTACGAGCCCGAGCCGCGCCGCTACAAGTTCGCGGCCTTCGTATGGGGTGGCGTGGTCGCGGTGGCGATCGCGATCTCGGTGGAGGTGTGGGCGCAGAAGGCCTTCGACCTGAGCGAGGACGCGACGGCCTCGTTCATCGCGCCGCTTGCCGAGGAGCCCGCGAAGTGCCTGTTCCTGCTGCTCACGTTCGTCCGCGCGCGCCGGGTCATCGACGGGGTGCTCGACGGGCTGGTCTATGCCGGCATCGTCGGCATCGGCTTCGCGTTCATCGAGAACATCGGCTACTACGCCAGCAGCTACACCGGGAGCGCCGACTACCAGCTGGCCGGCGCAGAGGGCGCCACCAGCACGTTCATCGTGCGAGGTCTGTTCAGCCCGCTCGCCCACCCCCTGTTCACCTCCGCGTTCGGCATCGCGATCGGCCTGGCGGTGTCGCAGAGGTCGAAGATCGCGCGGGTCCTCACCTGCGCGGTCGGCCTCCTGGTCAGCATCGGTCTGCACGCCCTGTGGAACGGCTCGCTCAGCTATGACGAGAGCGGGGTCGCGTTCGTGCTGGCGTACCTCGCGCTCGGATCCCTGCTCGTGGTCATCGCCGTGGTCGCGATAATCGCCCGCGTGCGGCAGGTCCGCGTCCTGGAGCGCTCGCTGTCGTACGTCGCGCAGCGCGGCTGGATCCACCCGGCCGAGATCCCGTACCTGTCGCGGTTCAGCTATCGCAAGGCTGCGCGTCGGTACGCCAAGCAGAACTACGGCAAGGTGGCCGCCCAGGCGGTCGCCCGCTATCAACGGCTCGCGAGCGAGATGGCGTTCCTGCACGACGCCCTCATGAGCGGGCGGTCCAAGCCTGACGGGGTCCAGCGGACGTACGCACTGCTCGACGAGATGTACGCGTTGCGCCCGCTGCTGCGCCTCCCGCCCGCCCTGCACAGCACCACGCGTCACTACTGACTCGGGCGCCGCACATGCGGTGGACACCTGCTGGTCCGGTGTCGACTAATCTGGTGGTGCACCCACCCAACAGACCCGAGCCGACGAGAGGAGCAGCCCGTGCCCGGCGACCACGCACCGGCCGAGCTCCTCGCGGCGATGAGCTCAGTCCTCCTCAACGTGCGCGACGTCCGGCTGCCCCTCGACACCCCCGGTGTCGCCGAGGCGCGTCGCACCCAGGCGGCCCTGACCGACCAGCTCTCCGACTACGTCCTGCCGCGCCTGGTGCAGCTCGACGCCCCGCTGCTGGTGGTCGTGGGTGGCTCGACCGGCGCGGGCAAGTCGACCCTCGTCAACTCCCTGGTCGGCGAGCGGGTGACCGAGTCCGGAGTCCTGCGGCCCACGACGCGCTCGCCCGTGCTGGTGCACCACCCCGACGACGCCGAGTGGTTCAGCCCTGACCGGATCCTGCCCGACATGCCGCGGACGTTCGAGATCGGCAACGACTCGTACGCCCTGCGGCTCGCGAGCTCGACGAAGATCCCGCCGGGACTCGCGATCCTGGACGCGCCCGACGTCGACTCGATCGACCAGGGCAACCGCGATCTGGCCGCTCAGCTGCTCGCCGCGGCCGATCTGTGGCTGTTCGTCACGTCCGCCGCGCGCTACGCCGACCAGGTCCCGTGGGACTACCTGCGCCAGGCCGCCGAGCGCAGCACGTCTGTCGCGGTCGTCCTCGACCGTACGAGCGACGAGGCCGTGACCGAGGTGCGCGGCCACCTGGCGCGGATGATGACGTCGCGCGGCCTCTCGGACTCGCCGCTCTTCACGGTGCCCGAGTCCGCCCTCGACAGCGACGGGCTGCTGCCGCCGGAGGCCGTCGCGCCGATGGTCGGCTGGCTCCACGACCTCGCTGCGGACCCCAAGGCGCGCCAGCTGGTCGTCCGTCGCACGCTCGACGGAGCCGTCCGGCACGTGGTCATGCGCGCGCACGACGTCGCGGACGCCCTCGACGCCCAGATCGAGGTCGCCGAGTCCTGCTACCGCGAGGCCGAGACGGTGCAGCGCACGGCGCTCGACCAGATCTCGACCCAGACCTCCGACGGCAGCCTGCTGCGGGGCGAGGTGCTCGCGCGCTGGCAGGAGTTCGTCGGCACCGGTGAGCTGCTGAGGTCCGTCGAGGAGAAGGTCAGCCGCATCCGCGACCGGTTCGTGGACGGCATGACCGGCAAGCGCACCCGTGCGACCGAGGTGCTCGACGCGATCGAGTCCGCCACCTGCATGCTGCTGGTCGAGCACGCGGAGTCCGCGGCCGAGCAGATCTCGCGCTCGTGGACCTCGACGCGTCCGGGTCGGCACCTGCTGGACGCGCAGCGCGGCTTCGACCGTGCCTCCCGTGACTTCCGCGTCCGTGCCGAGCGCATGGTCCACGACTGGCGGCAGTCGGTCCTCGAGCTCGTACGGGTCGAGGGTGCCGACAAGCGCATGACGACGACGTTCCTGGCCTTCGGCGTCAACGGCATCTCCGTCGCGCTGGTCGTGACGATGCTCGCGCGTACGTCCGACGGTGGCGAGGCGGCCGCCGGGCGCAAGCTGCTCGACGCGATCTTCGGCGCGTCCGCCGTCGACGACATGGTCGAGCGGGCCCACGCGGACCTGGACTCGCGGGTCGCGGCGCTCTTCGAGGTCGAGGTCACCCGGTTCCACGCCCTCCTCGACTCACCCGAGACGTTCAAGTCCGTCCAGGCGGGCCTGCGCGAGTCGGCACGGCAGGCCGAATACGCTCGGCACGCCGACTTCCTCGACACAGAATCGACCTCATGACCGACACCGTCAGCGCCGTCAATCCCGCCGACGAGACGTTCGACGGGGTCCGCAACGACGTCGCGACACGTCTGGAAGGTCTGACCCGTGCGGTGGACGCGGCCCACGGACGCGTCGACGAGGAGATCCTGGCTCCCGCCAAGACGCTCGCCGGCCGTGCCGCCGAGAGGCTGACGCTGTCGGGTGAGCACACGATCGTCGCCCTCGCCGGCGCCACGGGCTCGGGCAAGTCCTCGCTGTTCAACGCACTGACCGATCTCGAGCTGGCCGGCGTCGGCGTGCGCCGCCCGACCACGTCGTGGGCGCTGGCGTGCGCGTGGGGGCCGGACGGCGCCCAGGGCCTGCTGGAGTGGATGGGCATCCCGGCACGGCACCAGGTCTCGCGCATGAGCATGCTCGACCAGTCCTCCGAGGACACCAAGCTCGAGGGCCTCGTCCTGGTCGACCTGCCCGACCACGACTCCACCGAGGTCTCGCACCACCTCGAGATGGACCGGCTGGTCAAGTACGCCGACCTGATCGTGTGGGTGCTGGACCCGCAGAAGTACGCGGACGCCGCGATCCATGAGCGCTACATCCGGCCCATGGCGTCCTACAGCGACGTCACGCTGGTCGTGCTCAACCAGATCGACCGCATCCCGTTCGAGGACCGCGACCGCGCACTGGCCGACGTACGCCGCATCCTGGCCGACGAGGGCCTGCCCGACGTGCCGGTCATCGGCGTCTCGGCGACCCGCGGCGACGGCGTCGACGACCTCAAGCGCGAGCTGGCGTCCCGCATCCGGGCCAAGACCTCCGCCAAGGCCCGCCTCGCCTCAGACATCTCGGCCGCTGCCGCCTCGATCGCCCGGGTCGGCGGGTCCGCCGCGGCGCCCGGCATCAGCCCGGCCGACCGTCAGGCGCTCGACGAGGCGCTCCTGGAGTGCGCCGGTGTGCCGCAGCTGGTGGACGCCATCGAGGCCTCGACCCGTCGCCGCGCGGTCCTGCGCACGGGGTGGCCGTTCGCGCGCTGGGCCAGCCGTCTCGGCAAGGCGCCGCTGGACGAGCTCGAGCTGGGCGACGACCTGACGATCTCGTCGCTCGCGAGCAGCGCGGTGCCCGCAGGGGGCAGCGTCCAGAGGGCCAACGCCGAGCTGGCGATCCGCGACGTCGCGGAGAAGGCTGCCGTGGGCCTGGAGCGCCCGTGGCGCGACGCCGTCCGCGGTGCCGCCACTGCTGGCGGCGGCGACATCATCGGTGAGCTCGACCGCGCCGTGCGCGACACCACCGCCGACATCTCCAGGTCGCCGATGTGGTGGAGGGTCGTCCAGGCCGTCCAGCTGCTGGCCGTCGTCGCGGTCCTCGCCGGGGTGGTCTGGCTGGTCGCCGAAGGGATCGGCGCACTGATCTCTGCCGACCTGCCCGATCGTGGCAGCGTCGGCATCGTGCCGCTGGTCGTGGTCATCGCGCTCGGTGCCTTTTTCGGCGGCATCGTCCTGGCGGTGCTGTCGCGCATCGCTGCGGGCGTCGGCGGACGCCGCAGGGCCCAGCGGGCCGAGCGCGAGCTGCGCGCCGCGATCGACCAGGTGGCGACCGAGAAGGTCATCGCCCCCATCCAGTCCGAGCTCGACGCCTACGGCACGTACCGCTCGGGCATCCTCACCGCGCTCGAGGGCGGACCCGCGGAGGCACCCGCAGCGTAGGGTCCCCGGGCCGCGGTCGATAGGCTGGGGGGCATGGCTGAATACGTGCTTTCCCTGCGCAACGTCCGCAAGGCCCACGGCGACAAGGTGGTGCTGGACAACGTCACGCTGTCGTTCCTGCACGGCGCCAAGATCGGCGTCGTCGGACCCAACGGCATGGGCAAGTCGTCCCTGCTCAAGCTCATGGCCGGCCTCGACCACCCCAACAACGGCGATCTCGTCCGTGACCCCGATGCGACGGTGGGAATGCTCCAGCAGGAGCCCCCGCTGACCGAGGGCAAGACGGTGCTCGAGAACGTCGAGGAGGCCGTCGCGGAGATCAAGGGCAAGCTCGACCGGTTCAACGCCATCAGCGAGGAGCTCGCGAGCCCCGACGCCGACTACGACACCCTCCTGGCCGAGATGGGCGATCTGCAGACCGATCTGGACACCCACAACGCGTGGGAGCTGGACTCGCGTCTCGACCAGGCCATGGACGCGCTGCGCTGCCCGCCCCCGGACGAGCTCGTCGACCACCTGTCCGGTGGTGAGCGCCGCCGCGTGGCGCTGTGCAAGCTGCTGCTTCAGCAGCCCGACCTGCTCCTGCTCGACGAGCCCACCAACCACCTGGACGCCGAGAGCGTGCAGTGGCTCGAGGGACACCTCAAGTCGTACCCCGGCGCAGTGCTCGCCGTGACGCACGACCGCTACTTCCTCGACAACGTCGCTGAGTGGATCGCCGAGGTCGACCGCGGCTCGATCCACGGCTACGAGGGCAACTACTCCACGTACCTCGAGACCAAGAAGGAACGTCTCAAGATCGAGGGGCAGAAGGACGCCAAGCGGGCCAAGATGCTCGAGCGCGAGCTCGACTGGGTCCGCTCCAACGCGAAGGGCCGCCAGACCAAGTCGAAGTCGCGTCTGGCCCGCTACGAGGAGCTCGCCGCCGAGGCCGAGAAGGCGCGCAAGATCGACACCAGCGAGATCAACATCCCGGCCGGTCCGCGACTCGGTGACGTCGTGCTCGACGCGAAGGGCCTGACCAAGGCGTTCGACGGACGCGTCCTGTGGGACGACATCTCGTTCACGCTCCCGCGTGCCGGCATCGTCGGCGTCGTCGGCCCCAACGGCGTGGGCAAGACCACGCTGTTCCGCATGATCACCGGCGAGGAGAAGCCGGACTCCGGCACGCTCGAGGTCGGCAAGACCGTCAAGATCGGCTACGCCGACCAGAACCGTGGGGACATCGACGGCAACAAGAACGTCTGGGAGGTCGTGTCCGAGGGGCTCGACTTCATCAAGGTCGCCAACTTCGAGATGAACAGCCGCGCGTACGTCGCGTCGTTCGGCTTCAAGGGTGCCGACCAGCAGAAGAAGGCCAGCGTGCTGTCCGGTGGTGAGCGCAACCGCCTCAACCTCGCACTGACCCTCAAGCAGGGCGGCAACATGCTGCTGCTCGATGAGCCGACCAACGACCTGGACGTCGAGACCCTGTCGTCGCTCGAGGACGCCCTGCTGGACTTCCCGGGCTGCGCCGTCGTGACGTCGCACGACCGGTGGTTCCTCGATCGCATCGCGACCCACATCCTGGCGTGGGAGGGCACCGACGAGAAGCCCGGCCAGTGGTTCTGGTTCGAGGGCAACTTCCAGGCGTACGAGGACAACAAGATCGAGCGCCTCGGCGTCGACGCCGCCCGTCCGCACCGCGTCACCCACCGCCGCCTCACCCGCGACTGACCCCAGGGGGGACCGCCCCCGCCCCCGCCCCGATTTGCGGAGTCCTGCACGTTTTTCCTCACGAATTCGGTGCAAGAGTCCGCAAATCTGGGACGGGGGCGGCTCGGGCGGTGGGGTCACATTGCCTGCTGGAGAGCCTGACGTACGCGGATCGCGGCGGACCGCGGATTCCTCATGTCCGCCGCGGTGATGACGATGACCCGCCACCCGGCGGCCTCGAGCTGCTCGCGACGCAAGTGGTCCCACTGGCGCTGCTGGGCGTCTCGCTCGTGCTGCCAGCCGTCGTACTCCACCAGCACCTTCCATCGCCGGAACACCAGGTCGCCCTTCGCGAGCCACCGCCCCTGGTCATCGAGGATGTCGACGTTGACCTCGGGCTCGGGCAGGCCGATGCAGTGCAGCTCCCAGCGCAGGTGCGACTCCTGCACCGAGGCGACGTGGTCGCGGACGAGCGGGGCGATGCGCCGTGCCCGTCTGACCCCGTCCAGGTGCGACTCGATGACGTACGCCCGCAGGTCGAGCAGGTCGACCTCGCCGTGGGCGACGAGCCAGTCGCCGGCCGCCAGCAGGTCGCGGCCGGACAGCAGGGTTGCGGCGTCGACGAACGTGCGGCGCGGCCCCAGCACCGGCAGCCCGTCGAGCTCGATCGGGTGCAGACGCCCCTGACGACGGTGCAGCACGATGCCGCGCCGCTCGACCTCCGACCAGGTGCTGATCGAGAAGTGCAACGGAAACGTCCGGCCGAGGTGCAGCCCGCGGAGGCCCAGCGCGGTCGTGTGGCTGGCCGCGGCCCCCGGTGGCAGCACGAGTCGCGCGGCCTCGGCGTGGAGCCGCAGGGTGGGCTCGGTCTCGGCGAGGCGGTATACCCCCGGCCGGACCATGGCGAAGCGCGGGCCCTGCAGGCTGCGCCGGGTCAGGCCCGCCCTCTCGGCATCGGCGACGGTGAACACGCGACCGCGCAGGGCGGCAGGGATGGCGTACATGGTGCGAGCCTGCGCTGGGGAGGGGAGTCCGCGCAGCCGGGTCTCGCCGAGGTGTGGACCGAGCACACGGCGTTCACCGCCTGTGGACACCCCGATCTGCGGAGGTCTGCACGCTTTTGAGCCGGAATTCCGTGCAGGAGTCCGCAAATCTGGGCGGGTCAGAACTTCTTGCCGTTGAGGTCCTCCAGGACCTTTTGCATGATGCGGCCCATGGCCTCGAGGTCGGCTGCGTCGGCGTTCTCGATCAGATAGCTGTGGACGCCCCGGACGTGGGTGTGCGCGGCGGCCTCGAGGACGCTGAATCCCTGGTCGGTGAGGATCGCCGACACGCCGCGGCCGTCGTTGGAGCACTGGCCACGGCGGACGATGCCCTCGCGCTCGAGTCGGGCGATCGTGTGGGTCACGCGGCTGCGGGAGTGCGACACCGCGTCGGCCAGCTCGGCCATGCGGATCGACCGGTCGGGGGACTCCGAGAGCCGGACGAGGATCTCGTACTCGGGCATGGACAGACCGTGTGCTGCCCGCAGGTCGCGGTCGAGTCGATCCATCAGCACGGTCGTCCCGCCGAGGAACGATCGCCAGATGCGCTGCTGCTCGGTGCTGAGCCACGGGGTCTCGGTCACGGTCTCCATGCCTGCCATCCTATGTCGCGCCTGGGCTGGTTGAAAGTTAAACAACGTGCTACAGTCCATCTAGTTGAAGTATCAACTAAAACTTTCGAGGAGACACCATGAGCACCGCCATCGCAGTCACCGCCGGCACCTGGAACCTGGACCCGACCCACACCGAGATCGGCTTCACCGTCCGCCACCTGATGAGCAAGGTCCGCGGCAAGTTCGAGACGTTCGAGGGATCCATCGTCACGGCGGAGAACCCGGCCGACTCGTCGGTCAAGGTCGCGATCGACCTCAGCTCGATCAACACCGGCACCGCCGACCGTGACGCGCACCTGCGCTCCGGCGACTTCTTCGGTGTCGACACCTACCCGACGATGACGTTCACCTCGACCGGTGTCGTCCACAAGGGCGACAACGAGTTCGTGGTGACCGGCGATCTCGCGATCAAGGACGTGACGAAGCCGGTCGAGCTCGAGGTCGAGTTCCTCGGCGAGGGCGGCGACCCGTGGGGCGGTACGCGTGTGGGCGTCGAGGCCACCACGACGATCAGCCGCAAGGAGTTCGGCATCGACTTCAACATCCCCGTGGGCGGCGATACCGTCATGATCGGCGACAAGATCGCGATCAACATCGTCGCCGAGGCCGTCCTCCAGGCCTGAGCCGACCTACGCCGGTTCGGGCCGGACCGCGGTCATCCGCACCGCGAGCTCGGCGTGCAACGCCGCGAGCTCGTCGCCCGAGCGCGAGCCGCCCGGCTCGAACCACCGCACGAGATCGACACCGAGGGACAGCAGCGAGAACGCCGTCCCGGGGATGTCGGTGACATCCAGGACGCCCTGGTCGACCCCGTCGGCCAGGGCGTCCTGCATCGTCCGCTCGATGCTGCGGCGCAGGGTCGCGACCTCGGCCCGGTGCTCGGGCGTGAGTGCGTGGTACTCGTACTGCACGATTCGCCCGACCCGGCTGTTGTCGGCGTGCCACAGGCTGAAGTCGTAGACCATCGTCCGCAGCCGCTCGACCGGATCGGCGCTCGAGGCGGCCGCCCGGTTGATCACGCCGAGGGCCGCGCGGTGCCCGTCCAGGCTGACGGTGAAGAGCAGGCTCTCCTTGGAGTCGTGATGGACGTAGACCGCCGCGGGGCTCATGCCGGCGCGGGACGCGATGTCGCGCGTCGTGGTCGCGGCGAAGCCCTTCTCGGCGAACGCCTCGACGGCTGCGTGGATGAGTCGTTCGCGTGCCGTGACGGTCGTCATGTCGCACCTCCTGATGGTTGACAGCATGACGGAGGGCTTGCATGCTAAGCAAGCGCTTAGTTCACATGTCCACCACATTCTCCACCAGAGGGACCCCATGCAGCGGATGATCTTCGACGAGGACCACGACGCCTTCCGCGACTCGTGCGCGGCCTTCGTCGGCAAGCACGTGACGCCCGATCTCGAGACGTACGTGACGGACAAGGCCATCCCGCGCAAGTTCTGGCTGGCCGCGGGTGCCGAGGGCTTCCTCGGCCTGGAGATCCCCGAGGAGTTCGGCGGCTCGGACGCAGGTGACTTCCGCTTCAACGCGGTGTTCGCCGAGGAGCTGTCCAAGCTCAATGCCGCGCTGCCGTCGTGCGTCGCGATCCACACCGACATCGCGGTGCCCTACCTCGTCGACCTCGGGACCGACGAGCAGAAGCAGCGGTGGCTGCCCGGCTGCGCCAGCGGCGAGATCCTCACCGCGATCGGCATGACCGAGCCGGGCGGCGGGTCCGACCTCGCAGCTCTGAAGACCACCGCGGTGCGGGACGGCGACGAGTGGGTCATCAACGGGTCCAAGACGTTCATCACCAACGGCTTCTCGGCCGACCTGGTCCTGACGGCCGTGCGCACCTCGCCCGAGAAGGGCGCCAAGGGCATCACGCTGTTCGGCATCGAGGCGAACGATCCGGGCTTCAGCCGCGGCCGCAAGCTCGACAAGGTCGGCAACGAGGAGGCCGACACGGCCGAGCTGTTCTTCGAGAACGTCCGGCTCGGCGACGACCGCGTCATCGGGGAGGTCGACCGTGGCTTCATCTACATGATGGAGCGCCTGCCGCAGGAGCGGCTCACGTGCTCAGTCGCGAACATCGCGCACGCCAAGCAGATCCTGCTCGAGACCATCCAGTACGCCAAGGACCGGCACGCCTTCAAGCAGCCGATCGGCAGCCTGCAGCACAACAAGTTCCTGCTCGCCGAGCTCGTCACCAAGATCGAGGTCGCCGAGTCGTACGTCGACCAGGCCGTGCTCGCGCACTCGCGGGGCGAGCTCACCGCGATCGACGCCGCGAAGACCAAGTGGTGGTCGTCCGAGGTCCAGAACGACGTCCTCGACCACTGCGTGCAGCTCTACGGCGGCTACGGGTACATGAACGAGTACCGCGTCGCCCGGGCCTGGCGCGATGCCCGCGTGAGCAAGATCTGGGCCGGCTCCAACGAGATCATGAAAGAGCTCATCGGCCGCGACCTCGGCTTCTGAGTCACCCCCACCCGAAAGGCACGACCATGCCCGAAGCAGTCATCGTCTCCACCGCTCGCTCGCCGATCGGCCGCGCCAACAAGGGCTCGCTCAAGGACATGCGTCCTGACGACCTGACCGTCCAGATGGTCCAGGCCGCGCTGGCCAAGGTGCCGGGGCTCGATCCCCGCGACATCACCGACCTGCACCTCGGGGTCGGTCAGCCCGCCGGCGAGGCCGGACACAACCTGGCCCGCGCAGTCGCGGTCCTGTCCGGCTTCGACCACCTGCCCGGCGTGACGGTCAACCGCTACTGCTCGTCGTCGCTGCAGACGACCCGCATGGCGTTCCACGCGATCAAGGCCGGCGAGGGCGATGCGTTCATCTCCGCGGGCGTCGAGACGGTCAGCCGGTTCGCCAACGGCTACGCCGACGGGCCCGGGTCGGAGAACCCGCAGTTCGCGGACGCCGTCGCCCGCACCGCGAAGCGCGCCGAGGGCGGTGCGGACACGTGGACCGATCCCCGCGAGGGGGGCGAGCTGCCCGATCTCTACATCGCGATGGGCCAGACGGCCGAGAACGTCGCGCAGCACCTCGGCATGAGCCGGCAGGAGCAGGACGAGTTCGGCGTGCGCAGCCAGAACCTCGCCGAGAAGGCCATCGCCGACGGCTTCTGGGCCAAGGACATCACCCCGGTCACGCTGCCCGACGGCACGGTCGTGTCGACCGACGACGGACCGCGCGCGGGCGTGACGCTCGAGGCCGTGAGCCAGCTCAAGCCGGTCTTCCGCCCCGACGGCACCGTCACCGCCGGCAACTGCTGCGCGCTCAACGACGGTGCCGCCGCAGTCGTGATCATGAGTGACACCAAGGCCAAGGAGCTCGGCCTGACGCCGCTGGCTCGCATCGTGTCGACCGCCGTCACGGGCCTGTCGCCCGAGATCATGGGTCTCGGACCGGTCGAGGCGATCCCGGCCGCCCTGCGCAATGCGGGCATGGGCATCGACGACATCGACCTGTACGAGATCAACGAGGCGTTCGCGGTGCAGGCCTGGGGCTCGGCCAAGCAGCTCGGCATCCCGATGGACAAGCTCAACGTCAACGGCGGCGCGATCGCTGTCGGTCACCCGTTCGGCATGACGGGCGCGCGCATCACCAGCACCCTCATCAACTCGATGCAGCACCACGACAAGCAGTTCGGCGTCGAGTCGATGTGCGTGGGCGGCGGCATGGGCATGGCGATGGTCCTGGAGCGGCTCTCCTGATGGGACGCTTCGACGGCAAGGTCGCGATCGTCACCGGCGCGAGCCGGGGGATCGGGCTCGCGATCGCCGAGCGGTTCGTCGCCGACGGTGGACGGGTGTGCATCACGGCCCGCAAGCCCCTGGCGCTGGCCGAGGCGGTCGAGCAGCTGGGCGGCCCCGAGCGGGCGATCTTCGTCGCGGGCGCTGCGGACGACGCGGCGCACCAGGACGAGGTCATCGCGACGACGACAGAGGCCTTCGGGCCGGTCGACTTCCTGGTCAACAACACCGGCATCAACCCGGCGTACGGCCGCATGGTCGACATCGACCTCGACGCCGCGGCCAAGATCTTCCAGGTCAACGTGGTCGCGGCGATCGCGTGGGCGCAGAAGGTCTACCGCGCCTCGATGTCCGAGCGGGGCGGGGCGATCGTCAACATCGCGTCGGTCGCGGGCCTGCGCCCGGCGCCCGGCATCGGCACGTACGGGGCGTCCAAGGCGGCGCTGATCCACGTGACGGAGGAGCTCGCGGTCGAGCTGGGCCCCGACATCCGCGTCAACGCGGTCGCACCGGCGGTCGTGAAGACCCGGTTCGCCGAGGCGCTCTACGCGGGACGCGAGGAGGAGGTCTCTGCGCCGTACCCGCTGAAGCGGCTCGGGGTGCCGGACGACATCGGCTCGGTCGTGGCCTTCCTGCTCTCGGAGGACTCGGCCTGGATGACCGGCCAGACGCTCACGATCGACGGCGGCGTCCTGCTGACCGGCGGCGTCTGACCCCTCACACGGGGCGTTCGGGCGGCGGTGACCCAGGTCACGTGAGAAACATGAGGGATTCCTCAACTTAAAGTTGAGGAATCCCTCATGTTTTGCGAGGATGGTGGTACCGACCGTCGATTCAGCGACGGCAGGACCGAGGGATCTCTTTGTGACGACGTTCGACACCGCTCTGGCCGCGACCCACACGAACGAGCGCCGTGGAGCACTCGTCGACCGTCTCGTCGCCGGGACGCCGTACGCGATCGGGTTCGGCGGTCAGGGATCGCCGTGGCTCGAGCCGCTGGCCGGCCTGATCCGCGACTTCGCCCTCGAGGCGGAGCTGGAGTCGCTCGTCGCGCAGGCCGAGGAGCGCCTCAGCCCGGTCGCGGCCGAGCTCGCCCGTGTGGGCGTTGCGTTCAGCCCGCTGGCCTGGGCCGACGTGATCGCGGTCGGCGAGTCCGCCGAGGACGACGACGCACCGCAGCTGCCCGACTCCGCGGTCCTGGACGCGCCCGGTGCGTCGGTGCCCGGCATCCTGCTTGCGCAGCTCGCGGGCATCCGTGCCCTCCACCGGCAGGGCATCGATCCGCAGGTCGTCCCGCCGGCGGCCGTCATCGGCCACTCGCAAGGCCACCTCGCGACCCAGTCGTTTGCCGGCGTCCCGGACGTCGAGCTGCTCGCCGTCGCACGTCTGATGGGGGCCGCGGCGCAGCTGGTCGGGCGTCGTCGGGGACTTCTCGGGCAGACCATGCTCAGCGTCTCCGGCGTGGCACCTGAACGGGTCGACGAGATCCTGGCGGCGCTGCCGTCCTCCCTGCGCGTCGTGTCGCGCCTGCGCAACGGTCGCCGCAGCGTGGTGCTGTCCGGTCCCGCCGAGGGACTGCGCGCCGTCGAGGCGCACTTCGCAGACGTCGCCGCCGCCGAGAAGGCCGCTCGCGACCGCAAGGCCACCGGCGGCACGCCGTTCGCCCCCGTGCTGGAGCCCCTCCCGGCCCGGCTCGCGTTCCACCACCCCGATCTCTCCGAGGCGGCCGATCTCGTCTCGACGTGGGCGGCCGCGTGCGGCCTGGACGCCGAGCGGGCCCACGCCCTGACGATGCGCTCGATCGTCGACCCGGTCGACTGGGTCGGCTCGCTCGAGCAGGCCATGGGTGCCGGCGTCTCGTGGATCCTCGACCTCGGCCCGGGCGATCTCGCCGCACGGCTGTCGTCGCGCGAGCTGAGCATCCGCGGTGCCGGTGTCATCGCCACCACGACGCGCCGCGGGCACCGCGAGCTCACGGCAGCCGGCGCGACACCTCGCCTCGCGACCCCGTGGTCCGCGTACGAGCCCACGGTCGTGACCCTGCCCGACGGCACCCTGCACGCGGAGACCCGCTTCACCCGCCTGACCGGCAAGTCGCCGATCCTGCTGGCCGGCATGACCCCGACCACGGTCGACCCGCAGATCGTCGCGGCGGCGGCGAACGCCGGATTCTGGGCCGAGCTCGCGGGCGGCGGCCAGGTCACGGAGGAGATCTTCGCCGAGCACGTCGCACAGCTCGGCGAGCTGCTGACGCCCGGCAGCACGTACCAGTTCAACTCGCTGTTCCTCGACCCGTACCTGTGGAAGCTGCAGCTCGGGCAGAAGCGTCTGGTCCAGCGCGCCCGCGCGGCCGGCTCACCGATCGACGGTGTCGTCGTGACCGCGGGCATCCCCGAGCTCGAGGACGCCGTCGCGCTCGTGGAGGAGCTCCGCGAGGCCGCGATCACGCACGTCGTGTTCAAGCCCGGCACGGTCAAGCAGATCCGCCAGGTCGTCGCGATCGCCAAGGCCGTCGCCCCGACCCCCGTGCACATCCAGATCGAGGGCGGCAAGGCCGGCGGCCACCACTCGTGGGAGGAGCTGGACGACCTCCTCCTCGCGACGTACGGCGATCTGCGCGCACTGGACAACGTCGTGGTCTGCGTCGGCGGCGGCATCGGCACCCCGGAGGTCGCCGCGGCGTACCTCACGGGGGAGTGGGCGCGCCGCCACGGCTACCCGCTCATGCCGATCGACGGCATCCTGGTCGGCACCGCCGCGATGGCGACGCTGGAGGCGACGACGTCCCAGGCCGTCAAGCAGCTGCTCGTCGAGACGCGCGGCACCGACACCTGGGTCGGCGCAGGCTCCGCCAAGGGCGGCATGGCCTCGGGCCGCAGCCAGCTCGGCGCCGACATCCACGAGATCGACAACACCGCGTCGCGCACGGGTCGCCTGCTCGACGAGGTCGCCGGCGACGCCGCCGCGGTCGCCGATCGCCGTGACGAGATCATCGAGGCGCTCGATCGCACCGCCAAGCCCTACTTCGGTGACGTCGCCACCATGACGTACGCGCAGTGGCTGCAGCGCTATCTCGAGCTGTCCGGCACGCCGACCTGGCTCGACGTCACGCTGCGCGACCGGTTCGCAGCGATGCTGCAGCGCGCCGAGGCGCGCCTGCACGAGGCCGACCGCGGCGAGATCCCGACGCTGTTCGGCGACGCCTCCGCGCTGGACGACGGCGCCGCAGCCCTCCGGACGCTGCTGGATGCCTACCCGCACGCCGAAGGCGTCACCATCCACCCCGCCGACGTGCTGTTCTTCGTCGACCAGTGCCGCACCCCGGGCAAGCCGGTCAACTTCGTGCCCGTGCTGGACCAGGACGTGCGCCGCTGGTGGCGCTCTGACTCGCTGTGGCAGGCACACGACGCCCGCTACGCCGCGGACGAGGTCTGCGTGATCCCCGGGACCGTGTCGGTCGCCGGCATCGACCGGGTCGACGAGCCGGTCGCCGAGCTGCTGCGCCGCTTCGAGGACGCCACGATCGACGGGCTGCTGGCCGCGGGCCGCTCCCCGCAGCGGGTCACCGGTCGCCGGCGCGAGGACGATGCGGGCGACGTGCTGTCGCTCGTGCTGGCCGCGCCCGACCTGGTCTGGGCCGGTCGCACGGTGCGCAACCCCGTCCACAAGCTCGGTGCCGATTGGGTCATCGTCGACGCCCAGCGCGCCGAGCACCCGGAGACCGGGGCTGCCCTCGTCCAGGTCGACGCGCGGACGGCCGAGCTGACCGTCCCGATGACGCGGCCGCTGACGCTGCGCATCACGGTCGACGACTCGGTGCTCACGGGCGCCGCCCCCCAGGTGACCACGGACAGCGCGGTCGAGGCGATGAGCGCGCTCGTCGCCGGAGCGGCCGGTGGCGACGTCCCGCACGTCGGCGCCGGACGCGCGGCGGTCACGGTGGACTGGGACCCCGACCTGGTCGCGGACCACGCCGGGGTGACCGGGGGCGACGTGCCGGTGCACCCCGTGCCCGACGTGCTCGTCGGCCTCGCCTGGCCCTCGGTGTTCGCGGTGCTGGGCGATGCCACCACGGACGGCGTCCCCGTGATCGAGGGCATGCTCGACCTGGTCCACCTCGACCACGCGATCCGCCTCACCGGCTCGCTCCCGACCGGCCCGTCCCGTCTGGGCGTCTCCTCGGTGCTCGACTCGGTCGAGGACACCGACTTCGGCCGGGTCGTGGCCGTCGACGTGACGATCTCCTCGCCCGCCGGTGAGGTCGCCACGCTGCGTGAGCGCTTCGCGATCCGCGGACGCACGGGTGCCGGCCAGCTCGTCGACCCGCCCCGCGCGGGCGGCGCCCTGGGCGACGACGTCCGCGACACCCCCCGCAAGTCGCGCGGCTCGGCGACGCTCGTCGCACCGTCGGACCTGCGGGCGTTCGCGGCCGTGACCGGCGACCACAACCCGATCCACACCAGCGTCGCGGCGGCCCGCCTTGCCGGGCTCGGTGCCCCGATCGTCCACGGCATGTGGATCTCGGCCGCCGCCCAGCAGGTCGTGTCCGACCGGCGCATCACCGGGTGGACCACCCGCTTCCTCGCTCCGCTCGCTCCGGGCGCCCCGGTGTCGGTCTCGGCCGACCGGGTCGGCCTGGACGCCGGCGCCGAGGTCGTCGACGTCACGGTGCGCTCCGGGGGAGACGTCGTGATGTCGGCGACCGCGCGCCTCGAGGCCCCCCGCACGGCGTACGCGTTCCCGGGCCAGGGCATCCAGCACCCCGGCATGGGCATGGCCGCGTACCAGCGGTCCAAGGCAGCGCGTGAGATCTGGGACCGCGCGGACGCCCACACCCGCGAGGCCCTCGGCTTCTCGATCCTCACGGTCGTGCGGGACAACCCCACGACCCTCGTGACCCGCGGGACTACCCACAAGCACCCCGATGGTGTCCTGTTCCTGACCCAGTTCACCCAGGTCGCGATGGCGGTCCTCGGCGCGGCCCAGATGGCCGAGCTGCGCGAGTCCGGGGCGTTCGTCGAGGGATCGATCCTCGCGGGCCACTCGGTGGGCGAGTACAACGCGCTGGCCGCCGTCTCGGGCGTCATCCCGCTCGAGGCGGTCGTCGAGGTCGTCTTCCAGCGCGGCTCGGTCATGCACGCCCTCGTGCCGCGTGACGCCCACGGGCGCAGCGACTACCGCCTCGCGGCGATCCGGCCCTCGCAGATCGGTCTCACCGACGCCGACGTCACGGACTTCGTCAACGGCATCGCCGAGCGCACGGGCGAGTTCCTCCAGATCGTCAACTACAACCTGCGTGACTCGCAGTACGCGATCGCCGGCACGGTCAAGGGCCTCGAGGTGCTCGAGGCCGAGGTCACCCGGCGCCGGGCCGAGTTCGGCGGCAAGGCCGCCTTCATCCTGGTGCCCGGCATCGACGTGCCGTTCCACTCCACGGTGCTGCACAGCGGTGTGCCGGACTTCCGCGACCGCCTGCAGGAGCTCCTGCCCGCGACGATCGACCCGTCGATCCTGACGGGCCGCTACGTCCCCAACCTCGTGCCGCGCCCGTTCACGCTGGACCGTGCATTCCTGCAGGAGATCGCCGATCTCGTGCCGTCCGCGCCTCTGGACGGGGTCCTCGCTGACTACGACGCCTGGGACAGCCGCCCCGGTGAGCTGTGCCGCCTCGTGCTGATCGAGCTGCTGGCCTGGCAGTTCGCCAGCCCGGTGCGCTGGATCGAGACGCAGGACCTGTTCTTCACGCCGATCGAGGACGGCGGGCTCGGTGTCGAGCGCTTCGTCGAGATCGGCGTCGGCCAGTCGCCGACGGTCGCCAACCTGGCCTCGTCGACGCTCAAGCTGCCCGGCCGCATCGGCCCGGCGGTCGAGGTGCTGAACTTCGAGCGCGACAACGCCGCGGTGTTCGCGACCGACGAGGAGCAGATCGTCCACGAGGAGGAGGCTCCGGCCGACTCGGCCCCGGCCGACACCGCCGCTCCCGCCGCGGCGCCCGCGCCTGCGGCGGCGACGTCCAGCGGACCGCGCCCGGCCGACCTCACGTTCGACGCCGCCGACGCGACCACCCTGCTGATCGCGTGGTGGACCAAGATGCGCCTGGACCAGATCGGCGCCGCGGACTCGATCGAGTCGCTGTGCGACGGTGCGTCCTCGCGGCGCAACCAGCTGCTGGTCGACCTCGGCGGCGAGCTCGGGCTCGGCGCGATCGACGGCGCTGCGGACGCCGACCTCCCCACGCTGTCCGCCCAGGTCAAGGGCCTGGCCCGGGGCTACAAGCCCTTCGGCCCGGTGCTCACCGAGGCGTTGGGCGACCACCTCAAGAAGGTGCTCGGCCCCACCGGGCGGCGTCAGGCGGCCGTCGCCGAGCGCGTCACCGACGTGTGGCAGCTCGGCCCCGGCTGGGCCAGCCACGTCCTCGCCGAGCTCGCGATGGCGAGCCGGGAGGGCTCCAGCGTGCGCGGCGGCGAGTTCGGCTCGCTGACGCAGATCGCCTCGGGTGCAGACGTCGACTCAGCCGTCGACGCGAGCGTCCAGGCCGTTGCCGCCCGTCACGGCGTCAGCGTCGACCTGCCCTCCAGCGGCGGGGGAGAGGCCACGATCGACGCGGCTGCTCTCGGCGAGTTCACCGCCCAGATCACCGGACCGGACGGCGTCCTCGCCTCATCGGCTCGTCTCGTGCTCGACCAGCTGGGTCTCACCGAGACGCCGGTCGCGGTCGAGCCCGATCAGGCCGACGCGGTCGTCCTGGCCCGGGTGGAGGCAGAGCTCGGCAGCGACTGGGCCAAGCTCACGGCCCCGGCGTTCGACCCGATGAAGGCGGTCCTGCTGGACGACCGGTGGGCCAGCGCTCGCGAGGACCTCGCACGGATCGCGGTCGGCGAGACGGTCGACGCGAGCTTCGTGGGGGCCGGCGCGGTCGTCGCCGCCCAGGCCACCTGGTGGTCCACCCACACCGACGACACCGAGCTGGCGGACCGCTTCCGGCAGATCGCGGCCGACGCGGGCGCGAGCCCGTCGGGTCGCTGGGCCGACGACCTCGCGGTCGTGACCGGCGCCAGCCGCGGCTCGATCGCGGCCGGCATCACCGGCCAGCTGCTCGCGGGCGGGGCGACGGTCGTCGCCACGACCTCGGGCATGGGACCGGACAAGCTCGCCTTCTTCAAGGAGCTCTACCGCACGCATGCGGTGCACGGTGCCGCCCTGTGGGTCGTCCCGGCCAACATGGCCTCGTTCGCGGACGTCGACGCCCTCTCGACCTGGATCAGCTCCGAGCAGACCCAGACCCGCGCGGGCGCCACGACGGTGCTGAAGCCGGCGATGACTCCCACGCTGCTGTTCCCGTTCGCTGCGGGACGCGTCGCAGGCGACCTCACCGACGCGGGCAGCCGCACCGAGGTCGACATGCGGATCCTGCTGTGGTCGGTCGAGCGCCTCATCGGCGCCCTGTCCTCGCACGGGCAGGACCATGACATCGACGCCAAGCTGCACGTGGTCCTGCCGGGCTCGCCCAACCGGGGCATGTTCGGCGGCGACGGCGGCTACGGCGAGGCCAAGTCCGCCCTCGACGCCCTCGTGGCGCGCTGGTCGGCGGAGCGTACGTGGGGCGAGCGCGTCACGCTGGCCCACGCGATCATCGGCTGGGTGCGCGGCACCGGGCTGATGGGCGCCAACGACCCGCTCGTCGACGCGGTCGAGGCCGCCGGCGTCCGCACGTGGACGCCGGACGACATGGCGTCCGCGCTGCTCGAGACCTGCGAGCCCGCGGCTCGTGCGTCCGCGCTGACCGAGCCGATCACGGTCGACCTCACCGGTGGGCTCGGCGGCACGAAGATCGACATGAAGGCCTTGGCCGAGGGCATCGAGGCCCCGGCCGCTCCCGCGAAGGACGACACCGCGACCATCACGGCGCTCGCCCCGTCGCCGGCTCAGCTCGACCGCGTCGAGCAGCTCGACTGGGCCGACGTCCAGGCGCGTCCCGAGGACCTCGTGGTCATCGTGGGCGCCGGGGAGCTCGGCCCGTACGGCTCGGCACGCACCCGCTTCGAGATGGAGGTCTTCGACCAGCTGTCGGCGGCCGGCGTCCTCGAGCTGGCCTGGTCGACCGGACTGGTCAGCTGGGACGAGCAGGGCGGTGGGTGGTTCGACACCGCGACGCAGGACAAGGTCGACGAGGCCGATCTCGTCGAGCGCTACGAGGACGCGGTCCGCGAGGCGGTCGGCATCCGCCGCTACGTCGACGAGGGCACGATGGTCGACAACTCGGCTCCGCTGCTGACGTCGGTCTACCTCGACAAGGACCTGACGTTCACGGTCGGCAACGAGTCCGAGGCGCGTGCACTGCGCGACGCGGACCCCGAGCGGACCACCATCGCGGCCACGGCCGACGGTGACTGGACCGTGACCCGCAAGGCGGGCACCGAGATCCGCGTCCCGCGTCGCATGCAGCTGACCCGCACGGTCGGCGGCCAGATCCCGACGGGCTTCGACCCGACGGTCTGGGGCGTCCCGGCCGAGATGGTCGAGTCGATCGACCGGGTCGCGCTGTGGAACCTCATCTGCACGGTCGATGCGTTCTTGTCCAGCGGCTTCTCACCGTCCGAGCTCATGCGCTGGGTCCACCCCGCGCTCGTGGCCAACACGCAGGGCACCGGCATGGGTGGCATGCAGTCGATGCAGTCGCTCTACCTCGACACCCTGCTGGGCGAGAGCAAGGCCAACGACATCCTGCAGGAGGCGCTGCCCAACGTGATCGCGGCGCACGTCGTGCAGTCCTACGTCGGCTCGTACGGCGCGATGGTCCATCCCGTCGCCGCCTGCGCCACCACGGCCGTCTCGGTCGAGGAGGGCGTCGACAAGATCCGGCTCGGCAAGGCTGAGTTCGCGGTCTCGGGCGGCTTCGACGACCTGAGCGTCGAGGGCATCGTCGGGTTCGCGGACATGTCGGCCACCGCCGACTCGGCCGCGATGCGCGCGAAGGGCATCGAGGACCGCTACTTCAGCCGGGGCAACGATCGTCGCTACGGCGGCTTCGTCGAGTCGCAGGGCGGCGGCACGATCCTGCTGGCCCGCGGCGACGTCGCGGCCCGCATGGGTCTGCCCGTGCTGGGGGTCGTGGCCTACGCCGGATCGTTCGCGGACGGCGTGCACACCTCGATCCCGGCGCCCGGCATCGGCGCCCTGGCGGCAGGTCTCGGCGGACGCGAGTCCGCGCTGGCCCGTGGCCTGGCGACCGTGGGCCTGACCGCCGACGACGTCGCGGTGCTGTCCAAGCACGACACCTCGACCGGGGTCAACGAGCGCAACGAGTCCGAGCTGCACGAGCGGCTCGCCGCAGCGATCGGCCGCAGCCACGGCAACCCGCTGTTCGTGATCTCGCAGAAGTCCCTGACCGGACACTCCAAGGGCGGTGCGGCGGCGTTCCAGATCATCGGGCTCTGCCAGGTGCTGACGGGCGGGGTCGTCCCGCCCAACCGCAGCCTCGACTGCGTCATGGACGAGCTCGCGGAGCACGAGCACCTCGTGTGGCTGCGTGAGCCGCTCGCGACCGGTCAGCTCAAGGCCGGGCTCGTCACGAGCCTCGGCTTCGGTCACGTCGCCGGCCTGCTGGCGATCGTGCACCCACAAGCATTCCTCGCGACCTTGCCGGCCGCGGACCGCGATGCGTACGCCCAGCGTGCGCAGGCCCGTGCCATCGAGGGCCGGATGCGGATCGTCCGGGCGATGTATGGGGGCCCCTCCCTGTACGAGCGCCCGGCGGACCGTCGTCTCGGTAGCGAGGGAGTGCGGACCCGGGAGGCTGGAATGCTCCTGGACCCGCAGGCACGACTCGGGGAGGACGGCGCCTACGACGGCGTCGGCTGCCGGTGACGATCGTCGGTGTCGGGGTTGATCTGGTCCACGTTCCCTCATTCGAGGACCAGCTCGACACACCCGGCACCGGCTTCATCGCCGGCTTCCTCCCCGGGGAGCGGAGTGACGCGCGGAGTCATCCCTCCGACGCTGCGCGTCACTTCGCGGCCCGCTGGGCGGCCAAGGAGGCCGTCATCAAGGCCTGGTCCGCGTCGATGTTCGGCCAGGCGCCGGTCATGGACGAGCACGTCCACCACCTGATCGAGCTGGTCTCGGACGCTTGGGGGCGCCCGCGGATCCGCCTGCACGGCGAGGTCGCCAAGCACCTGGCGGGCCATGAGCTCGAGGTCTCCCTCAGTCACGACGGGGACTACGCGATCGCGTACGTCGTGCTCTCGCGGCCCTAGACCAGGACCGGGACCGCGAGGGGCGACCGGGCGATCGCCAGGGCCACCGCGCCCAGCACCTCGGCACGTGAGCCGAGCTCGCCGGCGACGACGGGGACGAGGGACTCGTCGGAGGGTGGCACCCCGCGCTGCAACGTCTCGACGATCCCGCCCATGAGCGGGGCCCCTGCCGCCGCGGTGCGTCCGCCGATCACGACCAGGTCCGGGTCGAGCATCGTGCAGACCCCCGCCAGCGCGGTCCCGACCGCGCGGCCCGCGTCGGCGACGATGCGCACCGCTCCCGGGTCGCCGGCCCGGCAGGCCTCCAGCACGTCGTCGAGGTCGGGGGTGCGGCCGTCGGCGCGCGTCGGGAGCGCTGCGGCGAGCGCGTCAGCCCCGGCCACGGTCTCGAGGCAGCCCCGGTTGCCGCAGCGGCAGACCCGTCCGCCCGGCGCGACCACGACGTGGCCGAACTCGCCGGCCACCCCCTTGGCCCCGTGATAGGGCCGGCCGTCCAGGAACAGGCCCGCGCCGACCCCCTCGGCGAGCATCACGTAGACGAGGTTGCGCGTGGTCCGCGCCGCGCCGAAGAAGCGCTCGGCGGTCGCGCCGAGGTTGGCGTCGTTGCCCACCTGCACGGGCACGCCGAGCCGCTCGCCCAGCGCCGCGGCCACGTCGATGTCGTGCCAGGTCGTGAGCAGCGCCGGGCCGTGGCGTGGTCGCGTCGGCACGGGCGAGGACACCGCGACACCTGCGCCCAGGAGCCGCTCGCGGGCGAGGCCCGCCTCCGCGAGCAGCTCGTTCGTGGTCTCCTCGACGTAGGTGAGTGCCGCGTCGGCGTGATGGTCGACGTCGAGGTCCACCAGCACCTCCGCCAGCACGGACCCGGCGAGATCGGCCAGGGCGAGCCGGATGCCGTCGTGACGCAGGTGGATGCCCAGCACGGCCCCGCCGCTCGGCTCCAGCGTCAGGCGCGTGGGGGGACGGCCGGTCTGGTGGGGCGAGGGCCCGCCGACCCGGTCGGTGCCCTCGGCGAGCAGCCCGTCGGCGAGCAGCTCGTTGACCAGGCTGCTGACGGTCGTGCGGGAGAGGCCGGTGGCCCGGACGATGTCGACCCTGCTCGTGGCGCCGCCGGCCTGGACCGCGTGGAGGACGAGCCCGCGGTTGCGCCGACGCAGCGTTTCGAGGGAGCCGGGGGCGTTCACGCGCCTCATGCTACTTCGGTCGGAGCGCGGCCGAAGTATTTCCTTGTTACCCGTGAGTTAATCCTTGACGCGGATTAAGTCACGACCTAGGTTCGGGAGCACGCCGCGGGGGCGTGGCCATCAGGGTCATGTCACGGCGTCATCGAGGGGAACCACCAGCATGAGACGAAAGGTCCTTGCCACCGCAGTGGTGGCCGCACTGACGGGGACGGCGGCGTTCCAGGCCGTCACCACGACAGCGTCGACGGCATCGAGCTCGCACGGAACGAGCGATCCCGTCTACCTGAACACCCGCTACTCGCCGGAGGAGCGGGCCGCCGACCTCGTGTCGCGCATGACGCTCGCCGAAAAGGCCAGCCAGATGAACAGCAGCCGCGCCGCGGCGATCCCACGCCTGGGCGTCGCAGCGTACGGCTGGTGGAACGAGGCCGCGCACGGCGTCGCCCGCGAGCAGACGACCGACAACAGCAATCCGCCGATCCTGACCAACACGACGTCGTACCCGGTGTCGCTGTCGCTGGGATCGACCTGGAACCCCGAGCTGATGTACGACGAGGCGAGCCTGATCGGCGACGAGGCCCGCGACGTCGTGCAGGACAACCAGCGCGACCTCGACTTCTGGTCGCCGACGGTCAACCTCGGACGCGACCCCCGCTGGGGCCGCAACGACGAGACCTACAGCGAGGATCCCTACCTGACCACCGCGATCGCGTCGAAGTTCGTGAACGGCATGGAGGGCAAGGACGAGAACGGCAGGCTGCTGCGTGAGGGCAGGGGCTATCTCAAGACCCTGACGACGCTCAAGCACTTCGCGGCCAACAACAGCGAGTTCAACCGCCGCAACGGCTCGTCCGACATGGACGACCGCACGCTGCGCGAGTACTACACCGCGCAGTTCCGCAGCATCGTGCAGAAGTCGCAGCCGGGCTCGATCATGAGCTCGTACAACCGCGTCAACGGGACCCCGGCCGCCGCCGACGTCTACCTGATCGACACGCTGGCCCGCAAGACCTTCGGGTTCAAGGGCTACTTCACGTCCGACTGCGACGCGATCTACGAGATCCAGGCCGGCCACAAGTGGCAGCCGCCGGGATATCCCCGCCCGCTGAACCAGGTCGAGCGCCACGCGTTCGCCAACAGCGCCGGCGAGGACCTGGACTGCAACCAGGGCTACCACGACCAGTACAACTACGCGAACACCGTGCCGACCGCGGTCGCGCAGGGCATCACGACGCAGACAGGTCTCTACACCGAGAACGACGTCGACGTCTCGGTCGTCCGGCTGTTCACCGCCCGCATGCGGCTCGGCGAGTTCGACGACGAGTCGAAGGTCCCGTGGGTCCGTGAGGCCCGCAAGCGCCTCGCGCCCGGCACGTGGACCAACAGCGACGCCAACAACGCCGTCACGCAGACGCCCGAGCGGCTCGCGATGGCCCGCAAGGCTGCGGACCAGAGCCTCGTGCTGCTCAAGAACGATGCCGTGAAGGCCTCGGGCAAGCGTGCCGCCACGCTGCTGCCGCTGCAGGTGCCCCGTCGTGGCTCCTACAAGGTCGCCGTGGTCGGACCGTACGCCAACCCGGAGTCGATGTACCTCGGTGGCTACAGCAGCATCCAGGGCGCGGCCGGCAAGTCCAACCAGGTCAACGGCTTCCAGGGCATCTCGAAGGCCGTCAAGGCCATCGACCCGCAGGCCACGGTCGACTACCTGCCGGGACTCTCGGCCGACCACAACACGGTCATCGCTGCCGACGTCGCCAAGACCAAGGGCTACGACGCCGTCGTGGTCTATGCCGGCACCGACAACAAGACCGCGGACGAGGACACCGACCGCAAGTCGCTCGCGCTCCCCGGGGCGCAGGCACAGCTGATCGAGCAGGTCGCCGACGCCAACCCGCGCACGGTGGCCTACCTCGAGACGATGGGTCAGGTCGACGTCGAGTCGTTCAAGGCCAAGGTGCCCGCGATCCTGTGGAGCTCCTACAACGGTCAGCGCAAGGGTGAGGGGCTCGCCGACGTGCTGCTCGGTCGCCACAACCCGAGCGGCCACCTGCCGTTCACGTGGTACCGGTCGGTCGACCAGCTGCCCGACATCGCCGACTACGGCATCCGCCCGACCGCGACGACCCAGGGTCGTACGTACCAGTACTTCACCGGACCGGTGTCGTACGCGTTCGGACATGGCCTCGGCTACTCGTCGTTCCGCTACTCCCAGGTGCGCGTCAACCGCTCGTCGGTGGACGCCAACGGCCGGGTGACGGTCACGGCGAGGGCGACCAACACGGGCCGGGCGACCGGCACGGACGTCGTGCAGCTCTACGCGGCGACGCCCGACGCCAGCCCCGCCCTCGAGCGGCCGATCAAGCGACTGGCCGGCTTCGAGCGGGTGACCCTCAAGCCGGGTCGCAGCACCACGGTCCGCATGCAGGTCAAGATCGCCGATCTCGCGTTCTACGACGAGGCGCGCAAGCGCTACGCCGTCGACCAGGGCCGGTACGAGCTGCAGCTGGCGTCGTCGTCCCGGAACGTCCTGGGTCGCGCGACGACGAGGGTGCGTGGCTCGCTCGACGCGGTCCCGTCCGTCGTCACCGCGAATCCGCACACCGCGGCGGACGCGGCGCGGGACGTCCCGCAGCGGGTGTTCTTCGCCAAGGGCGACGTGATCGACCCGCAGGTGACCGTGACCCTGAGCGACGACCGGATCTTCGGCCACGTCACGAAGGGCAGGAGTGTCGACCTCCCGGCGGGCATGACGGTGACCTACCGGAGCAACCGGCCCCAGGTCGTCGACGTCTCCCGCCGAGGGGTCGTCAAGGCCACGGGCAAGGGCGTCGCGACCGTGACCGCGAAGGTCCGGTACCACGGCAGGACCGCGACCGGCACGTTCGTGGTCCACGTCGGCTAGCCCGACGCACGGCAGGACGGCCCGTCCCCCTCGGGGGGCGGGCCGCTCTGCGTGTCAGGTGTGCTCGGCGCTCAGCAGGTACGCCGCGAGGAGCCGCTTCAGCTCGATGATCGACTCGCTGTGCTCCTGGCCGTCACGGATCGAGAAGTTCAGCATCGAGTAGACGACGTGGACGAGCACCTCGGCCATGATCGTGCGTCGTTCGCGGGGGGTGCTGGGCGTCAGGGGGGCCAGCGCACGGGCGACCTCGGCGGCCAGCTCGCGCTCGGTGACGGCCGCGGTGGCCCGGGTCGCCGGAGTCGACTGCACCGCGAGCCACACGGCCCGCCGGGACGGGTCGTTGACCCACAGCGCGGCCATGTGGTCGATGAACCGGTCGAGGAACTTGAGCCAGTCCAGCGACGGGATGGCCTCGGCGAAGCTCTGCAGCTCGTGGCGCACCGCGACGGCGTCGACGCGGTCGAGCTCGCACACGATGACGTACTTGTTCTGGAAGAACTGGTAGAGCGTCCCGATGGGCAGGCCGGCGCGGCTCGCGACCTCCTCGCACGTGAACGACTCGAAACCCACCTCGAGCAGCAGCTCACGCGCCACCAGCAGCAGGTGGTCGAACTTCTTGTGGCTGCGCTCCTGGGTCGGGCGGCGCCGGGGTTCGAGGATCTCGGCCGTCACGGGCGCCACCCTAGCGTGAAGCGGCCCGTCCCGCGTCGATCAAGGGGGCGATCATGTCGCCGATGCCGTCGAAGCCGGTGCCGACGGTCTGTCCCTGCGAGTGGCGAAAGTGGATGCCCTCCAGGATCACCGCGAGCTTGAAGAACGCCAGCGACAGGTGGAATCCGATGTCGCCGACGTCGCGTCCCGACCCCGCGGCGTAGCGCTCGACGACCTCGTCATGACCGAGGTAGCCCGGCGCCCGCGGCGCATCCGTCACGACGGCGCCGCCCTCGACGGGGGCCACCTCGCCGAGCTGCTGGTAGGCCAGCAGCAGCGCGACGTCGCTGAGCGGGTCACCGAGGGTGCTCATCTCCCAGTCCAGCACGGCGGTGACCTGGTCCGCGTCGTCGACCAGGAGGTTGTCGAGCCGGAAGTCGCCGTGGACGATCGTGCCGTCCCCGGACTCCGGGACGTTCGCGTCGAGGTACGCGACGAGCTCGTCCATGCCGGGCAGCTCGCGGCTGGTCGACGCGGCGAGCTGCTTCTTCCAGCGCGACACCTGGCGACCGACGTAGCCGTCGGGGCGGCCGAACTCGGCCAGCCCGACCTCGCGGTGGTCGACCGCGTGGAGCGCCACGAGCGTGTCGACCATGCGGCCGGTGATCTCGCGGGTGCGCTGCTCGCCGAGCTCCTCGAGCTGCGACGCGCGGGCGTACGGCGTGCCGCTCACCCGCTCCATGACGTAGAACGGGGCGCCGAGGACCTCGGTGTCCTCGCACAGGGCGATCATGCGCGGCACCGGGACGTCGGTGGGCGCGAGCGCCGCCATGACGCGGTGCTCGCGGGCCATGTCGTGCGCGGTGGCGAGGACGTGCCCCAAGGGGGGACGCCGGACGACGTAGTCGTGCACGCCGTCGGTGACGAAGTACGTCAAGTTGGACTTGCCGCCCGTGACGAGAGTCGCCTCGAACGGTCCGGCCACGGCGTCCGGGGACTGCCGGGCGAGCCATGCCGCCACGGCCGCGCTGTCCAGCCCCTTGGGGTCACTCATGTCGTCAGTCCTTCGGTCCGCCGGCCACGTAGATGACCTGTCCCGAGACGAAGCCGGCCCCCTCGCTGACGAGGAACGACGCGGTGTGGGCGATGTCCTCGGGCTGTCCGACGCGCTGCACCGGGATCTGCTCGGCGCTGTACTTGATGAAGTCGTCGAACGGCACCTTCATGCGCTCGGCCGTCGCGGCGGTCATGTCGGTCTGGATGAAGCCCGGCGCGATCGCGTTGGCGGTGATGCCGAACTTGCCGAGCTCGATCGCGAGCGTCTTGGTGAAGCCCTGCAGTCCGGCCTTGGCCGCGGAGTAGTTCGCCTGGCCGCGGTTGCCGAGCGCCGACGTGGACGACAGGTTGACGATGCGCCCGTAGCCTGCCTCGGTCATGTGTCGCTGCGCGTACTTGGACATCAGGAACGAGCCCCGCAGGTGGACCCCCATGACCAGGTCCCAGTCCTCGACCGACATCTTGAACAGCAGGTTGTCGCGCAGGATGCCCGCGTTGTTGACCAGGACGGTCGGGGCGCCGAGACCCTCGACGATCGTGTCGAAGGCGGCGGCGACCTGCTCCTCGTTGCTCACGTCGGCGCCCACGGCGAGGGCCTTGCCACCCGCGGCGGTGATCGCGTCGACGGTCGTGGCGCACGCGGAGGCGTCGAGGTCGACCACGGCGACCTGGAATCCGTCGGCGGCGAGACGCTTGGCGACTGCGGCGCCGATGCCTCGTGCGGCGCCGGTCACGATCGCGGTACGGGTTTCACTCACGGTGTTCTCCTCCAAGGGGACGGTCTAAGCGCTTGCTTAGTGGCACGGTATCGCAGGTCACCCCGCCTGCGCGAGGGATTGCGCCTCGCCTCCAGCTGCCCGTATCCCTCATCGCCGGTCCCGTGCCCGCGCCAAGGGGACGCAGGATGAGGGTTCGTGGTTGCTCCAGCTGCCCGTATCCCTCATCGCCGGTCCCGCGTCCGCGCCGGGGGGACGCAGGGTGAGGGTTTGTGGTCGCTCCGGCTGCCCGTATCCCTCATCGCCGGTCCCGCTCTCGCGTCGGGGGGACGCAGGGTGAGGGTTTGTGGTCGCTCCGGCTGCCCGTAACCCTCATCGCCGGTCCCGCCCTCGCGCCGAGGGGACGCAGGGTGAGGGTTTGTGGTCGCCACGGCTGCCCCAAACCCTCATCGCCGGTCCCGCCACCGCGCGCACTGGCGCGGCAAATATGAGGGATCCCTCATCTTTGTGTATAGTTGAGGAAAACCTCATGTTTAGGAGTCGACGTGTCGAAGCTCGATCACCCCACGGTCGTCGAGGCCGCAGGGCCTGCTGACCAGCGCGAGGTGCTCACGCAGCGCCGAGCCGCCCGGTTCGCACGCGTCGAGCCCAAGGGCAAGAGGGTCTACACGGCCCGCGAACGGGCCGAGATGCTCCTGGACGAGGGCTCCTTCGTCGAGATGACGCCGATGCGCTCGGCGGGAGCAGGCGCCGGCAGCGGTGTCGTCGCCGGGTGGGGCACGACCGACGGCCACTCGGTCGTCGTGGTGTCCCACGACGCGGCGGTCGCGTCCGGCGCGATCGGCGCCGTCATGGCCGAGAGCATCCAGAAGGCCCAGCGGTTCGCTATCGACAAGGGCTACCCGATCGTCTACATCAACGACTCCGGCGGAGCCCGCATCCACGACGGCATCTTCGCGCTGCACGGATGCGGCGGCATCTTCGCGCTCAACATCGAGGCGCAGAGCCGCATCCCGCAGATCTCGCTGATCCTCGGGCCGTGCGCGGGCGCCGCGGCGTACTCACCGGCGCTCACCGACTGGACGATCATGGTCAAGGAGCAGGGGCAGATGTTCCTGACCGGCCCCGACATCGTCAAGGCCGCGACGGGGGAGGACGCGACCGCCGAGGACATCGGCGGCTCGGCGCTCCACACGCAGGTCAGCGGTGTTGCCCACCTCGAGGTCGACAGCGAGGAGGAGGCCTTCGACGCGACCCGGCTGCTGCTCTCGTTCCTGCCCACGCACAAGGGCGGCAAGCAGAAGCGCCACGACTCGGTCCCGGCCAACCCCCGGGCCGCCGCCGCGCTGCCGACGCTGGTCCCGGAGAAGTCGAGCGTCGTGTTCGACATGAACAAGCTGCTCGACGGGGTGCTGGACAACGGCGCTCGTCTCGAGCTGATGCCGACCCACGCGCCGAGCATCCTGACGCTGTTCGCCCGGCTCGACGGTCACGCCGTGGGCGTCCTGGCCAATCAGCCCAACGCCCGCGGCGGCATCCTGGACTCCAAGGCCTCGGTCAAGGCAGCCCGGTTCGTGGAGTTCTGCGGCCGCTTCGACCTGCCCGTCCTGACGTTCGTCGACGTGCCCGGCTTCCTGCCCGGCACGGTCGAGGAGGGGCGCGGTGTCATCACGCATGGCGCCAAGCTCCTCAAGGCGTACGTCGAGACCAAGAGCCCCAAGCTCACGGTCGTCGTGCGCAAGTCCTACGGCGGTGCGTACATCGCGATGGGCTCGGCCTCGCTCGGCGCGCACGCCAACTGGGCGTGGTCCGGCTCGGAGATCGCGGTGATGGGTCCCGGTGGGGCGGTGGCGCTGCTGCACCGCCGCGCCCTCAAGGAGGCCGAGGAGCCCACGGTCCTGCGCGACGAGCTCGCCGCGGTCTATCGCGAGGAGGTCGCCCGCCCGTACCTCGCGGCCGAGGCCGGCATCGTGGACGACGTGATCCACCCCGAGGAGACCCGGGACCGCATGATCGGTGCGATGCGCATGCTGACCCACGGCGCGGGTGAGTGATGTTCCTCGCGCGCGCAGAGATCGTCTCGAACGTCTGGAAGATCGTCGCCCGGGAGGGCGACCAGGTCGGCCGCGGTGACGTGCTGGCGGTGCTGGAGTCCATGAAGATGGAGATCCCGCTCGTGGCACCCGTGAGCGGTCACGTCAGCAAGATCCTGGTGGAGCTCGGGCAGATCGTCCAGGAGGGTGACCCCGTCATGGAGATCGACGAGACGGCGAGCGCCTGACGTCTGGCATCATCGGCGGGTGCCCGTCGACTCCCACACGTACGAGCTGCCCATGCGCTGGGCCGACCTCGACTCCCTGAACCACGTCAACAACGTCGTCTACCTCGACTACGCGGCCGAGGCGCGGGCGGCCCTCGTGGACGCGGGCCTGCCCGTGGACGACGGGGCCGTCTCGGAGATGACGGTGCGCTTCCTGCGACCCATGGCCCTCGGCCACGATCCGGTCAGGGTCGAGTCGAGGCTCACGGACGCCGGGCTGACGCAGGACGTCTGCGTGGTCCGCGACGGACAGCGCACCGATCACGCGCAGGTCGTCACCAGCTTCGGCCCGCGCGAGGACGCGGTGCCGCGGGTCCACGCCGAGCCCAAGGACGTACGGGTGCGGCGAGCCGATCTGGACGCGTCGGGCGTGGTGCGCCCCACCAAGGTGTTCGAGCTCTTCCAGGAGATCCGGGTCCTCCACGTGGCGACCAGGATCGACGTGCTCCTTCCGGGCAGCTTCGTCGTCGGGACCTCCCGGGTGGCACTGCGCCGCTCCATCGTCTGGCGCCCCGAGCCGTACACCGCCGGCACCTGGATCAGTCGCGTGGGTCAGGCGTCGTTCGAGATCCGGTGCGAGATCACCGACGGCACCCACGTGCTCGCGGACTCCACCACGACGCTCGTCGGCTTCGACCTGGCCACGCAGTCGTCCCGTCGCTTCGGCGACCTCGAGCGCGCGCAGCTGCTCGCGCTCGTGCAGGACTGAGGCGGCTCAGCCCGCTCAGCTCAGCCGTGCGAGTTCACCATGAACTGCGCGGCGTGCTGGACGTACGCCCAGAACTGCGCGTCGTGCTCGGGGGACAGGTCGGCCTTGTCGAGCGCGGCACGGAAGTGCTTGAGCCAGTGGTCGCGGGCGCGCTCGTCGACGACGAACGACACGTGCCGCATGCGCAGGCGGGGGTGCCCACGCTGCTCGGAGTACGTCGTGGGGCCGCCCCAGTACTGCTCGAGGAACATCGTGAACCGATGCGCGGCAGGGGCGAGGTCCTCCTCGGGATACAGCGGCCGCAGCACCTCGTCGGTCGCGACACCCTCGTAGAAGGTGTCCACGATCTGCTTGATCGTGTCGTGGCCGCCGATCGCGTCGTAGAAGGTCTGCTCAGCGCCGGTCTGCTCAGCGTCTTGGGTGCTCATGCCTCTTCACCATTCATGTGGACTGTCGGGAACGTCGTGGGGATGCGGATGCCCGCGCGGTCGAACTCGGCCTTGATGCGCCGACGCATCGCCCTCGCGACCAGCCACTGCTGCGCGGGGGCGGTCTTCAGCACGACGCGGACCACGACACCATCCTTGTCGAAGCGCTCGACGCCCCAGACCTCAGGTGCCTCGATGATGACGTCGTGGAACTGCGGCTCCTCGTAGGTCGAGGTGGCCACGTCCTGCAGGATCTGCTGGACCTTGTCGAGATCGGCCTCGTAGGAGACCGTGACGTCGAGGACCGTCCGCGCCCAGTTCTGGCTCTGGTTGCCGACCCGGAGGATCTCGCCGTTGCGGACGTACCAGACCGTGCCGTTGACGTCGCGCAGGCGGGTGACCCGCAGCCCGACCGCCTCGACCGTGCCGGACGCCTCACCGAGGTCGACCGTGTCACCGACGCCGTACTGGTCCTCGAGGATCATGAAGATGCCGGACAGGAAGTCCTTCACCAGGTTCTGGGCGCCGAAGCCGAGCGCGACGCCGACGATGCCGGCGCTCGCGATGATCGGGGCGATGTTGATGCCCAGCTTCGCGAGCGCCGAGATCGTGACGACCGCCATGATCATGCCGGTCGCGACGCTCTTGAGCAGCGAGCCCATCGTCTCGGCGCGCTGCTGGCGTCGCTGGTGGACGGCGGGCTTCAGGTCCGCGAGGAACTCGCCGGCCCGCGAGTTCGCGATGACGCCCGGCACCGCGCCCTTGCCGGCGCGGGCGACCAGGCGGTCGATCGAGCGGCAGACGAACCAGCGGAACGCGAGGCCGACGACGATGACGAGCAGAATCGCGCCCGGAGTCGCCACGAACCAGTCCCAGGCGCGCTCTGCGGGGATGTCCCAGTCGACCTTGAAGGTGTTCTCGTCGAGGTGAGGCATTGCTCCAGCCTACGGGTGGATACGATGGACCCCATGAGGACTCCTGCTCGCCTGTTGACCGTCGCCCTCTCGTTCGCCGTGCTGTTCGTCGCGGGCTCCGCCGCGGCCATGGCCGACGCCCCCACGGGTGGCGCGTGGCCCGACGGCGAGAAGAAGAGCACGCTCGACCTGCTGCTGGTCTTCGGCGGTGGCACCCTCGTGCTGTTCGTCGTGGTGTCGCTCTTCGGCCTGCTGACCGCGCGCAACAACTACGTGCCCCCGTCGCCGAGCACCGAGCTCTCGACGTCGGGCGACCACACGCCCAAGCACCGCTGAGCGACTCCTAGCGCGGAGCCATCCGCAGGGCGCCGTCCATCCTGATGGTCTCGCCGTTGAGGTAGTCGTGGTCGACGATCATCGTCACGAGCTTGGCGTACTCGCCGGGCTCGCACAGGCGCTGCGGGAACGGGATGCCCGCGGCCAGGCCGGCCCGGAACTCCTCGCTGACGGTCGCGAGCATCGGCGTGTTGACGATGCCCGGCGCGATCGTGCAGACCCGGATGCCGTACTGCGCGAGATCGCGGGCGGCCGGCAGAGTCATGCCGACGATGCCGCCCTTGGAGGACGCGTACGCGACCTGGCCGATCTGGCCGTCGTACGCCGCGATCGAGGCGGTGTTGACGATGACGCCGCGCTGTCCGTTCTCGTCCGGCTCGGTCGCGGCGATGGCCTCCGAGGCCAGCGCGAGCACCGTGAAGCTGCCGACCAGGTTGATCTGGACGATCTTGGCGTACAGGCCGAGGTCATGGACGCCCTTGCGGCCGAGGATACGTGCGGACGGGCCGATGCCGGCGCAGTTGACGACCGTGCGCAGCGGCGCGCCCTCGCTCGCCGTGGCGACCGCCGTGCGGACCTGCTGCTCGTCGGTGACGTCGGCGGCGAGGTAGGACACGCCGGGCACCTGCGGCGCCTGCTCGATCGCACCCGGGAGGTCGATCGCGTAGACGGTGGCGCCCTTCTCGGCGAGGGCGAGTGCGGTCGCGGCGCCGAGCCCGGAGGCTCCTCCGGTCACGATGGCTGCGGTGTCGTTGAGCTGCATGGTTCTCTTCCTTCAGTGTCGCTGGGGGTGGGTGGGGTCAGCGTGCGAGGTTGCGGCTGATGACGAGGCGCTGGATCTGGTTGGTGCCCTCGAAGATCTGCATGACCTTGGCCTCGCGCATGAAGCGCTCGGCCGGGAAGTCCTTGGTGTAGCCCGCGCCGCCGAGCACCTGCACGGCGTCGGTGGTCACCTTCATCGCGTTGTCGGTGCAGACCATCTTGGCGATCGACGCCTGCCGCGAGTACGGGCGTCCGGCGTCCTTCAGGCGGGCAGCGGCGAGGTACGTCGCGCGGGCGGACTCGACCGCGGCGGCCATGTCGGCCAGCACGAAGGCGAGGCCCTGGTGGTCGATGATCGCGCGGCCGAACGTCTCGCGCTCCTTGGCGTACCGGACCGCGACGTCGAGCGCCTCCTGCGCCAGGCCTGTCGCGACCGCAGCGATGCCGAGACGGCCGGCGTCGAGCCCGGCCAGCGCGATCGACAGCCCCTGGCCCTCCTCGCCGAGGCGCCGCTCGACCGGGACGCGGACGTCGTCGAACAGCATCGTGGCCGTCGTGGACGACATCAGCCCCATCTTGCTCTCGGGGGTGTCCGCGCTCAGGCCGGGCGTGTCGGCCGGGACGAGGAAGCAGGAGATCCCGCGCCCGCCGTCATCGCTGGTGCGCGCCATGACCTTGTAGAAGTCGGCCTTGCCGCCGTGCGTGGTCCACGCCTTGGCGCCGTTGATGACGTAGTCGTCTCCCTCGCGCACCGCGCGGGTGCGCATCGCGGCGGGATCGGAGCCGGCGTGGGCCTCGGACAGGCAGTACGCGCCCAGCTGCTCACCCGAGAGCATCTCCGGCAGCCACGACTCCTTCTGCTGCTGCGTGCCGGCCGTGAACAGGCCGAAGCACGACAGAGCGTGCACGCTGACGCCCACACCCACCGACGCGGACGCGGACGCGATCTCCTCGAGCGCCTGGAGGTACACCTCGTACGACTGCCCGCCGCCACCGAGCTCCTCGGGATACGGCAGCGACAGCAGGCCCGCACGCCCCAGCGTGCGGAAGATCTCGCGGGGGAACTCCGCACGTGCATCGAGATCGACGATCACCGGCCGCAGGTCCTTCGCGACGATGCTGCGCGTCAGCTCGATCAGGTCGGTGGACTCCTCGGTCGGCATGAGACGTTCGGCCGGCATGTTCCCTCCTCAGTGGGTCAGTACCAGGCACAGTACCGGAGGATCATCTCTGGTACCGTCCGGGGCATGGCTCAGCGAACCGCGACGGCGCGCACGTCCGCGCTGCTCGACGAGCTCGTCCCGGTGATCCTCGCCGAGGGATTCCTCGACCTGAGCATGGCCGACGTGGCCCGGCGCCTGCGCTGCTCGAAGAGCACCCTGTACGGCATCGCCGCCAGCAAGGAGCAGCTGCTCGTCACGGTGGTGCGGACGTTCTTCCGCGGGGCGACCGAGCGGGTCGAGCGGGCCGTCGCGGACGCCGGCACGCCCATGGACCGCATCGGGGTCTACCTCGAGGCGATCTCGGTCGAGCTCGCACCCGCGTCGCCGCAGTTCTTCGCCGACGTCGACGCGTTCGAGCCCGCGCGGGAGATCTACCGCGACAACACCCGCGCCGCGGCCCGCCGCGTGCAGGAGCTGGTCCAGCAGGCCGATCCGTCGGCGGACGCGCGCTTCATCGGTGCCGTGGCCGGGCAGGTCATGGAGTCGATCCACCGGGGTGACATCCGGGCCTCGACCGGCCTCGACGACTCTGCGGCCTACCGCTCCCTCGCCGAGCTGATCGTCGCGGGGCTGTTCGGGGGCGGTGCGCTCGCGTCCACGTGAGCCCAGCCGGTGGACGCGGGCGCACCGCCGCAGGGGGGCTCAGGGGCTGAGGACGTCCCGCATCGGCGGGCGCTGGACCGTGGTGATCGTGCGCTCGCCCATGCGCATCTCGGCGCCCTCGCGGTGGAACACGACCGCGGTGCTCTCGACGGACTCCCGCACCCCGGGTGCGGTGCGGAGGTCGAAGGCGGCCTGCACGTGCTGGGCCATCGCGCTGAGCGCCGCGAGGTCCTGGTGGCGGTGCCGCCGCAGGCCGAGGTCGACCTGGGCCATCGCCGAGAGGCCGTGCTCGCGCAGGACGTCGATCATGAGCCCGATGTCGACGCCGTAGTCCGAGACGAACGGGATCGTGAGCAGGGCGTCGGCGCGGAACGCGCACTCGCCCGCGAGCGGCTGGACGAACCCTGACAGCAGGGGAGTGCGGTCCAGGATGAGTGGCCGCGCGACGAGCTCGGTGACCCGGCCGCCGCCCGACGAGCGTGGCGGGCCGGACGACCACGGACGGTCGTAGAACGCCTTGACGAAGACGAGGTCGTCCTCGAGGAGGAGGGGGCCGAGCAGGCCGATCACGAAGTCGGCGGTGAACTCCTGGACGTCGGCGTCCAGGTAGATGCCGATGTCGCCGGTCATGACCGCGAGGGCCTTCCACATCGCCTCGCCCTTGCCCGGGCGGCTGCCCACGTGCGGGACGACCTCGTCGACGTGGAACACCGTCGCCCCGGCCTCGGCCGCGATGTCGGCGGTGGCGTCGGTCGAGTGAGAGTCGATCACGATGATCTCGTCGACGAGCGGCACGCGGTCCATCAGCTCCGAGCGCAGCGTCGTCACGATCGCCCCCACGGTGGCTGCCTCGTCGCGTGCGGGGATGAGGACGCTGACGCGGGTGTCCCGCTTCGCGGCGACGAGCGCGGCCGGGTCGAACTGGTCGAAGCGGTACGTGTGGGTGCCGAACCACGCCGCCGCGTCACGCAAGGCCGCGCACCGCCCGGGCCGGGGGTCGGTCCCCGCGGATGCTCGCCACCATCTCGAGCACCCGCAGAGTGCCCGGGACGTCGTGGGCGCGGAACGCCGCCGCACCGGCCGCCGCGGCGAGGGCCGTCGCCGCGAGGGTGCCCTCGCGGCGCTGGTCGACCGGCTGCCCCAGCGTCTCGCCGATGAAGTCCTTGTTGGACAGCGCCATGAGCACGGGCCACCCGGTGGCGACGAGCTCGTCGACGCGGCGCAGCAGCTCCAGGCCGTGCCACGTGTTCTTGCCGAAGTCGTGCGTGGGATCGATCAGGACGCCCTCGCGCGGCACGCCTCGCGCGACCAGCGCCTCAGCCGCTCGGGTGGTCTGGTCGATCACGTCACGGACCACGTCGTCGTAGTGGATGCGGTGCGGACGCGTGCGCGGCACCGCGCCACCGGTGTGCGAGCACACGAAACCGAGCGAGAACTCGGCGGCGACGTCGGCGAGCCCCACGTCGGCGCCTGCCCAGGTGTCGTTGATGAGGTCGGCGCCGGCCTCCGCGCACCGGCGGCCGACCTCCGCGCGCCACGTGTCGATGCTGAGGACCGCGTCGGGGAACTCCTCACGCACCGCGGCCAGGAACGGCACCGTGCGCCGGATCTCCTCCGTGACGTCGACCTCGGACCCCGGGCCGGCCTTCACGCCGCCGACGTCGATGATGTCGGCGCCGGCGGCGATCGCGGCCCGCACGGCGTCCCGGGCCGCCCCGTCGGCGTACGTCGCACCCTTGTCGAAGAACGAGTCGGGCGTGCGGTTGACGATCGCCATCACCAGCGCACGGTCACGACGGACCCGCCGGCCGCGAAAGACCAGGTCGACGGTCACGGGGTCCCGCCGGTCAGGACGCGGCCTGTGCCTTGAGGGCGCGAGCGAGGTCGTCGCGGCCCTCGGACACGTAGCGGACGGCCGCGGCGTTGGCCTGGGTCGAGGAGAGCCAGGCGTCGACCTTGTCGAGGGTCGTCTGCGACGGGTTCGCGAGCGGGAACAGATAGACCAGGGCGACCTGGCCGATCCAGACGCCGAGGTCGTCGACGATCGTCGAGGCCATCTCGAGATAGCGGTCGACGAACGGCTCGAGCACGTCGGCCTGGCCCGAGACCTGGAACGCGACCGCCGTCTGGCGTCGGGTCTCGTTGGGCGTCGACGGATCGACCGCCGCGGCCTGCCACGCGGCCTCCTTGGCCTCGGCCAGCGGGCGGATCGCCCGGGCCGCGGCCGCCCGCTCCTTGCCCGAGATCGTGTTGTCGGCCTCGAGGGTCGCATCGATCTCGGCCTCGTCGGCCTCGCCGAGGCGGGCCAGGGCCGTGATGAGCGTCCAGCGCAGGTCGGTGTCCAGGGTCAGCCCCTCGAGCGAGCCGTCGAGCAGCTCGCGCAGGAACGTCGGGCTCGACGCCGCGGAGGCGTACGCGCGCACGAGCGCCAGCTGGTGGTCGCTGCCGGGCTCGGCGGCGTCGACGAGCGACCGGAGGCCGGACTCCCAGCGGGCCTGGAGCTCGGGGCGCGCATCGTCCGCGGTGTAGAGGTTGACCGCGCTGTTGCCCTGGCGCAGCAGGGAGCTGACGGCGGTCAGATCGGTCTCGGAGCCGACGCCGGCGAGGACCAGGGTGACGAAGTCGGCTCCGGAGAGCTCGGCGTCGCGGGTCATGTCCCACGCCGATCCCCAGCACAGTGCGCGGGGGAGCGACTCCTCGAAGGTCGCGATGCTGTCGACGAGGGTTGCGAAGGAGCGCTCGTCGAGACGGATCTTGGCGTAGGTCAGGTCGTCGTCGTTGAGCAGCACCAGGTCGGGCTGGCTGCGGCCGATGAGCTCGGGGATCTCGGTGGACGCACCGCGGATGTCGGTCTCGACCCGCTCGGTGCGCACGAGCTTGCCGTCGACGCGGTCGTACAGGCCGATCGCGATGCGGTGGCGGCGCAGCGTCGGGTACGCCTCGATCGCGGTCTGCTCGACCGAGAACGACGTGAAGGCGCCCGCGTCGTCGGTGTCGAACGCCGCGCGGAGCGTGTTGACCCCGGAGGTCTGCAGCCACTCCTTGCTCCAGTCGCCGAGCTCGCGGCCCGAGGCCTGCTCGAGCTCGACCAGCAGGTCCGACAGCTGGGTGTTGCCGTAGGCGTGCTTGTCGAAGTAGGCGCGCAGACCCGCGAAGAAGTCCTTCTCACCGACCCAGGCGACGAGCTGCTTGAGCGCGGAGGCGCCCTTGGCGTACGTGATGCCGTCGAAGTTGGCCTCGACCGCGTGCAGGTCGTAGTTGTCGGCCGCGATCGGGTGGGTCGAGGGCAGCTGGTCCTGGCGGTAGGCCCAGTTCTTGCGGGCGTTGGTGAAGCTCGTCCACGCATCGGTGAAGCGGGTCGCGTTGGTGGAGGCGTGCGAGGCCGCGAACTCCGCGAACGACTCGTTGAGCCACAGGTCGTCCCACCACTTCATGGTCACGAGATCGCCGAACCACATGTGCGCCATCTCGTGCAGGATCGTGTTGGCGCGGCTCTCGTACGCTGCGACGGTCTGGCGGCTGCGGAAGATCATCTCGTCGCGGAACGTCACCGCGCCGGCGTTCTCCATCGCGCCCATGTTGTACTCCGGCACGAACAGCTGGTCGTACTTGCCGAACGGGTACGCCATCTCGAACGCGCCCTCGAAGAACTCGAAGCCCTGCTTCGTGATGAGGAAGATGTCGTCGGCGTCGAGGTGCTCGCGGACCGACTGGCGGCAGAAGATGCCGAGCGGGATCTCGCCGTACGGCCCGGAGTAGGAGTCGGTGACCGAGACGTACTCGCCCGCGATGAGGGCTGTGATGTACGTCGACATGCGCTTGGTCGGTGCGAAGTGCCACGTGGAGACGCCGTCGGCGCCGGCCTCGGGCTCCGGGGTGGGGGAGTTGGACACGACGGCCCAGTGCGAAGGGGCGGTGACGTGGAAGACGAACGTCGCCTTGAGGTCGGGCTGCTCGAACGTCGCGAACACGCGGCGGGCGTCCGGCACCTCGAACTGGGTGTAGAGGTAGACCAGCCCGTCGACGGGGTCGACGAAGCGGTGCAGTCCCTCGCCCGAGTGCGAGTAGGCCATCGTCGCGTCCACGACCAGGGTGTTGGTCTCCTGCAGGCCGTCCAGCGGGATGCGGCTGTCGGCGTAGACCGAGGGGTCGACCGGCTCGCCGTTCAGGGTGATCGAGGAGATCTCGGCGTCCACGAGGTCGACGAACGTCGAGGCGCCCGGGGTCGCGCCGAACGTGATCGTCGTCACGGAGCCGAAGCGGCTCTCGGAGTCGAGGGTGAGGTCGAGCTGGACGTCGTACGTCTCGGTGGAGACGGTCGAGGCGCGCTCGCTGGCTTCTTCGCGGGTGAGATTCGTACCAGGCATGTGACCATGCTTTCACGGGTCCCGGCCCCCGACGAGTCGGGTGGACCGGCCGGGGTCGGGCAGGATGGTGCCATGCAGATTCCGTTCGCAGCCTCCGAACGATCGACCGTCGGGATCGAGTGGGAGCTCGCCCTGGTCGACTCCGACTCCGGTGACCTGCGCCAGGTCGCGCAGACGGTGCTCGACGCGGTCGCCCCCGAGGGCGCCGATCAGCACCCGCACATCCGCCAGGAGCTGTTGCTCAACACCGTCGAGGTGGTCTCCGGCGTGTGCCGGACGGTCGGCGAGGCGGGCGCCGACCTGCAGCGCGCGATCGACGAGATCCGTGAGGTGACCGATCCGCTGCGCGTCGAGCTCATGTGCGCCGGCACGCACCCGTTCGCGAACTGGACCCATCAAAAGGTCACCGACAAGGAGCGCTACGCGACCCTCATCGACCGTACGCAGTGGTGGGGCCGGCAGATGCTGATCTACGGCGTGCACGTGCACGTGGGCATCGAGGACCGCGACAAGGTGCTGCCGATCAGCCGGGCGATGCTGACCTACTACGGCCACCTCCAGGCGCTCAGCGCCTCGTCGCCGTTCTGGGGCGGCAAGGAGACGGGGTACGCCTCGAACCGCGCGCTGATGTTCCAGCAGCTGCCGACCGCCGGGCTGCCGTTCCAGTTCGAGGAGTGGGGCCAGCTCGAGGGCTACGTCGAGGACATGCTGCACACCGGCGTGATCGACGTGTTCGACGAGATCCGGTGGGACCTGCGGCCGTCCCCCAAGTTCGGCACGCTGGAGGTGCGCGTGTGCGACGGCATCCCGACGATGTCGGAGCTGCTGAGCATCTCGGCGCTGACCCACTGCCTGGTCGAGCACTTCTCGTCCGAGCTCGACGCCGGACGCGAGCTGCCGACCATCCCGCCGTGGTTCGCGCAGGAGAACAAGTGGCGCTCGGCCCGTTACGGCATGGACGCGATCCTCATCCTCGACAAGCACGCCGAGGAGGACCTCATCACGACCGACCTGCACCGCCTGCTCGACACGCTCGAGCCCGTGGCCGAGCGCCTCGGCTGCGTCGAGGAGCTCGGCGGGATCCACGACGTCGTCGCCGGCGGGGCCTCCTACCAGCGCCAGCGCCGGGTCGCGGCGCTCAACGGCGGAGAGCTCGACGCGGTGGTGGGCTCGCTGGTCGAGGAAATGCGCGCGGGCCGTCCGGTGTTGCACCCGTCATGACCTCCACCGACACCGCCACCGCGCCCGCCGACACCGATCTGGAGAACGTCGACTTCTGGTTCGACCCGTTGTGCCCGTTCGCCTGGATCACCTCCCGCTGGATGCTCGAGGTGGAGAAGGTCCGCCCGGTCCACACGACGTTCCACGTCATGAGCCTGTCGGTGCTCAACGCCGACAAGGACGTGCCGGAGGAGTACAAGGAGATGCTCGAGCGCGGCTGGGGCCCGGTCCGCATCGCGATCGCCGTCGAGCAGCAGCACGGCACCGAGGCGCTGCGCCCGTTCTACACCGCGATCGGCACCCGCAAGCACAACCAGGACCGCGAGTTCGACAAGGAGATGTACGTCGAGGCGCTGGCCGAGGCCGGCCTGCCGACCGAGCTCGCCGCTGCCGCCGACGACGCGTCCCTCGATGCCGCCGTCCGCGCATCGCACCAGGGCGGCATCGAGCGCGTCGGCGAGGAGGTCGGCACGCCCGTGATCGCCCTCGGAGGGGTGTCGTTCTTCGGCCCGGTCCTGCAGAGCATCCCCAAGGGCGAGACCGCCGGCACGGTCTTCGACGGCGCCCGCGCGCTCGCCTCGTTCCCGGACTTCTTCGAGCTCAAGCGCTCGCGCACGGGCGAGCTGTCGTTCGACTGAGCACATGAGCCTGCACCCCGCGTCCCGGACGCTTCTCGCGCAGCTCGAGGCCGGTGACGAGCTCCGGCTGCCGGGCGACCTGGACGCGATCCGCTCGGGCGCCCGTGCGGCGGCGATGGCTGCTCCGAAGATCGGCCTCGACTGGGTCGACGACGTGGACGCGGACGGCGTCCCGTGCCGGCTCTACCGGCCGCGGGTCGGCGCCCCCGTCGCGCTGTACGTCCACGGGGGCGGCTGGGTGCTGCACGACCTGGAGACGCACGACGCCTTCTGCCGCTACCTCGCCCACCGGACGGGCTGGGCGCTGCTCGCGGTCGACTACCGCCGCGCCCCCGAGCACCCGTACCCCGCACCCCTCGACGATGTGCAGACCGCCGCACGCTGGCTGCGTTCCCACGCCCGCGAGCACCGGGTCGACGCCTCCTTCCTGCCGGGGATCGGCGACTCGTCCGGCGCCAACCTCGTCGCAGGCCTGTGCGTGCGCGATCCCTCGGCCCTGGACTTCCAGGTCCTGATCTACCCGCCCGTGGACCGCCGTGCCGAGCTCCCGCCGCAGCTGGCCACCGCAGCCCTGGACGGCGAGACGATGGACTGGTTCTGGGACGCGTACGCCCCGGGGGAGGCAGCGGACCACCCGGAGGTGTCGGTGACCCGTGCGGCCAACCTCGCCGAGCACCCCGCCGCGTACGTCCTGACCAACGAGCACGACGTGCTGCGGGACCAGGCCGAGACGTACGCCGCCCGGCTCGCGGAGGCCGGGGTGGACGTCGTCGCCCACCGTGCGCTGGGGATGGTCCACTCGTTCTGGCGCCAGCCCGAGCTGTTCGAGGCTTCGCGATCGGCCGTCGTGACGGTGGGCGCACTGCTCGACACCCGCAGGTCTGGCACGCGCTGACTGGCATACTGTCCGGGTGACCCCGGACGTGCCGACCGATCAGGCCGTCGCGGAGACCCCGATCGACCTGCGGCGTCGTCACCGGCTCATGTTCGTCGCGGCGTTCGGTGTGCTGCTCGTCGCGGCCATCCTGCTCGAGCGTGGGCTGGTGCCGATCCTCGTCGTGGCAGCGCTGACCCTCGCCGCCCTCATCGACCCGCGGCTCGGCGAGCGTCCGCCGTGGACCCATGGTCTCCCGGGCGTCCCCGACGGTCCGCCGAAGCAGAGCCGGATCCCTCCGGTGGTCTACCTCGTGTCGAGCGTCGTCACGCTCGTCGCGACCGCGGTGCTCGTCGCGCTCGGCCCCCCGACGTGGGCCTTCGTCGTCCTGGCCGTGCTTGCGGCGGTGGCCTGGTTCGTCTCCGCGGAGAGCGCGTGGCGCTACGCCCTGCACTCGTGGCGGGTGCGCCGCGGCCTCCGGGCGTACGCCCCGACGACGGCGATGGGCTACGCGGGCCGGTCGGGTGCGCCGTGGCAGCTGCGGATGTGGGAGCCCTACATCCTGCGCTCGGGCGAGCCGAACATCGTGGTCAACCTGCACGAGAAGTACGCCCGGATGATCCTCAAGGACGCGGGCCTGTCGTCGCCGTTCGTCCAGCTCGGATCGCGCGGCTTCGACGACCTCGACGGCGTGCTGGTGCCCTCGCTCAAGGCCGTGTTCTACGTGCAGAACGCGCGGGCGAACGCGGGCTTCATGGCGCACAAGCGGCTCACCCACGTGTGGCTCAACCACGGCGACTCCGACAAGCCGGCCAACTTCAACCCGCGCCACGCCCTCTACGACAAGCTGGTCGTGTGCGGCCAGGCCGGCATCGACCGCTACGCGAACCACGGCATCCACGTCGATCCGGAGAAGTTCGTGATCCTGGGCCGGCCGCAGGCCTCACGGGTCAAGCAGGCGTACGGGCCGATCGCGGATCGCGATCCCAAGGTCGTGCTCTACGCGCCGACCTGGCACGGGCTCGACGACGCGGTCAACTTCTCCTCCCTCGAGCGCGGACCCGAGATCGTGCGGGCGCTGATCGAGCGCGGCGTCACGGTCATCTTCCGGCCCCATCCGCTGAGCTATCGCTGGCGCATCCGGCGCGCCGTCGTCCAGGAGATCCGCGAGATCCTCAAGGCCGACAAGTCGACGTCGGACCGCAAGCACCTGTGGGGACGCACGGTCGACAAGAAGTGGACGGTCGCGGGCTGCGCCAACCGCTCGCACGCGCTCATCTCCGACGTGTCCAGCGTCGTGTCGGACTACCTGCAGTCCGAGAAGCCCTACGCGATGACGAGCATGCGGGCGTCCGTCGAGGACTTCCGGGCGGAGTTCTCGGTGGCCGAGACCGCGTACGTGCTGCTCGGCGACCTGTCCAACCTCGACGAGGTGCTGGACGATCTGCTCGTGCGCGACCCGCTGGCCGAGGAGCGTCGCGAGCGCAAGCGCTACGTGCTGGGCGACTTCGTGGGCCGCGAGTCCGAGGACGCCTTCGCCCAGTTCGTGCGAGAGCTCGTCCGAGGCGCTTGACGCACCGGTTGAGCGGGCTGGGAGACTTCTGCCATGCGCGTCCACATCGCCGCCGACCACGCCGGCTACGAGCTCAAGTCCCACCTCATCTCCTGGCTGACCGCCAACGGCTACGAGCCGGTCGACCACGGAGCGCACACGTACGACGCGGAGGACGACTACCCGCCGTTCTGCATCGCGGCGTCGGAGGCGGCCGTCGCGGAGCCGGGCTCCCTCGCGATCGTCATCGGCGGCTCCGGCAACGGTGAGCAGATCGCGGCCAACAAGGTCAAGGGCGCCCGCGCGGCACTGGCCTGGAGCACCGAGACCGCATCGCTCGCGCGCCAGCACAACAATGCCCAGGTCGTGGCCGTCGGCGCCCGCATGCACTCCGAGGAGGAGGCGACCGCGATCGTCGAGGCGTTCTTGACCACGCAGTGGAGCGAGGCCGCCCGGCACCAGCGCCGCATCGACATGCTCCTGTCCTACGAGGAGACCGGCGAGCTTGCCTGAGGGGCACACCCTTCACCGGCTGGCCGCGGACCTCGCCGGGACGTACGTCGGACGGCAGGTCCGCTCGAGCAGCCCGCAGGGGCGGTTCGAGGCGGCGGCCGCGCGCCTGGACCGGCGCGTGCTCGAGGGCGCCGAGGCGTACGGCAAGCACCTGTTCGTGTCGTTCGAGGGCACCGAGGAGCAGGTCCACGTGCATCTCGGCCTCTACGGCACGTTCCTGATCTCACCGGGCGTCGGACGTCCCGTGGTGGGCCAGGTGCGGTGGCGCCTGGAGGCGCAGGACACCGCGGACCTGCGCGGGCCCAATGCGTGCGAGCTGCTGACGCCGCCCGCGGTCGAGCAGATCCTGGGGCGTCTCGGGCCCGATCCGCTGCGGGCGGACGCCGACCCCGATCTCGCGTGGCACCGCATCCACCGCTCCGACACGCCGATAGCGGCGCTCCTGATGGACCAGAAGGTCCTCGCGGGCGTCGGCAACGTGTATCGCGCCGAGGTGCTGTTCCGCCAGCGCGTCGCCCCGATGACCGCGGGCCGGCGGATCCCGCGGGTGCGATGGGACGCGATGTGGGCTGATCTCGTGGCCCTCATGCAGGTCGGCGTCGAGCGCGGCCGGATCGACACCGTCCGGCCCGAGCACGAACCGCAGGCGATGGGCCGCGATCCCCGCGCGGACGACCACGGCGGCGAGGTCTACGTGTACCGCCGTGACGGTCAGCCCTGCCTCGTGTGCGGGACGCCGGTGCGCCGGCGGGACGTGGCGGGCAGAAACCTGTTTTGGTGTCCCTCCTGCCAGCAACGTCGTTAGTCTTTTGGGTGTGACCAGCAGATTCCGGCGGGCCCTGCCCGGGGTTGCCGGCTACCTCGACGACCGCATCGTGCGATGGCGCACCGGTACGGCCGAGGGGCAGGTCGCGGTGCTGTCGGTGCTCATCGCGATGTGCGCTGCGCTGCTGGTCGGCTCGCTGGCCAGCTATGACACGTTCCCCGCCCCGGTGTTCGTGATCCCGCTGCTGCTCGGCGCGATGGCGCTGCGCTACCGGACGCTGCTGACGTTGGTGCTGGTGATCGTCGTGTGCGTCGCGGTCGCGGTGACGCGCCAGTACGTCGTGGCGGTAGCCGACGGCGACCAGGGCCTCACCGCGAGCCGCGTCAGCACGCTGGTCGTCCTCGCGCTGGCGGCCGCGATCGTGCTGTACGAGTCCAGCCGGCGCCGCAGCGGCCTCCCCGGTCCGCTGGGCGAGGCCATGCTCATCGACCTGCGCGACAAGCTGCAGGCGCAGGGTCTCGTGCCCCAGCTGCCCGAGGGGTGGGACTCGCAGTCCGCGATGCTCTCCGCTGGCGGGGCCAAGTTCGCCGGTGACTTCCTGGTCGCCAACCTCACCGAGGACGAGACCCGGCTCGAGATGGTCCTGGTCGACGTGTGCGGCAAGGGCGTCGGAGCGGGCACCCAGTCCCTGCAGTTCGCCGGCGCCCTCGGGGGCCTGATCGGCGCGCTGCCACCTCTGGGCCTGTTCGCGGCCGGCAACGACTTCTTGCTGCGCCAGCACTGGGACGAGGGATTCGCGACCGCGGTGCACGTCTCGGTCGACCTCGCCACGGGGGACTACTCGATCACCAACGCCGGCCACCCTCCCGCGCTGCGCTGGAATGCCGCGTCGGGGGACTGGGAGATCGACGGCGCGCGCGGCACGGCGCTCGGCATCACGCAGCGTCCCGACCTGCACCAGACCGTGGGCCGGCTCGAGACCGGCGATGCGTTGATGTTCTACACCGACGGGGTCGTCGAGACCCGCACCCAGGACTTCACGACCGGGATCGAGTGGCTGCGGGACGCAGCGCGCACGGTCGTGGCCTCTGGCTTCGACCAGGCCGCCCGCCGCATCATCAAGCTCGTGTCGTCGGGCGACGACGACCGCGCGGTGCTGATCCTCAGCCGTCCCGGTGTCGCAGTCCCGCTGGTGCTCGAGGCCCCTGAGCTTGAGCGCCTGCCCGCGAACGACGCGGCGGTGAACGAAGAAAGGGCCCCTCGATGAGGGGCCCCTTCAGCTGAGCGGACGACGAGACTCGAACTCGCAACATTCTGCTTGGAAGGCAGAGACTCTAGCCAATTGAGTTACGTCCGCAGGTGCTGCCGAAGCAGCGCAACCATGATGCCACAGCCCTCCCACCGGCCGTGAATCGCCCGCCCCCATCCGCCGACGAGTCACGCACGGACGCCGAGGAGTCACGTACGGACGGCGAGGAGTCACGTACGGACACCGCAGGTGACTCCTCAGCGTCCGTGCGTGACTCGTCAGCGAACGGGGATGACGAGGTCGGCGTGGTGGCGGGGACGGTCACGTGCGAGGTAGGCCTCCTCCTGCTCGGCCCACACGTCCCAGAACGGCGCGTACGTCTCGCCGTCCCGACCGAGCGCACGCGCACGGCGTACGTCCGTCGGCGCGTCGAGCCAGATCAGCAGGCTCAGGTAGGGCCGGATCACGGCCGCCCCGCTGCCCACCCCGTCGAGCACGAGCAACGGCGCAGGAGGCACCCGCAGCGGGGGAGCGGGCTCGTCGCGCACCCACGACCAGCGTGGCGCGACCCCGGTGCCGCCCGCCGCGATCGCTTCCAGGACGCCGGCGACCAGGGGCGGCGTGGCCGCCAGCCCGTGCCAGCCTGGATAGACGTCGTCGAGGTGCAGCACGGCCGCGCCGGTCGCCTCGACGAGACCAGCCGTGAACTCGGTCTTGCCCGCCCCGCTGCGTCCGTCGACCGCGACGACCGTGGTCGAGCCGCACGCGGGCGCACGGTCCGCGATCAGCTCGACGAGCGCGTCGTACCGATGCAGGGCCACGGCCCCAGTGTCCACTAGACTGACGCGGCTACGGGATGTAGCGCAGCTTGGTAGCGCGCGCCGTTTGGGGCGGTGAGGTCGCAGGTTCGAATCCTGTCATCCCGACACATCACGTCGATCCGTCCGGGCACGCCCGCAGGACGGTGGCGCATTATCGTGGATTCCGCAGACATGAGAGACTGGACGGACGCTTTGACGGCCGTCCACGGCCGCAGCGGGTCGCACGACCCCCCATTCGAGATCATGCAGGAGTCAAACACGTGAAAAGCACCACCGAGACACTGAGCCCGACACGGGTCAAGCTCACCATCGAGGTGCCGTTCGAGGAGCTCAAGCCCAGTCTTGACGCCGCCTACAAGACCATCGGCTCGCAGATCACGATCCCCGGCTTCCGCAAGGGCAAGGTCCCCGCGGCGATCGTCGACCAGCGCATCGGACGCGGCGCGGTCCTCGACGAGGCGCTCAACTCGGCACTGCCCGGCTGGTACAGCCAGGCGCTCCAGGACACCAACCTGCAGCCGCTGAGCCAGCCCGAGATCGACCTGTCGAAGTTCGAGGACGGTGAGACCATCGAGATCACCGCCGAGCTCGACGTCCGCCCCGAGCTGACGATCCCCGACGTCTCCTCGATCGAGGTCACCGTCGAGGACGCCACCGTCACCGACGAGGACGTCGACCAGCAGCTCTCCGCCCTGCGTGAGCGCTTCGCGACGTTCGCCGAGGTCGACCGTCCCGTCGCCGAGGGCGACTTCCTGACGATCGACCTGTCCGCCGCGCAGAACGGCGAGGAGATCCCCGAGGCCCAGGCCGCGGGCATGCCCTACTCGGTCGGCAAGGCCACGATGCTCGAGGGCCTCGACGAGGCGCTGATCGGCCTGTCGGCCGGCGAGTCCAAGACGTTCACGACCCAGCTGGTCGGCGGCGAGCTCGCCGGTCAGGACGTCGACGTCACCGTCACGGTCAAGGACGTCAAGGAGCAGCAGCTCCCCGAGCTCGATGAGGAGTTCGCCCAGACCGCGTCGGAGTTCGACACGATCGAGGAGCTCCGCGCCGACGTCACCGACCGCGTGACCCGCGGCAAGCGCATGGAGCAGGCCAACGAGGCGCGCGACCTCGTCCTGGACGAGATCGTCAGCCAGACCGACGCCCCGCTGCCCGAGAGCCTCGTCACCGAGGAGATCGCCAGCCGCCGTCAGCAGATCGAGCAGCAGCTCGCGATGGCCGGCGTCCCGTTCGAGCAGTACCTCGACGACGAGAAGCAGACCGTCGACGAGTTCGAGGCCGAGCTCGAGAAGCGGGTCCGCGACTCGCTCGTGGCGCAGTTCGTGCTCGACCAGGTCGTCGCGAACGAGGAGTTCGGCATCGACGACAGCGAGCTGTCGCAGCACATCATGCGCCGCGCGCAGCAGTCGGGCGAGGACCCCAACTCGTACATCCAGCACATCATGGAGCACAACCACGTGCCCGAGATGGTCAGCGAGGTGCTGCGCGGCAAGGCGCTGGCGTCCCTCGTGGAGTCCGCGAAGGTCACCGACAAGTCGGGCAACGTCATCGAGCTGTCCAAGCTGCGCGCCGATGGCACGTTCGCGGACGACAACGAGGGCGACGACGAGAGCACCGAGGAGACGCCCACCGAGGCGTGAGCAGGTCCTCGGCTCGCACCGTTTCTCATTCCTGCCCCGTGACGGCAGGATGGGCACATGCCTGCTGAGCCCGTACGGACGACGGACGTCGCCGCGCTGGCGCTGGACTACGGCGATCGCCTGATCGTCGGGACCGCGCGCGAGATGCATCGTGCCGCCTCGGCACGCGTCTTCAAGGCCACTCGTGTGGTCGGGGGACGCGTGCCGGAGTCGTTGCACGACGCCGTGGTGACGTCCGTCTACGGCGCCATCTCGGGGGCCCTGCGGGTCTCGAGCGGGTCCGTGCGCGCGCTGGCCGCGCGCGGCGTGGGTCGTCCGATCGAGACGAGCCGCCGCGGCCGACTGGTCGTTGCCGCGGTCAACGGCCTGATCGGCGACGAGCTGCGCGCGCTCGGCGATCCGCAGGCGATCACGATGGCCGTACGCCTCGAGGGCGACGACGTCCCCGCCGCCTCCTGGCAGCTCGGCGAGGCGTTCCGGGACGCCACGAGTCACCCCGTGATCTTCGTCCACGGCCTGTGCGAGAACGACGAGTCGTGGTCCAACGGCGCCGCCGCGCACGGCACGACGTACCCGGACCGGATCGCGGCCGAGACCGACGGCACCCCCGTGCTGATCCGCTACAACACGGGTCTGCACATCTCCGAGAACGGTCAGCACCTGGACGCCCTCGTCCAGCAGATCGTCGCCCACTGGCCCGTGCCGGTCACGCGCATCACCCTCGTCGGTCACTCGATGGGAGGCCTGGTGGCCCGTGCCGCGACCAACCACGCGACGGCGTCCGGCCAGACCTGGCAGCACCTGGTGCGCGACGTGGTGTGCCTCGGCACGCCGCACGCGGGCGCCAACCTGGAGAAGGTGGCGCACCTGGGGTCTCGGCTGCTGACGTTCTGGCCCGAGTCGACGCCGTTCAGCACGCTGCTCGAGCACCGCTCGGCAGGGATCGTCGACCTGCGCCACGGCTACATCACCCGTGACGAGTGGGAGGGTCAGGACCTCACGGGGCAGTGGGGCCTCGACCGCATCGCTGCGGCGCCCCTGCCGCACGCGGAGTACCACTTCGTCGCGGCGACGCTGGGCGCGTCGCAGGGGCATCCGCTCAGCTCGGTGCTGGGCGACCTGCTGGTGCACTTCTCGTCCGCGACGGGCGTGGGGCGTACCGGGCCGATCGTCGAGGGCGCCCGGTTCGAGTACCTCCCGAGCGCGCACCACTTCGCACTGCTCAACCATCCGCAGGTCGGCGACTGGCTCGTCGAGTGGCTCAACGCGCGCACCCGCAGCCCTCGCGCGCTGCCCGCGCCGCGTCAGGCCTGACACGACCTGGTCATCTGGATAGGCTCGGGCGACCCCACACTCCCGAGGAGCCCCATGCCCAATCAGCAGCTGATCGACGGCACGATCGACATCGACGCCAGCCCCGCCACGGTCTGGGCCGTGGTGTCCGACCTGCGTCGCATGGGGGAGCGCAGCCCGCAGTGCCGCCGCATGTTCGTCCTCGGCAAGGAGATCGGTCTCGGCACCCGGACCTTCAACATCAACCGACAGGGCTGGAAGCGCTGGCCCACGAACGCCAAGGTGGTCGCGTTCGAGCCCGAGCGCAAGATCGCGTTCCAGATCCTGGAGAACCGCACGATCTGGACGTACGAGCTGGAGCCCACCGCGACGGGCACGCGCCTGACGGAGTCGCGCACGACGCCCCGTGGCGTGGCTGCGGTGTCGAACTTCGCGACTGACAAGATCCTGGGCGGGACGGACCGGTTCGAGGCTGATCTGAAGGACGGCATCCGGCACACATTGGAGCAGGTCAAGGCCGCGGCGGAGGCCGCCTGATGGGTCAACCGCCCCTCGAGGCGTCCATCGAGATCGCGGCCCCGCCCGCGGCCGTGTGGACCGCTGTGTCCGATCTCAGGGCCATGAAGGACCGCAGTCCCGAGCTCGTCAGGACCTGGTTGCTGGGCCGGCCCGGGCTGGGCTGCCGGGGCGTCCACCTCAACCGGCGCAAGGTCGTCGTGTGGCCCACGTTCAGCCGCATCACCCGGTGGAAGGACCCGGCACGGGACTCCGGCCGCGGGGCGCTGGCGTTCCACGTCATGCCCACCGACGTCGAGTGGTCGTACGAGCTGCAGCCCACGGACGGCGGGACGCTGGTGACCGAGCGGCGCTCGGCCATGCCCGCGGCCGGCCCGGTCGTGAGCGCGATGGCGCGGTTCCTGCTGGGCGGGGCCGATCACCACGACACCGAGCTCCTCGCCGGCATGCACCGCACCCTCGAGGCCCTCAAGTCAGACCTCGAACGCTGAGGGGAGCCCCCCGTCCGCTGAGGAGAGCCTCCGGTTCGCTGAGGGGAGGCCGCGGTTCGCTGAGGGGAGACTCCAACCCGCGCGTCGGCGGACGTAAGGCTTGCGTCGGCGGACGGGAGGCGCGCGTCGGCGGACGGGAGGCGCGCGTCAGCGGTCGACGAGGGTGAGCTCGAAGGCGTAGAGGTCGGGGCGGTACGCGTGCCGGCCGTACTCGACCGCGCGCCCGGCGTTGTCGTACGCGGTGCGCTGCATCGTGAGCAGGGGCGCCCCCTTGCGCTCGCGCAGCAGGCGTCCCTCGTCAACCGTCGCACCGCGCGCGCCGATCCGCTGGCGGGCCACCCGCATCACGATGCCGGAGTCGCGCAGGTACGCGTACAGCCCGGTCTCGGCCAGGTCGACCTGCTCGAGGTCGACGACATCGATGGGGATGAAGTTGTGCATGAGGGCCAGCGGCTCCTTGTCGACGAACCGCAGCCGCTCCAGCGACCACACGTCGGCGCCCTTGCTGAGCTGCAGCTCGCGCGCGACGTCCTCGTCGGCGGGGACCCTGCCGATCGCGATGACCTCGGTGCGCGGCTTCTGGCCCGCCGCGCTGAGGTCGTCGTGCAGGCTGGTCAGCTCGACCGAGCGGCGGATCTTGCCGTGGACGACCTGGGTGCCGACACCGCGCTTGCGCACGAGCATGCCCTTGTCGACGAGGACCTGGATCGCCTGCCGCATCGTGGGTCGGGACAGGCCCAGGTCGGCCGCGAGCGAGATCTCGTTGTCGATGCGCTCGCCCGGCGCGATGGTGCCGTCGAGTATCGCCTTCTCGAACTGCTCGGCCACCTGGAAGTACAGCGGGACGGGGCTGGAACGATCGAGGGTGAAGCGAGGGCCGGCCATGCACGCAAATGTATCGCCAACCGAGGCCATGTCCATATGTCATGACATATGCTTGACAGCCCCGTGTGCCGTGGGACACACTCCTTCGTATCGACTTTGTCACGACAAATAGAAATCCGAGGAACCTGTGTCGACGACCCTTGACCCCCAGGGCCTGACCCCCGTACGCATCGCCGGTGCGCCGATCTCGTGGGGCGTGTGCGAAGTGCCCGACTGGGGCTACCAGATGCCCGCCGAGCGGGTCCTGACCGAGATGCAGTCCCTCGGGCTGAGCGCGACCGAGTTCGGTCCGGACGGCTTCCTGCCCGAGGACCCGCAGGAGAAGGCGGAGTTCCTGGCCAGCTACGGGATGCACGCGGTCGGCGGCTTCCTGCCGATCCTCCTGCACGATCCCGCGCACGACCCCATGCCCGAGGTCGACGCGTACATCGACGCCTGCCTGGCCGCCCGCGCCGGCGTGGTCGTGCTCGCCGCGTCGACAGGAGTCGAGGGCTACGACGCCCGGCCGGTCCTCGACGAGCTGCAGTGGAAGACGCTGCTGACCAACCTCGACCGCATCGCCGCCCACGCGCTCGAGCGCGGCGTCGTCGCGGCGATCCACCCCCACATCGGCACGGTCGTCGAGGACGCCGGCGAGGTCCAGCGCGTCCTGGACGGCTCGCGCATCGGCCTGTGCATCGACACCGGCCACCTGGCCGCGGCCGGCGCCGACCCCGTCGCGATCACGCTGGCCAATCTCTCCCGCGTCAAGCACGTGCACCTCAAGGACGTCGACGCCGCAGCCGCCGCGCGGGTCGTGTCGGGCGAGGTCGCGTTCGCGGACGCCGTCGCCGCCGGCATGTGGCGGGTCCTCGGCCAGGGCGACGTCGACATCAGCGCGATGATCGCCGCCCTGCGCACGCACGGCTACGACGGCTGGTACGTGCTGGAGCAGGACGTGATGTTCAAGAACGGTGCCCCCGAGGGTGAGGGCCCCGTCGCGGACGTCCGCTCGTGCCTGGACTTCGTGAGGGCGGCTCTCGCATGAGTGCCCACGAGCTCATCGCGATGGGACGCGTCGGCGTCGACATCTATCCCGAGCAGATCGGTGTCGGCCTCGAGGACGTCACGTCCTTCGGCAAGTTCCTCGGCGGCAGCGCGACCAACGTGGCGGTCGCCGCGGCACGCCTCGGCCACCGCTCCGCGATCGTGACCCGCACGGGCGACGACCCGTTCGGCCGCTTCATCCACGCCGAGCTGGTCAAGTTCGGCGTCGACGACCAGTACGTCACGCCGGTCGAAGGGCTGCCGACCCCGGTCGTGTTCTGCGAGATCTTCCCGCCGGACGACTTCCCGCTCTACTTCTACCGTGAGCCGAAGGCGCCCGACCTGGAGATCTCGGTGGACGAGCTGGACTTCGACGCGATCCGCGCCGCGGACGTCTTCTGGGCGACGGTCACCGGCCTGTCGCAGGAGCCCAGCCGGGAGGCCACCCTCGCAGCGCTCGAGGCTCGCGGCAAGAATGGGATCACCGTGCTCGACCTCGACTACCGCCCCATGTTCTGGGACTCCGCCGCCTCGGCCACCGCCCAGGTGCAGGCGGCACTTCCGCACGTCACGGTGGCCGTCGGCAACCGTGAGGAGTGCGAGGTCGCGGTGGGGGAGACCGATCCGCAGGCCGCCGCCAAGGCGCTGCGTGGCCTCGGCATCGAGCTCGCGATCGTCAAGCAGGGCCCGGCCGGTGTGCTCGGCGTCCGCGGCGAGGAGTCCGTCGTGGTCCCGCCCGTCGCTGTCGACGTCGTCAACGGCCTCGGCGCGGGCGACGCATTCGGCGGCTCGCTGGTCCACGGCCTGCTCAACGGATGGGACCTGGACCGCATGCTCTCGTTCTCCAACGCGGCCGGGGCGTATGTCGCCGGCCAGCTGTCGTGCGCCGACGCGATGCCCACCGTCGACCAGGTCGACGCCGTTCTCGCCCAAGGAAGGGTCCGATGACCGCCGTCACCGCCCAGGACATCGCGGGGCTCGTCACGATCCGTGCCGAGCACCCCGAGCGTGTCGCCGAGATGGCCGCCGCGCGCACCCAGCCGGCCGGACTCGTCGGCAGCACCGGACGGCTGCTGCTCGTCGCGGCCGACCACCCTGCTCGCGGCGCACTGCGCGCCGGCGACGACCCGCTCGCGATGGGTGATCGGGCCGAGCTGCTGAGCCGCATGGTCCGCGCCCTCGACCGGCCCGGCGTCGACGGGGTCCTCGGCACGGCGGACGTCGTGGAGGACCTGCTCCTGCTCGGCGCGCTCGACGGCAAGGTCGTGATCGGCTCGATGAACCGCGGGGGCCTCGCCGGGACGACCTTCGAGATCGACGACCGCTTCACGGGGTACGACGCCCGGTCGATCGCGTCGGCGGGCTACCAGGGCGGCAAGATGCTGTTCCGCATCGACCCGGACGATCCCGCGACCCCCGCGACCATGCAGGCCTGCGCGCAGGCCGTCGCCGAGCTCGCCGAGCACCGCATGATGGCGATGGTCGAGCCGTTCATCTCCGGGCGCGACGAGTCCGGCCGCATGCGCAACGACCTGTCCACCGAGTCGGTCATCCGCTCGGCGACCGTCGCGGCAGGTCTCGCGCCCACCTCGGCGTACACCTGGCTGAAGCTCCCGGTCGTCGAGGACATGGAGGCGGTCCTCGCCGCGTCCACCCTCCCGGTGGTGCTGCTGGGCGGCGAGGTCTCCAGCGACCAGGACGCCCAGTTCGCGACCTGGTCCAAGGCGCTCGCGAGCCCGGCCGTCCGCGGCATGGTCGTGGGCCGGTCCCTGCTCTTCCCGCCCGGCGGCAACGTCGAGGACGCCGTGGACGCCACCGTGGAGATGATGACGGCATGAGCCTGGTGCTGCGAGCGGGCGAGGCGGCCACCGGGCCGTACGCCCTCGAGGTCACGCCCGAGTCCGCGGGCTGGGAGCACAGCGGCCTGAGGATCCTGGTGCTGGCCCCCGGCCAGTCGGAGCAGATCGAGACCGGCGACTCCGAGCACATGGTGCTGTCGCTCGGCGGCGCGGCCGAGCTGACGGTCGACGGCGAGTCGTTCACGCTGCTCGGGCGCACCGGCGTGTTCGACGGCCCGAGCGACGTCGTCTACGCCCCGCGGGACGCCCACGTGAGCATCTCGTCCGCCGCCGGTGGACGCTTCGCGCTGGCCTCGGCCCGCTGCCGCAACCGCCTCGCCCCGGCGTACCTCCCAGCGGGCGACGTGCCGGTCGAGATGCGCGGCGCGGGCCAGGCGAGCCGCCAGGTCAACAACTTCGGCGTCCCGGGCGTGCTCGAGGCGGACCGCCTCATCGCGTGCGAGGTGCTGACCCCCGGCGGCAACTGGTCGTCCTACCCGCCGCACAAGCACGACCAGGAGCGTGACGGCGAGACCCGGCTCGAGGAGATCTACTACTTCGAGGTCGCGGACGGCCCGGCCGGTCCGGGCATCGGCTTCCAGCGGGTCTACGGCCACGCCGACGCCGACATCGACATCTCCGCGGAGGTGCGCAGCGGTGACGCCGTCCTCATCCCGCACGGCTGGCACGGCCCGTCGATGGCCGCCCCCGGCTACGACCTGTACTACCTCAACGTCATGGCCGGTCCCGGCGAGGAACGGGCCTGGCTGATCTGTGACGATCCGGCACACGCATGGGTCCGTGACACCTGGGCCGACCAGGCCGTCGACCCCCGCCTCCCGTTCGGGAAGGAAGAGCACTCATGACCACCTTGACCGTCGCACAGGCGACCGTCCGCTTCCTCGAGGCCCAGTACACCTCGCGCGACGGAGTCGAGCAGCCGTTCTTCGCGGGGTGCTGGGGCATCTTCGGCCACGGCAACGTCGCAGGCGTGGGCCAGGCGCTGCTCGAGCGCGAGCAGTCCGGCGACCCCTCGCACCTGCGCTTCTTCCACGGCCGCAACGAGCAGGCCATGGTGCACGCCGCGGTGGCGTACGCCCGCCAGCGCGACCGGCTCGCGGCCATGGCGGTCACGGCGTCGGTCGGTCCCGGCGCGACCAACATGGTCACCGGCGCGGCCCTGGCCACGATCAACCGGCTCCCGGTGCTGCTGCTGCCCGGCGACACGTTCGCGACGCGCGTCGCGAGTCCCGTCCTGCAGGAGCTGGAGAACACCCAGCAGGGCGATCTGTCGGTCAACGACGTGTTCCGCCCCGTGTCGGTGCACTTCGACCGGGTCGACCGTCCCGAGCAGCTGGCGTCGGCCCTGCTGCACGCGACCCGCATCCTCACCGACCCGGCCGAGACCGGCGCCGTGACGCTCGCACTGCCGCAGGACGTGCAGGCCGAGGCGTACGACTTCCCGGACGAGCTGTTCGCCAAGCGGGTCTGGCACGTCGCCCGCCCCGTGCCGGAGCCCTCCGCGCTCGCCCGCGCCGTCGCCGCGATCCGGTCGGCCCGCAGGCCGCTGGTCGTCGCAGGCGGCGGCGTCACGTACTCGCAGGCCAACGACGCGCTGCGCACATTCGTCGAGGCGACCGGAATCCCGGTCGGGGAGTCGCAGGCCGGCAAGGGCGCGCTGCCGTACGACCACCCGCAGTCGGTGGGCGCGATCGGCTCGACCGGCACGACCGCGGCCAATGCGCTGGCGGAGGACGCGGACGTCGTGATCGGCGTCGGCACCCGGTTCAGCGACTTCACGACGGCCTCCCGCACGGTCTTCCAGGGCGACGGCGTCACGTTCGTCAACCTCAACGTGTCGGCGTTCGACACGCACAAGCACTCCGCGGTCAGCCTCGTCGCCGACGCGCGAGAGGGGCTCACGGCGCTGACCGCGGCCCTCGAGGGCTGGACCGCCGATCCCGCGCACACCGCCCGCGCCACCGAGCTGGCCCGGGAGTGGGACGCGATCGTCCAGCGCGCGTACGACGGCGAGGGCGCACCCCAGGTCGCCGACGGTCTCGCGATCCAGTCGCAGGTCATCGGCGCGGTCAACGAGCTGTCCGATCCGCGCGACGTGGTGGTGTGCGCGGCCGGCTCGATGCCCGGCGACCTGCACAAGCTGTGGCGCACACGCGACCGCAAGGGCTATCACGTCGAGTACGGCTTCTCCTGCATGGGATATGAGATCGCCGGCGGCCTCGGCGTCAAGATGGCCGCGCTCGACACGGACGACGCGCGCGACGTGTTCGTCATGGTCGGAGACGGTTCGTACCTCATGATGAACACCGAGCTGGTCACGGCCGTGGCCGAGGGAGTCAAGGTGATCGTGGTGCTGGTGCAGAACCACGGCTACGCCTCGATCGGGGCGCTGTCGCAGTCGCTCGGCTCGCAGCGCTTCGGCACCGCGTACCGCTACCGCACCGACACCGGCCTCGACGGCGACAAGCTGCCGGTCGACCTCGCGGCGAACGCCGCGAGCCTCGGCGCCGACGTGCTGTCGGCCTCCGGCATCGAGGACTTCCGCGCCGCGGTGCTGAAGGCCAAGGAGTCGACTCGCACGACGGTCATCCACGTCGAGACCGACCCGCTGGTCCCCGCCCCCGACAGCCCCGCGTGGTGGGACGTCCCGGTCGCCGAGGTGTCGGCGCTCGACTCGACCCGCGAGGCCCGTCGGACGTACGACGAGCACAAGACCCGCCAGCGTCCCTTCCTGACGCCGGCCTCCGAGACGAAGGATCGATCATGACGCAGTACAACCACTACATCGGTGGACGAAGCTTCGAGGGCGAGAGCGACCGCTTCGGCGACGTGTACGACCCCGCGCGCGGCATCGCGAAGTCGCAGGTGCGCTTGGCGACCGCAGGTGACGTCGACGCGGCGGTGCAGGCCGCGCGGACCGCGTTCGAGACGTGGGGCGAGACGTCGGTGACCGCACGCTCGCGGGTCATGTTCGCCTTCCGCCAGCTGCTGGTCGAGCACGAGGACGAGCTCGCAGCCCTCATCTCCTCTGAGCACGGCAAGACGCTCGACGACGCGCGCGGCGAGGTCGTCCGCGGTCGCGAGGTCGTCGAGTTCGCCTGCGGCATCCCGCAGCTGCTCAAGGGCGAGTACAGCGACAGCGTCTCGGGCGGTGTCGACTCCCACACGTTCCGCCAGCCGATCGGCGTCGTCGCCGGCATCACGCCGTTCAACTTCCCGATCATGGTCCCGTTGTGGATGCACCCGGTCGCGATCGCGACCGGCAACACGTTCATCCTCAAGCCGTCCGAGCGGGTGCCCGGCGCGTCCGACCTGGTGGCTCGCCTCTACACCGAGGCCGGGCTGCCCGACGGGGTGTTCAACGTCGTCCACGGCGACAAGGTCGCGGTCGACGCGATCCTGGAGCACCCCGACATCGCGGGCGTCTCGTTCGTCGGCTCCACGCCGATCGCACGGTACGTCCACGAGAACGCCTCGCGCACCGGCAAGCGGGTGCAGGCCCTCGGCGGTGCGAAGAACCACGCCGTCGTGATGCCCGATGCGGACCTGGACTTCGCCGCCGACCACATCGTCGCGGCCGGCTACGGCTCGGCGGGCCAGCGCTGCATGGCGATCTCGGCCGTCGTCGCGGTCGGCCCGGTCGCGGATGCGCTGGTCGAGAAGATCCGCGAGCGCAGCGTCGACCTGAAGGTGTCGGTCGGCACCGACCCGGACGCCGAGATGGGACCGGTCGTCACGGCCGCGTCGCGCGACCGGGTCGTGGACTACATCGGTCAGGGCGAGGCGGACGGAGCCACGGTCGTCGTGGACGGCCGCGACCTGGTCGTCGAGGAGTTCGAGGAAGGCTTCTTCGTGGGCCCCTCGCTGCTCGACGGCGTCACCACCGACATGTCGGTCTACACCGACGAGATCTTCGGACCCGTGCTCACCGTGCTGCGGGTTCCGACGCTGGAAGCCGCCCTCGAGCTCATCAACTCGAATCCGTACGGCAACGGCACAGCAGTGTTCACTTCCTCGGGTGAGGTGGCACGAACCTTCCAGCGGAAGGTCCAGGTGGGCATGATCGGCATCAACGTGCCGGTCCCCGTCCCGATGGCCTTCCACTCCTTCGGAGGCTGGAAGGACTCGCTCTTTGGGGACCACCACATCCACGGTCCCGAAGGAGTGCGGTTCTATACACAGGCAAAGGTGGTCACCACGCGGTGGCCGCACGTCAGTGAGGAATCACTCGCCCAGCTCAACTTCCCGACGGCTCAATGACGTCGGGTCTCACGTGAAGACAAGGAACGCACTGATGAAGACAGTCACATCGAAGAAGAAGGCGCTGAGGCTCGCCGGCGTCGCCGTGGTGGTCGGCTCGCTGCTCGCGGCGTGCAGCGGCACCGGCAAGGATGACGACGCGACCAAGGACAACGCCAAGGACCTCAAGTACGCCGTGATCACCCACAGCGGCCCGGGCGACGCGTTCTGGGACCGGGTCAAGTCCGGCGCCGAGAAGGCCGGCGAGGACTACGGCGTCGAGATCAAGTACAGCGCAGATCCCGATCCGGCTCAGCAGTCCCAGCTCATCGACAGCGCGGTGGCCGACAAGTACAACGGCATCGTGGTGTCGATGGCCAACCCCGACGGGCTCGAGGACGCGATCAAGAAGGCCGTCGCCGCGGGCATCCCCGTCGTGACGATCAACTCCGGCGTGGACCGCTTCAAGGAGTTCGGCGCGATCACGCACATCGGTCAGACCGAGACCATCGCCGGCGAGGCCGTGGGCGAGCGTCTGAAGGCGGACGGCGCCAAGAACGCCATCTGCGTCATCCAGGAGGCCGGCAACGTCGGTCTGGAGGAGCGCTGCAAGGCGGTCGCCGAGACCTTCGGCGGCAAGATCTCCAACCTGCAGGTCGACGGCACCGACGACAGCGCGGTCCAGGCCACGATCACCTCCAAGCTGCAGACCGACAAGAGCATCGACACCGTCCTGACCCTCGGCGGTCAGTACGCGATCGACGCGGTCGGCTCGGTCGAGGAGTCCGGCAGCTCGGCGAAGGTCGCGACCTTCGATCTCTCCGAGGACGTCATCAAGAACATCCAGGACGGCAAGATCACGTTCGCCGTGGACCAGCAGCCGTACGTCCAGGGCTTCCTGGGCGTCACGACGCTGTACCTCAAGGACGTCAACGGCAATGATGTCGGCGGCGGCCAGCCGGTCAACTCCGGCCCGGCCTTCATCACCAAGGACAACGCCGACGAGGTCCTGAAGTTCGCCGCAAACGGAACCCGCTGACCTGACCCCGGGGCCCGGCCCGTCCGGGCCCCGGGTCCACCAGCCCGACATTGGAGCAGAACATGGCGACAGCCACCGTGGGAGACGAGCGCATCGCGCGGACGTCCACCCTCACCAAACTCATGAAACGTCCGGAGATCGGCGCGTTGGCCGCGGCCGTCGTCATCTTCGTGTTCTTCGCGGTCAGCACCGACACGTTCGCCAGGTCCCAGGGAGTGGCGACGTGGCTGTCCGGGGCATCGACGATCGGCATCATGGCGGTCGCCGTCGCGCTCCTGATGATCGGCGGTGAGTTCGACCTCTCCGCGGGTGCCATCACCGGCACGACCGGCCTCGTCGTGGGCATCCTGACGACCGAGTACGGGCTCAACGTCTGGGCCGCGATCTTCGTCTCCCTCGCGATCGCGCTGTTCATCGGACTGGTCAACGGCATCCTCGTGATGCGCACGGGGCTGCCGAGCTTCATCGTCACCCTGGGGACGTTCTTCGTGCTCCAGGGCGTCAACCTCGCCGGCACGAAGGCGCTCATCGGCCAGGTCGCGATCCAGGGCCTCAGCAACGTGCCCTTCTACGACCAGGCGCAGGCGGTCTTCGGCGGCTCGATCGACATCAACGGCTCGGCCGCCGGCGGCCAGCTGCGCATCTCGGTCTTCTGGTGGCTCGGCGTCACGGCCCTGGCCACGTGGGTCCTGCTGCGTACGCGCGTGGGCAACTGGATCTTCGCCGTGGGCGGAGCCCAGACGTCCGCCCGCCAGGTCGGTGTCCCGGTCTTCAAGACCAAGGTCGGCCTGTTCATGACCACCGCCGGTGCAGGCTGGCTGGTCGGCATGCTGCTCGTGTTCCGCACCTCCACGGTGCAGGCCGGCACGGGCGTCGGCCAGGAGTTCATCTACATCATCTGCGCCGTGGTCGGTGGCTGCCTGATGACCGGCGGCTACGGATCGGCGATCGGCGCCGCATTCGGTGCGCTGATCTACAGCATGGTCAACGCGGGCATCGTCTACAGCGGCTGGGAGAACGACTGGCTGTTCGCCTTCCTCGGCGTGATGCTGCTGGTGGCCGTGCTCCTCAACGAATGGGTTCGCAAACGAGCGGAGTTGGCACGATGAGCAAGAAGACAGCATCCTCACCCGTCACCACGGCGGCCGTGCCTCCGGCGCCCGGCACCCCGATCATCGAGGTCCGGAGCATCGGCAAGCGCTACGGCAACATCATCGCGCTGAGCGACGTCTCGACGTCGGTCCGCGCAGGCGAGGTCACCTGCGTCCTGGGTGACAACGGCGCCGGCAAGTCGACGTTCATCAAGATCCTGGCCGGTGCGCACGAGCACACCGACGGGGAGCTGTTGATCGACGGCGAGCCGACGACGCTGTCCAGCCCCCGCGCGGCGCTCGAGCTCGGCATCGCGACGGTCTACCAGGACCTCGCGGTCGTCCCGCTCATGCCGGTGTGGCGCAACTTCTTCCTCGGCAGCGAGCTCTCGAAGGGCGTGGGCCCGTTCCGCAAGCTCGACATCGACGAGATGAAGCGCATCACCAAGGTCGAGCTGGCCGCGATGGGCATCGACCTGCGCGACGTCGAGCAGCCCATCGGGACGCTGTCCGGCGGCGAGCGGCAGTGCGTGGCGATCGCCCGCGCCGTCTACTTCGGCGCGCGGGTGCTCATCCTGGACGAGCCCACCGCCGCTCTCGGCGTGAAGCAGTCCGGCGTCGTGCTGCGCTACATCGCCAAGGCGCGCGATCGTGGCCTCGGCGTCGTGTTCATCACCCACAACCCGCACCACGCATACCCGGTGGGCGACCGCTTCATGCTGCTGCGTCGCGGCAAGAGCATGGGCGACTTCCCCAAGAGCGAGATGACGCTCGACGAGCTGACGTCGGCCATGGCCGGCGGCGCGGAGCTGGAGTCGCTCGCCCACGAGCTGGAGAAGACCATGGGCCCCGAGTCCTCGCTGGCACAGGAGCTGAAGGCCGAGGCCACGTGACGAACGACCTTCGCGTCGGCATCGTCGGATTCGGGTGGATGGGCCAGGTGCACGCACGTGCCCTGTCCCGTCTGCTCCAGCACTATCCCGACGCACCGCTGCGCCCCCGCCTCGTGGCGGTCGCGGACAACGCGCCGGACGACCGCACCCAGCGGGCCGCCGCGGCGTACGGCTTCGAGCACCTGCTGAGCGACTGGCGTGAGCTGGTCGCGCACGAGGAGGTGGACCTGGTCTGCGTGACCGGGCCCAACTTCATCCACCGTGACGTCGCGGTCGCCGCGGCGCAGGCGGGCAAGCACCTGTGGGTCGAGAAGCCCGCAGGTCGCGACTCGGCCGAGACCGCGGAGATCGCGGCAGCCGTCGAGGCCGCGGGCGTACAGGCTGCGACCGGCTTCAACTACCGCAACGTCCCGGCCGTCGAGCGGGCCCGCTCGATCGTCGCGTCGGGTCGCATCGGCACGGTCGAGCACACCACGGTGCGATTCCTCGCCGACTACTCGGCCGATCCGGACGCGGCGCTGTCGTGGCGGTTCCAGAACGAGTTCTCCGGCAGCGGGGTGCTGGGCGACCTGGTCAGCCACGCCGCCGACCTGGTGCAGCACGTCGTCGCGCCGATCGAGGAGCTCGTGGTGGACCGGGCGACGTTCATCCCGCAGCGGCGGGCGGCGCTGCCGGGAGCCATGCACTACGAGAGGGGCGCCGGCGAGCTCGGGGACGTGGAGAACGAGGACTACGTCAGCGCGCTGCTGCGCCTCGCCGACGGCTCGCGGGGGATCCTGGAGTCCAGCCGCACCGCGGTGGGGGAGCAGAACACGTACGGCTTCGAGGTGCACGGCACCCGGGGCGCGGTCGCGTGGGACTTCCGGCGGATGAACGAGCTGCGGGTGTGCGAGGGGCAGGACTACCTCAACGCGTTCTACGCCACGCAGTACGCGGGTCCCGGCGACGGGGAGCTCAGCGCGTTCCAGCCCGGCACCAACAACCCGATCGGGTTCGACGACCTCAAGGTCGTCGAGGCGCGCCGCCTCGTCGAGTCGATCGCGACGGGCAAGCCCGTCGGCGCCACGATCCACGACGCGCTGGCCGCCGCCCGGGTCGTCGATGCGATGATCCTTTCCGCAGACGAACGAAAGTGGGTCACCCTGTGAGCCTTCGTGTGGGTGTCATCGGTGCGGGTGCGATGGGTGCCGACCACATCAGGACCATCTCCTCGAGCGTGCCGGCAGCGCGCGTCTCGGCGGTCTACGACTTCAACCGAGACACCGCCTACGCCGCGGCCTCGCCGGTCGGAGCCGATGTGGTGGGCTCGGCCGAGGAGCTGGTCGACTCCTCCAGCGTGGACGCGGTCATCATCGCGTCGCCGGACCGAACGCACGCCGACCTGGTCCGCTACTGCCTGGCGGCCGGCAAGCAGGTGCTGTGCGAGAAGCCGCTGGCCGTCACGGCCGACGAGGCGTACGGCGTGGTGGAGGCCGAGGCGGCGGGTGGTCGCCGGCTGCTGCAGGTGGGCTTCATGCGTCGCTACGATCCCGGGTTCGTCGCGCTCCGGCGCACGGTCACGGACGGGATCGTGGGCGACGTACGGCTCGTGCACGCGATCCACCGCAACGCCTCGAGCAGCACCAGCACCGACGACGCGGGTCTCATCACGGGCTCGATGATCCACGAGCTCGACACGGTCGCGTGGCTGCTCGACGACGAGATCGCCTCGATCCGGGTGGAGTCGCCGATCGTCGAGGGCTTCCGCGATCCGCAGCTCGCCACGATCTGGATGCGCGGCGGGGCGATGGTCACCGCCGAGGTTTTCGTCAACGCGGGCTACGGGTACGACGTGCGGTGCGAGGTCGTCGGCTCCCAGGGCACCGCGTCGTTGGCGCCCTCGTCGCCGGTCAGCACGCGCGTCGCCGGTGTCGACGGCGTGCCGGTGCGGGACGACTTCGTCGCGCACTTCGCGGACGCCTACCGGATCGAGCTGTCGACCTGGGCCGCGGAGGCGCTGACGGGCACGACGTCGGGCCCGAGCGCATGGGACGGCTACGTCGCCAACGCCGTCGCGGAGGCGGGCGTCGCCTCGCTCGCGTCCGGTGCGCGGGAGCCGGTGATCCTGAAGGACCGGCCGACGCTCTACGCCTGAGTCTCGCGGGCGGCGGCCGTGGTCTCGCGGGCGATGAGGTGCGGGGTCAGGACGACCTGGCGCGGCTGACCGCCCTGCGCCAGGTCGAGGGCACCGGCGACGGCGCTCTCGGCCATCTCCTCGGGGTTCTGCGAGACCGTCGTCATCTGGGCGTGCGGTGAGATGGCCAGGCGCGAGTCGTCGTAGCCCGTCACGGAGACGTCGCCGGGCACGTCCACGCGCGAGCGCACGAGGTGGTCGAGCACGCCTGCCGCGCAACGGTCGTTGAACGCGACGACCGCAGTGGGCGGGTCGGCGGACTCCAGCAGCTCGCGCATCCCACGGCTGCCGTCCTGCTCGGTGAGACCTCCGGTCACCACGCGGGACGAGTCCTGCGCACCGTGGCGTCGTACGGCAGCGAGGAAGCCCGCCCGGCGCTCCGCGGCGCCCGGAGCCGTGCCGCCGTCGACGTGCGCGATCCTCCGGTGCCCGAGGCCGATCAGGTGGTCCACCGCGAGGCCGACCCCGGTCACGTCGTCGCTGCGCACCGACGACACGCCCGCCGCCGCGCCGTCGCGGACGACGAGCAGCACCGGGACCGTCGCGGAGACCTGCCGGATGCTCTCGTCGTCGAGCATCGACCCGAGCAGCACCGCGACCTCGCACCGCTCGCGCAGCAGCGCCTGGATCGCGACGTCCTCGTCGCGGGTCGGGGCGACCGCGCTGATCGCGAGATCGTAGCCACGGGCGGCGGCGGCCGCGTACAAGTGCTCCACGAGGTCGCCGTGGAAGGGCTGCTGCAGGTCAAACGTGACGCCGATCAGGCGTGAGCTGGACTGGCGGAGCTTGCGGGCGCGCTCGTCGCGGACGTAGCCCATGCTGTCGGCGATCCGGCGGACGCGCTCGCGGGTCGCGTCACTCGCGCCGGGCGCTCCGCGCATCACGATCGAGACGAGGGCGGTCGAGACGCCGGCCTCGCGGGCCACGTGGGCGAGGGTCGGCCGCGAGCCCGTGGGACGCGGGGGTGGCTGGTCCGGCACGCCTCGTCCTCTCCGCTGGTGCGACTGCCCGGGGGCAGTTGACCCGGTGGTGGGGGCAGTCTATCGTTCGTCATCTAGAACGTTCTAGTTTCGAAGGAATCCTCATGCTCGTTCCCCCTGTCCGCATCGGCCTGATCGGGGCCGGCCGCATCGGCGCCTCGCACGCGTCGGTCATCGCCCGCCGAGTCCCTGAGGCGACTCTCGTCGCCGTGGCCGACCCCCGTCCCGGCGCCGCCGCCGCGGTCGCCGAGCCGCTCGGTGCCCGCGGGGAGACGTCTGTCGAGGACGTCCTGACGGCGGACGACGTCGACGCGGTCGTCATCGCGGCCTCGTCGGTCGCGCATGCGGGGCTCATCGTGGCCGCGGCCGAGGCGGGCAAGCACGTCTTCAGCGAGAAGCCTGCGGGCATGAGCCTGGACGAGATCGACGCCGCCCGTACGGCCACGGCCCGCGCCGGGGTCGCGTTCCAGGTCGGCTTCAACCGACGCTTCGCCCGGGAGTTCGTCGCCGCCCACGACGCGATCGCGTCGGGACGGCTCGGGACCGTGCGGCAGCTGCGTTCGCTGACCCGCGACCCCGGCCGCGGGCCGGCCGATCCCGACGCGGTCCCGGAGTGGACGATCTTCACCCAGACGCTGATCCACGACTTCGACACCCTCAACTGGCTCAACCCCGGGGCCCGCGCCGTGGACGTCGTCGCGACGGCCGGCTCGCTGACCGCCCCCGGCCACCCGACGCTGCTCGACCACGCGACCGTGGTCATCCGCTACGACAACGGCGCGATCGCGACCGCCGAGGCCAGCTTCGCCGCGACGTACGGCTATGACGTGCGAGGCGAGGTGCTCGGCTCGGAGGGCATGGTCACGATGGGCGAGGGCGCGCAGTCGTCCCTGCGTCTGCACGACGCGACCGGCCGGCTGGCCACGACTGCGCACAGCGACACCGACCTGCTGATCGACGCGTACACCGGCGAGCTCGCCGAGCTCGCGAACGCCGTCCGGGAGGGGCGTCAGCCGTCCGTGACCGGTGACGACGCGTTCGCGGCGTTCGCGATCGCGCAGGCGTGCATCGACTCCATGACCTCCGGCGGCCGTGCGGAGGTGGCCCGATGAGCCGTCTCGCGGTGTGCTCGGAGATGGTCTACACGGATCTGCCGCACCTCGAGCGGGTCGCGCGCATCCGCGACGCCGGCTTCGCGGTCGAGATCTGGGACTGGACGCAGAAGGACGCCGACGCGCTGGTCGCGACCGGCGCGGAGTTCACCTCGATGACCGGCTACGTGACGGGCGACCTGGTGACCCCTGCGGGCGCCGACGACCTGCTGCGCACCGCCGAGCAGTCGATCCCGTTCGCCCAGGCCATCGGATGCCCGTCGCTCAACCTGCACGGGACCGGCCTGGGGGAGGGCGGCATCCCCGTCCTGCCGGTCGAGGTCGTGACCGGGGACATGTGGCTCGCCGCCGTGCGTACGCTCTCGCGTGTCGCCGAGCTGGGGGAGAGGCACGGCGTGACCTTCGTGCTGGAGAACCTCAACACCGAGGTCGACCACCCGGGCGTCCCGTTCGCGAAGGCGGCCGACACGCTCGCACTGGTGAGCGCGGTCGACAGCCCGCACCTGAAGATGAACCTGGACCTGTATCACGCGCAGATCGGCGAGGGGAACCTCGCGGAGATGATCAGGCGGGCCGTCCCGCACGTCGGCGAGGTGCAGGTCGCCGACGTCCCGGGGCGCTGCGAGCCGGGCACCGGTGAGGTCCGCTGGTCGTACGTCGCGCAGGTGCTCGCCGACGCGGGCTACGACGGGGTCATCGCGATGGAGGCCTTCGCCTCCCAGCCCGGCACCGCAGGCTCGGACCTGGCCCTGACCCGCTTCCGCGACGCCTTCACCCTCTGACCCCCCACGCTGAGGCGTGCCTCCGGTTCGCTGACGCGTGCCTCCGGGACGTCCCGTCGGCGTACGAGAGGCTCCCCTCGGCGGACCGGAGGCGCGCCTCAGCGGTGGGGGTGGAAGGCGGCGGGGGCGTTGTAGGGCGTCACGACGTGGACCGGCGAGGGCACGGAGCGGATCGGGCCCGGCAGCGCGCCGTGGGCCTGCATGACCGCGCGGCATGCGCGCCGCATGTCGTCGCGGAGGTCGTGGTGCAGCACCGCCGACAGTTGATGCTGCCGCAGCAGCACGGCGTTGTCGTCGTCGAGGTCGTGCGCGACGAGCACGCGACACTCCCGGCCCGCGTGTGCGAATGCGTCGAGCGTCGCGACGTTGCCGCCGCCGATCGAGTAGACCGCGTCGATCGACGGGTCCGCCACGAGCGCCCGGGTGACGGCTCGGAGCATCGTGGCGTCGAGGCCGTCGGTGCCGGCCACCTCGCGGACGACTCGCCCGGGCGCGAGAGCGGCCATCGTCCGTCGGAAGCCGTCTCCCCGATCGCCTTCGCCGCGAAAGTCCGCACTGCTGAGCGTCATCAGCACCGAGCCCCGCGCGCCCCACTGCGTGACGAGATATGCGGCGGTGGCCCCTGCCGCGTGGTTGTCGATGCCGACGTACGCCACGCGCCGGCTTCCGGGCAGATCCGTCACGAGGGTCACCACCGGGATGCCGCGCTCGACGAGGTCGTCGACCGCCGCGACGACCTCGGGTGCGTCGGGCGCCTTGAGGATCACGCCGTGGGACCCCCGCCGGGCGATGCGCGCGAGCGTACGCACGACGTCCGCGACCGAGCTCGCTTCCTGCAGGTGGAACCGCGACCGCACGACGGCCGGCCGCAGGTGGGGCAGCTCGGCCTCGAGGGCGGCACGCACGGCGCTCGAGAAGCGCTCAGGCGTCTGCATCACGAGATCGACGATGAAGGTGCGTCCCGCGATCCGTACCTGGCCGGCCTGGCGGTCGAGCTCAGCGATCGCCTGCTGGACCTCTTTGACGGTGCTCGGCCTCACCCCGGGACGGTGGTTCACGACCCGGTCGACGGTCGCGAGGCTCAAACCGGACTGCTGGGCGATCTCGCGCAGGCGGTACGGGTGCGCCATCCGGCCTCCCGGGGTCTCGTCGTGAGGTGTTCTTGAGGTGTTTTCACCTCCCTGCAGCCTACGCCGAGCACTAGCGTCGGGGATCAGACATCGACCCGAGGAGCACCATGACCGCGATGACGAACGGCGCGCACGCGCCGCGCCTGAGCGAGGCCGACTGCGACATCGACGACTTCGCGTCCGTCGTGTCGGCGACCACCGACCTCGCCGCGTACCCCCGCGCGGACCGCCTCGAGCAGGGCGTCCTCGTGTACGACTCGGCGTCGCTGCGAGCCGCCGCGGCGACCCCCGACGGCGTGGTCGAGGTCGAGGGCGAGCTCGCCCGCGCCCTGAGCGACGGCCCGGGCATCGTGGTGCTCCAGGGTGCGTTCACCGACGGGGCCGTCGTCGACCGGGTGACCGCCGTGTTCGACGCGATCATCGAGGACGAGCGCGCCGCCGGCACCGCGCCGGGCGACCACTTCGCAAAGCCCGGCGCCAACAGCCGGGTCTGGAACGCGTTGGAGAAGCTCGCGGTCCGCGACCCCGAGGCGTTCGTCGACTACTACGCCAACGACGTCCTGGCGCTGATCTCCCGGGCGTGGCTGGGCCCGGGCTACCAGATGACCTCGCAGGTCAACGTCGTTCGTCCCGGCGGTGTGGCGCAGGAGCCGCACCGCGACTACCACCTCGGTTTCTTGTCCAACGAGGTCGTCGAGCGCTATCCCGCGCACGTGCACGTCCTGTCCCCGGTGCTGACGCTGCAGGGGGCGGTGGCCCACTCCGACATGCCGGTGGAGAGCGGTCCCACGATGTACCTGCCGCACTCGCACAAGTACGTCCCCGGTTACCTCGCGTGGCGGCTCGAGGAGTTCAAGGACTACTTCGCCGAGCACCACGTGCAGCTGCCGCTCGCGAAGGGCGACGCGGCGTTCTTCAACCCCGCGCTGTTCCACGGCGCCGGCACCAACGTGTCGGTCGACGTCCAGCGCATGGCCAACCTGCTGCAGGTGTCGTCGGGCTTCGGCCGGGCGATGGAGGCCGTCGACCGTGGGCGGATGTCCAAGGCCGTCTATCCCGTCCTCGCTGAGCGCCGCGCGGGCGGCACGGGCGCGGCCGACCTCGCCCACGCGATCGCCGCGACCGCCGAGGGCTATCCGTTCCCGACCAACCTCGACCGCGACCAGCCGATCGGGGGCCTGACCCCGCTCTCGCAGGCCGAGCTGCTGCACCAGGCGCTCGACGAGGGCTGGCCGCCCGCGCAGGTGGACGCCGCGCTCGACGCGTACGCCGACCGCCGCCGCACCGATGTCTGAGCCGCTGCTCGCAGGTCGGGTCCTGCTGGTCAGTGGCGGCACGCAAGGGGTGGGTGGCGGGATCGCCCGGGCCGCGCTGCGCGAGGGCGCCACCGTCGTGGTGACCGGTCGACGCCCCGACGTCGGCGAGGCGTTCGTCAGGGATCTCGGCGGCGACTCGTCGTACGTCCGGTGCGACGTCGCGGACGTCGAGCAGGCGAGGGATGCGGTGGCCGAGACCATCCGACGTCACGGGCGCGTCGACAGCCTGGTCAACGCCGCGGGGCTCACGAGCCGCGGCAGCCTGCTGGACACCTCTCCCGAGCTGTTCGACCAGCACGTCGCGGTCAACCTCAAGGCCCCGTTCTTCATGATGCAGGCGGCCGTGGGCGACATGATCCGCCGCGGCGAGCCGGGCACGATCGTCAACATCTCGACGATGTCCTCGCACGGCGGGCAGCCGCACCTCGCGCCGTACTCCGCGACCAAGGCCGGTCTCGTGGGGCTGACCCGCAATGCGGCCCACGCGCACCGCTGGGACCGGATCCGCATCAACGGCGTCAACATCGGCTGGACCGAGACCGAGGGGGAGGACGTCGTGCAACGCGAGTTCCACGACGCGGACGACACGTGGGTGGAGAAGGCGGGCTCCTCGCTGCCGATGGGGCAGCTCGGACAGGTCGACGACGTCGCTGCCCTGGTCGTCCTCCTGCTGTCGGAGCGCAGCGGTGTCGTCACCGGTTCGGTCATCGACTGGGACCAGCAGGTCATCGGCGGCCTGGACTGAGCACGGCGGCGGCGCGCCGTCACGCTGTCAGCGAACAGCCGTGTTTTCGCGTGTGTTCCTCACGGCTCCCGTCTAGGTTGGGACACGTGAACACATCGGACAGCTCCAGCCCACTGTCGCCGAGGATGGCCGGCGAGGCCGGCCCCTCGGATCTCGACGGCCACATCTACCAGCGACTCCTCAAGGAACGCATCGTGTTCCTCGGCTCGGAGGTTCGCGACTCCAACTCCAACGCGATCTGCGCGCAGATGCTGCTGCTCAACGCCGAGGACCCGCAGGCGGACATCTACCTGTACATCAACTCCCCGGGCGGCTCCGTCGACTCGGGCATGGCGATCTACGACACGATGCAGTTCATCTCGAACGACGTCGCGACGTTCGGCATGGGCCTGGCCGCGTCGATGGGACAGTTCCTCCTCGCCGCAGGCACCGCCGGCAAGCGCTACGCCCTGCCGCACGCGCGCATCATGATGCACCAGCCCTCGGGCGGCATCGGCGGATCCGCCTCCGACATCAAGATCCAGGCTGAGCAGAGCGTCCTGCTCAAGAAGCAGCTCAACCAGCTGCAGTCCCTGCACAGCGGCCAGTCGGTCGAGCAGATCGAGCTCGACTCCGACCGCGACCGGTGGTTCACGCCGGAGCAGGCCAAGGAGTACGGCCTCATCGACCACGTGGTCTCGAGCGCAGGAGACATCACATGAGCTACTACATCCCGCAGTGGGAAGAGCGCACGAGCTACGGCTTCCGTCGCATCGACCCCTACACCAAGCTGTTCGAGGACCGCATCATCATGCTGGGCACCCCGATCAGCGACGACGTCGCCAACGCGGTCATGGCGCAGCTCATGTCGCTGCAGGCCATGGACCCCGACCGCGACATCAGCATCTACATCAACAGCCCCGGTGGCTCGTTCACGGCGCTCACGGCGATCTACGACACGATCCGCTACATCAAGCCGGACGTGCAGACGCTGTGCCTGGGCCAGGCCGCTTCGGCCGCTGCGATCCTGCTCGCGGCCGGTACGCCGGGCAAGCGTCTCGCGCTGCCCAACAGCCGCATCCTGATCCACCAGCCCTACACCGAGGGTACCGGCGGCCAGATCTCGGACCTGGAGATCCAGGCCAACGAGATCTTCCGCATGCGTGAGCTGATGGAGCGCATGCTGGCCGACGCGACCGGCAAGCCGATCGAGGAGATCAGCAAGGACGTCGACCGCGACAAGATCCTCACTGCCCAGCAGGCGGTGGAGTACGGCCTCGTCGACGAGGTGCTCGACACGCTGAAGGTCCCCGCGATCTAGCAGCACCTCGGCAAGACGCACCATGACAACCGGTGCGGTGACCGAGACGACGGGGGCTTTCGCCGCTACGGTGGAGGCTGACGTCGTCTCGGTCGCATTCCGGCCCGACCGGGCGACGTAGGCAGCAACCGTACGAAGGGATTTCCCGCATGGCTCGCATTGGTGAAACAGCCGATCTGCTGAAGTGCTCTTTCTGTGGAAAGAGTCAGAAGCAGGTCAAGAAGCTCATCGCCGGGCCGGGTGTCTACATCTGCGACGAGTGCATCGATCTGTGCAACGAGATCATCGAGGAAGAGCTCGCCGAAGGCGCTGAGCTGAGCCTCGGCGAGCTGCCCAAGCCCCAGGAGATCTTCGACTTCCTCAACGGCTACGTGATCGGTCAGGACGGCGCCAAGAAGTCGCTGGCCGTCGCGGTCTACAACCACTACAAGCGCGTCCAGGCACAGGCCTCGGGTGCGCGCAGCAAGGACGACCAGGTCGAGCTGGCCAAGTCCAACATCCTGCTCGTCGGCCCCACGGGCTGTGGCAAGACGTACCTCGCGCAGACCTTGGCGCGCATGCTCAACGTGCCGTTCGCGATCGCCGACGCCACGGCGCTGACCGAGGCCGGCTATGTCGGCGAGGACGTCGAGAACATCCTGCTCAAGCTCATCCAGGCGGCCGACTACGACGTCAAGAAGGCCGAGACGGGCATCATCTACATCGATGAGGTCGACAAGATCTCCCGCAAGAGCGAGAACCCCTCGATCACCCGTGACGTGTCCGGCGAGGGCGTCCAGCAGGCGCTGCTGAAGATCCTCGAGGGCACGACCGCCTCGGTCCCGCCGCAGGGCGGCCGCAAGCACCCGCACCAGGAGTTCATCCAGATCGACACCACCAACGTGCTGTTCATCGTGGGTGGGGCGTTCGCCGGTCTCGACCAGATCATCGAGGGCCGCAGCGGCAAGATGAGCCTGGGCTTCAACACGTCCAAGCAGGACATCGGTGCCGCGGTCGAGCCGCACAAGCTCTACTCCAAGGTGCTGCCCGAGGATCTGCTCAAGTTCGGCCTGATCCCCGAGTTCATCGGTCGCCTCCCGGTCATCGCGGCGGTCGACAACCTCGACAAGGACGCGCTGGTCGCGATCCTCACCAAGCCCCGCAACGCGCTGACCAAGCAGTACGTCCGGCTGTTCGAGATCGACGGTGTCGAGCTGGAGTTCAGCCAGGAGGCGAGCGAGGCGATGGCCGAGCTGGCCCTTGAGCGAGGTACCGGCGCTCGTGGCCTGCGCTCGATCATCGAGGCCGTGCTCGAGCCGGTGATGTACGAGATCCCGAGCCGCGAGGACGTCGCCAAGGTCGTCGTGACCGCAGCAACCGTCTCCGGCGACGAGGGACCGCAGATCCTCACCCACGACGAGGTCGCCAAGAAGGCCTCCTAGCCTGTCGTCTCGCGATGCCGACCCCGGCTACCTGCCGGTAGGTTGAGCCCATGACTTCCGTCGACATCGCCCTGCTCGGTGCCACCGGCTTCACCGGGACCCTCACCGCCGAGTACCTCGGCACCCACCTCCCGCCCGGCGGGACGTGGGCGATCGCCGGACGCAACCAGGCCAAGCTCGAGCAGGTCGCCGAGCGGGTCGAGGCCCTCGGTGGCGTCCGTCCCGAGATCATCTCGGCCGACATCGGCAACGCCGACTCGATGTCCGCCCTGGCCAGGAGCACGCGTGTGCTCGCGACCACGGTCGGTCCGTACGTCCAGCACGGCGAGCCCGCGGTCAAGGCGGCGGCAGAGGCCGGCATCGCGTACGTCGACCTCACGGGCGAGCCGGAGTTCGTCGATCGCATGTGGCTGAAGTACGACGCCGTGGCACGGGAGACCGGGGCGCGCCTCGTCCACGCGTGCGGCTTCGACTCGATCCCGTACGACCTCGGCGTGCTCTACACGGTCGAGCAGCTGCCCGAGGGCGTGCCGATCGACGTCAAGGGCTACATCCGTGCCGGCGGCACCGCCTCGGGCGGCACCTACCACTCCGCCGTGGGTGCGTTCTCGCGCATCCGTCAGGCGGCCGCGACGGCTGCCGAGCGCAGGAAGAACGAGCCGCGTCCCGAAGGGCGCACGGTCCGCGGTGGCGGCGGCACAATAGGCCGCGGCGCCGGAGGCAAGGGCTGGGCCCTGCCGCTGCCGACCATCGACCCGCAGATCGTCCTGCGGTCCGCCCGGTCGCTGGACCGCTACGGACCGGCGTTCACCTATTCGCACTTCGCCCAGTTCAAGAAGCTGCCGATGCTTGCCGGCACCCTCGCGGGGGCCGCGGTGGTCGTGGCGGGGGCGCAGCTGCGGCCCACCCGCTCGCTGCTGCTCAAGCTGCGCGACCAGGGCGACGGCCCCGACGAGGCCAAGCGCGAGGCATCGTGGTTCTCCTTGCGGCTCATCGGCGAGGGCGGCGGCCGGACCGTCACGACCCAGGTCAGCGGCGGCGACCCCGGCTACACCGAGACGGCCAAGATGCTGAGCGAGTCGGCCCTCTGTCTCGCGTTCGACGACGTGCCCAAGGTCTCGGGGCAGACGACCACGGCCGTCGCGATGGGCGATCCGCTGATCGAGCGTCTGCAGGCCGCGGGCATCACGTTCCGGACGTTGTAGCGGCGCCGGGGCCACGTCCGTTCGTCCCTGTACGGGGCGGAACGGCGGGCGTAGCGTGGAGCGATGTACCTGAACGAGGTCCTCGGCGTCCTCTCGTCCGCTGACGGGCCACCCGGGCTGCTCCCGGCCCGGCAGCAGATGGCCATGTCGCTCGGGTGGCACATCATCCTCGCGTGCTTCGGCGTCGCGTTCCCGACGATGATCTTCGTGGTCCACCGCCGAGGGATCGTCAGGAACGACCCCGTGGCCCTCGGCCTGGCGCGGCGGTGGGCCAAGGTCTCCGCGGTGCTGTTCGCGATCGGTGCCGTGTCCGGCACGGTCCTCAGCTTCGAGATGGGTCTGCTCTGGCCCGGTCTGATGGGTCCGTTCGGCGACGTCCTGGGGCTGCCGTTCGCCTTCGAGGGACTGTCCTTCTTCGTCGAGGCCATCTTCCTCGGCATCTACCTGTACGGCTGGGACCGGATGCCTCCACGGCGTCACCTGATGATGCTGATCCCGATGGCCATCGCGGGCGTGGTGGGCACGTTCTGCGTCGTGGCGGTCAATGCCTGGATGAACAACCCGACGGGGTTCACGTTCGTCCCGGCCACGGGGACGACGCCCGCGCAGGTCACCGACGTCAACCCGTGGCGGGCGATGTTCAACGACGGGGTGTGGCTGCAGTTCGCGCACATGTGGGTCGGCGCCTTCATGCTGGTCGGTTTCGTCGTCGCGGGCGTCTACGCGGCCGGGATGCTGAAGGGCCGCCGCGACGCTCACCACCGCCTCGGGTTCACGGTTCCGTTCGTCTTCGCGTCGGTCGCCTCGGTGCTCCAGCCGGTCATCGGCCACCTCCTCGGCCTGCGCCTCGCGGAGACCCAGCCCTCGAAGCTCGCTGCGTTCGAGCTCGCGACCACGACCGAGAGCCCCGCACCGTTGCGCCTGGGTGGCCTGCTCATCGACGGCGAGGTGCGCTGGGCGTTCGACATCCCCCGACTCGGCTCGATCATCGCGCGCAACTCGTTCACCAAGGGGGTGCAGGGGCTCGACACGATCCCGCTCGAGGACCAGCCGCCGGTGAACATCACCCACGTCGCGTTCCAGGTCATGGTGGCGATCGGCTCGCTGCTGCTCGTCGCGGCCGTCGCGTTCTGGTTCGCCCGCTGGCGCGGTCATGACTTCACCGGCAACCGATGGTTCCTGCGCTTCGCCGTCGTCGCGGGTCCGCTCGCGGTCGTCGCGCTCGAGTGCGGCTGGGTCGCGACCGAGGTCGGGCGTCAGCCGTGGACCGTGTGGCAGGTGCTGCGCACCGAGGACGCGGCCAGCATGAGCAGCGGGCTGTGGTGGAGCTACGCCGTCGCGTTCGTGGTGTACGTCGGCATGACGGTCGGCGCGTTCATCGTGCTCCGGTCGATGGCACGTCGATGGCGTGCCGGGGACGAGGAGCTCCCGGCGCCCTACGGGCCTCCCGCGGCCCGGCCCGACGAGAGGTCCCGGCGATGAGCCTCGCAGTCGCGGTGGCCGTGGCGCTGTTCGTCGGGGTGCTTGCGTACGCCCTGTTCGGCGGGGCCGACTTCGGCTCGGGATTCTTCGATCTGACGGCCGGCAGCGCCGAGGAGGGGGCCGAGCTGCGGCTGCTCATCGACCACAGCATCGGACCCGTGTGGGAGGCCAACCACGTCTGGCTGATCTACGTGCTGGTGATGTGGTGGACAGGGTTCCCCGAGACATTCGCGGCCACCACCACGACCCTGATCCTGCCGCTGGCCCTGGCGCTCCTCGGGATCGTCCTGCGGGGAGCGAGCTTCGCGTTCCGCAAGTACTCCGGCTCCCTCGCCCAGGCGCGGATCTTCGGGGCCGTGTTCGCGGGCTCGTCGCTGATCACCCCCTTCTTCCTCGGCGCGGTGGCCGGTGCGGTGGCGTCGGGTCGGGTGCCCGCCGAGGGCAACGGCCCCGTGCTGGACTCATGGCTGCACCCCACGTCGCTGTTCGGAGGCGTGATCGCGGTCGGGGCCTGCATCTTCCTCGCCGGGACGTTCCTCACCGCGGACGCGCAGCGGTCGGGCCACGAAGCGCTCGCCGAGAGGCTGCGGGTCAAGACCCTGGGGGTGGGCATCGTGACCGGGGGGATCGTGTTCGCGGCTCTGGTGCCGATACGTCACGACGCGCCCACGCTGAGCGATCGTCTGCTCGGCGTCGCGACCCCGCTCATCGTGGTGTCCGGGATCGCGGGCGCGGCCACCCTGGTGCTGCTGTGGCGGCGGCGCCACGCCGTCGCGCGGGTCGCCGCGGCCGTCAGTGTCGCGGCCGTGATCCTCGGCTGGGGCGTCGCGCAGTATCCGTGGATGCTCGTCGACCAGGTCACGATCGAGGACGCCGCAGGTGCGCGCTCGACCCTGATCGGCCTGCTCATCGTGGTCGCCCTCGCGGGCGTCATCGTCCTGCCCTCCCTGGCCTACCTGTTCTGGCTCACCCAGACCGAGGAGTGGAGCAGAGACGACGAGCACGACTCGACGTCGCCCCGCCCGAGCGGTGGATCCGCCACCATATAGGCCCGAGATCCGCCGCATACGGTGGCAGACGCACCGCCGGGCCGCAGTTTCCCAGGTTCTCCTGGGAAACTGCGGCCCGGGCGGGCGGGGGTCAGTCGGTGGTGGCGGGGGTGGCGTCGACGGTGAAGGCCGAGGCCGAGTCGTCGACGGTCAGGACCGGGTCGGCGGTGACGCGACCGGCGGCCAGCACGTCGGCGAGGGCGACCCGGAGCAGGTCGAGATCCGCGGCGGACGCGCGCACGGTCAGGGCCGCGATCTCGGTCTTCTGACTGACCTTGGCGACCGACTTGGCACCGCGGACGTCCGCGAGCACCGCTGCGGCAGCGGTCAGGACCGCGGGGTCCTGCTCGGCCGTCGTCAGGTCGGTCGTGTTGTCTGGCCACACCGAGCGGTGGATCGACCCCTCCTGCCACCACGACCAGACCTCCTCGGTCACGTAGGGCAGGAACGGGGCGAGCAGGCGCAGCTGGACCGACAGGGCGAGGACGAAGGCGCTCTTGGCGGAAGCGCCGCCCTCGTCGGCACGACGGGCGCGCTCCTTGACCAGCTCGAGGTAGTCGTCGCAGAAGTCCCAGAAGAACTTCTCGGTGACCTCGAGCGCGGTCGCGTAGTCGTACGCCTCGAAGGCCGCAGTCACCTCGTCCACGACCCCGCGCAGGCGGGTCAGCATCGCCAGGTCGATCGGCTCGGTGACGCGGGCCGGATCGAGGTACGAGGCGTCGGCCCCGAGGCCGTACTGCTCCTCGGGGGCGAGCACGAACTTGCTGGCGTTGAGCACCTTCATCGCCAGGCGGCGACCCACCTTCATCTGGGCCTCGTCGAACGGCGAGTCCGCACCCGGGCGGGCACCGGCCGCACGCCAGCGGACGGCGTCGGCGCCGTACTTGTCGAGGATCTCGTCGGGGACGACGACATTGCCCTTGGACTTGCTCATCTTCTTGCGGTCGGGATCCACGACGAAGCCCGACAGCGCGGTGTGGGTCCACGGCACGCAGCCGTGCTCGAGGTGCGAGCGCACGACCGTGGAGAACAGCCACGTGCGGATGATGTCGTGACCCTGGGGGCGCAGGTCCATCGGGAACGTCTTGGCGAACAGCTCGGGGTCGCGCTCCCAGCCGCACACGATCTGCGGGGTGAGCGAGGACGTCGCCCAGGTGTCGAGCACGTCGGGATCGGCCATGAACCCGCCGGGCTCACCGCGCTGGGAGTCCTCGAAGCCCGGAGGCGCCTGCGACGCGGGATCCACCGGCAGGCTCGCCTCGTCGGCGAGGATCGGATCGTCGTAGACCGGCTCGCCGGCCTCGTCGAGGCGGTACCAGACCGGGAACGGGATGCCGAAGAAGCGCTGGCGCGACACGAGCCAGTCGCCGTTGAGGCCCTCGATCCAGTTGGTCAGCCGGGACTGCATGTAGGCGGGGACCCAGTCGATCTCGTCGCCGCGCGCGACGAGCTGGGCGCGCAGATCGCTCGAGCGCCCGCCGTTGGCGATGTACCACTGGCGGGTCGAGACGATCTCGAGAGGCTTGTCGCCGCGCTCGTAGAAGTTGGCCATGCGCTGCGTGGGCTTCGGGTCGCCGTCGAGATCGCCGGACTCCTTCAGCGCCGCGACGCTCAGCTCGCGGGCGGTGAACGTGGTCTTGCCGGCCAGCTCGGCGTACAGCTCACGGCCCGCGGCGTCGGTGATCCACTCGGGGACGTCGGGCAGGATGCGTCCGTCCCGGCCGATGATCGTCCGGTTGGGCAGCTGCAGCTCACGCCACCAGATCACGTCGGTCAGGTCGCCGAACGTGCAGCACATGACGATGCCCGAGCCCTTGTCGGGCTCGGCGGACGCGTGGGCGACCACGGGGACCTCGACGCCGAACAGGGGAGAGGTGACGGTCGAGCCGAAGAGCGGCTGGTAGCGCTCGTCGTCGGGGTGGGCGATGAGCGCGACGCACGCGCCGATCAGCTCGGGGCGGGTCGTCTCGATGAAGATGGGTCCGTCGGCCCCGTGGAACGCGACCCGGTGGTACGCGCCGGGGTACTCGCGCGCCTCGAGCTCAGCCTGAGCGACGGCGGTCTGATAGGTCACGTCCCACAGCGTGGGCGCATCCTGCTGGTACGCCTCGCCGCGCGCGACGTTGCGCAGGAAGGCGCGCTGCGAGACGGTCTGCGACTCGTCGCCGATCGTCGTGTACTTCTGGTCCCAGTCGACGCTGAGGCCGAGGGTCCGCCACAGCTGCTCGAAGACCTTCTCGTCCTCCTCGACCAGCTGATTGCACAGCTCGATGAAGTTGCGGCGGCTGATCGGGATCTGCCGCTTGGCGTCGGGCTTCTCCGGCGGCGTGAAGTCGGGCTCGTAGGGCAGGGTCGGGTCGCAGCGGACACCGAAGTAGTTCTGGACCCGGCGCTCGGTCGGCAGTCCGTTGTCGTCCCACCCCATGGGGTAGAACACCTCCTTGCCACGCATGCGCTGATAGCGCGCGACCAGGTCGGTGTGCGTGTAGGAGAAGACGTGACCGACGTGCAGGGAGCCGGACACCGTCGGGGGAGGGGTGTCGATCGAGAAGATCTGCTCCCGGGACTTGGTGCGGTCGAAGGCGTACGTGCCCTCGTCGGCCCACCGTGCCGACCACGTCGCCTCGAGTCCCTCGAGGACGGGCTTCTCCGGGACGCCGGTCGCAGAGCCAGATTTGCCGAGTTCGCTAGTCACAACAGTCAAGTCTAGGTGCGAGCAGCTTCACGCGGCGTGCTGGTCCTGTCCACCTCCTCGTGGGCCTGACCGTCGGTGCGGCCCAGCGCGCTCGGCCACCAGATGTGCCGCCCGAAGTCGAGGTTGAGCGCAGTGACCAGCACCGACCGGACGATGATGGTGTCGAGCAGCACCCCGACCGCCACCGCGAAGCCGAGCTCGGCCAGGAACACGACCGGCAGGGTGGCCAGGGCGGTGAACGTGCCGGCCAGGACGAAGCCGGCCGAGGTGATCACCCCGCCTGTCGCCGCGAGCCCGATGAGGGCCCCCCTGCGGGTGCCGTGCTTGAGGGCCTCCTCGCGCACCCGGGTCATCAAGAAGATGTTGTAGTCGATGCCGAGCGCCACGAGGAACACGAAGGCGAACAGCGGGAAGGACGAGTCGGTCCCCTCGAACCCGAACACGTGCCGGAACGTCAGGGCGCTGATGCCCATCGCGGCCGCGAAGGACACCACGACCGTCACGAGCAGGATCAGCGGTGCCGCGATCGAGCGCAGCAGCGCGGCCAGGATCAGCAGGACCACGACCAGGACGATGGGGATGATCAGCCGGTTGTCGGCGCTGGAGGCGGCCTGGATGTCCTTGTTGACCGCGGTGTTGCCTCCCACCAGCGCGTCGGCGCCCGCGACGTCGTGCACCGCATCCCGCGCCCGGTCGACCGTGGCGAAGGCGTCGGCGGAGTCGGGTGCCGAGGTCAGTGTGCCTTCGAGATAGGCGACGGGGCTGCCGGCCGGGCTCTTGACCTGGACCGAGCTCGCGTCGATGCCCTCGACCCCGGAGAGTGCGTCCTTGACCGCGTCAGCGCTCGAGCCTTCGGCGATGACGGCGACGGGGGAGCCGGCGCCGCCCGGGAAGTGCTTCGCGAGCTCCCTCTCCGCCAGCACCGAAGGCTGCTCCTTGGTGAACTGCTGCTCGTTGGTGAGCCCGTTGGCGTCGAGCTGGACGACGCCGAACGACAGGGCGACCAGGATCAGGGTCGTGGTGACCCAGACGGCGCGGGGCGCCTTGGCGATCTGTCGGCCGACCCGCGCCCAGATGCCGGTCTCGCTCTTGACCGGGTCGCCGAAGCGGGGCACGAACGGCCAGAAGATCCACCGCCCGAGGATGACCAGCAGCGCCGGCAGCAGGAGCATCATGACCAGCAGGGCGCACGCGATGCCGACGGCGCCGACCGGGCCGAGGCTGCTGGTCGAGTTCATCTGGGCGAACAGCAGGCACAGCAGGCCGATGATGACCGTGGCACCGCTGGCCAGGATCGCCGGGGCCGCGCGGTGCAGGGCGTGCGCCATCGCCTCGTGCCGGTCCTCGTAGTGGTGCAGCTCCTCGCGATATCGGGCCACGAGCAGCAATGCGTAGTCGACCCCCGCGCCGAGCACCAGCACGCTGAGGATGCCCGCACTCTGCGCGTTGACCGTGAGGTCGGCGTGCTTGGCCAGCAGATAGACCAGGCCCTGCGCGCTGAAGACCGCGCCCACGCCACACAGCAGGAACAGGATCGCCAGCTGCAGGCTGCGATACGTGACGAGCAGGATGATGAACACGATGGCGACGGCGGCGAGCAGCAGGATGCCGTCGATGCCGGCGAAGGACTCGGCCTGGTCCGCCCCGAGCGCCGCAGGACCGGCGATGCGTACGTCGAGGCCGCCGGCATCCCGGTCGGCGATCGCCCTGATGTCGTCGACCCGGTCGGGCAGGTCCTCCCACCCGTCGCTGCTCATGCGGACCGTCGCGAGGACCTGCAGGGCCTTGCCGTCGTCGGCCGGGATCGGACCGGTCACCTCGGTGACCGAGTCGACCCCCTTGATCTGGGCCGCGTCGGCCTTCGCCTTGGCCACGTCGGCCGGGGTGATGCCGGAGTCGCGCACGTAGAGCACGACGCCCGGGATGTCGTTGGGGTCGGAGAAGGCCTTCGACCTCTCGATCACCTTGGTGGACTCGGCGTCGCCGGGCAGCCAGGACGCCGCGTCGTTGTCCTGGACGCTCGTGAGCTTGGCGCCGAGGGAGGCCAGGACGAAGATCGTCAGCAGGCCGAGCGCCATCACCACCCACTTGGCCCAACGATGCGTCACCCATCCCGCGATGCTCCGGTTCATGTGCCCTCCTTGGGACCGCCCCGAACGATGGTCGAATGTGATCTTCCCCACTATGCAGCGGTGTGGTGACATTTTGAACATCGGTGGTGACCCTGAGCCGTCCCCGAGGTGCTGCGATACTGGGCGGGATGACACCTACGTACGCGGAGGTCGAGCGCGCGCTCCTCGGCCGTTGGCCCGAGACCCGCCTCGAGCCCTCCCTCGATCGCATCGCCGCCCTGTGCCGCCTCCTGGGGGACCCGCAGGCGGCCTATCCCCTGGTCCACCTCACCGGGACGAACGGCAAGACGTCGACGAGCCGCATGATCGACACCCTGCTGCGCGCGCTGGACCTGCGCACCGGACGCTTCACCAGCCCGCACCTGCAGTCGATGACTGAGCGCATCAGCCTCGACGGGGCGCCCCTGTCCGAGGCCCTGTTCGTCGAGGCGTTCGCGGACGTCGCGGCGTACGCGCAGATCGTCGACGACTCGTCGGCGCACCCCCTGTCGTACTTCGAGATGATGGTCGCGATGGCGTTCGCGGCCTTTGCCGACGCCCCCGTCGACGTCGCCGTGGTCGAGGTCGGCATGGGCGGCTCGTGGGACGCGACCAACGTCGCGAACGGTCAGGTCGCGGTCATCACCCCGATCGGCGTGGACCACGCGGCCTATCTCGGTGACCGCCCCGAGATCATCGCGGTCGAGAAGGCCGGCATCATCAAGCCCGGCTCGCACACCATCCTCGCCGAGCAGGCACCCGAGGTCATGGACGTGCTGATGCGACGGGTGCTGGACGTCGGCTCGGTCGCGCTGCACGAGGGCACCGACTTCGGCGTCGGCTCACGTGTCACCGCGATCGGTGGGCAGCAGATCGACCTGCAGGGCCTGTCGGGCACGTACGACGACATCTTCCTGCCGCTGCACGGCGCCCACCAGGCGCACAACGCGGCGTACGCCCTCGCGGCCGTCGAGGCCTTCACGGGCAGCAAGCAGCTCGACGCCGATCTCGTCCGCGACGCGTTCAGGCAGGTCACCTCGCCGGGGCGCCTCGAGGTCGTGCGGCGCAGCCCCACGGTGCTGCTCGACGCGGCGCACAACCCCCACGGCGCCCGCGCGACGATCGAGGCCGTCCAGGAGGCGTTCTCGTTCAGCCCGCTCATCGGGGTCGTGGGCGTCATGGCCGACAAGGACGTCGAGGAGATGCTCCGCGTCTTCGAGCCGGTCATGGCCGAGATCGTGTGCACGCAGAACAGCACCCCGCGGGCGATGCCGGCGGTCGAGCTGGCCGAGCTCGCGGCCGACATCTTCGGCGAGGAGCGGGTGACCCTGGTCTCCCGGCTCGACGACGCACTCGAGCGGGCGATCCAGAAGGCGGACGCCGCCGAGGGCTACGACGACGCGATCGGCAGCGGTGGCGTGCTCGTGACAGGCTCGGTCGTCACGGTCGGCGAGGCGCGCGTCCTGCTCGGAGGGGGTGTCGCGTGAGGGGCATGTGCGCGGCGATGCTGACGCTCGAGGCGATCATCCTCGGGCTCAGCGTGCCGGTGATGATCTCGGTCGAGGACGTCGACACGACGTGGGCGCTCGTCGTCGGGATCGGGCTGGCTGTCCTGTGCCTCCTGGTGGCCGGCTCGCTGCGCCGGCCTCAGGCGTACCTGGTCGGTCACGCGATCCAGGTCGGCGCGATCGCGATGGGCTTCCTCGTGCCGATCATGTTCTTCGTCGGGCTGATGTTCGCTGCCCTGTGGTTCGGCGCGTTCTTCCTCGGACGCCGCATCGAGGCCGACAAGGCGCGATGGGCGCAGGAGGCAGCGCGGGAGGACTGAGGGGGGTGTCTTCGGCGGCGCACCGCGCTACTGTCGAGGGCATGGTGCGGGTGCTGGCAGTGGCCGACGAGGAGGTCCTCGGGGTCCGTTCTCGTCTGCGAGACCTCGACGTCGACCTGGTGATCGGCGCCGGCGACCTGCAGTGGGACTACCTCGCGTCGATCCGGTCCGCGCTGGACGTGCCCGGTGTCTTCGTGCCCGGCAACCACGACCCCCGGACGGGCCCCGGCCACACCGGACCGGCGGGATTCGTCAACGCCGACGGCCGGGTCGTCGAGGTCGGCGGCCTGCGCATCGCGGGTCTCGGGGGCTGTGTCCGCTACAACGCCGGCCCCCACCAGTACACCCAGAAGGAGTACGACGCGCGAGCCAAGCAGCTGCTCCGCAGCGCCCGTCGCGCGGGCCCGGTCGACGTCCTGCTGACCCATGCGCCGCCGCTGGGACTGGGCGACGAGCCCGATCCCAGCCATCTCGGCATCTCTGCTCTCCACGGCGTCCTCGCCGAGCTCGAGCCCACGTGGCACCTGCACGGCCACGTCCACCCGTTCGGGATGCTCAAGGCCGATCGGTCGGTCGGTCGGACGACGGTCCGCAACGTGATCCCGTGGGACGTCCTCGAGATCGAGGCCCGCTCGGTCGTGCCGGTCTCGACCCGGTCGCGCCGGAGCGCCTGATGGTCAGCAGCTCGGGGTCCCCGCGGGTCGACGCCGAGAGCGACTTCATGCGGGCCCGTCGCCACCAGGTGCTGTCGGCCCTGGCGGCGCGGCTGCGCAACGACACCGAGGACACCGTGCAGTCGATGTCGTTCGACGAGGTCGTGGACGCCCTGGGCCGCCGGTCCGAGCACTACGTGGGGCACAAGGTCATCCCGCTCGACGCGATCGTGGGATCTGTCGACAAGGCGCGCGACTTCGATCGCCGCTTCCGTCCGACCTCGACGGTCAACCGTCAGCGCTGGGAACGGCTGGCGCGGGCCAGCCGGACGGGGGAGGTGATCCCGCCGATCGACGTCTACCAGATCGGCGAGTACTACTTCGTCCGCGACGGACACCATCGCGTCTCGGTGGCGCGCAGCCTCGGCGTCGAGCTGATCGAGGCCCGGGTGACCGCGATCGAGACGTTCCTCTCGCCCGTGGGCATCGACGCCCGCGCGAGCCTGGAGCTCAAGTTCTGGCGACGGCTGATGCTCCAGCGCGTCCCGTTCACGGGCGAGGCGCGCGCGTCCGTCGCGGTCGACCGGCCCTCGGACTACGGCCGCATCGCCGAGGCGGTCGAGGCGTGGGCCACACGCACGATGCATGCCGAGCACGCCTACATGGATCCCGAGACGATGGCCGCCCGCTGGTACGCCGAGGAGTTCCAGCCCGTCGTGCAGATGATCGAGGAGGCTGGCGTGCGCGGCGACGACGAGCGGCCCGCAGAGGCGTACCTGCGCGTCGCCGAGGAGCGCTACCGCCTCATCCGCGAGCACGAGTGGAACGCCGAGGTCATCAAGGCCGTCGCCGGCAAGGGCCGCAAGAAGCGCTGACCCATCCCCCTGGCCGCGGATTCCCAGGAGAACCCCGAAATCTTCAGCCGCTCGCCCGGAGCGCCGGAACCCGGCACATCACCCCGGTTGCAACAAGGGTGACGTGCCGGGTTCCGGGGTTCTCCTGGGAATCCGCGGCCGGGGGCTAGAGCCCGACGGTCAGGTTCTCGCCCGACGAGGGGTCGAACAGGTGCATCTTGTCGGTGTCGATGAACAGCGTGGTGTCGGAGTCCTCCTGCACGGTGCTGGCGGCGTCGAGCGAGACCACGAGCTGGGTGCGCAGGGAGTCGCTGTCGGACTCGCGGGCGAGCTCGCGCAGCTGGTCCTGCACCTTGGCCTCGGCCTCGTAGGGGACGTAGGCGTACTGCTGGTCACCGAGCCACTCGCGGACGTCGATGTGCGCCTTGAAGGTGCGGGCGGTGTCGACCTCGTCGGAATGCAGGACCGAGACGTCCTCGAAGTGCTCGGGGCGGATGCCGGCCATGAGCAGGCCCTTGCCCGCGGTGCGCTCGGCCTTGGCGGGCGGTAGCGGGAACGTGCCGAACGGGAGCGTGATCTCATTGCCCTCGACCGTGGCCGGCAGGAAGTTCATCGGCGGGGAGCCGATGAAGCCGGCGACGAACAGGTTGACCGGCTGCTCGTAGAGCTCGCGCGGTGTCGCGAGCTGCTGCAGGATGCCGCGCTTCATGACCGCGACCCGGTCGCCGAGCGTCATGGCCTCGGTCTGGTCGTGGGTCACGTAGACGGTCGTGATGCCGAGCTGCTTCTGCAGACGGGCGATCTCGGTGCGCATCTGTCCGCGGAGCTTGGCGTCGAGGTTGGACAGCGGCTCGTCGAACAGGAAGGCCCTGGCGTCGCGCACGATCGCCCGTCCCATCGCGACGCGCTGGCGCTGGCCGCCCGAGAGGTTGGCGGGCTTGCGCTGGAGGTGCTCGTCGAGGTCGAGGGTCTTGCTGGCCGCACGCACCTTCTCGTCGACCTCGCTGTCCTTCATCTTGGCCAGGCGCAGCGGGAAGGCGATGTTCTCGTAGACCGTCAGGTGCGGGTAGAGCGCGTAGTTCTGGAACACCATGGACAGGTTGCGGTCGCGCGGTGCGAGGTCGTTGACCCGCTCGCCGCCGATGATCATGTCGCCCGACGTGATGTCCTCGAGCCCCACGATCATGCGCAGGAGCGTGGACTTGCCGCACCCCGACGGCCCGACCAGGATCATGAACTCGCCGTCGGCGACGTCGATGCTGACGTCGTTGACCGCCGGGAACCCGTCTCCGTACTTCTTGACGATGTGCTTCATCTCGATGGCTGCCATGGGATCAACCCTTCACTGCGCCGGCGGTCAGGCCGGCGACGATCTTGCGCTGGAAGAACAGGACGAGGACGACGATGGGGACCGTGGCGACCACGGCTCCCGCGGCCAGCAGGGACGAGGGCCGGTTGAACGGGTCATCGCCGACGAAGAACGACAGGGCGGCGGGGATGGGGCGGGCGCGCTCGGTCGACGTCAGGGAGATGCCGAACACGAAGTCGTTCCACGCGAAGAAGAAGGTCAGGATCGCTGCGGTGAACACGCCGGGCGCGGCCAGCGGGACGATGACCTTGCGGAAGGCCTGCCACGACGTGGCGCCGTCGACCTGCGCGGCCTGCTCCATCTCCCACGGGATCTCGCGGAAGAACGCGGAGAGGGTCCAGATCGCCAGTGGCAGCGTGAACGACATGTAGGGGATGATCAGGCCGAGCCACGTGTCGTAGATGCCGAACGCGCGCCACATGTCGAACAGCGGGCCGACCAGCGACACGACCGGGAACATCGCGATCACGAGCGCGGTGGTGAGCACGAACTTCTTGCCCTTGAACTCCAGGCGGGCGATCGCGTAGGCCGCGAGGGTCGCGATGACGACCGACAGCAGGGTCGCGATGAGCGAGATGCCGATCGAGTTGAAGATCGCCTGCCGGAACTGCCCGTCCTGCAGGACGTCGGAGTAGTTGGACCAGCCGGCGCCGCCGCCCGAGGACGGGAAGAAGCCGGGACTGCCGACCCTGACGGCTTCCTGGGACTTGAACGACAGCGAGATGATCCACGCGACCGGCAGCAGGCACCAGATGAGGATCAGCGCGCAGCCGAGGATCGTGCCGAGGTTGGCCTTCAGGCTCTTGCCCATGTCAGCTCTCCTGCCGTGCGTCGGCGAGGTTGACCCGGAACAGCTTGACGATCACGAACGCGACCACCAGCACCGAGAGGAACAGGAGCACGGACAGTGCCGAGCCGATGCCGAGCTGGAACTGCTCGATCACCTGCCGATAGGTGAGGAACGAGATCGACTCGGTGCCGTTGGCGCCGGCCGTCATGACGAAGATGTTGTCGAAGATGCGGTACGCGTCGAGGGCGCGGAACAGCACGGCGACCATGATCGCGGCCCGCATGTTGGGCAGGATCACCTTGAAGAGGCGCTGCCACCACGTGGCACCGTCCACCTTGGCGGCCTCCAGCATGTCCTCGGACACCTGGGCCAGCCCCGCCAGGAGCAGCAGTGACATGAACGGCGTCGTCTTCCAGATCTCCGAGGCCATGATCGCGAGCATCGAGGACCAGTACTGGCCGAACCAGTTGAAGTCGTCCGGCGTGAACGGAAGCCAGCTGTTGACGAATCCGTTGGTGTTGGAGAACGCGAACTGCCACGCGAAGCCCGAGACGACCGTGATGACGCCGTAGGGGATGAGGATCGAGGTGCGGATCACGCCGCGGGCGAAGATGACCTTGTGCATGACCATCGCGAACGCGAAGCCGATCACGAGCTCGACGGCCACCGTGATGATCATGATCCCCACGGTGTTCAACGTCGTTTTCCAGAACAACCAGTCGCTCAGTGCCGTGGCGTAGTTGGCCAGGCCGACGAACTCGCGGGCGTCGGGATCGGTGAGCGAGTAGTTGAACAGGGACAGGTAGAGCGCCCGCAGCATCGGGAACGCCGTGACGAGCAGCATCAGCACCAGGGCCGGCGCCACCAGCTTGCGGGCCAGCGAGTTCTCGGCCCGCGAGCGGTCCGAGTCCGGCGGCCTGGTGTCCTCGGCCGGATCGACCGCGGTCTGTACGTAGGTGGTCACAGCAGGGCCTCCCCCTTCAGGATCTGGTTGAGGAAGTCTGCGGACTTCTTGGGCGTGCCGGCGCCGACCGAGCTGGGTGAGTGCCAGCGGGACTGCAGGGCGCTCGAGATCTGGCTGTAGAACGCGCTCTTGGGCCGGGTGCCGGCCGAGTCGATGCTCTGGCTGAACAGGGTGAGCAGATCCGGCGGGAATGCCTTCTTGAGCTCTTCGGAGTCGTACACGGATCCGCGTGACGGCATGAAGCCGTTGTTGACCCCGAGGGCGACCTGGGCGTCGGCGTCGGTGACGCACATCGCAGCCTGCTGGGCGAAGTCGCGGTGCTTGGTGTAGGCGCCGACGCCGATCGCAATGCCGCCGAGGGGAGGTCGTGACTCCTCGCCCTCGACCGTCTCGGGGTAGCGGGCCCAGCCGAGGTCCTCGAACTGTGCCTCGTCCTTGGGGCCGCCGGGCTTGCCGATCAGGCCCTCGTAGTTCTTGTAGACGAAGGTCCAGTTGGTCATGAACTCGCCGGCGCCCTGCTCGGGGAACATCGCGCCGAGGCTCGTGCCCTCGTTGGACGTCGTGAAGTCGGGCTGCTTGGCGGTCGACTTGGCGAGCTTCTCGATCACGGCGGCCGCGGCCTTGCCGGCCTCGGAGTCGATCGTGACCTTCGCGTCCCGCCCGTCCTCCACCGTCGAGGGGTCCAGGATGTTGCCGCCGGCACCCTGGATCAGCGAGTTGATCCACACGACGTAGGCCTCGTACTTGCTGGCCTGGACACCGATCGTGCCGTCGTGGTCGGCGGCGGCGTCGATGATCTGGTCCCAGGTCACCGGCTGGCTCATGTCGAGCCCGGCCGCCTCCGCGAGCGACTTGCGGTACCAGAGCACCTGGGTGTTGGACCACTGCGGTGCCGCGACGACCTGGTCCTCCCACTGGACGATCTCGGCCGGGCCCTTGAGGACGTCGTCGTCGACGACCTGGTCCGCGAGCTCGCCCTCGAACGGCGCGAGCCAGTTGGCGTTCGCGAACTCCGGGATGAACACGGGGTCGAGGCTCATCAGGTCGGTCGAGCTGTCCTCGGCAGCGAGGCGACGGGCCAGCTGCGTGCGCTGGTCGGTCGCGCTGGACGGCAGGAGCTGGATCTCGATGTCGTACTCGTCGGTGCTGCAGCGCTCGGCGATCGCCGTCAGCGTCTCCTGGCCGTCGGGGTTGATGTACCAGTTGAGCGTCGGTTTGCCGCTGTCGCCGCCACAGGCGGCCAGCATGCTCATCGACAACGCCGCCACGGCGACGCCGGTGACGAGTCTGCGGATTGGTCGTACCTTCATGTGCTCCCCTTACGCCGAGCCCGGGTCCGCGGCGTGATGCGGATCACAGGATCGAGACGAACCTAGCCCTGTGCCCCGGGTAGTGCAACCGCGGGTCGGTCAGGACCTGAGCCACACTGTCTCGTCGGGGCCCACATGCCCTGCGGTGCCGGGAAAAGCGCTGGTCAGGAGCACATCGGCGCTGTCCGGAAGGGTCAACGGGTCGGTCCCGAGATTGGCCAGGACCGTCACGGACGCGTCCTCGGACGTCACCTCGAAGGCCAGCACGTCCTCCGGGTGCCCGTCGAGCCAGGTCAGATGGCCGAGGCCGAGCCGATGTGTGCGGCGTACGGCCAGGAGCGCCCGGTAGAGGCTCAGCGTCGAGCCCGGATCGTCCCGCTGGCGGTCGACCGCGAGCGCGCCGAACTCGGCCGGCTGCGGCAGCCAGGACCGCTCGCCCGGCCCGAAGCCGTACGACGGCGCGTCGCCCTCCCACGGCATCGGGACGCGGCAGCCGTCGCGGCCGCGCTGGGTGTGGCCCGAGCGCTCCCAGGTCGGGTCCTGGCGGCTCTCGTCGGGCAGGCGGGTGGCCTCCGGCAGGCCGAGCTCCTCACCCTGGAACAGGTAGGCCGAGCCGGGCAGCGCGAGCATCACCGCGGTGGCGGCGCGAGCCCGGCGCAGCCCCAGGACGGGATCGGGCTGCGGGTCGTCCGCGCCGATGCCGGCAATGCGCTGCAGACCGGGGTGCTGCGGGTAGCCGAGGCGGGTCGCATGCCGTACGACGTCGTGGTTGGACAGGACCCAGGTCTGCGGCGCACCGACGGCCCCCGCCTGGGCGAGCGACCGGGTGATGGACGCGCGCTGCTCGTCCGGGAGCCATGGCGTCATCAGGTACTCGAAGTTGAACGACTGGTGCAGCTCGTCCGCGCGGACGTACTGCGCGAGTGCCTGGGCCGGCAGGACCCACGCCTCGGCGCACAGGATGCGGTCGGCGTCCTCGCCCTCCACCGCGTACGAGTCGGCGAGCCGGCGCCAGCTGCGATAGATCTCGTGGACGCCGGGCTGGTCCCACATGGGCGCGAGCGCGGTCGCGTCCACGTTCGCGTCGAGCGTGAGATCGGTGTCGGGGAGATCCTCGAACTTGACCAGCCCGTGCGCGACGTCGATGCGGAAGCCGTCGACCCCACGATCGAGCCAGAAGCGCAGGACGTCCTCGAGCTCGTCGCGCACCTCGGGGTTGGTCCAGTCGAAGTCGGGCTGGGAGGTGTCGAACATGTGCAGGTACCACTGGCCGGGGGTGCCGTCCGGCTCGGTGACGCGGGTCCAGGCGGGGCCGCCGAACATGCTGGTCCAGTTGTTGGGCGGGAGCCGGCCTTCGTCGCTGCCGTCGCGGAACAGGTAGCGCGCGCGCTCACGGCTGCCGGGTGGGGACGCGAGTGCGGCGCGGAACCACGGGTGCGCGTCGGAGGAGTGGTTGGGGACGATGTCGACGATGACCCGCAGCCCGAGCCCGTGGGCCCGGGCGACCAGGGCGTCGAATGCGGCGAGATCGCCGAAGAGGGGGTCGACGTCGCGGTAGTCGGCCACGTCGTAGCCGCCGTCGCGCTGAGGAGAGGTGTAGAACGGCGACAGCCACACGGCGTCCACGCCGAGCTCGGCGAGGTGGGGGAGCCGCTCGGTGATGCCCGGCAGGTCACCGATGCCGTCGCCGTCGGAGTCGGCCCACGAGCGGGGGTAGACCTGGTAGATCACTGCGTCGCGCCACCACTGCCGCCCTGGTCCTGCCACGTCGCCGCCCCCTTCGCAGGCACCCAGCGCGCCCCGTCCCGTCCAACGTACGCAGGGCCTGCGAAGGCGTCCACGGGTGGACCCGGCGACGGCGCGGTAGATTTGATGTATGGCCCAACGCACACTCGTCCTCATCAAGCCCGACGCGGTCCGCCGTGGACTCGTGGGTCAGGTGCTGTCCCGGTACGAGCACAAGGGGCTGGCCCTGGTCGCCATGGAGCAGCGCACGATCGACGCCGCCCAGGCCGACGCTCACTACGCCGAGCACGTCGAGAAGCCTTGGTATCCGCCGCTGCGCGAGTTCGCGACGTCCGGACCCCTCGTGGCGCTCGTGCTGGAAGGTGACGAGGCCATCTCGGTCGTCCGCCAGCTCAACGGTGCGACCGACGGTCGTCAGGCCGCTCCCGGCACGATCCGCGGCGACATGTCGCTGTCGAACCGCGAGAACCTCGTGCACGCGTCCGACTCCGAGGAGTCCGCGGCCCGCGAGATCGCCCTCTGGTTCCCGTCTCTCTGACCTCATCGGCTGCCCGCGCCGCCCGCCCGTCGACCGATCTTTCGACGTTTCGGTACCCCGGGCAGCGTCAACGTCGTCTAATCAGACGGCGGCGCGACGGAACTTTCGACGTCTGCGCAGTTCGGACGGCGTCAACGTCGTCAGGTCGTTCGGCCTCCCCGTCCAGCCCAGGGCTTGCGCCATGCGGACGAGCTGTCCCGCCACGACGCGCTGCTCGCGACGGATCGTGTACGAGGAGAACACCAGCAGACGCTCGCCGCCGATCACGATCTCGTTGCACGGGTCAGGTCCTCGCTCCATCTCATGACGGCGAGGTGGGGGATTCCGTGCACCTCGGCCGACATCCCGAGCTGCTCCCAGCTGGCGTCGAGGAAGTAGGTGCCGTCGGGGGCGCGCACGCGACGCTGTCGGCTCGGGCGAGGCAGCCCGGCCCAGTCGCACACCTCGGCGAAGTCACGCTCGGGCAGTGACTGGATACCACCTGCGGCGTCCAGGATCGACTCCACGATCAGCGCGCGATGACGGCACGGGCCGCGCCGTGTGAGTGCGTCGCGCAGGTGCGCGGTGCTCGTCAGGCGCTGCTGCACGCCGGCGACGACGATCGCCCGCGCCCGGCGTTCGTTCTGCGTCCAGCTCGCGGCGTCCACCAGGCTGCGGGCCGGCCGCGTACGTCGGGGCGTGCGCAGGGGATGGACGTCGCGGTCGTCGAGCTGGGTGCTCCACCGCACCTCCAGCCCGCGCCGGGAGGGCCTGCGCGCGCCGGACGGGAGCACGATCTGCGGAAGCTCGGGCGTGAAGCCGTCGAAGTCGTCCTGTGCCAGGGCGGTCAGACCCGCCAACGCGGCCCCGTCGGCGGCCGACGCCAGCGCGACGGCGATCTCCTGCTCGCGGGTGAGCGGGCCGTTGTGGAGCACGACCACCCCGCGGCACGGCTTCTGCCACATCCCGCGGTCCACCTTGTTGCGCACGACCCCCAGGCCGAATCGTCGGGCGGCTTCTGCTGTCCTGAGCACCTGGTCCATGCCTCGACCATGGTCGCGGGAGCTGGGCCGGTCCTCTTCCGGCGTTCGCGCTGTGGAGGGGCGGGCCGGCCCGGCGCGCTTGTGGACGTTGACTCGTCGACGTTGGTGCTGCCGGAGCTACCGAAACGCCGAAAGATCGGTCCGGGACGGGGCGGGGCGGTCAGGCGTAGGTGGGCATACGGAGGTGGTGGACGACCTCGTGGAACTGGCCGCGGACGTCCTCGGGGAGCCAGATGACGTCATTGGACATCGAGGCCATGTCGACGTCCTCCTGCAGGGTGACGACGTCGCGGACCTGTCGGGGGTGGTCGCGCACGCGGTCCTCGAGCTCGATGAGGGAGATGCGCATCGTGACGCCGAACGGATTGGGGTTGACCAGGCCGATGCCCCAGAACTCGGCCGGATCGGCCGTCGCCTTCTGCTCCAGGTCGATCATCACCGACTTGACGTCCTGCTCCAAGGCGGGGTGGTCGACCTCCTCCACGGCCGCGAGCTCGACCCGCACCCCGCGCACGAGATGCGCGCCCTGGCCGTCGAAGCGCAGGACGTCGGTGAGGGTGCCGCCCGCAGGAAGCACCGGTCCGCCGCGGTGGGAGCCGTTGACGCCCTGCGTGACCACGTGGGGCAGCTCGCGGCCGTAGACGTCGTAGGCCACGAAGCGCAGCGTGGGGAGCACCGAGACCTCGGTGTTGTTGCGGATCGTGAGCACCTGGTCGAGCGAGCCGTCGGTCGAGACCGAGGTGTACTTCACGTTGAACGGCGGGGGCGTGCGCTGACGTCGCTTCACACCATCGAGCCTATCGCCGGGCCACTCGTCCGATCGCCCGTGGGCCGGGCGGTCTCAGGTCTCCCAGGACCTGGTCTCCCGGCGTCTTCGCGGAGACAAGTCGGCGATCATGCGACAGGATGTCTGCCGAGAGCGAACACATGCGTGGTCTTGTCGAGGCTCGGGTAACGTTCGTACGTCCGGGCGGTGAGATATCGCGCAGAGAAGCAGGGGGAGCGTGGCGTGCGTGAAGTCGCGTTGGAGGAGGCACGGCCGTCGATGATCGGGGACGCAGCGGCGGAAGCTGCGAAGCTCCGGGCGGAGCTGGAGATGTCTCAGCGTGAGCTCGCTCAGGCCAGGCGTCAGCTGGAGGAGCAGGCCGAGCGCGCCGCTGCCCATGAGGTCGCGCAACGGCGCCTGCGACAGCTGGCGACCCGCCTCGATCAGCGGCTCACGCGGAGCGAGTCCGTCTCCGGGGTCCGCGGCTGGTTGAAGCGGCGTCAGCTCTCGACCATGCCGCGCACCGAGGAGGACGACGCCCTCGCGGTCCTGAGGTCGTCGAGCCTGATGAAAGGAGCCTGGTACCTGACGCGCTATCCGGAGGTCGTCTCGACCGGGCTCAGCCCTGCGTTGCACTACCTCCGTGTCGGCGCGGCCCAGCACAAGGATCCAGGCCCGGCGTTCAACACCCGCAAGTACCTGGCTCAGCACCCCGATCTGCCTCGTGACGTCAACCCCTTGGTGCACTTCCACGCAGCCAATCCTGGCCCGGCGGCATGAGGGCTCCGGCCGGAATCGATCATCCACTCCTGCACGAGCACCGTCTGCTGCCCAGCGGCCAGCGGCTGCGGCGGGAGATGGAGCTGGTCGCCGAGCTCATCGACCTTCCCTACTACCGGACGAACACCCCCGGGGTCGGCGACCTCGACCCGGTCGAGCACTTCTGCCGTCGAGGCTGGCGCGAGCTGCGAAAGCCCAGCCAGGACTTCGACGTGTGGTGGTACTGGATGGCCCACCTGGATCCGGCCGACGACTCACTGAACCCGCTGGTCCACTACGCCCTCGTGGGGCGCGAGCTCGGCCTGTCCACGCGGCCCGCGACGACGAAGGCCGGGCCCGGACATCGGCTGCCGACCACCCGTCCCGTTCGTCGCGCATGCCTCGTGGCGGGTTTCGACACGGATGGCGTGGTGGACCCGTCGGTGGTCTCGTTGATCGCCGAGCTCAGTCGTCACGGCGACGTGTTCTACCTGTTCGACGGCTACCTGGACGCCGCCGAACTGGCGAAGGTCGAGGACATCACGGTGGCCAGCTGGGCCATCCGTCACGGCGCCTACGACTTCGGCTCGTACTCGCGCCTGGCCAGCGACCTCGTCGGATGGGACCGACTGGCAACGTACGACGAAGTTGTCCTGGTGAACGACAGCTGCTTCGTGGTGCGTCCTCTGGACGAGGTGTTCGCCACGATGGCTGAGCGGGAGTGTGATTGGTGGGGACTTCAGGCGACCAAGGGCATCGTGGACGCGCCCAGCCTGCCCCCGAACCGAATCACCTCCCCGGTCCCGGTGGACACGGTTCGCAGCGAGCTGCTGGACGGGTTCGAGGACGATCCGGTGTACAACTTCCACCTGGGGTCGTACTTCCTGGCCTTCCGGCGCCCGGTCCTCGAGAGCGCCGAGTTCCGTCGACTGATCGAGTCAGTCGTTCCTCAGCCCTCGAAGCGGTTGATCGTCCTCAAGTACGAGATCGGCCTCACTCATCTCCTGGTGGGGAGCGGGTTCACCTTCGACACGTTCATGGACCGCGTATACCCGTTCCATCCGATGTTCTCCGATTGGTACTTCACGATGCTGGAGCGGGGCTTCCCGCTGCTCAAAAGGTTCCTGCTCTATCGCAATCATTACGACGTCCCGGACCTCGCCCGATGGAAGGAGCGTGTGCTGGCTGTCGTCCCCGACGCGGACGTCGATCAAATCGAGCAGACGCTGCTGCGGGCGACGCCGGATGATCAGCTCCAGCGGAGCATGGCGATCAGCGTGGACGACGATGGCCAGGTCGTCGTGCCCGAGGTGGTCTCGGTCGAGGAGTACCGGCGGCGCAACCGCAAGACGGCGAAGCGCCCCGACTCGTGGGTGTTCGCAGTGGATCGCAGGACCCATCGCCTTCCCGACAACAGCCGGGCGATCTTCGAGGCGGTGAAGGACGACCCGAGCATCACGAAGATCCTGTTGACCCGCTCCCGTCGACTTGAGCTGTCCGGAGCGAACGTCATCACGGCGCCCTTGCTGAGCCCGGCCGGCCGCGAGCATCTGCTCAGCTCGGGAACGGTCCTCGTCGAGGAAGCCCCCCGCCCGACTCTCGACGCGCCGGTCCTGGCCAAGCACCAGACCATCGTCGTGGTGCGACGGGGACTGCAGCTGGAGAAGTCAGGGCGGACACTCCAGGGGCCGAGACGCATGCCGGCAAGCAGGGGGGCCCGGACGGATCCTCCGGCACTCGCTCATCCGCTTCCGCCGTCCGTCGTGACGGGGCTGCTGGTCGCGTCCGACCTCGACCAGCTGGCAACTCTTGCCACGCACTGGCCGGCTTCCTTCGAGCACGGGTGGCGGACAGGAGTACCGGCCCACGACTTCCTGCTCGGCGAGGAAGACGCCCTGCCTGCGGATCTTCATGCCCAGCTCGAGGACGTACGCCGTCAGCTGCGCGGACGCCGGCTCCTGCTATTCGCCCCGACGCGGCGGGCGAGCGGGACGAGGCGCGCGCCTCATGACTTCTCCAAGTCGGAGATCGAGTCACTGCAGGTATGGTGCGATCGGCACGACTTCGTGCTGGGACTGCGGGAGGTGGAGAACGACCTCGAGCGTGCCTATTCGACTCAGCTTGGCGGGGTGGCTCTGGATCTCTCGCCACGCAGGTACCCGTCGGCGCATGCAGTTCTGCGCGCCGCGGGCGTCGTGCTCACGGACTACTCAGGGCTCGCTCTGGACTTCGCCGCCACAGGCAAGCCGGTCGTGAGCTTCGCCCACGACCTGGAGACGGCCGCCGACTCCCTCCTGTACGACCTGCATCACTTCTTCCCAGGCCCGGTCGCGGAGACGTTCGAGGCACTCGGCCCGGCGCTCGATCTCGTCGCAGAAGGAATCTCGGCACCGCACCACCGCCGTGTCCGGGACATGCTGATCGATCACCGGGACGGACACAACACCGAACGTGTGCTGGAGCGGCTCATGACGCAGGTCGAAGGAGCAGGTCGATGACCACCGACGTCGAGGAGTTCTGGGCGGCCTGGACGAGACTCGTCGGCGAGTGGGCAGGCCGTGAGTCGGCGGGACCGACGACCGGGGACGTCCTGCTGCGCGCGGCGCTTCGAGATGGATTGCCGGACCTAAGTGCTCAGCCGTCCGTGGACGTCACGGCGGCCGACCTGCTGGCCTGCGAGATCGCCCTGGTTCGCATGGCCGGGGAGATCGATGACGAGGTCTACCGGCTGGCCACGCCCGGCCGGCCCCCTCGCAACCTGGACGCCGTCGCCGATTTCTGCCGTCATGGCTGGCGCAACGTTCGCAACCCCCATCCCGGCTTCGACGTCTGGTGGTACTGGAACGAGTATCTCGATCCTGCGGACGAGCGGCTCAATCCCTACCTGCACTATCTGCTGGTCGGCAGGCGTGCAGGTCTGCGTGGAGTCCCTCTGCGCACGCACCACGAGCGCCCAGCAGCGCTCCCCGCGAGCCCCCCTGCGCGCAGGGCCTGCCTCTTCGCGGGCTTCGACGTCGACGGAGTCATGGACCCGTATGTGATCGCCTACGTGCGCGAGCTGAGTCGCTTCGCTGACGTCTACTACTTGGCGGCGTGCCGGATGAACGACGGCGAGCTCGACAAGCTGGACGGCCTCGTCGCCGGGGCCTGGGCCGTGCCTCACGACCGCTACGACTTCGGGTCCTACTCGATGCTGGCCAAGGACCTGGTCGGGTGGGACGCCCTCGAGGAGTATGACGAGGTGCTGCTGGTCAACGACAGCTGCTATCTGCTCCGACCACTCGACGACATGTTCGCCTCGATGGCGAGCCGGGAGTGCGACTGGTGGGGGGTGCAGCTCACCTCGCGATGGTTCGACGGGGCGGGAGACAGCCGCGCACCGATCCCGATCGAGCAGGTGCGCGAACAGATGCCGAGGACCGTCATGCACCCTGACGAGTACCCGCACGTCGGATCGTACTTCCTGGCGTTCCGCAAGCCCGTCGTCAGCGACCTCGGCTGGCGCAAGAGGCTCGAGAACGTCCAGCCGCAGAGGACCAAGATCCGGATCGTCTACAAGTACGAGACCGGCACCACGCAGTACCTCGTGGGGCAGGGCTATCACTTCGACACGTTCGTGGACGCGTTGCACCCTTATCACCCGATGTACAGCGCGGGAACGTTCGATCGCATCGCCGAGGGCCTGCCGCTTCTCAAGCGGCAGCTGATCTGGGAGAACCCCTACTCAGTCCCGGACATGCGTGACTGGAAGGACCGCGTGCTTGCCGCGGCGCCGACGGCGGACGTCGAGACGATGGAACGCAATCTCCTGCGGGTGGCCCCGGACGACAGGCTGCACCGTAGCTTCTCGATCGTGACCCGGGAGGACGGCACAGTCGAGCGACCGGCACCCTTGAACGACAAGCGATTCCGCGTGGCCGACAACCGGACGCCGACGTTCGACCACTGGTGGGCGTTCCCGGTGTGCGCCTACGACCACACGCTGGCCGGCAACGAGCGCGCATTGTTCGAGCAGGTGCGCAACGACCCCTCGATCAAGAAGATCATCCTGACCAGGTCCCGACGGATCGAGCTGACAGGTGAGAACGTCGTGACGTTTCCGATCGACAGTCCGGAGGGACAGCACCACCTCTTGCGCTCGGGGCAGATCTTCGTCAAGCACGGTCCTGCGATCAACCTTCCGAACCCCGTCGACACGACGACGCACAATGTCATCAACCTCTGGCACGGCATCCCGCTCAAGCGGTTCGGCCTGGCGTCGGCCCGCGTCAGCGACCGCCTGCGGGAGGTGATGATTCGCAATCACAGTGGTTCGCGCGCGGTGATCACATCGAGCCGTATGGACACGTTGGCCATGTCGGCGGCATTCTTCCCTGCGTCGTATCCCGACATGTGGCCCACCGGCCTGCCTCGCAACGACTTCATCCTGCGGGAGGAGGAACGGCTGCCAAATGACCTGCGGGAGGCGCTCGAGCGGCTCCGTGAGGAGCTGGCGGGACGGCGTCTCGTCCTGTTCCTTCCCACGTTCCGCGAAGGGCAGGGGGAGTCGCAGTACCACTTCGACGAGTCCGAGCTCACCTGGCTCGAGGAGTGGGCGGAGCGCCAGCATGCGGTGATCGGCGTCCGGGAGCACATGGCCGATCGTGCCCGAACCTACTCGCGGGCGCTGCTGCCGCTTGGAGCGATCGACCTGTCGTCACGTCGGTACCCGGACCTTGAGATCATCTACCGCGTCGCGGACGCCCTGATCAGTGACTACTCGAGCTGCCTCGTGGACTTCCTCATGACGGGCAAGCCGATCATGAGCTTCGCGTACGACTACGACCGCTACAGCTCATCCGAACGCGGTCTGTTCCATGAGCTCGACCGGGTGCTGCCGAGCCCGGTGTGCCGGACGTTCAAGGACCTCGCCACAGCCCTCGACGCTGCCTTCGAGCCGCGGTCCAGCGAGGAGCTGGAGGAGTACGACTGGAAGCGGCGGATCTTCTTCGATCATCTTGACGACGAGGCGTCGCGGCGGGTGGTGCAGAAGGTCAAGGCGCTGTATCTCCACGACGACTGACGCCTGGCGTCGCGGGGCGTGAGCGTGTCGACGAGATGTCCATTCGCTGAACAGTGCGTGAGCCTCTCGCTTGGTGTGCTGGAGATCACGTAGCATGATCGAGTCCCAGCCCCACCGCCGAGGATGCGTGCACCATCGCCATCAAGGACCGTCTACCGCCCGAGCCACGCCGCCGCATGGGGCGCATCAAGCGCGCCGTTCTCGATCAGCCCGAGCCGCGCCCTCGTCCGGCCAAGAAGAAGAAGGCGCCGAAGCCCGCACCGAAGGTCCCCGCCGGCGTCGCGGACCCCAAGCCGACCCTCACGCGCCTCGAGCTGCGCCGCCAGTCGGTCCTGGCAGGACAGGGTGAGAACCCCTCGATCCTCGAGATAGGCCCGGCGCACAACCCGATCCTGCCGCGGCGCGAGGGCTACGACACGCGCAACGTGGACTACCTCGACCGAGCCGGCCTGATCGACAAGTACAAGGACTTCTCGCAGTACTCTCCCGACGACATCGAGGACGTCGACTACGTGCTGCCCCCGGGCGCCAAGATGTCCGAGGAGATCCCCGACCGCTTCGACGTCGTCCTCGCCTCGCACGTGCTGGAGCACACGACCTCGTTGATCGACTTCCTCGACGAGTGCGCGCGGCTGACCAAGCCCGAGGGCGTCGTCGCGCTCGTGGTCCCCGATCACCGCTTCTGCTTCGACCGGTTCCGTCCACGGACGTCGCTGGGCGCGATCATCGACGCCTCACTCGACCCCAAGGGCGTGCACTCCGTCGGCACCATGACCGAGTTCATGATGAACGCCGTGCGACACCGCAAGTCGACGTCGTGGGCGCCGGGACACCGGGGCGACTACGACTTCCTGCACGGCCTCGACGCCGCGAAGGCAAAGGCCGAGGAGGCGAAGGGCGAGACCTACATCGACGTGCACCACTGGATCTTCTCCCCGAACCACCTGCGCCTGCTGCTGAGCGATCTGCACGACCTGGGCTACCTGGGCCTTCGCGAGTGGTCGTTCCACCCGACGGTCGGTCACGAGTTCTTCCTCAACCTCAGCCCGGCCGGCGACGGTCCGGGCATCGCCCGCGAGGAGCTCCTGATGCTGGCGGACGCCGAGCAGCGTGATCTGGACGTGCCCACGTTCGCCCAGCGCGAGCCGGCCGAGGCCCAGTCGTAGATGGCCGACATGACGCACGGTGGTGCCGGTCCGCAGGTGAAGATCGTCGCCACGCTGATGGTGAGGGACGAGGTCGACATCATCGCGGCGATGGTGGAGCACCACCTCGCGCAGGGGATCGACCTGATCATCGCGACGGACAACGGCTCCGTCGACGGCACCCGCGAGGTGCTGGCCGAGTACGCCGAGCGAGGCGTGGTCGAGCTGCACGACTACCTCGTCCACGACAAGAACCAGACCGGCGTGGTCTCCTCGATGGCCTCCCGCGCGTACACCGAGCACGGGGCCGACTGGGTGATCAACGTCGACGCTGACGAGTTCTTCGTCCCGGTCGACCGCTCGTCGACCGTCCGCGACGTGCTCGCCCGCGTGCCGCGCGAGCTCGGCTCGTTCTCGGTCCCGGTCACCAACCTGACGGGCCGGCCGGCTCCTGACGGTGCCGGCATCCTGCGCCTCACGTGGCGCGACGAGCGTGAGGAGTCGACCCTCATGGAGACCGTCGCGCTCCACGCCCACCCGACGTCGGTCGTGGTGCACGTGGGCCAGGCGGACGTCGTCGTGCAGCAGGGCAATCACGGCGTCAGCATCCCCAGCACGGGCCAGCCCGATCCCTCGCTCGGCCTGGAGGTGCTGCACGTGCCGTGGCGGTCCTTCCGGCAGTACGGCAGCAAGGTCCAGAACACCGGCGAGTCGTACGAGGCGAACCCGGGCCTGCGGCCGAGTCCCCGGCACCACGGCATGCGCGACTTCCGGTTCCTGCGGGCAGGGGTCCTCGAGGACCTCTACATCGTTCGCCACCGCCTCGCGGACGACGAGCCCGGCTTCCGCGAGGAGCGCCTGCTGGCCGACTCGCTGACCGACCTGCTCGCGTCGGGACGGGCGGTCCTGCCCGAGCGGCTCCGCCCCCTGCTGGTGCAGGACGAGCCCGGATACGACCCCGAACGGGTCGAGGCGGCCCGCTCGGTCGCAGCGATCGTCGTGCCGCTGGAGCTGGAGCACCTGACGGCCAGCGAGGCGTGGCGCGACGCGTTCCGCAAGGAGCAGTCGCGCGTCAAGCGGCTGCGGCGCCAGGTGAAGACCCTCGAGAGCGACGCGTCGGCGAAGACTGCCGCCACGCCGCCCTCGAGTGCCCTGCGGCGGCTGAAGCGGCGTGTCGGGCGGCGGTTGACCGCCCGCGGGTGACGGACCTGCACGAGGCGCAGGTTTTCGTGCGCGTGCGTCGAGCGCCTACCCTTGAGGAATGTCCGTCGAGTCTGTCTTCCCCCGCCTGGAACCCCTGCTGCCGTCGATCGGCAAGCCCATCCAGTACGTCGGTGGCGAGCTCAACGCGACCAGCAAGGAGTGGGACTCCGCCGAGGTCCGCTGGGCGCTGATGTACCCCGACGCGTACGAGGTGGGCCTGCCCAACCAGGGCGTGCAGATCCTGTACGAGGTGCTGAACGAGCGTGACTGGATCCTGGCCGAGCGCACGTACGCGGTCTTCAGTGACATGGAGAAGGTCATGCGGGCCAACGACATCCCGCAGTTCACGGTCGACGCCCACCGGCCTGTCCGGGCGTTCGACCTGATGGGGATCTCGTTCTCGACCGAGCTCGGCTACACCAACTTCCTGACCGCGATCGACCTCGCGGGCATGCCGCTGCACGCGGTCGACCGCGGCGGCGAGGACCCCATCGTGATCGCGGGCGGCCACTCGGCGTTCAACCCCGAGCCGATCGCCGACTTCATCGACGCCGCAGTGCTGGGCGACGGCGAGGAGATCGTGCTGGCGATCAGCGCCGTCGTCCGCGAGTGGAAGGCCGAGGGCTGCCCCGGCGGCCGCGACGAGGTGCTGCTGCGCCTCGCGAAGTCCGGCGGCGTCTACGTCCCCAAGTTCTACGACGTGAGCTACCTGCCCGACGGACGCATCCAGCGCGTCGCGCCCAACCGTCCCGGCGTCCCGTGGCGCATCGCGAAGCACACGCTGATGGACCTCGACGCGTGGCCGTACCCCAAGAACCCGCTGGTCCCGCTCGCCGAGACCGTCCACGAGCGCTTCAGCGTCGAGATCTTCCGGGGCTGCACGCGCGGCTGCCGCTTCTGCCAGGCCGGCATGATCACCCGCCCGGTCCGCGAGCGCTCGATCGAGGGCATCGGCCAGATGGTGCAGAACGGCCTGGACAAGACCGGCTTCGAGGAGGTCGGCCTGCTCAGCCTGTCGAGCGCCGACCACACCGAGATCGGCGAGGTCGCCAAGCAGCTGGGTGACCGCTACGAGGGCACCAACACCTCGCTGTCGCTGCCGTCGACGCGGGTGGACGCCTTCAACATCACCCTCGCCAACGAGTTCAGCCGCAACGGCCGCCGCTCGGGGCTGACGTTCGCCCCGGAGGGCGGCAGTGACCGGTTGCGCAAGGTCATCAACAAGATGGTGTCCGAGGACGACCTGATCCAGACGGTCGCGGCGGCGTACTCGCACGGCTGGCGCCAGGTGAAGCTCTACTTCATGTGCGGTCTGCCGACCGAGACCGACGAGGACGTCATGCAGATCGGCGAGCTCGCCAAACGCGTCATCCAGACCGGTCGCGAGGTGTCCGGACGTCACGACATCCGCTGCACGGTGTCGATCGGCGGCTTCGTGCCCAAGCCGCACACCCCGTTCCAGTGGGCCTCCCAGCTCGACCACGAGACGACCGACGCTCGGCTGCAGAAGCTGCGTGACTTCGTCCGGGCCGACAAGAAGTTCGGCAAGTCGATCGGTTTTCGCTACCACGACGGCAAGCCCGGCATCATCGAAGGACTCCTGTCCCGCGGCGACCGTCGCGTCGGCCGGGTCATCGAGGCCGTGTGGCGTGACGGCGGCCGTTTCGACGGCTGGAGCGAGCACTTCTCGTACGAGCGCTGGGCGCGCATGGCCGACGAGGCGCTGGCCGACGAGCCGGTCGACCTCGACTGGTTCACGACGCGCGAGCGCGAGTACGCCGAGGTGCTCCCGTGGGACCACCTGGACGCCGGACTCGACCGTGACTGGCTCTGGGAGGACTGGCAGGACGCTCTCGACCCCTCGGGCGCTCTCGAGGTCGAGGACTGCCGCTGGACCCCGTGCTTCGACTGTGGCGTGTGCCCGCAGATGGACACCGAGATCCAGATCGGCCCGACCGGCAAGACTCTGCTGCCGCTCACCGTCGTCTGAGCAACGACCATGTCGTCTCGCGTCGTGCAGGCCGGCGCTGTGTAGGCTCTGCCTGCGCTGCGAATGGTCCGCTGTGCGCATCCCCGCACTCGGAGGAACAGGTTGATGACGAAGGTGAACAAGGGCCGTGCCCTGCTGCTGGTGATCGCTGCGGGAGCGCTGCTCGGGCTGGTGGCGGCGGTCGCGTCGTGGCACGACGTGGCCATCGCGTCCTTCGGGCTCACGGGCGTCGTGGCCTTCGCGTGGATCGCCCTGTGGGCGCGCTCGGTCACCCGATCCGTGGCGCGTCTGCAGAAGAAGGTCAACGCGACCGCGTCCGCGACGAAGAAGCTGCCGGCCGCGGGCGACGTCACCGAGCTCGCTGATGCGTTGGCACAGGTCCGGGCCGCTGTCGACCGGATCGAGCGGACGCAGACCCACCAGCTGCCCGCGACCCAACGACTGCTGACCGAGGTGCGCGAGATCGTGGTCTCGGTGCAGCGCATCCCGAGCTCGACCGTCGAGCTCGAGCGGCTGTACGACCGGATCGTCGACCACGACCGCCTGATGCCCGAGCTGGGCAACTGGGCCCTGTCGCCGCGGACCGTGGCCTGGGTCGCCGAGCACATCGCGACCACGCCGATCGACACGATCGTCGAGTGCGGCTCCGGCAGCTCGACGGTGTGGTGGGCCACGGCCTTCGAGCGTCGTGGTGGACCGGGGCGGATCGTGTCGCTCGAGTCCAGCGCCGAGTACGCCGAGATCACCCGCGGCCGGATCGCGGCGCTGGGGCTGTCCCACCGTGCCGAGGTCATCCACGCGCCGCTCGTGGACCTGGCACTGCCGGGCCGGGACCCGCACCCCTGGTACGACCTGTCGGTGCTGCCGGCCGACCTCACCCGGATCGACCTGCTCTTCGTGGACGGTCCCGTGGGCGCGATCGCGCCGCAGGTGCGCTACCCGGGCTTCCCGATGCTGGCCGACCGCCTGCCCGCAGGTGCCCTGGTGATCCTCGACGACACCCCGCGTCCGGAGGAGACCGAGATCGCCGAGCGCTGGATGCGTGAGCGTCCTGCAGGTCGCCGCCTGACGATCGCGGAGCAGCTGGACCGTTCGATCGTCTTCCGGGTCGACGTCGACGCCGAGTGAGGGCCTGCGGCCGATGGAGGGCCTGAGGTAGGGAGCGCGCGTCTGAGGTAGCGGCCCGCGGGGAAGTTACGGCATTCGCCCGATGTGGCGCAGGTGCCTCAGCGACGACTGTGGGTGATGTCGAACAACCCCGAAAGGACCGACATCATGTTCACCGAATACACCGCCCAGGTCGCCGTCCAGCAGCGCGAGCGCGAGCTCACCGAACGTCTCGAGCGTCGACGCGTCGAGGCTGAGCGCGCCGTGGCCGAGCACGGTGGGGAGCGCCTCGCCTTCGTCGCCTACCTCGCACGCCAGAGTCGCGCCGCCCGGTCCGTCGGCAGCCGTCCCAAGGCCGTCGGCTGAGCGGTCAGTCGTGCACCGGACGCACGAGGGTGTCCTCGAGCATCACGGGCCGCGCGACGACCGTGCCGGCGACTGCGATGACGACCGTCAGGAGCATCAGCGCGATGATCGGCGCGTCCCAGGACCCGGTCATGTCGTGCAGGGCACCCACCCCGAACGGGCCGATCCCGGCGAGCAGATAGCCGAGTCCCTGCGTCGTCACCGAGAGAGTCGCCGTCCCGGCCGTGGTCCGCGTGCGCCGGGCGATCATGGTCAGCGTCCACGTGAACGCCCCGCCGCCCAGCCCCAGCAGGATCGCCCAGAGCCACGGCAGGGTCGACGGGGCGAGCAGCACCCCGAGCCAGCCTGCGGCCGTCAGCGCAGCGAAGCCCCACGGCAGGTGGGGCCGGTCGCCGACCCGGGCGATCAGCCAGGGGAGTCCGAGCGTGAGCGGGATGCCGACCGCGCTGAGCAGACCGAGCAGCGCACCGGCGTACCCCGAGGAGACCCCCGCGTCGCCCAGCATCTCGGGGAACCAGCCGAACTGGGCGTAGGCGGCGGCGGACTGCGCGGCGAAGACCAGCAGCATCGCCCACGCGAGGGGAGAGCGGGCCACCGCTCGCATCGGCAGCCGCTCCTCGTCGACCGGGGCTGTGTGGACGTCGCGCCGCAGCATCAACAGCCACGGCACGAGCGCGACCCCCGTCAGCACGGCCCACAGGCCGATGCCGGGCCGCCATCCGCCGAAGGCGTCGGCCAGCGGGACGGTGCCGACCGATGCGGCGGCGGCGCCACCCATGAGGGCCGCCCCGTAGAGCGAGCTCATCAGCGCGATCCGGTCGGGGAAGTGGGCCTTGACCAGCGGCGGCAGGATCACGTTGCCGACCGCCGCCCCCGCCAGGGCGACCACGCTGCACAACAGGAACACCGTCTCGTCGTGCACGACGGACCGCAGCACCAGGCCGATCGTCAGCAGCACGAGCACCAGGGCCGCGGAGCGGTGCAGGCCCAGGCGGCGCACCGATCCGGCCGAGCCCACCCCGAACGCGGCGAAGCAGATGACCGGCAGGGTCGTGAGGACGCCGGCCACCGTCGCGGTCATGCCCAGGTCGTCGCGGACCTGCTCGAGCACCACCCCGACGCTGCCGACGGCGACGCGCAGGTTGACGGCCAGCAGGACGATCGCGGCGCCCACGAGCCACCTGCCTCCGGCGGTGGGGGTGGGGGAGGGAGTCGTCACCGACCCATTGTCCCCGGGGCGGCGCAGGTAACCTCGACGGGTGACGACCCTCGAGGGAACCCCCAATCCCGAAGCCCCCAACCCGCAGCTGCCCATCGTGCAGAAGCTGCGCATCCGCTACGCCAAGCGAGGCCGGCTGCGGTTCACCAGCCACCGGGACTTCGCCCGGGCCTTTGAGCGGGCGGTCCGCCGTGCGGGCATCCCGATCGGCTTCTCGTCCGGGTTCACCCCACACCCCAAGATCTCGTACGCGAACGCGTCACCGACCGGTGCGGCCAGCGAGGCGGAGTACCTCGAGATCGGGATGACCCGGCCCGTCGACGCGGACGAGGTGCGGGAGGCGCTCGACTCGGCCCTCCCTCCCGGTCTCGACATCGTCGACGTCGTGGTGGCCCGTCCCGGAGCCCTGGCCGACCGGCTCGAAGCCAGTGCGTGGCAGATCGCGCTGCCGGGGGTGACGCAGGAGCACGCGAGCGCGGCCGTCGCGGGATTCCTCGCCGCCGACGAGGTCCTCATCGAGCGGATGATGAAGCGCGGCCTCCGTACGCTCGACTGCCGGGCCGCCGTCCTGCACCTGTCCGCGCATTCCTCGGAGACCTTGAGCGGTCCATGTGCGATACTGGAAGTGGTCGTGCGACACGACACACCGTCGATACGACCAGACGACGTTCTTGCCGGACTCCGTTCCAGCGGGGGCCTCGAGCTCGAGCAGACGCCCATCGCGACTCGCTTGGCCCAGGGTCCTCTCATCGCGGAGGATGGCACGGTAGGCGATCCACTTGCCTACGACCGCGACGCATCCTGACCGGGTGACGACCGCGGCGGCAAGTGGGGGAGTCGATGTGACAGACCGTAGTTCGCCGTCACACCCCGGCGCGTGGCGCAGGGGTTGACCGAAGCTTCAGGTCCGCAGTGCCGGACCGCATACGTGCCCCGGGCCGATCACGATCGGCGCAGGGCGAAGGAGAGCGCATGCTCGACGACAACGAGAACCCAGCAGAATCCACCACCTCGGCGCCGACCACCCGGCGTCGCGCCGCAGGTCGTCCGGCGGGTCCGCCCGCGGCCGTGAGCTTCTCGGCCCCGGTGGCGCCGCCCAAGCAGGCGGAGCCGGCCGAGGTCGAGCCGCAGGACGACGACGCCGAGGTCGACGAGGCTCCCGAGGAGCAGCCGGTCAGGCGCTCGTCGAGCCGGCGGGCCCCACGCAAGGCCGCGGCCAAGGCCCCGATCACCTCCGACGACGACGAGGCGGACGCCGACGAGCCGGCGCATGAGCCCGTCGCCCCGGTGTCGGCCGTCGCTGCGATGTTCCAGGCCCCCGAGCCGGTCGTGGCCCCGGCCAGGGCGCAGAAGGTCGAGCCCGACGAGACCAGCGCCGTCGCCGAGAGCGATGACGAGGGTGACTCCGACGACGACGATCCGGACGCCCCGCGCCGCCGTCGCCGCAGCCGCGGGGGACGCCGCCGCCGCAAGGGCGAGTCCGACACCGACGAGACGTCCGAGGGCGACTCCGAGGAGGAGACCGAGGACGACGGCAACGGCGGCACGCGTCGCCGCCGGCGCCGGGCCCGCGCCGGCGAGGGTGCAGACGTCCAGCCCGACGACCCCGAGAACACCGTCGTGCGTGTTCGCAGCGGACGCAGCGCCGAGGACGAGATCACCGGCGTCGCCGGCTCGACCCGGCTCGAGGCCAAGAAGCAGCGCCGCCGCGAGGGCCGCGAGGCCGGACGCCGTCGGGCCCCGATCGTCTCGGAGGCCGAGTTCCTGGCCCGCCGCGAGTCGGTCAACCGCGAGATGGTCGTGCGCCAGCGCGACGACTACACGCAGATCGCCGTGATCGAGGACAAGGTCCTCGTCGAGCACTACGTGGCCCGCGAGTCCCAGACGTCGATCATCGGCAACGTCTACCTCGGCAAGGTCCAGAACGTGCTCCCGAGCATGGAGGCCGCCTTCGTCGACATCGGCGCGGGCCGCAACGCCGTGCTCTACGCCGGCGAGGTCGACTGGACCACGCTCGGCAACGGCAAGGCCCGCAAGATCGAGGACGCCCTCTCGCCCGGTCAGACCATCCTCGTCCAGGTGTCCAAGGACCCCATCGGCCAGAAGGGCGCCCGTCTGACGAGCCAGATCAGCCTGCCGGGCCGGTTCCTCGTCCTCGTGCCCGGCGGCCAGACCAGCGGCATCTCGCGCAAGCTGCCCGAGAACGAGCGCGCCCGCCTCAAGGCGCTGCTCAAGGAGGTCCTCCCGGACAACACCGGCGTGATCGTGCGCACGGCTGCCGAGGGAGCGACCGAGGAGCAGCTGACCCGCGACGTCACCGCCCTGAGCGCCCGCTGGGAGGTCATCGAGGCCAAGGTCGCCGCCGGAAAGGCGCCCGAGCTGCTCTACTCCGAGCCCGACCTGATGATCAAGGTCGTCCGCGACCTGTTCAACGAGGACTTCCACCAGCTCGTCGTCGAGGGTGACGACGCCTGGGACATGATCAAGGGCTACATCGACCACGTGGCACCCGATCTCGCCGAGCGTGTCACGCGCTGGGAGGGCGAGACCGACGCCTTCACGGCGTACCGCCTCGACGAGCAGATCCACAAGGCCCTCGACCGCAAGGTGTTCCTGCCGTCGGGCGGCTCGCTGGTGATCGACCGCACCGAGGCCATGACCGTCGTCGACGTCAACACCGGCAAGTACACCGGCTCGGGGGGCAACCTCGAGGAGACCGTCACCAAGAACAACCTGGAGGCGGCCGAGGAGGTCGTGCGCCAGCTCCGGCTGCGCGACATCGGCGGCATCATCGTCGTCGACTTCATCGACATGGTCCTGGAGAGCAACCGCGATCTCGTGCTCCGCCGTCTCGTGGAGTGCCTCGGTCGTGACCGCACGCGCCACCAGGTGGCCGAGGTGACCTCGCTCGGACTGGTCCAGATGACGCGCAAGCGCATCGGCACCGGCCTGCTCGAGTCGTTCAGCCACGAGTGCGAGCACTGCCACGGCCGGGGCGTCATGATCCAGGACGCGCCCGTCGAGCCCCGCAAGGACGAGCAGCGCCGGGGCACCCGTGGCGGTCGAGGTGGCGGACGCAACAGCGGCGGCAACCAGAACAGCGGCGGCAACAACGGCGGCAACCGGGGCAAGGAGACCGCCCCGCAGAACGGCGGCCGCCGCGACGACCAGCAGGAATCGACCTCCGAGCAGCCCTCGGCGGCCGAGACACCCGTCACGTCCGAGACGGTCCCGCCTGTCGCAGCCCGTCCGCTCGACGTCCCGGCCCCGGCCGGGCCGCCGCCCCCGCCCCCGCCGCCGCCCGCGGTGGAGGCGCCCCGTGCTGATGCCGGTGCCGCAGTCTCGATGGACGCTCCGGCGCCCGTCGAGCAGGCTGCCCCGGTGAAGAGGACGACCCGCAAGCGCGGGTCTGCCTCGAAGCCTGCCGGGCCCCCGGCAGCGCCTCAATCGTCGCCCGCACCCGCGGACGGCGACCCCGGAGAGGGCCCCGTTTTGACCAGCGAGGGTCTGGCTCCGTAAACTAGTCCTTCGGTGCGCTCAGCGTGCCGTTCGAGCGCGTATCCCGCTTCCTTGCGGGCGCGCCCCCAGAGCTGAAATGAGTGAGGATTCCGTGGTGTACGCAATCGTGCGCAGTGGCGGCAAGCAGCAGAAGGTTGCTGTGGGCGACGTCATCCAGATCGACAAGGTCCTGCAGGCCGACGGCGAGAGCTTCTCTCTGCCCGCCGTGCTCTTCGTCGATGGCGACAAGGTGACGGCTGACGCCGACGCGCTGGCCAAGATCACCGTGACCGCCGAGGTCGTCGGTGACGCGAAGGGCCCCAAGATCGTCATCCAGAAGTACAAGAACAAGACCGGCTACAAGAAGCGTCAGGGTCACCGTCAGAAGTACACCCAGGTGAAGATCACCGGGATCAAGTAGAGGACTGGACAGATGGCACACAAAAAGGGCGCAGCCTCCACCAAGAACGGCCGCGATTCCAATGCCCAGCGACTGGGTGTGAAGCGCTTCGGCGGTCAGCTCGTCAACGCCGGCGAGATCATCGTCCGCCAGCGTGGCACGCACTTCCACCCCGGCACCAACGTCGGCCGTGGCGGTGACGACACCCTCTTCGCCCTCTCGGCAGGAGCCGTGGAGTTCGGCCGTCGCCGTGGGCGCAAGGTCGTCAACATCGTCCCGGCCGATCTCGTCGCGGCCAGCCCGACTGAGTAGTACGCGAACACCAGATCTGCGCTCGTCGCAGACAACGAAGGGGCCGTCCGCAGACGCGGACTGGTCCCTTCGTCCCATTTAACGCCCCGTCATGCGGGGCCAGTACGGAAAAGAGCGGCCTGTGGCTGTCCCCAGCTTCGTCGACAAGGTGACGCTCCACGTCGCTGGCGGGTCCGGTGGCGACGGTGTCGCCTCGGTCCATCGTGAAAAGTTCAAGCCCCTCGGCGGTCCCGACGGTGGCAACGGCGGCAACGGTGGTGACGTCATCCTGCAGGTCGGGGCAGACGTCACGACCCTGATCGACTACCACCACGAGCCGCACCGCCGGGGCACCAACGGCGCCCCCGGTGCCGGCAGCAACCGCAGCGGCAGCAACGGCGAGGACCTCGTCCTTCGCGTGCCCGACGGCACCGTCGTCAAGGACGCCTCGGGAGAGGTGCTGGCGGACCTCATCGGTCCCGGCACCGAGCTCGTCATCGCAGCAGGCGGACGCGGCGGCCTGGGCAACGCGGCCCTGGCCTCGTCCAAGCGCAAGGCACCCGGCTTCGCGCTGAAGGGCGAGCCGGGCGATGAGCTCACGATCACGCTCGAGCTCAAGGTCGTCGCCGACGTCGGCCTCATCGGCTTCCCGAGCGCGGGCAAGTCCAGCCTCATCGCGGCGCTGTCACGGGCCCGGCCCAAGATCGCCGACTACCCGTTCACGACCCTCGTGCCCAACCTCGGTGTCGTCACCGCCGGCTCCACGACGTTCACCGTCGCCGACGTCCCGGGCCTCATCGAGGGCGCGAGCGAGGGCCGAGGGCTGGGGCACGACTTCCTGCGCCACGTCGAGCGCTGCGCGGCCCTGGTGCACGTGATCGACTGCGCGACCGTGGACCCCGGACGTGACCCGCTGAGCGATCTCGACGTCATCGAGGCCGAGCTCAAGGCGTACGCCGAGGCGACCGGCAGCGATCTGCTGGACCGGCCCCGACTCGTGGCGCTCAACAAGACGGACGTGCCCGACGCCAAGGAGATCGCCGGCTTCGTGCGGGACGAGCTCGAGGCCCGTGGGCTGGACGTCTACGACGTCTCGGCAGCGAGCCACGCCGGTCTGCGCGAGCTCTCGTTCGCGATGGCCGAGATCGTCGCCTCCCGCCGGGCCGAGACGCCAGTCGCCGAGGTGACCCGGATCGTGCTGCGGCCCAAGGCCGAGGCCGGCGTGGGCCGCGAGTTCACGATCGACCAGGTCAACGGCCAGTGGATCGTCCGCGGTGAGAAGCCCAAGCGCTGGGTGCGACAGACCGATTTCGCGAATGACGAGGCCGTCGGCTTCCTGGCCGACCGGCTCAACCGGCTGGGCGTCGAGGACGAGCTGCTCAAGCGCGGTGCGCGGGCCGGCGACGACGTCGTCATCGGCGACGAGGACAACGCCGTGGTGTTCGACTTCGACCCGCAGATCCCGGCCGGCGCCGAGGTGCTCGGCCGCCGTGGCGAGGACCTGCGCATCGACCAGTCCGACCGCCGCACCAACGTCCAGCGCCGCGAGGAGCTCGCGGCACGACGGGCGCACGAGGCGGAGATCCGTGAGGCTCGAGAGAGCGGACGTCCCGAGAGCTCGGCTGCGACGCCGGACTGGACGTTCCCCGAGGACGACCCGGCGCTGGACGGAGACGACTCGGACGAGGACCGGCGCTAGTGCGCATCGTCGTCAAGGTGGGCTCGTCCTCGCTGAGCTCGGCGAGCGGCGGTCTTGACGGCGTGCGCGTCGACGCCCTGGTCGACGCGCTGGCGGCCGCACGAGCGCGCGGGGACGAGATCGTCCTGGTCAGCTCCGGCGCGATCGCGGCCGGACTGGCCCCGCTCGGACTGCGTCGGCGGCCGCGCGATCTCGCAACCCAGCAGGCGGCCGCGAGCGTGGGGCAGGGTGCGCTGATCGCCCGCTACGCCGAGCGCTTCGCGAGTCACGGTCTGATCGTCGGGCAGGTGCTGCTGACGGCCGACGACGTCACGCGCCGCAGCCACTACCGCAACGCGTTCCAGACGTTCGCCCGGCTGCTCGAGCTGGGTGTGGTCCCGGTGGTCAACGAGAACGACACCGTGGCCACGAGCGAGATCCGTTTCGGCGACAACGACCGCCTCGCGGCGCTGGTGTCCCACCTCGTCCACGCCGACCAGCTGGTGCTGCTGTCGGACGTCGACGGTCTCTACGACGGTGACCCGTCGCGCGAGGACACCCACCTGATCTCGGACGTCCACGGTGAGGCGGATCTCGAGGCACTCGACATCGTGCGGCCGAGCGCGTCGTCGATCGGCACGGGCGGCATGGTCACCAAGGTCGAGGCGGCGCGCATCGCGACGGGCGCCGGCATCCCGGTGCTCCTGACGTCCGCGGCGCAGGCCGACCAGGCGCTGTCGGGGGCGTCGGTGGGCACCCGGTTCCACGCGACCGGTCGTCGGCGTCCGACCCGGCTCCTGTGGCTGGCCCACGCGAGCAACACCGAGGGCAGCGTGCATCTCGACGCGGGGGCCGTCCGGGCGCTGACGCTGCGCAAGGCCTCGTTGCTCCCCGCGGGGATCACGGGCGTCGAGGGCCCGTTCACGGCCGGCGACCCGATCGACCTCGTCGGTCCCGACGGCGTCGTCATCGCCCGCGGCATCGTCAACTACGACTCCGACGAGCTGCCCCAGCTCATGGGGAGGTCGACGCACGAGCTGGCCGCAACCCTCGGCGCGAGCTATGAGCGCGAGGTCGTCCACCGCGACGACCTCATGCTGGTCTGACGGGGCCCCGACTAGGATCGGCGGCATGAAGCAGCAGGTGCACGACGCCGCCCGACGCGCGCGGATCGCAGCCGGGACCCTCGCGGTCACGAACCGAGCGACCAAGGACGCCGCCCTCCACGCGATGGCCGACGCCCTCGTGGCCGGCACCGAGACGATCCTGACGGCCAACTCCGCCGACGTCGAGGCCGCCCGCGCGGCGGGCACGCCCGACAACGTCCTGGACCGGCTGCGTCTCGACGAGGACCGCGTCGCGGCCTTCGCCGACGGGGTCCGCTCGATCGCCGTGCTGCCCGATCCGGTGGGTGAGGTCGTGCGCGGCTCGACGTTGCCCAACGGGCTGCGCGTGCGTCAGGTCCGGGTGCCGATGGGCGTCATCGGCATGATCTACGAGGGACGCCCCAACGTCACCGCAGACGCGGCCGCGATCTGCCTCAAGGCCGGCAGCGCCGTGCTCCTGCGCGGCTCGTCCTCGGCGGCGCGGTCCAACGCCGCGATCATCGCGATCATGCGGGACGCGCTGACCGCCACGGGACTGCCCGCGGACGCGATCCAGCAGATCAGCGCCGACGACCGCTCGTCCGCTACGCACCTCATGCAGGCGCGGGGGCTCGTCGACCTGGTGATCCCGCGCGGGGGAGCGGGCCTCATCCAGGCCGTCGTCGAGCAGTCCACCGTGCCGGTCATCGAGACCGGCGTGGGCAACTGCCACGTCTACGTCGACGCGGCGGCCGATCTCGACATGGCGCTCGACATCGTGCTCAACGCCAAGACCCACCGCACGAGCGTCTGCAACGCGGCGGAGTCGCTGTTGGTGCACCAGGACGTGGCCGATGTCTTCGTGCCCCGTGTCGTGGCCGCCCTCCACAACGCCGGCGTCACGATCCACGGCGACGAGAGCTTCTGTGCGGTCGACGAGCGGGTCATGCCGGCGACCGCCGAGGACTACGCCCAGGAGTACCTCTCGCTCGACATCTCCGCGAAGGTCGTGGCCTCGATCGACGAGGCCCTCGACCACATCCGGGAGTTCTCCTCGGGGCACACCGAGGCCATCGTCACGGGCTCCCTCGCGGCGTCCACACGCTTCACGACGGGGGTGGACTCGGCCGCGATCATGATCAACGCCTCGACGCGATTCACCGATGGCGGCGAGCTGGGATTCGGTGCCGAGATCGGCATCTCGACCCAGAAGCTGCACGCCCGCGGACCCATGGGCCTGACCGAGATGACCACCACGACGTTCATCGTCACGGGCGACGGTCACGTGCGGTAGAGCACTGGGATAGATTGTCCTCATGCATTCGTTCATCGCCGCTGCCGAAGAGACCGAGCACCTGCGCGACATCGGCATCGAGCCGTGGGCCGTGGGCGTCATCGCCTTTGCCATCCTCATGGTCCTGCTGTTCGCCCTGCTGTCCTTCGGCAAGGGCCGCGAGCACTCCTGACCCCCGTGAGCACCGGACGCCGACGCGTCGGCGTCATGGGCGGCACCTTTGACCCCATCCACCACGGGCACCTCGTGGCGGCGAGCGAGGTGCAGTCCTGGTTCGACCTCGACGAGGTGGTGTTCGTCCCGACGGGACAGCCGTGGCAGAAGGTCGACCGCGACGTCTCGCCGGCCGAGGACCGCTACCTCATGACCGTCATCGCGACCGCGGCCAATCCCCGGTTCACGGTCAGCCGCGTCGACATCGACCGGCAGGGACCGACCTACACGATCGACACCCTGCGCGACCTGTCGGAGCTGCACCCGGACGCGGACCTGTACTTCATCACGGGCGCCGACGCCATGGCAGCGCTGCTGACCTGGCGCGATCACGACGAGCTGTTCGAGCTCGCCCAGTTCGTCGGCTGCACCCGTCCGGGGCACGAGATGGACGACACGACCCTCGAGGGCCTGCCCCGCGAGCACATCACCCTCGTCGAGATCCCCGCGCTGGCGATCTCCTCGACGGACTGCCGCCAACGTGTCGAGCACGGCGAGCCGGTCTGGTACCTCGTGCCGGACGGCGTCGTGCAGTACATCGGCAAGCACGACCTCTACCGTGACATCCACCGACCGAAGGCACCGACTCATGACCGCCACTGACCGCGCCGTCGAGCTGACCCGAGCAGCGGCAGCGGCCGCCGAGGACAAGCTCGCCCAGGACGTCATCGCGTTCGATGTCTCCGAGCAGCTCGCACTGACCGACGTCTTCCTGCTGTGCTCCGGCTCCAGCCCGCGCCAGGTCAAGGCGATCCAGGACGCGGTCGAGGAGAAGATGATCGAGCTGGGCGTCAAGGCCGTGCGCCGCGAGGGCGAGCGCGAGGGCCGATGGGTCCTGCTCGACTTCCAGGACATCGTCGTGCACGTCCAGCACCAGGAGGAGCGCGTGTTCTACGCGCTCGAGCGACTCTGGAGCGACTGCCCGGTCGTCACGCTGGCATGACCCGCCAGGTCGTGCTGTGGCGCCACGGGCGCACCGAGTGGAACGTCGCCGGGCGCGTCCAGGGGCAGAGCGACATCCCCCTCGACGAGGTCGGTCACGCCCAGGCGCAGGAGGCTGCGAGCCGCCTGGCCACCCTCAGGCCGCACCGCATCCTCAGCTCGGACCTGCAGCGGGCCCGCGACACCGCGGCGTACCTCGGTGCGTTCACCGGTCTGGAGGTCGAGCTGGACCAGCGCTTCCGCGAGCTCAACTTCGGTGCCCGCGAGGGGCTGACGTGGCGCGAGGCGTGGGACCGGATGCCCGAGGGCATGCAGGCGTGGGTCGACGGCGACGAGACGCAGATCCCCGGGAGCGAGACCCACCTGCAGGCGGGGGAGCGCTTCGCCGAGGGCCTGGAGTCGGCTCTCGCGTCGCTGCCCGCGGACAGCATCCTCGTCGTCGTCGCCCACGGTGCGGTGCTCCGCACGGGCATCTGCAGCTTCCTGGGCATCCCTCGCGCGCACTGGGGCACGTTCGGCGCGCTCAACAACTGCGCGTGGTCGGTCATCGAGGAGACACCGTGGCGTCCCGACACGAGCTGGCGGCTCACGGAGTGGAACGCCGGAACCCTTCCGGTTCCAGTGATGTCCGACGAGGAGTGACCCCGGATTGGGTCTTTCGGAGCGGACCGGCTAATATTGGCGAGGCCCCTGAGGGGGACACCGCGGGGCATTGGCGCAGTTGGTAGCGCGCTTCCATGGCATGGAAGAGGTCAGGAGTTCGAATCTCCTATGCTCCACCGCACAGCACGTTGAACGCCCTTCCCGGACCGGGAGGGGCGTTCGTCGTTCGTGGTCCCCGACCGGGTCCCGGGACCCGCTGCTGACGGGCCCGGGGGACGCCGGCGAGTTGGTACGGTGGCGGGCGTGTCCCGGGTGACGATGCGATCGGCGTTCATCGCGGTGACAGTGACGATTGCGGGCCTGCACCTGGTCGCCGTCACCCTGGCCGCCCTGCCGCCCAACCGCTACAGCGACGCGACGGCGTCCCGCACCGGCTATCTCGAGCCCTACTTCGCGCAGAACTGGCGGCTGTTCGCTCCCGCTCCCGTCGCGCAGGATCGCGAGGTCCTGTTCCAGGGCTCGTACGTCGGCGACGACGGCACGGCGCGGCGTACCGCATGGGTCAGCTGGACCGGTGTCGAGCTGGACCTGATCCGGCACCGGCTGGTGGGTGGCCGCGCGGGATACGTCACCAACAAGCTCTACGGGCCGCTCAGCCAGCGTTATCGCGGCCTGGGGCTGGCCCAGCGGGCGATCGCCGACCGCACGGACGAGACGGCGCCACCGTCGTGGAGCGAGCTGAGGGCCGACCTGTCGGCCGGGGGAGCAGATCCCGTCCGCGTCCGGACCTACGTCCTCTACGAGGAGGCGGCGGCGCGACTGGGGACCGAGGTGCTGGAGGCCCGGACGGGTCATGAGCTCACCGCCGTTCGCTATCGGCTGCGCGCGCACTCCGTGGTGCCCTACGCGCAGCGCACGGGCTCGGAGGCCGATCGGCAGGCCGCCCGGCCGGCACCGACCCAGCGGGAGAGCGGCTGGCGTGTCCCGACGACCGGCAGCACCCGCGAGCGCGACGCCGTCGCGGCGTTCGACCGGAGGCACCGATGATCGAGCGCGCGGTGGGCTGGCTCAGTCAGGAGAAGCACTCGACGTACGGGCTGGCCGTCACCCGCATGATCCTGGGGCTCGTCGTGGCGAGCCAGCTCGTCGTCAACTGGGGCGACCGGCACTACACGTGGGGCGACGGGGCGGAGTGGACCGCGCCGGTCCGCGACGCGACGTCCTGGCCGTCCTTTCTCGGCCTGTTCGGCCGACTGGACGGGAGGGCCTTCGACGCGCTCTACCTCCTGACGATCGTCTTCGGGGTGCTCCTGATGGTCGGCTACCGCACCCGCGCCACCGCGATCGTGACGCTGTTCCTGTGGATGTCCCTCTACGTCGCGAACCCGTTCGTGGGCTCGGGCGGAGACGCCGTGCTGCGCATGGTCCTGCTCTACCTGTGCTTCACCGACGCAGGACTGCGCTGGTCGGTCGATGCCCGCCAGCGTGCCGAGCGAGGGGAGATCCGGCCGTACGTGCCGACGTGGGCCTCGGCCACGCTGCACAACCTGGCGACGATCCTGATCATCCACCAGGTCGTCATGGTCTACGTCGGATCGGCCTTCTGGAAGCTGCAGAGCGAGCGCTGGATGGACGGGACGGCGGTCTACTACCCGCTGCAGACCGACGCGTACTCACCGTGGCACGACTGGCTGCAGCCCTTGTACGCCAACGGGCTCGTGATCGGCGGCGCGACGTACCTCGCGATCGTCGTGCAGCTGTTCTTCCCGGTGCTGCTGATCCATCGGCCCACCCGGCTGATCGCGCTCGTGCTGATCACCGGGATGCACCTGGGCATCGGCCTGTTCATGGGGATCTTGTACTTCTCGCTCGTCATGATCGCGGTCGACATGATCCTGGTGAGCGACTCGTCGTGGCACCGCATCGCCGCTGCGGTACGCGCTCGCGGCAGGCGGCCGGTCCCGCAGCCTCCGTCCCGGGTGTGACGCAGGCCCTGTAACCGGGAGTGACATTTCTTGTCTCCGGCTCTCGGAGATCCTGTAAATGTGGTTTAAGGTTGCGGAGCACGCACTCCCATGCTCCGCACCCGCCTCGACCGCGCTCCACGACGCGCGGCGGGCAAAAAAAGAAGTCAAGGGGAACTCCCACATGAAGAAAACGCTTGCCAAGAACTCCCTGGCAGCCGGGCTGGCGACACTCATCGTCACGGCCGGTCTGTCGTTCTCCGCCAACGGCGCGCCGGCCCCGGTCGCGTCGGCCGATGCCAGCGCGGTGAGGGGCACCGGCCTCTTCGAGGCTCTCGACGGTGGCACCTGTGAGGCCGTCCAGCCCACCGGCGCCACGACCGGTCGGTGCGGCGAAGGTCTTGACACCAACAGCATCGACGCGTTCTCGCAGAACGCGTCGGCAGGGGTCGACAAGGACCTCAACGGTGTGTCGGAAGCCAGCGCCAGCGTCGCGCCGATCGAGGCCCTCGACCTGCAGACGACCCTGGATCTCACGGACCTCGTGGAGGACCTCGGCGAGGTCGAGACCGGGACGGTCCTGGATCCGATCCTGACCGGGCTGGTCGGCGACGGCAGCATCATCGGCGAGCTGCTCCGCACGCTGCTCCTCCCGGTCACCGAGGCCGTCGACACCGTGCTCGGCCAGGCGCTGGGGACGATCGACACCTCACTGCCGGTCACCCTCCGCGTGGGCGCGGTCAACGCCTCGGCCGAGGCCGAGCCGGGCCGGGCGACCGGTGAGAGCTCCGTTGCCGGTCTCGAGCTCGTCGTCACGCTCGGCACCGAGGAGATCGTCGTGCCGGTCACGCTCGGCACCGGCGTCAACGCGGACCTGCTGGTCGGTGCGCCGCAGGACCTGGTCGACGGGATCATCGCCGGGCTGAGCGACACGCTGACCAGGAGCCTCGGTGGGGCCCTCGGCGCCCTCAGCCCGCAGCTCGAGGCGCTCAACGCGCAGCTCGTCGGGCCGCTGCTCGACGCACTGGAGCCGACCCTGCTGGCGGGCCTGTCCGATGCGCTCGAGCCGCTCGTGAGCGGCACGGTCAACAAGCAGGTCGCGGCCTCGCCCGGCGAGCTCGAGGTCACGGCGCTGAGCCTGACGCTCCTCGGCGGCAACACGCTCGACCTGGCACGGGTCCACGTCGGGCCCAACCGGGTCGGCGAGGCAGCCGACGATGCGGACGCGGCAGCTGATGCCGACTCTGATGCCGACTCCGACTCCGACGCGGACTCGGCGGGCGACGCTGATGCCGATGCTGCGAGCGACGCGGATGCGGACGCCGACGCCGATGCCGATGCGGTGGCCGACGCCGACGCGCAGTCCGACGCCGACGTGACGCAGGCACTGCCGGACGCAGGTGCTCCCCGCAACCTGCTGCCGTTCATGTTCCTGGGCCTGGCCCTCGTGCTGTTCGGCGGAGCCGTCCTGCTGAACGAGAAGCGCCACCGCCTGGTGGCGTGATCGACCGAGCATGACCAGCGCTGCCGGTGACCCCCTCCAGGGCACCGGCAGCGGTGCGTCCGGAGCCACCGACCGACGAGGACAGGACGAGCTCGAGATGCAGACCACCGGAGCGGCGTCATCCGGTCACCGGCCGTGGCAACGAGCGCTCGTGGTCGTCCTGGCGCTGGTCGCGGTGGTGCACGCGGCGGTGCTGGCCCTGTGGGTGTCCCCGTCCGGTCCGGTCCGTGACGCGGTCGGCGACCGAGCACTGGCGGCCTGGGTCAATCCCTACTTCGCCCAGCAGTGGAGCGCGCTGGTGCCCAACGCCCAGTTCGCGGACGAGTCGTTCATGGTCCGTGCGCAGGTCAGGGACGGTGCCGGCGGCGCGATCACGATGAGCGACTGGATGGACGTGACGGCTGTCGAGACGGACGCGCTGCGGCACGACATCGATCCCGCACGCGTCCACGTGGCGGCCCGCAGGATCGCGACCAACCTCAACGCCGCGATGTTCGGCCTCAACCCGCGCCAGCGCGAGCTCGTCGCCGCGTCGTACACGAAGGAGCCGATCGAGCGGCTCGGCGACCGGCTGTACTCGGCGGGCACGGACCGCCAGGCAGCCGTCCGGAGCTACGTCACGTACGACACCATGGCGACGCGCTTCGCCTCGATGTACGCCCGCGCACGGCTCGACGGGACGATCCTCAAGGTGCAGTACCGCGTCGGACGCCGCACGGTGCCCGCGGGCGCGGATCGCCCGGCAGATACTCTGCAGGACCGCGACTTCCGCTGGTTCGCGTTCGGCTTCCGACGGGGGTTCACCGCCTCCTACGAGGCGCAGACCGCATTCGAGCGCCATGCGGGGGCGTGAGCCGGTGCCGTCGCGGGGACGGCGCGTGGTGCAGGCGCCCGGGCGGGCGGTCGACGCGGCGGCGGACTGGCTGCTGGCCGAGCCGCGTACGCCGTACGGCGCCGCGGTGTGCCGGATCGGGGTCGCGCTCTCGGTGCTCGGCCTGCTCGCAGCCAATGCGTCGACCCGGGAGGCCTGGGCGGGTCCGGGCGCGGTCTGGGCCGAGCCTGCACGCGCGCTGAGCCAGTTCCCCGAGACGCAGCTGCTCGACGGCGTCAGCGGGGACGTGCTGACCCTGTTCTACGTCCTCACCATGGCGGCGGCCGCCGCGATGGTGCTCGGCTGGCATACCAGGGCCGCCAACGCCGTGACGCTCGTCGGGTTCATCGCAGTGGTCTCGCAGAACCCGGTGGTCGGCGACGAGGGAGACAATCTCGTGCGGATCGCCCTGATGTGGCTCCTGCTCATGCAGACGGCAGAGCGCTGGTCCCTCGACGCGTGGCGCCGTGGGCGCAGGAGCGACCAGGTCGAGGAGGAGCGGGAGGCGGTCCTGCCGCCCTGGCTCGCGTCGGGCCTGCACCACGTGGGACTGATCGGTCTCACGACCCAGATCGTGCTGCTGTGCCTGGCCGGTGGCTTGGACAAGATCTCGCAGGACGTCTGGCAGCGGGGCACGGCGATGTACTCCACGATGCAGCTGCCCGAGCTGCGTCCCCACCCGGGTCTGTCAGATGCGATCTCCACGAACCCGATCGCCCTGGGCGCCCTGACCTACGCCGTGCTGCTCACCCAGCTGTTGTTCGGGCCGCTCCTCCTCCACACCGTGACGCGCAGGATCGTCGTCGCGGCGACGATCCTGGTCAATCTCGTGCTCGCGGTGCTGCTGGCCGTGCCGTGGAGCGCGCTCGCGATCGTCTCGCTCGCAGCGGTGTTCGTGTCCACCGAGTCGTACGAGCGGGTGGACGAGTGGCTCCGGGCCCGTGTGGCGCCTGTGGGGGACTGGCTGGCCCTGCGCTGGTACGCCGTCGAGGACGCCGGGACCGCGGTGCTGGAGCGCACGTGGTGGCCGGTGGCGGACTGGGTCAGAGCCGCCGTGCGGCGTCGCTGAGCTCGGCTAGGCTCCCGACCGTGAAGGCACTCCTGAACCTCCTGCTCGGCCTCGTGGGGGCCGGGATCGTCGCCGCGATCGTGCTGTTCTTCATGACCCGTGCGGACGAGGAGGAGGAGGCCGCGCCTCCCGCCGAGAACGCGGTCGTCCGGATGTCCACCCAGGGGGTCGTCGCCAACATCGAGCGAAAGCTCGAGGCCAAGTCCGGGCGGCCGCTCGAGGTCAGGTGCCCGAAGAAGGTCGATGAGTCGATCGGCACGACGTTCCGTTGCAGCGTGCGTGCCGAGGGCGGACGGGACCGCATCGCGATCGCGAGCGTCGAGATCAGGGGAGCGGGTGGACAGTTCGGCTGGACCTCCCGTCCGGTGGAGGCCGCGGCCCCGGCTCCGTAGCGATCAGACGGCGCCGGCGGCCACGCGTCGTCCCGAGAGCACCAGCAGGACCACCGGGATCGTCAGGACCGCGGCCGCGACGTTGAGCGTGCCGAAGCCGCTCACCGCCACCACGAGCCCGGCCAGCAGTCCGCCGAAGGCGCCGGCAAGATTCATCGTCAGGTCGGACAGTCCTTGGACGACAGGACGGGTCGAGACCTCGAGGGAGTTGGTCAGCTTGGCCGCTCCGGCGATGACCGACGCGGACCAGCCGATGCCGAGCAGCGTGAGGCCGATCGTGATCTGCACCTGCGAGCTGCCCGACGTGCCCGCGACGCACGCCGCCACGACGAGGATCGACTGGCCGAGCAGGATCGTGCGGTCGGCTCCCCAGGTGTCGCTCAGCCAGCCCATCAGCGGCGACAGCGCGAACATGCCGGCGATGTGCAGGCTGATGGTCAGGCCGATGACCTCGAGGGCGGCCCCGTGATCCTCCATGTGCACCGGGGTCAGGGCCATGACCGCGACCATCACGGCGTGTGACGAGGCGATGGCCCACATCGCGGTGAGCGTGCGGCCACGCGCGTACGGCAGAGCGGCGCGGAGTCCTCGGGGTGCCGGCGCAGCATCGGCTGAGCGCACGAGGGGATCGGGGCGCAGCAGCACGAACGTCAGCAGGCCGGCGATGCCGAAGCCGACGGCCGAGAAGATCATGGGTCCGGCGAGATCGGGCACGCCGACGAGATCGGCGAACGAGGCGCCGGGGCCGGTCAGGTTGGGCCCGATGACCGCGCCGAGGGTGGTCGACCAGACCACGATCGACAGCGAGCGGCCGATCTGCTCGGGCTGGGCCCGGTCGGTCGCGGCGAACCGCGACTGGAGATTGGCCGCGGTGCTGCCGCCGAACAGACCGAGCCCGGCGAGTGCCAGCGGGAGGGACTCCAGCGAGGCGGCCGCGACCGTGATCGCGGCGCCGAGCGCGCCGGCGACCCAGCCGAGCGTGAGGGCGGGTCGCCGTCCGGCCCGGGCGGCGAGCGACGACAACGGGATCGTGAACGCTGCCGCGCCGAGCGTCAGCATGACCACGGCCATGCCCGCCCAGCCGGACGAGCCGGAGATGTCCTTCAGCAGCAGGCTGCCGACGGCGAGCCCGGCACCGTTGCCGACGCCGCCCACCACCTGCACCAGCACGAGCACCAGCACCACCCGCCGCTGCAGCGGGTCCACAGATCTCGGTTCACTCACCGAAGGAATCTATCGAAGAGCAACGATACGCACGAGGCCACGGGCCGAGCGAGCGCCAGCGAGTGAAGGCAAGCGCCCGGGCGAAGCCCGGAGGAGCGGCGAGGAACGAGCCGCGGGCGCGGCGGAGCCGCGCAGCGCTTACCAGATGCGCACGCGCTCCTGCTCGTCCAGCCAGAGCGCGTCGTCGGCGCCGACGTCGAATGCGGCGTAGAACGCGTCGATGTTGCGGACGGTCTGGTTGCAGCGGAACTCCGGCGGCGAGTGCGGGTCGACGGTGAGTCGGCGCACGGTCTCGGCCGGACGCACCTTGGCCTGCCAGGCCTGGGCCCAGGAGATGAAGAAGCGCTGGTCGGGGGTCAGCCCGTCGATGGGCTCGTCGGTCGGCTCGGTGAGGCGGAACGCCTGGTGGGCGATGCCGAGCCCGCCGAGGTCGCCGATGTTCTCGCCGATCGTGAGGGAGCCGTTGACCGTACGTCCCTCGGCGCCGACGGGGGACAGGACGTCGTACTGGGCGATGAGCGCGGAGGTGAGCTTCTCGAACGAGGCCCGGTCCTCGTCGGTCCACCAGTTGCGCAGGGCGCCGGTGCCGTCGTACTGCGAGCCCTGGTCGTCGAAGCCGTGGCCGATCTCGTGGCCGATGACCGCGCCGATCGCGCCGTAGTTGACCGCGTCGTCGGCGTCCGCGTGGAAGAACGGCGGCTGCAGGATCGCGGCCGGGAAGACGATCTCGTTCATCGTGGGGTTGTAGTACGCGTTGACGGTCTGCGGCGTCATGTACCACTCGTCGCGGTCGATCGGCGAGCCGATCTTGGCGAGCTCGCGGTCGGTGGCGACCGCGATGGCGCGCCGGACGTTGCCCAGGAGGTCGTCGGGGGAGGTCTCCAGGGCCGAGTAGTCCTTGAACTGGTCGGGGTGGCCGATCTTGGGGTTGAACGAGTCGAGCTTGTCGTACGCCCGCTCCTTGGTCTCCTCACTCATCCAGGTCAGCCGGGAGATGCTCTGCCGGTACGCCGCGAGGAGGTTGTCGATCAGCTCGGTCATCCGCTCCTTGGACGCGGGCGGGAACTCGGTGCGGACGTAGATCTTGCCGACCGCCTCACCCATCGCGCCCTCGACGAAGCCGACGCCGCGCTTCCAGCGGGGACGCAGCTCGTCGGTGCCGCTGAGCGTACGACCGTAGAACTCGAAGTTGGCGTCGACGAACGCGGACGACAGGTAGGGCGAGGCGCTGTGGACGACCTGCCAGCGCAGCCAGTCCTTCCACGCGTCGAGCTCGGCGTCGACCAGGAGCGTCTCGAGGCCCTGGAGGTAGGACGGCTGCGACACGACGACCTCGGCGAGTACGGGCGCCGGCACCTGCGCGCCCGCGGACCAGCTGGTCCAGTCGAAGCTCGGCGCGAGCTCCTGCAGGCCGTCACCGGTGAGGTGGTTGTAGGTCTTCTGCGCGTCGCGGCAGGCGACCCGGTCCCAGTGGAACGAGGCCAGCCGGGTCTCCAGGTCCATGACCCGCGCGGCGCGGCCGGCGGCGTCGTCGAGACCCGCGAGCCCCAGCATCGTGGTTAGGTGCGCGACGTACGCCTCGCGGATCTGGGCGGACTCGTCCTCGCGGTAGTACGACTCGTCGGGCAGGCCGAGGCCGCCCTGACCGAGGTGGGTGATGTAGCGGTCGGGGTTGCCGCGGTCGGGTGCGATGTACATCCCGAGGACGCTGCCGACACCCTGACGATCCAGCAGACCGAGCACCCGCACGAACGAGGCGATGTCGGCGATCGCGTCGACCTGGGCCAGCTCGGCCACGAGGGGCTCGGCGCCGAGGGCCTCGACCCGCTCCTCGTCCATGAAGCTCGCGTAGAGATCGCCGATCTTGCGCTGCTCGTCGTCCTGCGGGTCCTTGCTCGCGGTCTCGATGATCTCGCGGACCTTGGCCTCGGCCTCGTCCACGAGCGCCACGAACGAGCCAGCGGTCGCGCGGTCGGGCTTGATCTCCGCGGTCGCGAGCCACCGCCCGTTGACGTGACGGAACAGGTCGTCCTGAACGCGGACGGAGGAGTCGAGCTGTGTCGTGTCGATACCGGGGTTCACGCCGATAGGCTACACACGTGAGCAGAACTTCTCCTGTCCCGCTGACCGTGGTCCGCACCGAGAAAGTGGCTCCTTCGATGGTGCGGGTCGTGCTCGGGGGACAGGGTTTCGCAGAGTTCCTCGCCCGCCACGACGCGATGCCCGAGCCGTACACCGACGAGTACGTCAAGCTCGTCTTCCTCACCCCCGGCCACGACTACCCCCAGCCGCTGGACCTGGACCTGGTGAAGGCGACCATGCCGCAGGAGGCCTGGCCCGTCCTGCGCACGTACACCGTGCGCTGGCTCGACCGCGAGCAGCAGCAGCTCGCGATCGACTTCGTGGTGCACGGCGACCAGGGTGTCGCTGGGCCCTGGGCGGCCCGCGCCCGGCCCGGGGACGTGATCCACGTGCGCGGCCCCAACGGTGGCTACACCCCCGACGTCACCGCGGACTGGCTGCTGCTCGTCGGCGACGAGGCGGCCCTTCCGGCCATCTCGGCCTCCCTCATGAGCCTGCCCCCGGGCGTGCGCGGCATCGCCCTCATCGAGGTGCAGACCGAGGCGGACGAGATCCCGCTGCGCACCGATGCCGACGTGGACGTCCGATGGCTCCACCGCGGTGCCGCGGCACCCGGCACGACCACGCTGCTGGACGACGCCGTGCGGGGGCTCGAGTGGCCGGCCGGCCGGGTCCAGGCCTTCGTCCACGGCGAGTCGGCGCTGCTCAAGAGCGTGCGACCGCACGTCCTGCGCGAGCGCGGGGTCGACCGCGCCGACGTGTCGGTGTCGGCCTACTGGCGTCGCGGCAGCACCGAGGAGGGCTTTCGGGTCTGGAAGTCCCAGCAGACCGAGGCGGTCATGCGACCGGGGGCGTCCTAGCGCCTCGCGGACGGTAACCTCATCGCGTGACCCAACTGCGCAACGTGGCCGTCATCCTCGCCGGCGGGACCGGCACGAGGGTGGGCCTGTCGATCCCCAAGCAGCTCATCAAGATCGCCGGCAAGACGATCATCGAGCACACCATCGCGGCCTTCGAGGCCTCGCCCCTGATCGACGAGATCGTCATCCTCATGACCCCGGGCCACCTCGACCCGGTCCGGGCGATCGTGCAGAACGGCGGCTACGACAAGGTCAGCCAGATCGTGGAGGGCGGGCAGACGCGCAACGAGTCGACCAGCCGCGCGCTGGAGGCCCTCGGCAGCGAGGAGTGCAACGTCCTGTTCCACGACGCCGTGCGCCCCCTCGTCTCGCAGACCATCATCGGCGACGTCGTCGCGGCCCTCGCGACCCACGAGGCCGTCGACACCGCGATCCCGTCGGCCGACACGATCGTGCAGGTCCACGACACCGCCGCGGGCGGGACCGAGACGATCGAGGACGTCCTGCAGCGGCACCTCCTGCGTCGCGGCCAGACCCCCCAGGCGTTCCGGCTGTCCGTGATCCGCGAGGCGTACGCGCTGGCGTGGAAGGACCCGGACTTCACCGCGACCGACGACTGCACCGTCGTGCTCCGCTATCTGCCCCACGTCCCGATCGCCGTCGTGATGGGTCACGAGCGCAACATGAAGGTCACCGAGCCCATCGACGTCTACATCGCCGACAAGCTCTTCCAGCTGCAGTCCGCCGACACCCCGGACGCGCTCACCGACGAGCAGTACCGGGCAGCGCTCGCAGGCAAGACCATGGTCGTGTTCGGCGGGTCGTACGGCATCGGCGGCGACATCGCCGAGCTCGCCCGCGGGTTCGGCGCGAACGTCCACACGTTCTCGCGCTCCTCGACCAACACGCACGTCGACCGACGCGAGGACATCGCGGCGGCGGCGGCCGCGGTGCTCGAGCAGACCGACACGATCGACTTCGTCGTCAACACCGCAGGTGTGCTGGTGATCGAGGACCTCGCCGACACGTCCGAGGAGACGATCTTCGCTGCCACCGAGATCAACTACCTCGCCCCGATCTTCATCGCGCAGGAGTTCTACCCGCACCTGGCCCAGGCCGCGGGCTCGCTGCTGCTGTTCACGTCGTCGTCCTACACCCGGGGCCGGGGCGGCTACTCGCTCTACTCCTCGGCCAAGGCGGCGGTGGTCAACCTGACGCAGGCCCTGGCCGACGAGTGGGCGGGCGAGGTGCGCGTCAACTGCGTCAACCCCGAGCGCACCGGCACGCCCATGCGCACCAAGGCGTTCGGCGAGGAGCCCGAGGGCACGTTGCTCAGCTCGATGGACGTCGCCCGCCAGTCGCTGGACGTCCTGCTGTCGCAGCAGACCGGTCACATCATCGACATCCGCCGCGAGGACGGTCCGGCCGCCATCGGCGGCGGCCGCTAGCCGCACGCAGCCGGCCGACGCAACAGGTCCCCGCCCCGACGAGGAGTCGGGGCGAGGACCTGCGGGGCCGAGCGACTAGATGCAGTTGCTGACGTAGTACTGCGACACCTTCTGGGCGGCGTCGGTGAACTCGCGGATCTTGCCGCTGAGATCGGACGGATCGACCTTCGACGGGTCCTTGAACGTGTCGAAGTAGTCGGACATCACGGCCACGTCGCCCTTGACCTCGGCAGGCGCCTCATCCTCCAGGTCGTCGTACGCGTCGGCGAGGCGTCCGAACGACTCGGTCAGCTTGCCAATGTCGGAGCCGCCGCCCATCGAGTCGAGGGTCTCGTCCTGGAGGTCCTTGTACTGGGTGCAGAAGGCCGGGCTGGCGCCGGAGGCTCCGGGGTCGACGCTGGGCGCGGCGGTCGTCGGCGCGGTGGTCGTCGGCGCGGGCTCGGTGGTCTCGAGCGGGGCCTTGGTGTACGACGAGCTCGCCTCGTCCTTGTCGTCGTCGTCGTCACCGCCGAAGACCTTGATCGCGCCGAACGCAGCGGCGCCGATCAGCACGATGACCGCGGCGATCATCCCGGCCAGCAGCCAGAAGTTCTTCTTGCTGCCGTCCTCACCGTTGCCTCCGGGCTCGGAGCCGGTGGGGGCGGCGCCGCCCGGGGGGACCGATCCGTAGGAGGGATCGGTCGGGGCCGCGTACGCCGCCGGCGCGGACGGCTGCACCGGCTGGAACGTCTGCGTGGGCTGCACCGGCTCGTAGGACTGCGTCGGCTCGACCGGCTGGTAGGACTGGGTCGGCTCGACCGGCTGGTAGGACTGGGTCGGCTCGACCGGCTGGTAGGACTGCTCCGCCGGCTGCGACGGGACGACCGGCTCCGCGACCGGCGACACGGGGGCCTGGGCGACGGGCTCCTCGACGGCCGGCTGCTGGGCAGCGGGCTGCTCGGCCGTGGGCTGCTCCGCCGACGGCTGGACCTGCTGAGGGATGACTTCGGTGGGGGCCGGCGACGCGGCCGACGAGCTGGAGCGCATCGCAAGGACTGCGCTGACCGTGGGATCGCCCTGCTGGCCGAGCCACTCCAGGAGGCCCGGATAGGCCGCGGGGTGCACCGCGATCGCCGGCCAGAGCGCACGATCTGCCTGTGCGAGCTCAGCGAGTCGCGCAGCCGATGTCGACGGATCCTGCGCCTCGCGGACCAGGTCTTGAGATGCCATGGAGTGGGTTCCTTCCCCGAACGGTGCCCCGTCGTCCGACGAGCTGGCGCAAGATTATCGGTCCCGCTGGGCCGACTGCACGTCAGGCTGTCTCAACGGCGCGCCGCCGGCGCTGCGGCGCGACTCCCACACCGCGCACCCGATCATCACGAGGCCTGCCAGGGCCCACCCCGCGAGGATGTCGATCACGTAGTGCTCGGCGTAGTAGACGAGTGCGATGCCCATCAGCACGGGGTACACCAGGAGGATCCAGCGCCACGCGCTTCGCAGGCGCGCGATGCCGTACAGCGCGATCAGCATGGCCAGCCCACCGTGCAACGAGGGCATCGCGGCGACCGGGTTGCCGACCTTCGCGAGCACGACGTGGAAGCCGCCGAGCCCCAGGTCGTCCCAGCCACGCCCGGTGAGCCGCGGCAGCCGCTCGGCGATGTAGCCCTCCTTGGCGGCCAGCCACGGCGGCGCCATCGGGTACAGGACGTAGATGACCAGGGCGGCGAAGTTGATCACGACGTAGCGCCGCATCCACGGCACCCACATCGCACGGTCCCGCAGCCACAGGACCACGGCGAGGGTCAGCCCCGCGACGAAGTGGGTGAAGTAGACGGTCGTGAGCACCTCGTCGTACCACCGCGGCGGCGTGCTGCTGGTGCACGGGGAAGCGCACAGGGCGTCCTGGAGGTGCTGGGTGGGCAGAGTCCCGCCGCCCAGCCACTCATCGAAGCGGATCGGCATCGTCCAGTGGACGGGCATCGAGATGACCTCGTCGGACAGGCCACGGCTGTAGAGATAGAGCACGAGAAGCGCGAACGCGGGCCACCAGTCGCGGGGGAACGCGAGGTGATTTCGCCAGGGAGCGCGGACGTTGTACGCGATGGTCGCCAGCCAGAGCCACACGAACAGCTGGAACGGATCGGTCGGCACGCCGATCAGCACGACGCCCAGGGCGAACAGCACGGCGTACACCAGGAGGGCCGGCCCCCGCCAGGTCCACGGCGTGGTCCGGGGCGCGGCGATCTCGGTCGTCACGGGCACTCCTTCGGGACGGGCGCCAGCGAGCGCTCCTCGCCGCGGGCCAGCCAGACGGTGCGGCCGCAGACCTTGGCGACCTTGCGGTAGCCGTCGTCGAGCTCGTTCTCGAGCCGGTCCGCGCCCGTGATGCCCCAGGAGTCGACGCCGGTCCACTCGACGAACCACGTGGGCCGATCGGGCCCCGTGAGCACGCCCGACAGGGTCGTCAGGTCCGGGTCGAGGGTGCGCACAGGCAGGCTCCAGAGGTACGGGTACGGGCTGGACATCCCCGCGGCGCCGAGGACATTGGGCTGCCCGTAGACGACGACAGCGGTGTCGGAGGGGTTGCCCGATTCTCTCAACCACGTCCCGACGGTCTCGGCCGTGGCCCCCACGTGGGGTGGCGCGACGATCGTGTACGTCAGGTTGGCCGCGAGGACTGCGACCGTGAACACCCCGAGGGCCGTGCGGAGGCGCCGGCTCACCTGGTTGGCCAGCAGGCCGGCCGCGAGGGCCGAGGCGGGCACGAGCTGGAACAGGTAGTGGCCCCAGTAGCTGCCGCCGAGCACTGCCGTGCCGGAGGCGAATGCGATCACGGCGAACGTCGCCAGGACGACCGGCTCGCGCCGGCGTGCTGCGCACCACGCCGCGAGGACTGCGATGAAGCCCAGTCCGCTGCCCGCCCAGGTGGCGAGGAGCACGATCAGGCGCTGGCCGGTCGCCGCGGTGGCGGAGGTGCGGATGACCTCTCCGGCCTCCGCGCGGAACGTCACGAGCGCGTCGAACAGCTCGGCCGGGCTGGTGCCACGGGCCGCGGCCGCAGCGACACCCGTCGCGAGGGCGACGACGAAGCCGACCGTTCCCGCGGCCACGACCACAGCGGCCCGCCGGCGGGTGGCGGGCTGCTGCCACGCGACGGCCACGGCGAGCACGGCCGCGAAGACCAGGCCGTCCACGATCGACTGCTTGATCAAGCACGAGCACGCCGCGAGCACGCCCGCCCCGAGCGCCGGGAGCCAGGGCCGCCGCGCGTGGGGCAGGAAGGCCTGGATCGTGAGGGCGAATCCCCAGGCGACGAATCCGGCGCACAGCATCTCGCCGTTGGTCCGGGTCACGCCGAACCAGTGGGCGGTGCTGAACAGGGCGGCAGTGGCCGCCGCCCACCGCGCCCCCTGCGGTCCGCGCACGAGGTACGCCGCGCGGGCCACGCCCAGCACCATGGCCACGCACGCCAGGAGCCCGATGAGCCGCAGGTTCGTCAGAGTGCCGGCCAGGTCCATGATCCAGAGCAGCAACGGCGGACGATCGACCCAGTACGGGCCGTAGAGGGAGTCGCCGTCGCCCCACGCGTTGCCGACCATGAGGAAGCCGGCCTCGTCACGTCCCGCGGGCGTGCCGAGGAAGCAGAGCCGGATCGCGATCATCGCGCCGATCGTCAGGCTCAGGAACACCGGCAGGCGCGCGGCCGAGCGTGCGAGGTCCAACATCTCGCCTAGGGCCCGGTCGCGCCGGCGGCCTGCCGCGCGGCCCACTCCCGGTCGCGCAGCGCCATGGCGTCCTCGCACGCTGCGATGAAGCGGGCGGTCGCGACGCCGGGACGGGGATCGCCGAGGTAGTGCTCGACGAGCGCGTCGCGGGCGGCCTTGGTCGGGTCGTCGGTCAGGTGCTTCGCGACGATGGCCGCGACGTCGTCGCCCGGAGCGAGCTGCGGCACGACGTCCATGAGCGGGCTGGGCGGGTAGGGGACGGGCGGGGTGGTGACCAGCATCGGCTTGCCCGTGGGCAGCCAGTTGAGGGTCACGGCGGACACGTCGGTCACGAGCAGGTCCGCGTCGGCGAACGACTGCTCGAGCGGCACCACGGTGTCGACCCGGTCGGCGAGCTCGCGCACCGCGGCGTCGGCTGCCGCGTACGACGCCCGGATGACGCCGTTGAGCGGGTGCGGGCGGTAGATCACGCGGTACGTGCCGAGCAGGGCCGTGACCAGCGCGACCCCGTGCGTCTCGAGGGAGCCGTACGACACCGAGGGCTGCGAGGCCTCCCACGTCGGGGCGTACAGGACCGTCGGGCGGCCGTCCAGCGACGGCGAGGGCACGACGGGCGCGATCCCGTCGAGCTGTGGCTGGCCGATCAGGACGCTGTGCGCCGGGGCGTCGTAGAGCATCACGGCCGAGGCCGTGCGGTCGACCGCGGCCTGGCCCGCGAGGAAGCACAGGTCGTACGCCTTGACCTGGTTGGAGACCGAGACGCCCTTGTCGCTGTCGCCGTGCCCGAGGTAGACGTGCACGAGCGAGGTGAAGCGCAGGCTCTCGAAGTTGATCGGGTCGTGGTTGACGTAGAGCGCGAGCTTGACCTGCGACACCGACAAGATCTCGTCGAGCTGGCCGTAGCGGGCGAGCGTCACGCAGTCCAGGCCGGTCTCGTCGCGCACGATCTGCGCGGTGCGCGAGTCCTTGAAGACGCACACCAGCCGGTGGGACGCGTCGAGGGCCTTCAGCGCGTGATACCACGGCCGCAGCTGGTAGAGGCTGTCGCGCGTGGTCGGGAAGTAGAGCATGACCTGCTGCTCGAACGGGCGTCCGAGCCGGTCCTCGTCGGTGAGCTTGTCCGGCATCCCCGACGGCAGGAGCCGCGAGCGCCGCAGCCGACTGATCGCCCAGAGCCGCAGGCGGTGGACGAGCCCGATGCGGGCGCTGTCTGCCCTAGAGGCCATGGTCGTCGAGTGCGGCGCCGTCGCGGAAGTACGGTGCGAGCTTGTTGTCGAACATGCTGAGCGCCGAGCCGATGGCCATGTGCATGTCGAGGTACCGGTAGGTGCCGAGACGTCCGCCGAACAGCACGTTCTTCTCGCCGCGCGCCAGCTCGCGGTAGGCCAGGAGCCGTTCGCGGTCCTGGGGGGTGTTGACCGGGTAGTAGGGCTCGTCGCCGGTGCCGGCGAAGCGGCTGAACTCGCGCATGATCACGGTCTTGTCGGCCGGGTGGTCGCGCTCGGGGTGGAAGTGGCGGAACTCGTGGATGCGGGTGTGCGCGATGTCGGGGTCGGCGTAGTTCATCACCGGGGTGCCCTGGAAGTCGCCGGTCGCCAGCACCTCGGTCTCAAAATCCAGGGTGCGCCACGACAGGTCGCCGT
>NZ_WJWV01000005.1:0-5559 GCF_009661045.1 Aeromicrobium sp. S22
GAGCGACATGGTGACCGACCCGGGTTTGACCGGTGAAAACGAGCCGTGTAAGTTGGACGAGTTGCCCTGAGATTCAGCCAGTGGCTGGGTCGAGGTGAGCGTCTGATCCTTGAGAACTCAACAGTGTGCCAAAAGTCGACGAGATTAATTAGTAGTACCCCGTCGAGACTTGCCAGATGGACTTTCGGGTTTGTTTGGTTGGCTTGATGGAACAATTCCGACAATTTATTTGTCAGCAAATAGTTTGTCAGGTTGAACTGAAGTTTGGCAGCGCTTTAGCTGCTTCAACGGAGAGTTTGATCCTGGCTCAGGACGAACGCTGGCGGCGTGCTTAACACATGCAAGTCGAGCGGTAAGGCCCCTTCGGGGGTACACGAGCGGCGAACGGGTGAGTAACACGTGAGCAATCTGCCCTTCTCTTTGGAATAACCATTGGAAACGATGGCTAATGCCGAATATGACCTCCTTTCGCATGTTTGGAGGTGGAAAGCTCCGGCGGAGAAGGATGAGCTCGCGGCCTATCAGCTTGTTGGTGAGGTAATGGCTCACCAAGGCATTGACGGGTAGCCGGCCTGAGAGGGTGACCGGCCACACTGGGACTGAGACACGGCCCAGACTCCTACGGGAGGCAGCAGTGGGGAATATTGGACAATGGGCGAAAGCCTGATCCAGCAACGCCGCGTGAGGGATGACGGCCTTCGGGTTGTAAACCTCTTTCAGCAGGGACGAAGCGAAAGTGACGGTACCTGCAGAAGAAGGACCGGCCAACTACGTGCCAGCAGCCGCGGTAATACGTAGGGTCCGAGCGTTGTCCGGAATTATTGGGCGTAAAGGGCTCGTAGGCGGTTTGTCGCGTCGGGAGTGAAAACTCAGGGCTCAACCCTGAGCGTGCTTCCGATACGGGCAGACTAGAGGTATGCAGGGGAGAACGGAATTCCTGGTGTAGCGGTGGAATGCGCAGATATCAGGAGGAACACCGGTGGCGAAGGCGGTTCTCTGGGCATTACCTGACGCTGAGGAGCGAAAGCATGGGGAGCGAACAGGATTAGATACCCTGGTAGTCCATGCCGTAAACGTTGGGCGCTAGGTGTGGGGACCTTCCACGGTCTCCGTGCCGCAGCTAACGCATTAAGCGCCCCGCCTGGGGAGTACGGCCGCAAGGCTAAAACTCAAAGGAATTGACGGGGGCCCGCACAAGCGGCGGAGCATGCTGATTAATTCGATGCAACGCGAAGAACCTTACCTGGGTTTGACATATGCCGGAAAGCCGTAGAGATACGGCCCCCCTTGTGGTCGGTTTACAGGTGGTGCATGGCTGTCGTCAGCTCGTGTCGTGAGATGTTGGGTTAAGTCCCGCAACGAGCGCAACCCTCGTCCTATGTTGCCAGCACGTAATGGTGGGGACTCATAGGAGACTGCCGGGGTCAACTCGGAGGAAGGTGGGGATGACGTCAAGTCTTCATGCCCCTTATGTCCAGGGCTTCAAGCATGCTACAATGGCCGGTACAATGGGCTGCGAAACCGTAAGGTGGAGCGAATCCCAAAAAGCCGGTCTCAGTTCGGATTGGGGTCTGCAACTCGACCCCATGAAGTCGGAGTCGCTAGTAATCGCAGATCAGCAACGCTGCGGTGAATACGTTCCCGGGCCTTGTACACACCGCCCGTCACGTCATGAAAGTCGGCAACACCCGAAGCCAGTGGCCCAACCGTTTACGGAGGGAGCTGTCGAAGGTGGGGCTGGCGATTGGGACGAAGTCGTAACAAGGTAGCCGTACCGGAAGGTGCGGCTGGATCACCTCCTTTCTAAGGAGCATCTGGCAGCTGCCCATCGTGGTGGTTGTCCATTGAGACGTTTACCAGCCGAATGTGTTGGTGCGTCTCAGCTCACTAGTGGATCGTCGATTATTTGGCTTGGTAGCAGCCCACCAGGGTTAGTACTGCTCGCAAGGGCGTGGAAAGTCGCTGGGAAATTTGTTACCGAATCAGGCACACTGTTGGGTCCTGAGGGATCAGCTCGTCAGAGTTGTTTCCTTGGACCGCATATCCCCTCGAACCACCAGGTTCGACACCTCGCAAGGGTGTTGGTTTGGTAGGCGTGGGATTGGTATGTGGGACCGAACGTATTTTGAGAACTTCACAGTGGACGCGAGCATCTTTGTAGTAACAACAAGCTACTAAGTGCACATGGTGGATGCCTTGGCATCGAGAGCCGATGAAGGACGTTGGAGTCTGCGAAAAGCCCCGGGAAGGTGACAACCGACCTGTGATCCGGGGATGTCCGAATGGGGAAACCCACTCAGAGTAAAGTCTGAGTACCTCTGTCTGAACACATAGGGCAGTAGGAGGGAACGTGGGGAAGTGAAACATCTCAGTACCCACAGGAAGAGAAAACAAAAGTGATTCCGGTAGTAGTGGCGAGCGAAACCGGATCAGGCTAAACCTCAAGTATGTGATAGCCGGCAGGCGTTGTATTTGGGGTGTTGTGGGGCCGCATGGTCTGTTCTGCCGAGCAGACAAAGAGTCATAAACCATGAGTGAAGTGAAAGCCGACTGGAAAGTCGCGGCATAGAGGGTGATACCCCCGTACACGTAAGCTCATGGCTCTTTTGCGTTACCCCGAGTAACACCGAACCCCTGAAATTCGGTGTGAATCTGGCGGGACCACCCGTTAAGCCTAAATACTCCTCGATGACCGATAGCGGACTAGTACCGTGAGGGAAAGGTGAAAAGTACCCCGGGAGGGGAGTGAAATAGTACCTGAAACCATGTGCATACAATCCGTTGGAGCTCGTCCTTGTGACGGGTGACAGCGTGCCTTTTGAAGAATGAGCCTGCGAGTTAGCGTTCTGTAGCGAGGTTAAGGCGTTGAGCCGTAGCCGTAGCGAAAGCGAGTCCGAATAGGGCGACCATAGTTGCAGGATCTAGACCCGAAGCGGAGTGATCTATCCATGGCCAGGTTGAAGCGCGGGTAAGACCGCGTGGAGGACCGAACCCACCTAGGTTAAAAACTGGGGGGATGAGCTGTGGATAGGGGTGAAAGGCCAATCAAACTCCGTGATAGCTGGTTCTCCCCGAAATGCATTTAGGTGCAGCGTTGCGTGTTTCTTGTCGGAGGTAGAGCACTGGATGGGCTAGGGGGCCTACAAGCTTACTGAACCCAGCCAAACTCCGAATGCCGATAAGTGAGAGCGCAGCAGTGAGACAGTGGGGGATAAGCTCCATTGTCGAGAGGGAAACAGCCCAGACCATCAGCTAAGGTCCCAAAGCGATAACTAAGTGGAAAAGGATGTGGAGTCGCAGAGACAACCAGGAGGTTGGCTTAGAAGCAGCCACCCTTGAAAGAGTGCGTAATAGCTCACTGGTCAAGTAATTCCGCGCCGACAATTTAGCGGGGCTCAAGTTATCCACCGAAGCTATGGGATTCATGCAATAGCCAGGCCTTCGTGGTCCAGGCGCATGGATCGGTAGGGGAGCGTCGTGTGGCCAGCGAAGCGGCGGAGTGATCCAGCCGTGGAGGCTACACGAGTGAGAATGCAGGCATGAGTAGCGAATGAGGAGTGAGAAACTCCTCCACCGAATGACCAAGGGTTCCAGGGTCAAGCTAATCTTCCCTGGGTAAGTCGGGACCTAAGGCGAGGCCGACAGGCGTAGTCGATGGACAACGGGCTGATATTCCCGTACCGGCATTAGATCGCCCATGCCGAACCCAGTGATGCTAAGTGCCCTAAGCCGGCTGGACTCTTCGGAGCGACGCCGGGGCAGCGCATGACCCGATCTGGTAGTAGGCAAGCAATGGTGTGACGCAGGAAGGTAGCTCATCCCGGGCGATGGTTGTCCCGGGCTAAGGACGTAGGGCGAATGATAGGCAAATCCGTCATTCACATGCCTGAGATCTGATGGGGAGACAATTTTGTCGAAGTGAGTGATCCTATGCTGCCGAGAAAAGCATCTAGCGAGATCTAGAGCCGCCCGTACCCCAAACCGACTCAGGTGGTCAGGTAGAGAATACTAAGGTGATCGAGTGAACCATGGTTAAGGAACTCGGCAAAATGCCCCCGTAACTTCGGGAGAAGGGGGGCCCGATTCGTTATCGCACTTGCTGCGAGAAGCGTTGACGGCCGCAGAGACCAGGCCCAAGCGACTGTTTACTAAAAACACAGGTCCGTGCTAAGTCGAAAGACGCCGTATACGGACTGACTCCTGCCCGGTGCTGGAAGGTTAAGGGGACGTGTCAGCGCAAGCGAAGCACAGAACTTAAGCCCCAGTAAACGGCGGTGGTAACTATAACCATCCTAAGGTAGCGAAATTCCTTGTCGGGTAAGTTCCGACCTGCACGAATGGAGTAACGACTTGGGCGCTGTCTCAACCATGGACTCGGCGAAATTGCACTACGAGTAAAGATGCTCGTTACGCGCGGCAGGACGGAAAGACCCCGGGACCTTTACTATAGTTTGGTATTGGTGTTTGGTTCAGCTTGTGTAGGATAGGTGGGAGACTGTGAAGCATTCACGCCAGTGAGTGTGGAGTCATCGTTGAAATACCACTCTGGCTGTACTAGATATCTAACCTAGGTCCATTATCTGGATCAGGGACAGTGCCTGATGGGTAGTTTAACTGGGGCGGTTGCCTCCTAAAATGTAACGGAGGCGCTCAAAGGTTCCCTCAGCCTGGTTGGCAATCAGGTTTCGAGTGTAAGTGCACAAGGGAGCTTGACTGTGAGAGTGACAGCTCGAGCAGGGACGAAAGTCGGAACTAGTGATCCGGCGCTGGCAAGTGGAAGCGGCGTCGCTCAACGGATAAAAGGTACCCCGGGGATAACAGGCTGATCTTCCCCAAGAGTCCATATCGACGGGATGGTTTGGCACCTCGATGTCGGCTCGTCGCATCCTGGGGCCGTAGCAGGTCCCAAGGGTTGGGCTGTTCGCCCATTAAAGCGGCACGCGAGCTGGGTTTAGAACGTCGTGAGACAGTTCGGTCCCTATCCGCCGCGCGCGTAGGAAACTTGAGAAAATCTGTCCCTAGTACGAGAGGACCGGGATGGACGAACCTCTGGTGTGCCAGTTGTTCTGCCAAGAGCACTGCTGGTTAGCTACGTTCGGAAGCGATAACCGCTGAAAGCATCTAAGCGGGAAGCGTGTTTCAAGATGAGGTTTCCCACTGGTTTACCAGGTAAGGCCCCCAGCAGACCACTGGGTTGATAGGCCGGAAGTGGAAGCACAGCAATGTGTGGAGCTGACCGGTACTAATAGGCCGAGGGCTTGTTTCTTACAAAGATGTACACCGCGTCCACTGTGAGGTTCCCGAGATACGTCCGGGAACCACCAAGCACCCCCCACACTCGTGTGGGATCAGGGTGTGCATGGTTTTGAGTTGATATCTCAATAGAGTTTCGGCGACCATGGCGAGAGGGAAATACCCGGCTACATTCCGAACCCGGAAGTCAAGCCTCTCAGCGCCGATGGTACTGCACGGGAGACTGTGTGGGAGAGTAGGACGTCGCCGGACAATCATTAGCGCGAGGCCGCCCCACTGGGGCGGCCTCGCTGCTGTTTGTGCACC
>NZ_WJWV01000006.1:0-1130 GCF_009661045.1 Aeromicrobium sp. S22
CCGTCGCGGAAGTACGGTGCGAGCTTGTTGTCGAACATGCTGAGCGCCGAGCCGATGGCCATGTGCATGTCGAGGTACTGGTAGGTGCCGAGGCGTCCGCCGAACAGCACGTTCTTCTCGCCGCGGGCCAGCTCGCGGTAGGCCAGGAGCCGTTCGCGGTCCTGGGGGGTGTTGACCGGGTAGTAGGGCTCGTCGCCGATGCCGGCGAAGCGGCTGAACTCGCGCATGATCACGGTCTTGTCGGCCGGGTGGTCGCGCTCGGGGTGGAAGTGTCGGAACTCGTGGATGCGGGTGTGCGCGATGTCGGGGTCGGCGTAGTTCATCACCGGGGTGCCCTGGAAGTCGCCGGTCGCCAGCACCTCGGTCTCAAAATCCAGGGTGCGCCACGACAGGTCGCCGTGGGCGTGATCGAAGTAGCGGTCGACCGGGCCCGTGTACACGACAGGGGTCACCCCGACGCATGCCTTCTTGTTGAAAGGTTGCGTCTCGTCGAAGAAGTCGGCCTCGAGCGTCACGGTGATGTTGTCGTGATCGGCCATCCGCTCCAGCCACGCGGTGTAGCCGTCGGTGGGCAGACCCTCGTAGGTGTCGGAGAAGTAGCGGTTGTCGTACGTGTAGCGCACCGGCAGGCGGCTGATGATGTCGGCGCCGAGCTCGCGGGGATCGGTCTGCCACTGCTTGGCGGTGTAGCCCTTGATGAACGCCTCGTACAGCGGCTCGCCGATCAGCGAGATCGCCTTCTCCTCGAGGTTCGCCGGCTCGCCGGTGATCATCGCGGCCTGCTCGGCGACCCACGCGCGGGCCTCGTCGGGGGAGTACGCGGCGCGCTGGAACTGGTTGATCGTGCCGAGGTTGATCGGCAGCGGGAACACCTCACCGCGGTACGTCGTGTAGACGCGGTGCTGATAGGGCGTGAACGTCGTGAACCGGTTGACGTACTCCCACACTCGCTGGTTGGAGGTGTGGAACAGGTGTGCCCCGTAGCGGTGGACCTCGATGCCGGTCTCGGGATCGATCTCGGAGTAGGCGTTGCCGCCCAGGTGGTCGCGGCGATCGATGACCTGGACCTTCAGGCCCAGCTCACGCGCACATCGGTCGGCGATCGTCAGGCCGAAGAAGCCCGAGCCGAC